>CACJUU010000012.1 GCA_902596605.1 uncultured Alphaproteobacteria bacterium | reverse complement strand
ACGATGGCAAATTTATTTGGTCCAGTTCCAGGGGGTCTGGGAATTTCAGTAGTATTTGTAGGTGCACTTCTTGCTGCTACGACAGGGATAGTCGGTGCTACTGTCGTAGCCATGGGATTAATATCTTTGCCGGTTATGCTTAGAAATAAATATTCTCCTGCTCTTGCTACAGGCACGATTGCTGCCTCCGGAACACTAGGACAAATAATACCGCCATCTATCGTACTTATAATTCTTGCAGATCAGCTCGGATCCGCAGCAGATCAAGCAAGTTCTCTTCGAAAGGCTTTACATAAAGAGGCTACTGGGGATTTATCGATGCCGTCAGTAATGGATGTAACATCCACGAGTGCCGGCGAGATGTTTTTAGGAGCTTTTGTGCCTGGGATAGTTCTTGTTTTATTGTATATGATTTTTATTCTTGTGTTAGCTACTTTCTTCCCAAGGCTAGCTCCTTCTGTTCCTTACAATGGAAAAATGAATGCTGCTTTTTGGGTTAGGGTTGGCTTCATTTTAATACCTCCACTGACTTTGATAATCTTGGTTCTTGGGTCAATTATTTCAGGAATAGCGACAGTTAATCAGGCCGGAGCAATAGGGGCTGCTGGAGCTCTTATAATGGCCGGATATAGATTAAATCCCAAGCAAGATTACACGGCATATTTACCAGCTATACTACTGTTGGTCTCGCTTCTCATCATGACTTTTGCTCTGACCTATTTTGATATGAATATTCTAAAGATACAGGATGCAAAAGATTTAATAGGTATTTTAATCGGTGTCTTTGGAGCAATAATATTTATTGTATCTTTGGTTTGGAGCTCTTTGCGTTTATACAAAATTGAAAATACTTTAAATGAGGTTATGCTAGAAACAGCAAAAACCACATCGCTTGTTTTTATAATACTGTTAGGAGCGGCTGTGCTGACAGCTGCTTTCAGGGCATTTGGGGGTGAAGACTTAGTACGCGAGTTTCTTAATTCTCTTCCTGGAGGCTTTTGGGCAAAATTCATTATTGTTATGGCTGTTATCTTTGTTCTTGGATTTTTTCTTGATTTTATAGAAATAGCGGTTGTCGTTGTGCCTATAGTGGCTCCAATCCTCCTATCAGACCCTTCCGCTAACATAACTGCTGTCTGGCTTGGTGTTATGATAGGGCTAAACATTCAGACGTCATTTCTCACACCGCCCTTTGGATTTGCATTGTTTTATCTTAGAGGAGTTGCTCCTGCAATTGTAAAAACAGTACAAATGTATAAAGGGGTTGTACCTTTTATAGGTCTACAAATATTAGCACTATTCATTGTTGGGTATTATCCCGCTTTAGTTAATTATCTGCCTAATAGAACGAGTTTCTTATCAGAAAACTCTCCACCCCCAAAAAACCCGAGACTTCAATATTGTATTGAAGAGTATAGTGCTGGTATTATATTTTCAGAAGATAAAGTCATTCAAAACGCAGTAAATGAGTTAAAAGCGATTGATTTTGATTTGCTATCGAAAAAAGAAAAAGGCAATTTGGAGCGTGCTCTTACCGATGCTGCATTGGCCATTGATAGTCTAAAAATGGCACTGGACCAAGAAGCAAAAATTAAGCAAGAGGCAATCGAATATAAACCTATCCTAAGAAAGGTAAGAAGAATAGAGAGCCAAATAAATATAAAACTTAGAGATATCAAGGAGTTGAAAAAAGACCAGGTTCTTCAGAAGACATTAAATAATATGGAGTCAGTCGAGGAGATAGAAGGTGAAATTGGCTATATACAACAAGAGATAGACGAGTTAAAAGCCACTATACCAGCCACCTGGCCACAGACTTATAAGGATTTTAAAGCTTTGATGAAAGAAGAAGAAAAATTGAGGAATATTTATAGGCGCAAGGGTGAAAACTCATATCAAACCATCGAAAAAGTTTTTGATATTTTTGGTTCAAGCGAAGAAATAGCACAAGTAAAAATAGAGTACTCCTCAATTCTTAATGAGATGGTAAATTTAGAAAAAGAAGAAGCTATTCAACGTCTTAACGATTTTGTAAAGAAGTATAGGGATGTAAAAGGCACCACTGAGTTCAAAAAGAATGTTTCAAAGGCAATCAAAGAGTTAAAGAAAAAGAAAGTTAAACAAGATAGGGTTGAAAAGAGCTTAGAGAAAGCTCTTAAAGAAATAAATGAGTTAGAATTATGGGTTCTTGGCGCAAAGGCTACTTTAGCTTCTCCTCTTGAAACTTATTTAGAAAAAACAAGAACAACTCTTGGTGTAAGAGCTCAGCCCAAATTTCATAAAGAACTTGCGCTATATTTAGCTAGCTGTAACGCTAATCATAGAGACCTGTCTCTTAGCTTTTAAGAAAATTTACTGATCGGAAGGCAAGTAGATAGGCACGCCAAGTTTCTCTTTGGACCCATTTACCGGCTTGGTCCTGGTGTGACTAACTTTGCTAGAGCAAACCCACTTATCTTCTGTGAACACCTCAAGCGGACTAAACCTTTTTTTGTAGTCCATCTTAGAACTTCCTTTAACCCAGTAGCCTAGATAAACAAACCTCAGTGTCATTTCTAATGCTAATCTGTTATGGTCTATAATCATATATGTTCCAAGGCTTCTCTCCTTGAGATATGGATTAAATACTGAATAGACCATAGAAATACCATCATCCAAAATGTCGACTAACGAAAAACTAATAAGTTCTAACTCGCCATTTTTTTTTGCATAGTATTCAATCAACTTGGACTCAACATTTGTTTCTTCAATCATTGCAGTAAAGTCGTTAGCATCCATATCTGACATTCCTCCATTGGGATGTCTTGCGGTTATATATTGTTTGAAAAGATCATATTGGGCATCGGTTGCCAGTGCAGGATTTACAACTCTTACAATATCTGAGTTTTTTAAAAGTATTCTCTTTTGTGACTTTGAAGGTTTGAACTCTCTACTAGAAATTCTTGCCGACATACAAGCGCTGCAGTTTGCACAAGAAGGTCTATATAAAACATTTTGCGATCGTCTAAACCCTTGTTTTGACAAAGAATTATTTAGGCGTCTAGAATTAATGCCATATAAGGCTGTGAACAGCTTTCTTTCGACTTGATTATCTAAATAAGGACAATCTTGGGGGGCTGTAACATAAAATTGTGGATTTTGAGGTAGAGAGTGTCGCATAGCTTAGAATAACCTTAAATTTATGGTTATTTCAAGCCAATCTTTTCTATCTCAAAAGGAGTTGTCTGATAGATCTCGTTTATCCAGTTACCGTATAAAAGATGTGCATGACTGCGCCACCTGTTTATCGGATTTTTTTTTGGGTCATCATTAGGGAAATAGTTTTTAGGAACCTGAAATCTTTTTTCTGTATCTTTATCTCTTAAATATTCATCATTAAGAGTATTACTGTCATATTCCAAATGATTAAGTAAAAATAAAAAGTTTTTTTCCTTATCTTCTATAAGACAAGGTCCAACTTCATCAGAATCCAGAAGTATTTCTAGATTTTTTTTCTCAACTATTTCACCTCTAGATATTTCTGTCCAGCGACTAACAGGCACAATCAAATCGTCTGAGAAACCTCTTAAAAAATGCGAGTTAACTTTTCTGTTCTTATGCCGAAATAGTCCTAAAGCCTTTCTTTCCAGCATAAGTTTTTCAATTTCGTAATAATAATAAAGCATAGCCATCGCCCCCCAACAAACACCAAATACGGAGTGCACAGACGCTTTTGCCCATTCTAAAATATCTTTCAATTCTCCCCAATAATCGACTGCTTTAAATGGAAGGTGCTCTATTGGTGCACCTGTAATAATTAGTCCGTCAAATTTGTAATCACGCACATCATCAAAAGTCTTATAAAAGTTTTCAAGGTGTTCTTTAGACGTATTCTTTGAAACATGCGACGATACTCTTAATAAGGTAAACTCTATTTGAAGAGGCGTTGCTCCGATGAGTCGCGCAAATTGCGTCTCAGTTTTTATTTTTTCCGGCATCAAGTTAAGTAATATTATCTGTAAAGGTCGAATATCTTGCTTCTCTGCTAATTGACTAGACATTACCATAACACCTTCATTTTGAAGAATTTCGAAGGCTGGCAAACTTTTAGGAATTTTTATCGGCATTATTGGCCCTTTATTTTACTCGGATTGCGCACTCGATAGCCCCAATTAAATCGGCGGCACTTTTTACTTCACGTAATTGCTCGAAGTTTAAGGATATACCCCAATTTTTGGAGATTGTATCGAAAATAGCTTTTCTTCTTTTAATAAGTGCTTTAAATCCATAAACCATGAAGTCATCAGGATTTATTTCATCACAAATAGAGGAATTGTCATCGCTAAAACGTTGCCATAGAGAGTGTAAGAAATTTTCATCATAATACATTGGTTTAGGCTTGGCTAGAAATCTGTCAATTAATACCTGATACATGGTGTCAGGTGCTTCAAGACAGATTATAAGAAAGTTTTTGGATAATGATGATAGTATTTTATCATTTTCGTCTAGTGGATTCACCAGCTCACAGATAGAACCAGATGTATCACACATAAAGTGCGATAACTCCGGTGAGTCTTCTACTAGTGAACTTGCATTGAGCGTTGCCTTAATTTCTGCATCGCGATGAAGTTGTTGACGTTTTAAATACTCTGAAAATAATATTCCTCCCATCGACTGAGAGCCAGGTTTGCCTAGGAAATTAGATAGATTTGTTAGATTGCCTATTTCAAAACCATCAAGTAAGTGTTTATGCTCCTTCGTAAAGAGGAGCTTACCTATCTCGTAATCCACTGAATAATGTGTCCATCTGTCTTTGTTCACCAGTTTGCGAGAGATGAATGTCTTACCGAGCCCAGACATACCAAGCAATGCAAAACGCTTGAACTGGAATCCAGAGGTTTCATTAGCAATTATTTTCATGTGACTTCAAGAATATCAATTAGGTGAGATATATCATGAACTATTGGCTTTAGCTAGGGCATTCTGAATTTTATCTCGTAGCTCAAGGCGTTCATCTGGGCTCAAAAATGCACCCAATTCAATATGCTTTCCTTTTCCAGCTAAGGTTAAGTAATTTTTCAATTTTGGATTATTAATGTCGAGATGTACCTTGGTCCAATAAGGATTACATTCCCAAGTCATTCGCTTTTTATTCTTTTCTTGGTGTACTACTTTAATTTTATTTTTTGAAATTAAAACTTCTTCGAAAGTGCTACCCTGATGAAAGTTTTTTTGAAGCAGGGTAAGAAAAAGATAGAATGTCAACCCTGAAAAAATCGTTAGTGTTGTACCTATTGGACTGCCAATAAAAGGTATTATAGGAAGTAAAAAACCACATGCTATTACAGCAAAAACAACTTTAGTTCCATATGAATCTAGCGATCTATTTGGCATCAAACGAATGTTTGTAAATGGTGCATCATTTGCGTCACCCCAGTTATCCGATATTTTCAACATAATAACCCTAATTAGTGGCTAGTTGATTTGGACTCCCACATGTCTCGAGTAGGTAATGTTTCAAAAGTATGCTCGGGTGGTGGATTTGGCAATGTCCACTCCAATGTATCAGCGTGTTTCCCCCAATAAGCCTCCTCAGTTACACGTCTTCCCCACATTAATGTGTAAAAAACTATACCAAAGAAAAATATAAATGATCCAAAGGATATGAAAGCGCCAATAGATGATACATAATTCCATAATGCAAATTGCTCTGGATAATCTATATATCGTCGAGGCATACCTTGTCTCCCAAGAAAATGTTGTGGGAAAAACGTGATATTTGATCCAACGAACATGGCCCAGAAGTGTAGTTTCCCTGCCCACTCAGGATATTGACGACCAGACATCTTCCCTATCCAATAATATATCCCAGCAAATATACAAAAGACAGCGCCTAGAGACATAACATAGTGAAAGTGAGCTACAACATAATATGTATCATGATATGCTCTGTCTATTCCCGCTTGGCTTAAAACTATGCCTGTTACTCCACCAACGGTGAAAAGAAATAGGAAGCCTATTGACCATAGCATGGGTGTTTTAAACTCGACTGATCCTCCCCACATTGTTGCAATCCATGAAAAAATCTTTATGCCGGTAGGAACCGCTATAACCATTGTTGCAAGCATAAAATAGGCTTGCTGCGTAACAGACATACCGACTGTATACATGTGATGGGCCCACACAACAAAACCTAATGCACCAATTGCTATCATAGCATACACCATTGGTAAATATCCGAATACTGGCTTCTTGGAAAATGTTGAAATAACATGGCTCACTATTCCAAACCCAGGAATTACAATCATATAGACTTCTGGGTGGCCAAAAAACCATAAAAGGTGTTGGTAAAGTACTGGATCACCACCTCCTGCAGGATCAAAAAATGTCGTGCCAAAATTTCTATCGGTTAGGAGCATTGTAATCGCACCTGCTAATACAGGTAATGACAAAAGTATAAGAAAAGCTGTAACCACTATTGACCAAGGAAATAAAGGTGTTTTGTGAAGTGTCATACCTGGAGCACGCATATTTAAAAACGTTGTGATCATATTTATGGCGCTTAATATTGATGAAGCTCCGGATAAATGAATGGCGAATATTGCTAAATCCATAGACATCCCCTGCTCAGAGGTTGACAAAGGAGCGTACAACACCCATCCAACTCCGGATCCTAATTGACCATTTCCTCCTGGTGCTAACAAGCTACATACCGCAAGAGATGAACCTGCGACGAACAACCAATAAGATAAGTTATTCATTCTTGGGAACGCCATGTCAGGTGCTCCAATCATTAATGGCATGAAGTAATTACCAAAACCGCCGAATAGAGCTGGAATGACAACGAAAAACATCATTAACACGCCGTGGCCAGTAATCAAAACATTCCACATATGCCCGTTTGGTTCACCATCGGCGTTGGTCATATACTGAACCCCTGGTTCCATGAGCTCTAGTCTCATATAAACAGTAAATGCCACTGCGATAAAACCTAAGAGGGCCGCAGTAAATATGTATAAGATACCTATGTCCTTATGATTTGTTGACATAAACCAACGAGTGAAGAAATTTTTCTTTTCGTGTCCATGTGAAATTTGATCTGTAACATCAACCATTAAAAGAAGCCCCCTAGCGCACTGACAGTAAATTGATTAATCCATATATATATAGTACATACAAATTAATTTTTCCACCCCAAATTTAGAGACCGTTCGACGCACGTGAGTGATTTCTCATTTTGTAAAAATTGTTGAAAAAGTTTGCTTAAATACCATATCTACATCGGCCATATTTATTTTAATTCCTAATTCATGCAAAGAAGTAACTCCCTTCCCAGATATACCGCAAGGATCAATGTTAGTGAAAAAGTTAAGGTTAGGATTTACGTTTAATGCTAAGCCATGAAATGTGACCCATTTCTTTACCCTTAGTCCGAGTGCCGCTATTTTTTTATCATAAGTTCCATCTATATTAACATGACCAAGATCCTTAACCCAAACCCCAACCATTCCAGGTATTCTATAACCTAAAATGCCTAGATCTTTGAGGACCAAAATGAGCCATTCTTCAATGTTCCATACTAATTGTCTTATGTCTCTTTTCCCATTTCTCAGATCTAGCATCAGATAGACAATTCTTTGCCCGGGACCGTGATAGGTTGTCTGCCCACCTCTATTTGTTTGATAAATTGGAATATTAACATTGTTTTTAAAGTTGCTCGTTTTTGCAGACGTACCAAGGGTGAAAACGTTTTTATGCTCTAAAAACCAGATAAGCTCCGTTTTTTGGTTTGAAATAATATCTTCAACACGTGAAGACATTGTCTCCTCCGCAATTTTGTAATCTATGAGATTTTTCTCGTGCTTCCATTCTATCATTTGTGCCATAAATATAATCGTGTTGCTTTTTTAGGGAAAATATCATATTTAACTTCACATTGAAAATGGTATTATAAGCGCGGCTGTGGCGGAATCGGTAGACGCGCAGCGTTGAGGTCGCTGTGGGGTAAAACCCGTGGAAGTTCAAGTCTTCTCAGCCGCACCATATTCTGGATCTAATTTGTCTAAGATCACTGATTTATATGAACCTTATTATGATTATGCGATAGGGTATGAAACAAATTTAGAAACAATTAAGGCTCTCTAAATCTTAGATAGGATACATTTACTTCGCTAGTGGTTTATCAATGAGATATACAAGTGTGGTGTTTTTTTATTTAAAAACTTTTTACTTTTTAGTTAATAAACATGTTTATTTAGCCTCCAAGGCTTCTTATTCTAGAAAAATCATTAGTTTTGTTGGAAACAGTTAAATAATTTTACTCATTTGAGAATGAGATGATAAGTCAGTTGGAGAAAAATGAAACAAAGACAAAGTGCGAGTAGCCTAGGTTTTGATGTAGTAAAGCTTTTTAAAGCAATAGAATTTTCAAAAAAAAACGAGTCAAAAATGGATCGTGATATCGAAAAAGCTCTTAGGGAGGGTCATTTTCATGAACCATGGCCAATCAGCAAAACTATAGGGTCGGTAAAAAAAAGAAAAGGTAACTCTGGAGCGATATTACGGGGAAATGAAATTGTTCAAGTTTGGGGCGATGTTGAATATGTTGATATGGCATTTAGTATGAGCAAGAGTTTTCTTTCCCTATGCGCTGGAATTGCTTTTAAAGAAAATATTATCAGCGATTTCCATGCTCCCATATTGGATACAATTGAAACGAGAATTTTTGAAACAGCACAAAATAGAAAAATCACATGGTCTCAAATGTTACAACTCACGAGTGAGTGGGAGGGAGAACTCTGGGGGAAGCCAGATTGGATCGATCATAATCGTAATTTAAATGATCCTCAGAAAAACAGATTAGAAAAAGGAAAAATAAGAAGTTTAAACTCACCAGGAACGTTTTGGGAATATAATGATGTACGAGTTAATGTCCTCTCATATGCTCTTATGTTGGCGTTTGAACGCTCACTCCCTGATGTCTTACGAGAGCACATAATGGTTCCGATAGGGGCAAGTAATACCTGGAAATGGCATGGATATGAGAATTCATGGGAAGAGGTTAATAGTAAGCGATTACAATCTGTTTCCGGAGGAGCTCATTGGGGTGGTGGATTATGGATAAGCACTATTGATCTTGCGCGTGTCGGTCAATTAATGATTAACCAAGGACTTTGGGATGGTAAGGAAGTTATTCCCAAAAAATGGGTCAAAATGAGTACCAAACCATGCGAGTTAGCATTAAATTATGGTTATATGTGGTGGCTCAATGATAAAAAAACTGGGATGTTTCCTGGCGCACCGACTACCGCATTTGCAGCTATGGGAGTGGGCACACAAATTTTATATATAGACCCCAAAAATGATTTAGTAATCGTTAACAGGTGGATTGAAGAAGATAAGGTAGCAAAATTTGTGAAACTAATACTAGATAGTATCGTTTTTTAAAATCAATAAATCGCTCGGACAAATTTATCTTCAAAAAGACATTTGTATCAAAAGATTTAAATTTAACACATTTTTAAAAATATATTTATATTATATTTCAGTATCTTTTTTGACATACATTCAGCTAAAGGGCAAAACTGGTCTTCTATAGGTAGTTACTTTATGCCTACCATCGAATTTGCTGCTTTGAAGAGTTTTTTGCACAACAAATCATCATAAACTTGGCTGTTTGGACTTTTCATGGGCCATCCACCCTTTCTGCTTTCTTTATCTTTATAAATTCCAACCTGACTATAAAAACAGCCACTTTTATTGGCTACACTATCGTCAAGTAAGCAATGTAGGGTGGTTTGTGACCCAATTGTTGTATTAGTCATGCCAGCCATTGACAAAAAGGGTTTAAGTAAAACATTTTGAAAAAATTCCGGTAACGTATGTTTTATCAAAGGAGTTTGAACCCATCCTGGGTGAATGCTTACAGAGGTTATATTTGAACCTTTTAATAACCTTGCTTGATACCTTGAGTAAAGAACCTGTGCTAATTTTGATTGATTATAGGCATCCCAACCAGAATATTTTTTCTTTTCAAAATTAAGGTCAGCTAAATCTATTGAGCCCTTCTCATGAAGAACACTAGATGTATGCACAATCCTCGATGCCTTAGCTTTTTTTAATTTTGGTAGTAGTAATTCAGTTAATAAGAAATGGGCTAAAAAATTAACTCCAAACTGTAACTCAAATCCATCTTTAGTTCTTCTGTGAGGAGTGTTCATTACTGCTGCATTATTTACAAGTCCATCAAGGCGCGAGAATTTTTTATTAAAAACTTTGATGAAATCTCTTACAGAATCAAGTGAGTCCAATTCAAGTAGAAAATTGTGGATATTTTTATTGGAAGTTTCTTCAATTATCTCGACACCAATTTTTCTTGCAAGCTCAACATTTCGTGAAGCACAAATTATAGTAGCTGATTGCCTTGCCAGTTGTTTTACAGTTGCTAGGCCTATTCCTGAGGTTGTTCCTGTTACAATATAAATTTTGCCAGAGAGATCTTTTTGAAGTGTCTCTTTTGAGCAAATAAGTTCGTTAGCCATAAAGTTCCTTAAAAATGGTATGAAATATATTCAGTCTCTTTTTTGAACTTGCAAAATGTTTTTGTCAATACCCATCTGCTTCATACTCCAAGAACATACCACCAGTAAACTCCATTTTTCCTATGCCTCACTCTAGCAAGAATTAAACAAGTAGATTATTAAAGCACCTAGTTGCATCGCTATTATTAATAATAAGGGTATTACGATAAAGATTAAGTAAGTTCCTAGTCTATCTAATCTCTTCTCCACATTGTGAGTGTATATATCTATAATTTCGACAGCTTTTTCAGTAGCCACTTCCATCTCCACCATTACATGCTGACAAAAATAGAAAAGCCACTATTAAGGCTCCGGTTAACTTATATTTTATGTACTCCATTAGATCTCCTGAGAATTCTTGTGTAATTTTATTTACCGTTTAATTTATCTTTAACTGTTAGAAAGACAAAAACAGCTAAAAATATCCTAATAAATAAAACAGCACTTAGTTCATCAATGCTAGGATATAGATTAAGGTAAAGATAACCATCTTTTATAATTATCCAATAAAGATCAAAATATCCCTCGTATTTTGTATAACCTATTACTTGAGAAACTAATCCAAAGGAAATAGCAATCCAAAGATTAGAATAAAATGCCTTCCCAAATATATTTTTAAAAACAGATACTAATCGGCTTGCCATCTGAAACCTTCTTCTATACAAAACAAACGCCCAAATTTACACTTTCTATCACTTCGACAAACCTTTTCGTGCTTACTATTTTCCCAACATTTGGTTGTCACAGCAGAACCATACTTATCGATAAATCTGTCCCATGTGTCTCCAACCGACAAAAGTACAATCGAAGGTAATATAAATGCAACGAATATTATCGTTACGAAAGCTATGCCGAAGCCTTCATTATTTTCTTCCATCTGAAACCCTTTTTTATTTACATATGAGGGATTTAGTTCGTTTAACTATTTGTCAAAGGATTGGAATTATCTTATTTATAAAAAATACCCTATCTGAAGCACATCGGGTATCTCGTGTTATTAAGACCTATACTAAAGGATTTCACTAAGTTTATGGATTCAAAAACACTAATGAAAACTTATTTGATAGAGGTTGGTCAAAAAGGCCGATTAGATTTAATTAAGACTATTGCACAACCAGATATGATTGATGAAGCAAACAGAGCGTTTGGTGGGCCTGTTGGGCGAGACGGGCTTATAGCTCACGTTAAGACGTTTCGTAGTCAGATTGGAGAGTTAAATCTTGAGATAAAACAAATAGTAGGAAATGAAAATGAAGTCATGGCACATTGGTTTTTTACCGGGATACATAAGGGGCCCTGGTTAAGGCGTGAGCCAACAGGAAAAGAAGTTTCAGCGGATGTATTTAGCTTTTTTACACTGAGAGACGGACTGATCAGTTACTATCGTCTTTGGCTACATGCTTTGATTGATGGGCCAGTAATTTTCGATTCATCTTGCTCACGCATAGAAAAAAAGCAAATTTAAAGGTATTAGGTATATTTTTTTTAACTTATTTTTAATATTGAATCACTAAAAATGCTCGCTAAATCGCTATTGATCATATGTCTATGCCTATCCCTTTCGGTACCAGCTTTAGGAACACAATACTGGCCAACCCTACCAACAACTATAATGCGAGATTATTCTTTTGACTTGATTAGATAACAATACTAATTTTTCATCTTACCATATTCATATAGGATTTCGCCATTAAAGGTAATTACGTCAACTTTAAAGTCGTACTTTTTACGCCATTCATTCGCCCTTCTTAATATCTCTTGAGCGCCTTCCTCGGTTTCAACGACAGAAAAATATAGAAGTGAGGTTCTACTTGCCCTTACGTACGTCGCTTCAAGAAGACCACATTCATCCAGAGAACTTGCAAACTCTTTATGAAGAGCAAAATATTTATCGAAATCTTCTTCCGAAAAAAAATTTATGATATTAGTTCTAGCTACAGCAATTTTTACCATTTATATAGATTTTCTTCATTTGATTCCTAGATGCGATCTACCTTCTCCAAATCACGAACGCTGACAACATCTCTCCAAACTTTATTATCTTTCCATAATTGCACATTGGTAGTTTCCCATTTTTTACCTCCGTGCTCTATCAACACATCCCTCCAAGCCAATAGATCTTTGTTTTCAATTATAAGCTCAAGCTTTTCAAAAGTTAAACCGTCCTCAAATCTTTTTTTTATGAACGAGACCATCTCATCTTTGGAAATCAATGTAGTTTCTCTTAGATATAAATATTCATCATGTAAAATATCCTGAAGTCCCTCAAAGTCTTTATTCTCAATAAGGCTTTTAATTGTGTTCCATTTGTTCATTTGCACCTCTAAATTCCTGTTTCACACTCATAATAAATTTTATTGATTAGCTCCCCAAAAAGGTATTTTATTTAAATTTTTTTTTATTTATTACATATTCAGGAATACCTATTTCCGCAGAAGCGTTTGCTTTCCTAGTGATAGAACTTGGTCAACCTTCCAATTATACGTGATTGTTTTTGGTGCTAGTCGATCTCTAAAAGGTACGTTAATTTGCTCTCCTATTTTCATAATAACTTTTTGGTCTGCCTTTTGTTTAAAGCTCCAGAGCGCCAACATTCTATTTGGCATATCTATATCTTTAACGATTTCCAGAGTGCTCTCGGGAATTGAATCTTTATATTTTGGCCACTGCTGTTTTAATACCATAATGAACATTTCACATTCATCTTCCGAAGAAAAAGTATTTATGATTGTTGTTTTGAACATATTTTATTTAACTACTATATGATATGACCTTCAACGGTGAAAATTATTAAAAAAATAGCGCAATTAATGCTCAAAGATTTTATCTAAAAAAAACTTTACTTATCAATTGCTACGAGTTGGATAGCAATAGTACCGGTGGTCGCCAAGCACTTCATCCGAATTCTGAAAATTCTCCAAGACCTCCCCATTGTTTTTTATATAGAACCTTGGGTCTTTTTTAAGTTCATATGCTTGTCTTATACATTCATTTTTAGATAAGTTATTTTGTATGATATGAGACTGAAAATTCGCATTTGGCGTAATCCCAACGTTAGGGGTAAGGTTTATGATCAATATAAGTGAATACCAAACAGTCATAGAGGTCTCCGTTGTTTTATTTGCTTTGAAAAGCATTAGCTGAAAGCATAGAACTTACTTTAAATTTGGTTTTTTAACCATACCTTCAAAGCAGATATTGTTTTAAGTTCGACAACCCTCTCTAAATCAAAAGTACTTTCAACTTCCTCATTTTTCCATGTAAATTTATGGGGAATATAAATTCCCGTTCCCCCAATATTTCTAACAGGTAGATCATCAGATTTTAATGAATTTCCAACCATTAAAAAGTCCTTCGGTGAAATATTATTCTTTTCCAAAATTTCCAAATATGTTTGCTCATCTTTCTCTGAGACGATTTCTGTTGAGCTAAAGTATTTCAAAAGCCCAGATTTTTCTAATTTTCTCTGCTGATCAACTAAATCACCTTTTGTTATCATTATAAGCATATAGTACTCTGAAAGATGCCGAAGTGTTTCTTCAACTTCAGGTAAAAGCTGAATAGTCTGTGCAAGCATATCTTTTCCTATTTTTATTATTTTATCTATATTCTTACAATCGATTTGGTTATGGGAGAAGCGTACTGATGCTTCTAATAATGAAAGTATAAACCCTTTTATTCCATAGCCATAAAACATAATATTTTCCTTCTCAATTTGAAGTATCACTTCTTCAGGATCATTGATATGGGGATGTAGTTCGATAAACTTCATCTGTGCTCGGTGAAAAAATACTTCATTTTCCCAAAGGGTATCATCGGCGTCGAAACCTATTATTTGTTTATTGCTCATTAGTTACTTTTAATCCACTCGAATTATATTTCCGGTATGCCATCCGAACCGCGGTCTTTTCTATTTTTCAACTGAAATCCTTCTCTTTTATAAAACTTATGTGCCGAATTATTAAATTCATGACTCCACAGATGTAAATATTTGTGGTCAGATTTTATTTGGTCAAGAAGTATCTTCCCAATGCCTTCGCCTCTTTTGTTAACATATAATGCAGAAATTTGTAATAAGTCAGAATTATAAAAAATATACCCATTAATTGGCTGACCAATTACCCATACTTCTCTCTGTGGAATTGCATTTCTAATCATTTCGGTAAGACTGTATTCGTCAAAAAGGCGCGGCATCTCTACCGTTTTTTCAATCCAGTCATCAACTATTAATGCACATGCTGGTGCATCATCAATAGTTGCTCGCCTTAATGTGTAAATTTTATTTTGTATCATTATTTTGTTTTTCTGACAGCAAGCACATTCGATAGTAATCAAATTCCGTTCTTTTACAATTGTATTAAGAAATAGAAAATTCTTGCCAAGTGCAATAAATAAATAGATAAGTCATTTATATTCAACACTTTTTTGGAGGGCTGTGTAATTATTTACTTTCTATCGAAGAAATACATTTTTTGGTTTTTTCTAGCTGCCCTTTCAGTATGCCTTATACCGGCAAATGCTGCTGAGTTTGAATTAAAGGGAATAACAGTTAGCAATCCACACTTAGTAGTTTTTGGAAAAAATGCTAAATCAGGGGCGGGCTATTTGGTTATTTCAAATAAAAATTCTGATCCTGTAATTTTAAAAAAAGTTACAGCTGATTTTGGAAAGGCTATGTTGCATAAGACGGATGTCGATAAAAAAGGTGTCGCTAAAATGGAGCACTTAGAAAGTATAGCAGTTCCAGGTAATGGTTTATTGAAACTTGAGCCTGGGGGAACCCACATTATGTTTATGAATATTTCGATTGAGTTTGATGAGAGTGGTAAATATCCTGCAACCTTGGTTTTTGAGGAGCAGGGGTCATTAGATATTGATCTTAAACTTAAAAGTGCAAAGAAAAGCCAAAAGGCGCATAAACACAAACATGGACACGCTCATAGTCATAAGCACGATCACTGAATAGCTCTATGTTCATTTATTTTAAAGAACGAGTTTAAATATTGGAAATAAATCTACTATTTCTGTTTACTGTAGTGCCTGCAATTATTTTATTTGGCATTGCAAAATCTGGACTCGGCGGGTCTGTCTCGTTGATATCCATTCCTCTGATGACTTTTATGATGCCATTAAACCAGGCTCTGGCAATTCTTTTACCTATACTGATTTTTTCCGACTTCATTTCAGCCTTTAGATTTCGTAAGGAATTTGATCTCAACACACTAAAGTTAATGGTTCCGTTTGCTGCGATTGGAGCAATTATTGGGGCATTTACTTTCTCATTTTTTTCTGAGGATTATCTCAAAGTTATCTTAGGGATAATGGGTTTTTTATTTTCGTTTCATTATTTTTTTATAAAAAAAGAGGCTCAAAAACCGCCAAAAGAAAATTTTTTAAAAGGCGCTATTTGTTCTTCTATTGCTGGGTTTACCTCTTTTTGTGCTCACTCCGGAGGTACTCCGACTAGCATATATTTGCTTCCATTGAGATTACGAAAAGAGATTTATGTTGGAACCAGAATAATGTTTTTTACGTGCATTAATATGGTAAAGTTACCTTTTTATATTCACCTATCAATGGTCAATTCTACTTCTTTAATCCATTCGCTAGCGCTCTTACCTTTATCTGTATTCGGTATATTTGTTGGGTATAGGCTTTTAAAGGTAATAAAAGAAAGTATTTTTTATAATGCAATTTACACTTTGATCTTAGTAGCAAGCACAAAATTAATAATTGATTTCTTTTATGCTCTTTAAATTTAATTAAAAAATTACCGCTTGTGGGACTGTCTATCATTAGCCTAAACTGCAGAACTTTATAAATATAGATTTTGCTGAACACTGTTCTTCCTTTAAACTGCAAATTAATTATTAATTAATAAAGGAAATGAGTGGGATCAAATGGTAGATTTTGTTTCCCTTTTAGGCGTAAAAGGTGGCCCGGCTATCAGACCCGGTTCGAATATGCCGACCTCTACTTTAATTCAAATCAACGGAAAAAATTTGTTAGTAGATACAGGTTTAGGGGTCTCACGATCTATATGTGACCTAGGTATCGAACTTCATCAAATAGACGCTATTTTTATTACGCATATGCATTCAGATCACTACCTTGAGCTCGGACCTTTTATTCACACAGCATGGGTATCAGGCCGCGTAAAACCTTTACCTATCTATGGTCCTAAACGGCTAAAGCATTATTGGAGAGCTTTTCTTGAGTCGATGGTTGATGATATTGCGCTTAGAATAGAGGATGAGGGACGAATTGATTTAGAGAAACTAACGGCATTTTATGATTTAGAAGATAGACAGTCTTTATCATTATATGACGTCAATATACGCGTTATGCGCAATCTACATCCCCCGATACGGGATAGTTTTGCACTTCGTTTTGAGTGGGGAAATCATTCAATTGTGTTGTCTGGTGACACCGCTTATATGCCAGAGATGATAGATTTTGCCGATCAAGCCGATCTCCTCATACACGAGGTCATGTTATCTGAAGGAATTGACTTAATAATGAGCCGTTTAGGTCATGAAGATCAAAAGCTTAAGAATCATCTTTTACAAAGCCATACTCTAGCTGAGAATGTAGGATTAATTGCCAAGTGTGCCAAAGTAAAATGCTTAGCTTTAAATCACTTTGTTCCTGATGGATTTGCAGAGTTTAATGACGACGATTGGTTGCAAGCTATTAGAAGGCATTGGTCTGGAAAGGTTATCCTTGGTAGAGATGGAATTAGAATTCCTCTATAAAACTCTCGATATGTCACGCACTGTATAGGGCTAATATGACCAAACTTTCTTTATATTTCTAATATTAAATCCAGACACGTTTGCAAAATGTTTAGTTGCTATTGACCTAGCCTCATCAAGTGAATACGCTTCTACTATCCATATACTATTCTCATTAACAATTTTTCCGTTACATACCGAATTGACCCAATAATCAATTTCATACTCTGATTTCCAATGGGAGACACGTTTTTTTCTAAAAGTGCATTCTACTATCGTTTTAAAGGAGAATTCCTCTTGAAACCGTTTTGTAGACACTAAAATCCAGTTTTTTTTTGCCATTAAGTTTAGAGCGTTACTAAAGTAGGGCTCTTCATCGTAAAGGGTAAGCGTCTTCGTCTTCAATGATTTCTTTCAAAATGTTATAATGTCTCGAGATAGTGCTCTTTAGTAATTTTGCAAAAGTTTTATTTTTATTAAAAAGGTAGAAAAAAGGTCTAACGCCATAAAGAATAATACGCAAGTAATATCATACAAAAATGAATGCAACTTAAATAGCAAAAGAATTTCAGAGATATAAGTTCTGAATAAAGGAAAACTTGTAGGAGTAATAAATATGCATTACATGTTAAATACTGAACAACGCTATGTAGATAATGTGATGAAAAAGAAGGTTTATATCGCAGGACCTTTATTCAATGATCATGAGAGAGATTTTTTAGAATCCATAGCGCTCAATCTTGAAAAAGAAGGCTTCAAATGTTTTCTCCCACATCGAGACTTAACGGGTGTTGAAGAGTCTGAATTAAAGACAACATCTATGACCCAAGAGACTAAGGACAAAATATTTGTTGCAGATTTAATCGCTCTTAGAGAGTCGGATCTAACCGTTGCATTAATAACGGGTTGGGACATAGATTCAGGGACTTCAGCCGAAATAGGGTATACGTTTGCACAGGGAAAACCGATTATTGGTATTGATGCTTCGGAGAGAAGATTTAGAAATTTATTTGTAGAGGGAATGATTACCGAGAAGGTTGAAAATATCAGTGCTATCATTCCAGCAATTAAAAGGACATTTTCTGAATAATTCATTAGATATGTCTCGTAACACCTCCATCGACCCTTATACTTTGTCCGGTTATATAGCTGCTGTCATCTGATAGTAAGAAAGCTGCCGTTTTTGCCTGCTCCTCTGCTCTAGCGAACCTTTTGAATACGGACATATGAGATAGTTTTTCTGGCAAATCCAGACTGTCTGTAAATCCTGGTAATAAGCAATTCATTCTAATATTTTCTGTCCCATACCGATCAGAGTAAAGCTTGGTGTAGGACGATACGCCCACCCTATAAACGCTTGATGTTGGAAACATTAAGCTAGGTTCAAAGACTGAAAATGTTGTTATGTTTACGATTGAGCCACCTCCTTGAGCTTGCATAATAGGAGTTATTAACTTGGATAACCGGATTACAGGCATTAGCACCATTTCATTAGCTTTCTTCCAATCATCCTCTGATATTTCAAGAAGATCGCCCTTAGGTGGGCCACCTACATGAATTAAAAGGCTATCTATTCTACCAAATTTCTCCATCGTAAATTTTATAAGGTTATCGGTATCTCTAGAGTTTTCGGCCCTGCCACGGTATGCTATTCCGTCGAGCTCATCAGCAAGGTTTTCACAATTGTCTGATGGAGACATCAATGAAAGCCTGTAGTTTCTTTTTTTCATTTCACGCGCAATCGCTGCGCCCATTCCCTTACCGCCACCAACAACAACACAAACTTGATCGGTCATGATATGCTCCATATTTAATTTTTGCTTTTTAGCTTAATAGAAATAGTTAATAAAAAGAATATGATAATTAAGAAGATATTTATAAATGATAGCTTTCTAATTCCAGAATTAAAAAGTTTAATAAGAGGGTTTAAAATACTATATATTTTCTTAATAACAGTGATCTTAACGCTGCTTTTTGTTTTTAGGGTTCTGAATGATAACTTGGATTACACATCCTGAATATGACATTCCATTGCCTCCGGGTCATAGATTTACCTCAACAAAGTTTTCAGATCTCTTCGAATTATTGAAAAAGTCTGAATATATAGAATCAGCGACTATTTTAGTACCTGATAAGGCGAACGCAGAACAAGTTGCCATCGCTCATTGTAGCGAATATGTTGAGAAGATAGCGAATGGTTCATTAGATGAAAAAGAACAAAGAAGGTTAGGGTTGCGTTGGAGTCCAGTATTGGCAAAGAGATCCTTTATTGCCGTAAATGGATCCTTATTAGCTGCAAGATCTGCTTTGCAATACGGCGTTTCATGCCATTTGGCAGGGGGTACTCATCACTCTCATTTTGATTTTGGGTCAGGGTTTTGTGTCTTTAATGATCTAGCTTTTACTGCATTAACCCTGACTAAAACAAAAGAAGTAAAAAATATTCTTATATTCGATTGTGATGTGCATCAAGGAGATGGGACAGCTAGAATATTAGAGAATAATGATAGAACATTTACCTGTTCAATACATTCTATAAAAAACTTTCCTTATAGAAAGGCTAATAGTGATCTCGATATCGGTTTGGAGGATAACATGTCTTGGTTTGACTATAAGAGGCACTTGCTGGAGGGATTGAATAAATGCGTAGAAAGATTTTCTCCAGATTTAGTTCTATATGTAGCCGGAGTGGACATACATGCTAACGATAAGCTGGGTAGGTTGAGTATCGATGATGAAGGTCTTTTTGAGAGAGAAATGACAGTATTGAACTTTTTTAAGAAAAGAGATATTCCTATTGCAACAGTGATGGGTGGTGGATACTCCGATGACAATCGCGAGCTTGCTTTTCGTCATGCAACTGTAGTCAAAGCTGCGCATCAGATTTGGGCATAGGCATAGAGAGGGGCCGTCTTTACAAATGGAACTAATGGATATCTTTATATTGATTAAGGTATTTTTGATTTTTGGCTTTGTGACTTATTTGTATTTGTCATCAAGAAATATAAAAAAGTAATTTTGTCACAGTAATGCAAACACTATTTGACAACTTTTTTTTCCGTGCCATACTTTTGAAACTCAAGAAAGCCATTCCTAAAATGTTTGCCAGTTGGGGGAGGGCTCTTGTGTCTTTATCATTAAGAAACAAGAATAATACATGGGATGGTTTTCTTTGAGAAAAATGGGCCAACATTATAAACGTTAGCCCAATTAGGGGAGGATAAATTCACGTTGTGAATGATTTTACCCTACATTAAATCACTGATAGTTCAAGCATAACGTGACGTTAACGTAAACAGAAACTGGACTCTTTGAATTAGGCTTGCGATTAAATCAAATTGAGTGAAAAAATTTAGGTTGTATGATTTTAAATTTTTCTAAGTCTTTGCCTGTATCCAAGTCATCCTTAAGACTATCTAATGGAGCTATTATTGATCTTATGGAAATCTTTTTTGCTTCCTTTTGATGTTCATAAAATGAGTTTGGACCAAATTTAAAATTGAATTTTGTTGGCAGAGACAAGAATAAAGCGTTTGTACCGAAATCAGTTGAGGGACATATTACCATGGAGTCTTTTGATTTTTTTCCCATCTCCAAAATCTTTTTAATATCCTCTGTTTCCGGATCAATTATATCACCCGGAAGTATAAGACTTGAATCATAAAGGTTTTCTGAAGACCAATATATGCCCTTATTTACAGCTGAGTTCAATCCATTTAAGTTGTGTTCTTTAAGAACGTGCACATTAAAATTCTTTGATATTTTTTCTACCTCCTTACAAGGGGTTATCACCAGTATATCGAAAAAGATAAGAGGAAATTGATTTTTCAATGATTTAAGCTTTTTCAAAAGTTGCGTGAACAAAAGTTTAATAAGTTTTTCTCTCTTGTTTGGAGAAAGTAAATTGGATAACCGTGTTTTACCTTCGTTTAGTGATCTCATTGGAATTAAGATTGAGGTTTTACTTTTCTGATATCCTAAGTCCATGCAAATAGAGCCTCGATCAATTTAAAAAACTAAGTGGGTTAGACCCATTTCTTGCTACTAATGGATCGTGACCAACTACAGAAACCGCTGGGTCATAGGTTTTAAGTTTTCTATATGACGTGTCTCTCTTAATTGGTATCTTTGAAGCTGACCGAATTATCTCAACCATTTCCGTCTCTGTAATTTCTTGCCCGTTTTTTGATCCCGCTGCTCGCGAAATACTTTCATTCATCAAAGTGCCACCTAAGTCGTTAACGCCCATAGATAGTAGATTTCTTGCTTTCTCAGCTCCCAATTTCGTCCAAGACACTTGTATATTATCTATAAATCCATGCAAGACAATTCGAGCAACAGCATGCATAAGCTCTATTTCATTATCAGTTGCACCTGCTCGTACAAGTGAAGGGCTTTCCAGATACAGCGGTGAGTCATAATGGACAAATGATAATGGAACAAATTCTGTAAAACCTCCAGTCTCAACTTGAATGCGACGTAGGATATCTAGATGGACAGCCCATTCTTTAGGAGAATCTATATGGCCGTACATTATTGTAGCTGTAGATGGAATACCTGAACGGTGTGCAGTCTTAATGATTTCAATCCATTGATCGGCAGTTAATTTATTTTTTGTCAGCTTTTTTCGGATTTTTGTATCAAGTATTTCAGCCGCTGTACCTGGCATTGAGCCTAATCCACACTCTTTTAAATCTTCAAGAAAATCTGCATAGCTCATTTTACTTTTCTTTGCACCATACCAAATCTCAAAAGGTGAAAATGCATGAATATGCATTTTAGGCAGCACTTTCTTTATAGCAATTAGTATCTCTCGATAATAAGTACCAGGAAGTTTTGGGTGAAGCCCCCCTTGTATGCAAACTTCAGTGGCTCCTCTTTTTGAAGCCTCCTTGGCTCTTCTCACTACTTCATCCAAATTTAACCATTCAGCACCGAGGTCGTTTGCTCGCTTTGCAAACCCACAGAATTTGCAGCCCATGTAACATACATTGGTAAAATTAATGTTCCTATTAATTACAAAGGTAACGTTATTGCCATTTACCTTTTTTTGTAAAAAATCAGCAAAATTCAAAACAACCCGCTTATCTTTGCCTTTTGTTAAGAACAGCTTCTCGATATCATTTAAAGAGGGTTGTTGGTTTTTTAGACAATTTTCCAATATTAAACGAGTCTCTATTGACGCGTCTGAAAGAGTATCTTCAATACGCTTTGAGTGACAAATTATTTGTAAATCTTTCATACCGTTTCTAATTCCTTTAGCTTATTGTCAGGATGAAGGTAAGCAGAATGTTTCAACATATGGCTTCTAATAGTGGTGGATAAGAAATTTTGTGTATTAAATTTTGGATAAACAGTAAGTCGTTCCATTAGACGAAATCCTATTTCATTCATCATGGTCTCAAGCGAATTAATATTAGGCCAAGGGTGTTGAGGGTTGATAAAGTCTCGAGTAACCGGAGAAATCCCACCCCAATCATTTATTCCTGCATATACATACTCTAAGTGCTTTTTCTCTAAATTTGGGGGTGCTTGTATGCTGATCGCAGGATTTAAAATAACTCTGGCCAAGGCAATAGTTTGTAGCATTTCTTCTAATTTGGGCTCTGGGTGCTTTGACATTTGGATGTTAGGTTTCGTTTGGAAATTTTGGATAATTACCTCTTGTATATGTCCATACCTGTTATTGATCTTTTCTATCAATAGAAGAGCCTCAATCCTTTCTTCAAGGGTTTCCCCTATGCCTATAAGAATACCTGTGGTAAACGGCACCTGACAATAACCAGCCGAAATTAAAGTTCTTATTCTTTGGATTGGAACTTTATCGGGACATGCATAATGAGGACCTCCTTTTTGGGTTAATCTTTTACTGGTGGTTTCAAGCATCATTCCCATTGATGCACATACATTTTTAAGCTTCACAATTTCATACTCGTTAAGTGTTCCTGCATTTACATGAGGCAGAAGTGATGTTTTTTCTAAAACCAATTTACACATATCAGTTAGATAGTCTGTCATTGCTTCATAGCCTAGAGCTTCTAGGGCACGCTTTGGTTTAGCATACCTTTTTTCAGGTTTTTCTCCTAAACTAAATAACAACTCCTTACACCCCTTTTTCTCTCCTTCGCGAGCAGATAACAGAACCTCTTGGGGGGACATTATTTTCGCATCTGGATCATCTGGATGTTTTACAAAAGTGCAGTAATTGCAAGTGTCTCTGCACATATTTGTTAAGGGGACAAAAATTTTTCTGGAGTAACTAATTACATTACCCCAATGTTCGTCTCGCTTACTCGATGCGGCATCTATAAGTTTTTCTAAAGAACCATTAAGGACCATATGTCCGTAGAAGGCAACTTCATCCTTATCTATTTTCCACAAATCTCTGTCGTTAAGATGAGTTGACAGCCCCGTCATTTTCCCCCCCAAAATATAAATTAAATTATGACACGGTTAATAACAAAGGGCAATAATATAACAATTTACATCGATTAAACAAAAGTCTGAATTTAAACCTCAGTACAACTCTTTTTTATACTGTGCTAATATCTCCTGCTCATCCTTTATTTCGCAATCAATACCGGTCTGATCCTCTATCATTTCAAAAAGTGTTGGTATTGGGCGTTTTCCAGGCCACTTTCTCGGATCCCATAAGCCTCCTCTTAACATTGATTTTCCGCAATGTAAGTGGGCTTGCGTAACTTTCACTTGCAGAACTGTTTTGGGGACATTATTTTTTAATTTGTGTCTTTCTCTAGTAACCATATCTTCACTTATTGAAGCTTCGCCCTGCACTCTCAATGTTTCGTTTACGCTGGGGATTAAAAACAAAAGAGAAATAAAATTATTTCTAACAATATTTAATAGTCCATCTATGCGGTTGTTGCCCGGCCTATCTGGAATTTCCAAAAGATGTTGACCTATAACCTTTACAAAACCATAGGGATCTCCTTTTGGCGATAGGTCAATGCTTTGATTATTTAGTGTTCCAATAATAACGAAGGATGAGTTTTCAATAAAACTTACACAGTGTTTATCTAATCTGTCTAAAATTTTAGCTGCAGCTTTTTCCTTAGTTGGGCCGTAAATCTCTCTCAATCTTTTCTCATCCATCGCTTTCACCATTTTTTATTAAATTTCTTTAACATCACTTTCACACTTATCTGCAAATCGGTAACGAACTAAAAATGCAAAACAACTTATATGAATTATTTGATTATTCAGCAGCCTGTTCAGTTGTGATAAAACCTCCCGACTGTTTATCCCAGTATTGTCTATACAAGCCATTAATCTTCAAAAGTTTTTCATGTGAACCTTCTTCAACTATCTGTCCATCCGAAAGAACAATTATTCTATCCATTTTCGCCAAAGTAGATAAGCGGTGGGCAATAGCTAAAACAGTTTTATTTTCCATGACTAACTCAAGCGCATTTTGTATTGAGTTCTCAACTTCGCTATCCAACGCACTAGTAGCCTCATCCAGAACAAGAACAGGCGAGTCTTTTAAAATTGCTCGCGCAAGCGCAATTCTTTGTCTTTGGCCTCCAGATAGTTTTACACCTTGTTCGCCTAAATGCGCGTCATAACCTTTTCTTCTCCCATGATCCTCTAAATCTTGGATGAACTCATGAGCCTCTGCTTGCCTGCTCGCTCGAATTAAGTCTTCTTCTGTTGCATTGGGATTCCCATACATGATGTTGTCGCGTGCAGACCTATTAAAAAGAGCAGTTTCCTGAGTCACCATCGCTATTTGCTTTCTCAAACTTGATTGAGTTATATCGTTTATATTGATGGAATCAATCAATACGGCTCCCTTTTGCGGTTCATAGAGCCTTAGTAGGAGTGATACTAAAGTAGATTTGCCAGCTCCAGACGCTCCCACAAGTCCAATTTTTTCTCCTGCTTTAATAGACAAAGAGATATTTTTTACGGCAGCTAAATTTCGGCCATAGGTAAAGCTAACATTGTTAAAGTCTATAGATCCTTTTGATACCAAAAGGTCTGGTGCATTATCTTTATCACCTAGTATATATGACGTAGACAAAGTTTTTACTCCATCTTCAACTTCTCCCAAGTTTGCGTATAAAGTCATCAGAGTAAAACTTACCCATCCAGTCATTTGTGATAGTCTTAATGATATTGCCCCAGCAGCAGCAATATCGCCTGCTGAAACATTTCCAACGCTCCAATAATAAAGGCTCCCACCAACTAACATTATTGGCAAGATTCCTGAGAGACCGTTTAAACAGAACCTAAACCAGGCAGCAATTACACCATAATTGATAGAAAACTCTCTAAAATTATCCATTGCATCAATCGCCGCATCATCTTCCTTTTTGTCATGAGCAAATAGCTTTACCGTTTTTATATTGGTAACCGTATCTACAATTTGTCCAGTCACCAATGCTCTTGCGCCAGCTTTGTCACGTGATCTGTTCCTAATCTTGGGCATGAAATATCGAATGAGAAAAAGATATCCAACCAACCAAGCGAATAGAGCTATTGAAAGTGTTATATTAACAGTTGTAAGCATGAGAGCCGCTCCTACCACTGAAGCCAAAGCTAATAGTATAGTGTGAATTATTTCTATCACTACGTCTGTTGCGGCTCGAGCTGTTTGCATTTCTTTTTGTGCAATCCTTCCAGCGAAATCATTTTCAAAAAAGGTAACGGACTGACCGAGTGTCCATCGATGGAGTCTTGATAAAATTAAATTAAATATGTTTGGTGACACAATGACTGTTTGCGTATACGAAAAAGCGCCAAATATTATCGGTCTAATTACTAAAAAAAACAGCAAACCTAATGCTAAAAGTAAGATCTGGCTACTTATTGGGTTGTTGGATGAAGAGGCTAGTGCCGCATCTATAAGAAGTCCTAATAGGATCACAGCAGATACCTCAATAAAACCAGTCAAAATAGAGACAAAACCGGATAAAAATAATACTGGAAAACTTCCTCTCAGAGCCCAGTGGAAAAAACTCAGAGTATTAGAAGGAGGAGGTCCCTCAGCCTTTTGTTTGTGATTGATCCAGTTGGCTGGCTTCATATCCTGAGCCCTAATATCTTTGAATTTTTATTAAAATGAGAGTGTTTCATGAACTGCCGTTTCTACTCAGACTTATGAGGGCATTTGATATGTCTTCATCCTCTATATTCTTGGCTCCTCTTGAGAGTCGCAGTTTATGAGCGTTTTCTAGAACCTGTCCATGAGTATAGCCTAGGGGCGGTTCAAATTTATAACTTGCTAGTTCAATTAATAAACCTAGCGGGTCTCGGAAATATATTGAGTCCATAAATCCTCTATCTTTTATACCCGAACTACCAATACCCCTTTCCTTCAATTTTTTTTCTGCAATCCTTATGGTGCTTTGACTTACCCAGAACGCTACATGGTGTACAGACCCTATAGAGGTGTCTAACGGCTCTTGTTTTCCTGTTCGCGCTTCGTTAGTAAAAATGGTAACGGTTCGCCCATCACCACAATCAAAATATAAGTGGTTTTCACTTTCATCATCTAGGTTGGGCTGCTCAAAAATAAGCTTCATTCCCAAAACATCTTGCCAAAAGCTAATAGAAGTTTTCCTATCAGCGCCATTCAGGGTAATGTGATGGATTCCTTGGGATTGTAATATTGCTTGCATCGACTGTTCCTTGTCAGAAAATAATTTAATTTGTCTAAAAATCAAGTTTTGCTTGGAGATATACTACCTGACCACTACCAAATACCTACAGAGTGCTATATCGAACCTCGTTTAAACATCAAGGGAGCTGTTATTAATGAAACATCAGGGTGGCTGTCATTGCAAACAATTTAGTTTTAAAACCGACATGGATCCGATGTTAGTCGTTCAGTGTAACTGCAAGAGTTGTAGACGGCTCACAGGCTCAATAAACATTGGGTGTCTTTATGGAGATACAGAAGTCGATTTTGAAGGTGAAACAAATGTCTATGAATTTGCTGGAGGCAGTGGATTTATCAATAAAGCTTATTTTTGTTCAACATGTAACGTACGTGTTTATAATAAGCCTGCTCCCGAAGTAATGGAAGGCATGGTAAGCATTCCCTTAGGCTGCTTCAATAACACAAATGAATTAGCGCCAAAAGTTGAAATTTGGAGTGAGGAAAAGCTAACTTTCTTATCAAAGTCTGAATGTATTTTAGAAGCCTTTGAGGGCAACGGAATACCTGAGAGGTTGAATGCTCTTCTTTCAAGTCTGGAAAGTCGCTAGGAATTTTTATTTTTAGAAAAGCCTAACTTCATGAACTCTTTGCATCGGTTGAATCAAAGATTTTCAATCCATTTTTCCATATCTCTGTTTTTTCAATATCTCCAAGAATTGTATAATATGTCCAAGTGCCAGTTTTTTTGCCGAGTTCATATTGACCCTTTTTGTAGAGCCAACCGTCATATGGGTCTATATAAATCCATGGCCCATCCAACTTACCGTCCTTATAAGTTGCCTTTATGTACAGCTGACCACCACTACTATACTGCTCTCTTGTGCCATTCAATGTTCCAAGAGTGAAAAACTCAACCTCTTTTATTTTCCCATTCTTGTGATAATATTCCCATAGGTTATCCTTTTTACCATTTTTGATCATTCCAGTTTCTTTAAGATAGCCATTTGGCCAATAAATCTCAATTTGTCCATTGAAGGGTGTATTCTTGAATTTTTCGAAAAACTGGTTCTTACGCTCGACTAAATTCTCCCAAGTTTTCGGCTCAGACAGGCATTTATTTACAGGCAAAAGAATTAGTGAGCTCAAAAAAACTGTGGTAAGAGCAAGTAATTTAATATTTATTTTTTTATCTCTCTGATACATGCTTTATACACTTTCCCATGCTTTAACATTTTTCAATTGGAAAGAACTCAGTTAGAATAGATAGTATGCTCACATATCTAATCAATTGAAATTAATTCCAATATCTTAGATTTATAAAATAGCTTAAATTTTTGGTCTTACTATTGTCTTTTTTTTTAATAGTTTACGTATCAATTTGTCAGCACAATCTTTAAAAAAATCATTAAGTTGAGATATTTTATTTGGTGATAGCGATCGAGTAAAAAACGCATATTTTTTGTGTGCTAGGGGGGTCAACTTCTAATACAAGAGATGGTGGTTTCCATGGCTTCTACAGTTTGAAATCTTGAATTCCCACTTCTCTTTAAGAAACAAACCTTTTGTGGTTCGATAAGACTTCCTTTATTTACTTATATCGATTACAAGCGAGCATTTTATATTTACTAAGGTAGACAAATGGCCCTCCGTCTCGTAATGCACCATAAAAATGTTTTTTATTTAATAAGACCTCGTTTGAATAGGGATCAATAGCCATGCTGTCACATTTTGAGGAACCGCGATTGTTTTATGGGCTTGAAAGAGGTTCATGCAAAAAATATCAGCCTATACAAATACTAAATCAACTTCTTTTTATCTTATTATTCTTTGGGACGCTTGAAGACATATTCGGTCAAAGCTCTTCCTCCACCAACACGACTAGCACTTACTAATTCCCAACCTTGGTCACCGTATTTATTCAAAGAGGGCGCATAATTTCCCTGTCGCAACTGATCGGCGTATAATTCATCATCTTTCGCGAGATCCTGCAAGCTTTTTAAGCTTCTTATGTTCTCGACCAATACTAAGTATTCCCATTTTCTCATTTATATGCTCCATCTAATCATATATTGGTAACGACCTAATTACTCCATTTTGTAGAGAGTTGAAAAGATTATAGATTAATGATTTAAGACTAGGAGAAGTTTGTCTGAACACTTTTTGACATTAGCATGGTTAGTACTACCCCCTGCATAATGAAAAATAGAGGGGAAATAATGTAAAAAGTAAAGAGGTAAAAATAATCTCGTTTTATTTGCATTGGATTAAAGAGTTCGCTTATAAATCCTAGAAAAATAAAGAGAAGGACCAATGGTAAGTAGGTCAATCTACCCAAATTTTTAAGCTTTATAAGAAAAAATGCATTGAACATATAAATAATGGAAAAAACGAGAAATAATACATTCCCAATATCAGTAAAATACTCTGTGCTTCCGCCTGTACCCATTACAGTAGAATTATAGCCACCCCACAAAACTATTAGTATGAAGAGCAGAGATTTCACTAAGACCGCTTTTTTTAACTCATTCCTCATTGATCTATTTTAGATTGACATCTGGCAATGAGCAGATCGCGAAAACTTCCAATCAGCAAATTTGTTATAAAGTAAACTAAGAATAGATCGCACCCCTGGGACAGCACATATTAACGCTATCAGACGCCACCTTGGAAGTTTTTTCCAAATAGCTATAAACGCGTCAATTCCAACATAGATTGATCCAGTTTGGTCAGAAACATGCAACCTTCTTAGGGCATCACGTTGAGACACATTGATCTTTTCTAGGTGCTGTGGTTCATTTGCGATGTCGTGCCAAATGAAGGTTGTGGGAGGGCAGATCTTCATATAGTGGCCTATTTCCCTGCTACAGAGGCCACACTTTCCGTCATAAAATACTGTTATCATACAATCTCTCCTCACGTACAAATAGGGTGAGATTAATGAACGTCAATAGATCGTTTATCAATTAGGTTATGGAAAGCAAACTTATATATATCCTTACTGAGAGTAGTTCATTCAACTAGTAAAAAGTCTACGCCGCCCAAATGAATATTATTGTTTATCAAAACTCCTCTACTTACCGCTCTTTTTTCTATTTCCAACCTTTTTGCTGTATGAATTTGAAAGGCAGATATATGCTCAGATTGTGACTGAGTATTTATAACAAAGTTTATACTAGATCCTGATAAATCGATTGAGGTTTTATCTAATGATCTTTTCCTACCTAGCGCTTTTTCCCAATTAGATAATAAATTATTTGGGTCTGGACTGCAGATGTTAACCCCAGAAACGTGACTTACCAGCGATTTATTTATATCTTTCTCCCATTCTTTTCCTGCCCAGAGCCAAGAAGACGCAGGTTTCATATTATCTATCGACAAAATAGCACCGCCAACTTGTTTTGGATGAAGATGAAGTGATTGACCATGAATATCGTCAAACTTACGATTTTCGTACCACACAATATCCATTTTAACTTTTTCTAGCCTTTTCCGTTCTTTTTCTAGATCGACTGAGTCTACAATGACCATATAGCCTCCATCGCCACCTCTTCTTTTAAGAAAACGTTCTGCCGATGTATTGTCTTTAATGGGTGTTACCAGCTCTAAAAAGGTATCGCCCAAAGGAATGAGAACATTTTGTAAGCCAAAGACAATTAACTCCGGATCACTGAATGTTCTTTTCAGCTCGAAAAGATCGCAAATACTATCTGCAAGAAGATCCATCTCACTTGTAGCAATAACCAATTGCCTTAAACGCATATTAAACCCCCTCAGAAATTTTTATTAAATCATAGAGTACCAAAAAAAAGTTCAGTTATGAAGTAACTAAAAAAAGTTGATGAGCCTTTACTAGTTTGTGTTTATGGATACTATTACTTTAACCAGCGAGACTAAATAAATGAAAACAAATTTTGGCAAGGGATTGCTAGCTTTTTCTGAAGGTAAATATGAGCAAGCCTTTACCTTTTTTGAAAAGTCCCATAGAGAAAATATACCAACTGATAAGCATCTTACTTTATACAATATGGGGTTAAGCTTAATTTTTTTGGAAGATTTAGTGCCTGCTGAAGATTATTTTTTGAAAGCATTAAAATATGTGCCTAATCACTCTGATAGCCTTCATTGGATTGCATATATTTATTTTAAGAAGGGACAATTATCAGCTGCTCAAGATCATTATTTAAGTTCATTGAAATCTCATTCACGATCTCAAACGAGTATAAATGGTTGCATACATTTTTTTATTGAACAAGGGTTCAACGGAGAAGAAATAAATGTCTTTTTGAATAAAAATGGAGTGCAACTTAAAGAAAATGAAAATTTTTATTTGAAGCTTGCGGACTCAGTGAATGTATCGATTGACTCAAATATTAGCTTTTCTTTGATAGGAATAGATCCTAGATCTACGATGCAGAAATCTATCAATAATTACGGTTGCTATGAGCCCTTAATGGTAAAAAAAATATTAAAAAATGTTCGAGAAACGGATATTGTGTATGATATCGGTGCACATATAGGTTATTACAGCAGCCTATTTAATATACTGACTAAGAGTAAACAAGTTGTATCCCTTGAACCTGATTTTTATTCGAGTAATCTAATTAAAAGGAATACAAATGGGAAAGGTATTGTAGTTAACAAGTTCATTGGAAGTAAGTTAGGCTACAATACGACCACCTTAAATGATTTACCATCTATGCTTAATTTGGAGCCTTCAGTAATAAAGATGGATATTGAAGGTTTTGAAGTAGAAGCATTTGAAGGAGGGTGGGAAATAATAAGAAATCTTAGACCACAATTATTTTTGGAAATACACCCAAAGTTTATTAACAAAAGAAATCCAACGGCATTTAATAAACTAATAGATGAACTTTTTCAACTTTACAACATGGAGTATGCTAGAAACCATTGGGGTCAGATTAAAGGTGAAGAAACTTTCCATAATGAATGGGAAAAGGCGACTCCTGATATTATATTTAAAATCGCTAATGATATAATATTTAATGAACAAAAACCTAACGCTTTCGCTATACATTGTTTTTAGAGTAAATTTTATTATAAATAAAGGCAGGGTAGAATGATTAAATGAAAGTAAAAGATATTAAATTGGTAGGTTTCCTAGATTGGTGGATACTTATTCCTGTTAGCATTATAATGTATTTAATTTTCCATTTATTTGCTTATTTCTTTTTAAATGTTCTTAATCATAAGCTCACTATGAGAAGCAAAGGTGTAGTTCAATTTATTGGCTATACCATTGTTACTATTCTGATGTTAATTTCCCTTCTTTCATTTTTCTAATTGCAAAACCGAAAACCATTATGGAGTCAGCAAACAATTAGGTATACGAATTAGTTTTCTCTACTAACTTAGAATTGCAAAGGTTTAGAAAATAAGACTTAACGATTTATAGATAATGATCAGTAGCCTTTGTACTTTCCTCCCTAACTCAGCCGCAGAGGGACGCGGCTTTTTTTAGAGAAAGATATGATCAAAGACATCAAAACGAAGAAACTTCGACCTCCATCTCTGTTATTTCTCGGAATCGAATACGGTTAGCAAGTTTTATTTTTTTTGATAGGTTTATTTCTTTAAATGATGACATTAGTCTTAAGAAGGCAACTTTTGCTTCTAGACGCGCCAGATTAATGCCAGCACATATATGAATACCAAGTCCAAAAGATAAATGTCTATTTGGTGATCTTGATATATCGAAGATTTCAGGCTCACAAAATTGTGAGGGATCTCTGTTGGCTCCGGCAATAATCATATGAACTGAAGTTCCCTTTTGAATTGTTACATCTCCTAGCATTGTTGTTTCCAAACAACGCCTATTATTTATTTGGATTGGTGGTTGAAATCTGAGAACTTCATCGATAGCTGTATCAATTCTTTCGGGCTCTTTTTGTAACAATCTATATTGATCTCTGTGGTTAATTAGTTCATTAAGCCCATGCGATAACATATTTGTCGACGTTTCATGGCCTGCATTCAACATAAAAATGCATTGATGAAGAAGCTCTGTCTCTGATAATTCTAGACCTTCAGCTTCAATCAAAAGCGAAAGAATTTCATGAGCTTTATTGATATCTTTATGAGTTTTTCGGTATCTAATCTGATCCCTAAGATATTCCTTGAAGTTTATAACAGCGGTCGAACCCTCATCTAACTGTTTAGGAGTAAGTTTAGGCTCTAATGCACCAAGAATTTTATGTGCCCAATCTCTAATTAATTGTCGATCCTCGCTTGGGATCCCTAAAACGCTACAAACTACATCTACCGGAAGTCGAAAAGAAAAATCTGAAACAAAATCAAACTTTTTTTTCTCGTGCATCATAATTAAATAACTATCTACTAATTTGATAATATCTTTTTCTAACGCACGAATAGATTTGGGAGTGAAGGCCTGCTGGAAAATTTTCCTTATTCTAGTGTGATCTGGCGGATCTACAAAAACGATGGAAGTAGTATGGTGTTCAAACAGTGGCGATGCACCAAATTTAGCGCCAAAGTCTGTTTTTTTATCAGAGCTCCAAATCTCAAAATTTCGATAAACACTAATAATTTCTTTATACGTTGTTAAAACATAAGAGCCATCGGGGTTTTGGTGAATAGGTGATTTCTCTCGGAGTAAATTGTAGTACTTATAAACGTTGTTAATAAAGTCACTTGGAGGGTTATAAAGGTCAAAAGATTCGATGCTCATAGATTAAAGTTTATAAGATGATTTCAATTAATTGTAGTAATAATCCACTTTCCATTCTGATAAGACTCGGTTTGGACTACAGTCCCATTCACGTCAAATTTTTCCCATAAACCGTCTTTATGACCGTCGATAAAGAATTGTTTCTCTTTAATATTTGCATTTAAAAAATAATATATCCAAAGGCCGTCCTTTTTCCCGTTAGCAAACTGACCCTCAGATTTCTTTATTCCACTTAAATAATATTCGATCCAGTTCCCCACTTTTTTACCATCCGACAAGTCTCCAATAATTTTTAGTTGACCGTTGGGGTGATAGGATTCAATATGTCCTGAAAAAGGGATATTAGAAAACTTTCTGTAAAAAGTAGCTTCTCTTTTGACGATTTCATCCATCTGAATTGCAATTTTTTTCTCAGAAGGTTCTCCAGCTTTTGAGAGAATTTTTTCATCTTGTGTTTCGTCACTTTCATCTGGTTTATCCTGGATATAACTGTCTAATCGACCAAAAACCCAATCTACAAAACTATTGGTGAGTGTTTGAAAAAAAAAGCCTGGTTCAGCCACGCCGACCCTAGGGTTGAGGGAACAGAATAAAAGTATAAAAAATAAAGCGCTATATTTTTTCATTTCAAGATAATGAGAGAAACATTATTAAATTGCAATCAAATCTATTGTTTGTTAAGTGATCTGGCTCAGAAAATTATATTCTGTTTATAGCGCTTATCACAGCCTTGATTGGAGCAAGAGTAATGGAAGTATCTATCCCCACTCCGAACACACTTTTCCCATTTTCATCTGGAACTTTGATTTCAATGTAAGCAGCTGCTTCGGCAGTAGATCCAGAGCTTCTTGTATTTTGCCCAAAATCATTAAGCATAAAGTTTAACTTGAAAGTATCTCTCATCGCATTTACAAAAGCGCTTATTGGGCCATTACCTGTGGACGAAATTTTTAATTTATCCCCATTGTGATCTATGGTCGCTTCTACAAATTCGGCGTTGTCGTCTTTTGAAATTTTCTTACTTTTAAATTTGATAAGAGAAAACTTACCTTTTCTAAAAAATTCTTTCTCAAAGATATCCCAAATCATATCTGGGGTTATTTCCTTGCCCGTCTTATCAGCGATATTCTGAACTGCCTCACTAAATTGAATTTGAGCTCCCCTAGGTATATTAATATTATGCTCTTGTTCTAATAACCAAGCAGAGCCTGCTTTCCCTGACTGGGAATTTACCCTAATGATTGCTTCATAAGTTCTACCAATATCACTGGGATCAATAGGCAAATATGGAACTTCCCAATGAGGTTCATTCGATTTTGAAATTGCTTCCATTCCCTTTCTAATCGCGTCCTGATGACTTCCCGAAAACGCAGTATGTACTAAAAGGCCTGCATAAGGGTGCCGTTGATGTACGGGTAGTTGATTGCAAAACTCCGCCGTTTCAATAAGATTGTTGATATCAGAAAAGTCCAGCTCTGGATTAATACCTTGCGTAAACATGTTTAGTCCCAAGGTCACTATATCTACATTTCCTGTTCGCTCCCCATTCCCAAAAAGTGTTCCTTCAACTCTATCGGCTCCCGCCATTAAACCAAGCTCAGTTGCAGCAACTCCAGTTCCTCTATCGTTATGGGGATGTAACGATAATATAACTCTTTCTCTATCTGTGAAATTATTGCTCATCCATTCAATCTGGTCCGCATAAATATTAGGGGTAGACATCTCTACCGTTGCTGGCAAATTAATTATTACTTTGTTTTGTTTTGATGCCTTCCAGCAATCTAATACAGTTTCACAAACATCGAGTGCGTAATCTAGTTCAGTTCCCGTGAAACTTTCTGGAGAATATTGAAGAGTCAGTTCAGTATCTGGCAAATGCTTTAATCTCTCAAACACCATCGCCGCACCATCTTCTGCGATTTTTTTAACTCCCTCTTTATCTTGTTTGAAAACCACTTTGCGCTGCAAAGTCGATACTGAGTTATAAAGGTGTAAAATTGCTGACTTGCAACCCTTTAAAGCTTCAAAGGTTTTATCAATGAGGTGTTCTCTGGCTTGTGTAAGGACCTGTACCGTTACATCATCTGGTATAAGCTTATTATCTACTAGGTGTCGACAAAATTGAAAGTCAGTGTCAGAGGCAGATGGAAAACCGATCTCAATCTCTTTAAAGCCCATAGAGACTAACGTTTTGAACATCCTAAGCTTGCGTGATGTATCCATTGGTTCTACCAAGGCTTGGTTTCCATCTCTTAGGTCAACACTACACCAAATTGGAGGTTTTTTAATAGTTTTACTTGGCCAAGTTCTTTTATCCAAAGATACCTGGTCTGATGGCTTATATTTTCTGTACTTATCCTTACTGTCCATAAATTAAAGTTACAGCAAAATAGAATGCAATACAGCTTTTTTCAACTAATTATAGCATAAAAAATAAAGTTATTTTAATTTTACTTTTCATAAAAATTTGTGCATTGGGAACCGTACTAAGGCTATAATTATGAAAATTAAACCCACAAGCAATCCTTCGATTGCCATAATATTAGAAATCTCTTCAGTTGTGAAGAAATCTGACATTAAATAAATGTTTAACGAACCGAGTGCTCCACAGCCAATTGCTATTGTAAGCAAACTGAAAGTTGAGGAGCGAAGATCTGGAACGGAATTAACGTAGATTATGGTACTTTGTAATGCTGAATAACAAGCCGTAGCCATGCCGAAAATTAATATAGAAAGAAGATACACGAAAATCGAGTTGCTTGACGCAGATAGAAATATAGATAGCAAAATAATTGCAAGGAAGGATATAAAGCTAATCAATTTTCTCTTGATCGTAATAATTGTTATAGCTGCTCCTCCTAATAGAGCTCCAATTCCTTCCAAGGATGTAAACATCCCAATATAAAACTCGGTTGGATTAAATTTTTCGATAATTAATAGACTTATTAATGCAATGAATGGGAGGGCAAAAATATTGAAAACGAAAGTTAGAGATATTACGGATAACAAATTGACATCATCTCTTGTCTGTCCAATAACTTTTAGAAGTGACTGAGTATAGCTATTTGTATTAGTTGTTAAAGCATCTTCTTTTTGGGTAGAAACTAAAAAAACCGACAGGGCATAAAGAAGAAATAGAAAAAAAACACCTGCATTCAGATCAAAATAAGTCAAAAAAATACCACCAAATAAAGGTCCCAATATTCTTGTTGCGTGACTAGATAAAACATCTAAAGAAACTCCGGCGGAAATTAAATCTTCGGGGAGGGTATCAGCAAGCATAGGTCTTCGAAATGAAAAATCGATGCTCCATAGCGCGCCACTCACAGTCGATAGTAGTCCCAATAAAAAAACATTTATGTTTTGGCCTGTTTGTGAGTAGACGAAGACAATCAATGAGGATAAAGAACAAATTAAACTTGCACCCAAAACAACTTTCTTTTTTACTACAAATGCGCCAGCAAAACTAAATGTTACCCCAGTTGCTGCAACACCTAGCAACCTGAGCATTATTAAAAGTGCTGCTATTGAAGCGTTCCCGGTGATTTTCCATGCAATCACTGAAAATAAGAATACTTCGAACCATCGGGCAACGCTTGTAAGGAAACCTGCTAGAAATAAAATTGTAAAGGACTTAGTTCGCCAAATCTCAAATAGAACACCAATATTCATCGAACAAAAAGGAGATTAGCCTTCAAAAAGCAAATCTTCGCTCTCTGTGTTTGAGCCTAAGTTTAGTTCATAGTGTACTGGACTAGTAGTGCTGATAACTTTTCCACGTCTAACAACAAATAGCCTTGCTGGCTTAAGTCTTATGGCCTCTATGGGGTCTTTACATTGCAAAACTACCAAATCTCCATTTGATCCCTTATTTATACCATAATTATCTAAATGAAGTATGGAGGCCGCATTTGCCGTCACTGCATCGAAGCATGATTTCATCTCATCAATGCCAGTCATATGACAGCAGTGTAAAGCCATGTGCGCAACCTCGAGCATATCATGGGAGCCTAGTGGATACCAAGGATCCATAACGCAATCATGTCCAAATGCGACCTTAAGGCCTGCATTGAGTTGCTCTGGTATTCTAGTTAATCCTCTTCTCTTAGGGTAAGTATCTTGCCTTCCTTGTATTGTTATATTAATTAAGGGGTTAGCTATAATATTTAGATCAGCCTCAACAAGCAACGAGATAAGTTTTGTGAAATAGTAATTATCTATTGAATGCATAGAGGTCAGGTGAGAACCCGCTACACGTCCCTTAAGACCAAGTCTAGTAGTTTCCAATGCAACCTTCTCAACATGCCTTGACATTGGGTCATCTGTTTCATCACAATGTAAATCTGTAAGAAGTCCACGCTTTTCGGCAACCTCACACAGTATACGAATGGACTCATGACCCTCCTCCATTGTTCTTTCAAAGTGAGGGATTCCACCAACGACATCAACTCCCATGTCCAGAGCTGCATTCAAATTGTCCAAACAATTGGCTCTGAGTAATCCATCTTGTGGAAAAGCAACCAATTGTATATCAATAAAATCTTTCATTGTTTCTCTGACATCTAGGAGTGCTTCAACACCTACTAGATTTTGACCAGAGACATCGACATGACTTCGAATTGCTAAAGTTCCCCTAGCTATCGCCCACCTGCAGAACTTCAAGGCTCGTTCCTTTATAGCATCAGCAGTGAGATTTGGTTTCAATTCTCCCCATAATTTGATGCCTTCAAGTAAAGTGCCACTTTTATTCATGCGGGGAAGGCCATAGCTTAGTGTTGCATCCATATGAAAGTGACTGTCAACAAATGGGGGAGTAACAAAGTGAAAATCGGCGTCTATGATGGGAATATTATCCGCTGTAATTTTTGATGCTATGTCTTTAATAATTCCTCCCTTAATTAAAATGTCTTGAGGGTCTTTTTTTTCAAATAACAAGCAGTTTTTTACTAATAAATCAGTCATGTAAATCCTCCCTTTTTTTAGTGTCTTTCACCACGTCGGAATGGGATCAAGAGTGCCTTTGGATACCTTGTTCTTTTAGCTGCAATTACCATTGCAACAATACTCAACAAAAAAGGAAGCATTAGGAAAAATTGATAAGGAATAACTGCTCCGGCCAATTGTTGAGCTCTAACTTGATAAGCATCCAGTCCAGCAAAAAAAAGTGCTCCCAAAAGAGCTCATTGCAGTAACCAAAGCGGCACTTCCAACGGCGAACTCTCGCCTGTTTAAAATCAATTTAGGCATGATTCTCTCCTGAACTTGTTTTAATTTGATAAAATGGTACTACATTTAAACCAGATTATACTAATTAAATGTCTAACCTTGACCTGAGATCAAGCTATACAAATTTATTGATTGCGTGAACATCATTTTAAGTTTAAACGTTATCCTGACAACTTAGGTGGATCCTGCTGTACCAAAGTCAAAAGCCAATCAATTTGTTCCTCTTGGTGTATATTCCAACTCTTGGGTGCTAAGGATACTTTTTGAGCCCTACATCTAAATACAAATGCTTTAAAGGAGCTGACGAGTTTTTTAGAGGTTACTGCTCCTTTCTCCCCTTTGAATTGATTGAAAAACACATTAAATCGTCTCGTACTCCCGTTTTCTTTAAATTTAATTCTATTAAATACAAATGATTTAACAAATCGAGCAGTAAATTCATCGATTCCTATATCATTCAACTCTGCAATTATGTCGTTTGCAGTATCATTTAAAAAATCTTTACTAACTTCTTCATAATGTTTGGATAAGCCATCACTAAATTTTTGGGAGTTAGCTAGAATTGAAGTACTCCCTGTTAGAGCGTCTCCTACAATTACGCCCACTGCTACACTCAATATCCATTCTGGGCAATAGTTTGACATCACTTAACGACCTGTGTTCGAGTTTCGGAAGATAGAAAGTTAACACTATAATTATAAAAATCCAATCAATATTAGGACGTTAAGATATTTTTTTTAAAAAGGTATCCCTACGAGCTCGTTAATAACGAACCAAAAAATATTGGAAATAATAATATCTAGTTACTATACATCCATTATAGAAACTTTTTGCATCATGACTTCACCGACCCAATCTAAATCTTGAACCTGATCCACTTGCCAGCCTGGAGGTGGAAGACCTTTTGCTCCTGATCTCATTGAAAATAAAAAAGCTCTAAAGTTGGTAACAATATATTTTTCAGTCCCTGTAGGTGTTCTTTCACCTTTAAACTCCGAAGAAAATATTCCCGACAACTTTCTAGCTGAGCCATCATCCTTAGTCTTTATTTTTTTATGGATATATCCTCGAATTATCTCTTCTGCGGCGCTTCCTGCATCAACCTCTACAAGTGATGCAAGCATTTTCTCTGCACATACTTGTATAAAATCAGGAGATATTTCGGAATAATGTTCATCTATTGCAACCGAATATTTTTTGACGATTGTGTTTATAGGTGCTGAGTAAAGAAGGGTTTCCCTAGCGGTATTTGCACAAAAAATACAGAGTATCCAGCCTGGGCAGTGTAAAGCCATTTATATATAATCCTCACCTCAAATATATTAGCGATATTGTTAGCATATTTTTCTATATATGAACAATAAAAACCGAAATCGCTTATGCAATTATAAAAAAAAATTTAATAAAAACATTTAATTTTTTCAGAGATTTTTTCAGGAGACTCTCTTCTATTAAAATAAGATAAGACTTCTCCATCCTTGTTCACGAGATAAGAAAAAGTTGAGTGATCAACTAAATAGGATTGATCTTCGTAATCAACCTTATTTGATTTTCCGAAAACACCATATGCCTTCTTGAGGCCCTCTATCTGATCATTGGAACCGGTTAGAGCGATCATTGAACTATGGATGTACTCTGAAAAGTCTTTCAATCGCTCTGTTGTATCTCGTGATGGATCAAGGGTGATAAAGACTAAATTAATATCTAATTGTTCTTCATCCATAATATCTTTTACATAAGCATTTCTTTCTAAATCATAGGGACAGATATCAGGACAAAAGCTATATCCGAAGTATAATAATGAAAGGGAAGCATTTTGTTTTTCTAAAGAAAAAGCATTTTCATTCTGATCAATTAAATCTATTGGTCCTCCTAATCCATCAACAAAATTGGTTGATTTATTACAAGTCCCAGATTCTGATATATGCGTGTAGATGTTATAGGAAAAGGAAAATATTATGACGATGCCAGAAAGCAACAATATATAAAAAAATTTATGATTGTGGGATAACATTTACTGATGCCCTTGGTAAATTATTATTAATTTCATCAGAGGTAATTTAGGTCACTTGCAATTCAGTATCTTAGAAATTATTGAATAACTGTTTTTAATTTTGTACTCGATGTGTTTGATAATGAAAGTTTGTATGTCTCCAAAAGGTATAAATGTCAAATAGAATTGCACCAAACAAAGAAAACCAATAAAAGATAAGACAAAAATAGAGTTCAACAATTTAAAGTGGTATTAAGGAGAATTTTTATAATGGTTGAAAAACTGGTGAATGGGTTTAAAAATTTTCGGAAGTCCTATTTTGAAAAAAGGAGTAAAGTACTTCAACAGCTTGCTGAAAAGGGCCAGTCACCCCAAACGATGGTCATTTGTTGTGCTGACTCCCGTGTAGAACCATCTATTTTGTTTGGTACAGGGCCAGGAGACTTATTTGTTGTCAGAAATGTAGCAAATTTGGTACCTCCATTCACATCAAAAGATAATGTAAGCATCGGCTCAGCTTTAGAATATGCCGTAAAGATTTTAAGGGTAAAGGATATTATCGTGCTGGGTCATGCTCACTGTGGAGGTGTTGCAGCTCTATGTAAGAGTATTAATAATGATAAAGAAGGAGAGATTACAGATAATCTGACCGATTTTATAAAAAGTTGGGTTGATATTGCGAAACCGGCTTTATCAAAAGTATACTTTGATCACAAAGACGAAAATATTGAGGTTAATTCAGAGAGGGCAGTGGTGCTTTATTCCTATAATAACTTACTAACTTACCCCTGGCTAAATGACGCAGTAAATGAAAATTCTTTAGAAATCCACGCGTGGTGGTTAGATTTTAAATCAGTGATGTTATGGAAAAAGGCTCAAGGGTCTGATGCTTTTATGCCTATGGAGTTTTGAATTGAATGAGCGCTGATCAAAAAACTTTAGATGTATATGATAAGTACATTTCAGACTATAAAAAACTGATATCAAAAGAGCTCAAGGATGCAAACTTAGATATTTTTATGAAAATGATAGAAGGAGAAGGAAAAGTGCTTGATCTTGGTTGTGGTACCGGAACTGCATCACTTGAGCTTCTAAAAAACGGCTTTGCACCATTCCCTGTTGATGCTTCTCTAGAAATGATAAAAGTAGCAGAAGTCTTGTTGGGAAATAAGCCAAGACAAATATCTTTTGATGAAATAGATGAGCATGAGTTTTATGACGCAATTTGGGCTAATTTTAGCTTACTTCATGTAAAAAAGAATAAATTTGGTGAAATCTTGAAACGATTATTTTTTGCTCTCAAGGAAAGGGGTGTTCTCTTTTTCAGCCTCAAACGAGGCGAAGGAGAAAGTCGTGACAATTTAGGTAGGTTTTACAGTTACTATGAAAAGAGCGAAATAGAAAAAATTCTTGAAAAAGCATGCTTTCGGACTAAAAAATATTGTGAGGGTGCTAGTATCGGTTTGGCTGGCAAAAAAGAAAATTGGATGGGTTTTTTTTGCGAAAAGATAAGATAGTTAAGCATGCTATATTGGTGCAACTTGCGGTTATATCCTTTATTGGACTCGTTGGTTGCCTGAGCAACGAAGAATACAATGCACGTTTGGAAAAAACCTTTTCGACTGAATGCCTTAGAGCAGGGTTCCAATTAAATACAAACGCGCACAAATTATGCATGGAAAACAAAAGAGACCTAAATAAAATAGATCAACGAAGCAGGTTAAATTCATCATTAAATGCTTCTACAGCTCTGCCTGCTACCTCAGGTAGTAACTTTTCATTTTCTTATACTGTTAGACTAAAATAATAGTTTATGAATAGATTATCGTGGAGTTAATCGTATAATCGGACATTTAACACGATAGGCCATAGATGAGAGCTAATAACAATCAGATAGGAATGATTTTCATTGTTATAGGCATGCTAATTTATAGCTTTCATGATTTAGCTGTCAAAATACTAGCTAATGAAACAACTATATTCCAACTCTTTATAACTAGAGCATTTATTGGTGTAATAGTGACATTGACTTGTTTGAAGTATTTAGATTATAGAATTTTAATAATCCCGGTTTATCCAAAGTTAACTTTAATTAGGTGTGTGTTGATGCATTTTGGGTTCTTTATATTCTTTATAAGTTTAGAAAAATTATCTCTTTCCACGGTGACGGCTCTATTCTTTGCCGCTCCGTTTTTCATTACTATTTTATCTGCATTGGTTTTATCAGAGAGAATAGGCCTTATTAGAATTTTGATCATAGTCCTAGGTTTCATTGGTGTATTTCTTATAGTAAAGCCTTTTAAGGAATCTGAATTTAGCTTTTTTATGTTGGCTCCTTTATTCACTGCATTTTGTTATGCTGTTGCAATGGTGATTTCTAAATATACTAAAGAGAATGAAAATGCATTTCTTCAAGCATTTCAGCAGTATTCTGTCAGCCTACTTCTTTCAGTAATTACATATATTATTATTTTGGTGTTTCCGTTAGATTTTATAAATAAAGAGGAATGGAGGTTTATATTTGGTTCAATAAAATTTGATAACTATAATATTTTAATTTCAATAGCTATATTATCAATTTTTGGGACTCTCGGTATGACCTCATTAATACATGCTTACCAGGTTGGGTCTCCAATTACCAATGGGCCGACCGAGTATGTTTTGTTAATTTTAGCGATAATAAATGGCTATTTCTTTTTTGGTAATATTCCAGATTACTTATCTTTGGCAGGAATTATTTTAATTATTCTGGGAGGATGGGCTCTGTTTTTTAGGGAACATCAACGAAATAAAATTAATAACAAAGTTTCCCCTACGTAAATCACTTGACTAATATGAATTAAAATATGAAAATATGACGTTCACATTCTCACGGATTTCAAAAAATGGATTTAAATGCTGTTGAACAATTAAAAAACGTGCTTTCTTCCATTACTATCGAAAAAGATCAGATTATCTATGAAGAGGGCGAGCCTCTCGGTGACGGGTATATTTTGTCACTAGGCAAAGTGCAGCTCTTTAAGAATACTAGCGATGGAAAACTAGCCGAAAAACAAACTATTAACTCTATGCAGGTCTTTGGAGTTTGGAATTCTATATTAGGAAATAACGTACGACTATTTACCGCGAAGGCTTTGGAAAAGTCATCCGCGTTAATTATACCAAAAGCTACTCTGGATAAGAAATTGTCAACCCTCGACCCTTTTATGAGATTGCTATTTAGACAAGCACTTACTCATAACGAAAATTTTGGTTCGCCATGACTTACGTTTAAATATTCAGCCTGTTTTTAGTCTAAAAAATCCAAATTGACGAGAAAAGAATATCAAACCTAAGACTGGCCCAGGCAATAGGATCCAAACAAAATACAGACCAAGAGATTCATGAAAGTGGGTGGTCAGAAAGATAGTTATCATACTGATCGAGAAGCCAACACAATTTTGAGTAGTTAAAGCGGTTCCAACTAAATGTTGTGGGCAAACACTTGCGGATATTGCCGAAAATTGAGGTGAGTCAGAGATAACGAAAAACCCCCATAGCATCAGTAAAAATAGATCAAGAAAAAAGCTATGATTGCCTAGCAGTGGATAAATTAAGCAGATGGAAAGACTAAAGGCTAGCGATAGTGAGGCAACTCTGCTGCTATTTAAAGATTTTGCTAAAATTCCACCTAAGACACAACTTATAAAACCTAAGCCAATAATTAGGAAACTTAATAATGAAACAATAAACTCTTGATTTTGTATTTTATGCTGTGACACCGATATCGCTATTAGAATTGGAACACAAGTCCAAAAAGCATATAACTCCCACATGTGTCCAAAGTAGCCAACTGCAGAAGCTATATATTTTCTGTTTTTTAACAGTTCGCTGAATTGGTCTAATAGTCGAAAAGAAGGTTTTTTGGTTATTACTAAATGAGGTCCGTCACCCATAAGATATATTGTAATTCCTGCAATGTAGCATAGCCCAGAAGTAATTATAACGGTATATTGCCAATCAAATGAAATACCTAAAGCTCTTATAAGATATGGTAAAGATGAACCTAGGACTAACATGCCTACAAGAAGCCCTAACGTGTTGGGCGCCTTCTGAGGGTTCCAACTAATAATTAGTTTCATGCCAATTGGGTATATTCCTGCTAGCGCCACCCCAACAACTAATCGAGAAAAAATAACGAAGGTAAAAGAAATTTCTTCAAATATGATTAAAGCATTGGATGTTGCCCCTAAGAAACAGCAAAGCATTACAATTCGTGATGGTTTAAACTTGTCCGCAAATCCAGTTACTGAAAAGAGTAGTGTGCCAACAATAAAACCAAACTGAACAGAATTTGTTAACAAACCGAGATCACTAGTTGAAAGCAACCATATTCGTTCAATCTGTTTCAATACACCGTTGGTACTGAACCATAACGAAGTACCAAACATTTGGGCTACAACTATTAGTAAAATAGGATTATTCATTTATCGAAAAACGTTTGTCTCTAAACTTTATAGCTTCTCGCATTCCTTCTTTTCTTGCTATTTCCATAAAATTTTTTTTGTCTGGCGATCCCTCGGATTCTATCTGATAATCTATCTCAAGACTATTTTCCAAAGATTCATGAATTCCTGCAGTCTCAAAACTTTGGTTAATAGCCTTTTTCGTTCTTTTGACTAAGGTGGGATCAATAACTGAGATGTGTTTGGCAATTTGCAACGACCTTTCGAATACCTGATCATTTTCGGTTATCTCGGTAACAATTCCTAATTCTAGAGCTGTTGATGCTGATATATCGTCTTTCCCCAATAGAATTATTGCTTTTGCTGCTTTCATGCCGATTACCCAAGGCAATAGCATTGTAACTATTCCCGCTCCGAACTTTAGTTCAGGCTCACCGAAAAAGGAGTCTTTTGAACAAATTGTAAAATCACAAGCAAGAGATAGTTCAAATGCACCGGCCAAACACGCTCCCTTTACTGCCGCTATTGTTGGCTTTGGGCTATTCCAAAAACGCATGATAGTTCGATGGTCTAATTCAAGGATTGGCTTCCATTCCTTACCTTTAGGGGCTTTTTCCATTTGATCTTTCAAATCAAATCCGGAAGAAAAGGTATCGCCTTGACCAGTAATTAATATAACCCGAACCTTTTCATCATTTTCTGCTCTGTCTAGTAAAATATTAATCTGTTCTAAAGTTTCTGCATCAAGAGCATTGCGTCTTTCTGGTCTATTTATAGTAAGTATGGCTATGTTGCCACTAACTGAATAAAGAATTTTATTAGAATTTTTCATCGAGTAATAATAACCCTTCTTAATAATAAAAGCGATGTTAACTCATACAAAGATTAGTTTTTGGCTGTCAGACTTCTTAAATTCTTATTTTGATTGGCAGAGGAGGTGTAAGTTACATACAATGATGATAGTATGATCAATGCAGCGCCTAAAGTGAACCATAAGCTAATTGTCTCTCCAAAGAAAATAAATCCTATACCGGATGCCCAAACTATTTGGACATAGGAGATAGGTTGAGTAATTGTAATAGGAGCCAGCTTTAAGGCAATTGTCATTGTGAAATGTCCGGCAGTTGCAAACAAAGCCACAACACCCAAAAATAATACTTCTTGAAGGCTTGGAGTTACCCAAAAAGCTATTGCAAATGGGGCTAATGTAAGGGTCACAATGAAATTCAGTGCAACAAGAATTTCCAAAGTGCTCTCTGTTTCTGATAATTTTTTTGCCAATATATATGATGCAGCAAAAAACAGTGTAGCTATTATCATCGACAATTGACCTGTCGCTATACCACTAGTTGTAGGTCTTATAATTATAATCATGCCGATCATACAAATAGCTAATGCACCAATAATACTAATAGAAAGGGTCTCCTTTAAAAAAATAAATGCAGCTATTGAAACAAAAATTGGAGTTATATAGCCTATTGCCGTAACCTCAGAGACTGGGATTCTGGCCATTGCAAAAAACCAAAGAATAACTCCAAAACCGTGAGCTAAACCTCTAGACCAATAAACCCGTCTATTGCTTCTATTTCGTTCTAAAATGAACATTCTTACTATTAATGGAATAAAGAATATTGTACTAATTATGTATCGAATAAATGCAGCTACAGGTGCAGGAATATCACTGCCAATATATCTTACTATGCCCGTAACAATTGCAAAAAGCAGTGTAGTAACCACCATCCAAAAAATTGCCTGTAGATTTTTCATTTATTTTCTTTCTGCTTTGTTGTTATTCTCTTTTACACAAATGGTCAAAGATTAATATTAGGGGTAAAAATGTGTGGAAGGTTTGTACTTTCAAATTTTACTGATGTAAAAGACTTTCATAATATTTTAATAGAACCGTCTTATAATATTGCTCCCTCACACACTACATTAATTTTTAATCAGGAGATGAGGCCAGATTTTTTAGAGTGGGGCTATTCTCCCGTTTGGGCAAAAAAGCCCATGAATTTAATAAATGCCAAATATGAAAGTTTGGATATTAAACCCAGTTTTAAGGATTATGAAACCTGCGTCTTTGTTGCGGATGGCTGGTTCGAATGGCAAAAGAACTCTAGGGGCGAAAAGCATCCAATATTTATTCATGCTGATAATGAAATTTTTTATTTTGCTGGTATTAAAAATGCTTCTGGAGCAGCTATAGTCACGATTAATGCTCATCCAAGCTTGACTAATATTCACCGCAGACAACCGATGTTTTTAGATCGGCTGGAAACATCTTTTTGGCTAAAAGATAAACAAAAAGTTTCCTCATCTAGTTTATTAGAAAGAATAAAATCTCACCCAGTCAGTAAATATGTTAACTCGCCAATAAATAATGACCGTAGATGTATTTTGGCAACCGATTTAGAGTAATCAAAATCATTTTCATAATGTTTGTTTCAAGATTTCTATAAATCGCTCAAAGTCGTTAGAATTGTTCCATAAGTGAGGTGTAATTCTTAAATTGCCACCTCTCTCAGAGACAAATATTTTGTTTTCTGCCAAAGTTTCAAGAATGTTTTTCGGAGCTTTATAAGGTAGTTTTGCACCTATAAAATGAGGTCCTCTATTTTCAGGTCTTGGAACTTGCAACCCCAAATCGCTTAGCTTTTTACAGAGATTTAGATTAGAGTTATAGAGAGTGTTTTGAATGTTGGGTATACCCCATTTCTGTATTTGACGGAGTGCCTCTAGCACACCGGGAATAAGAGAAAAATTTGATCTTTGCCCCATATCATACCTGATTGCTCCAGGTTCATAATAATCCTGGTAATCGACGAGATTTGCAAAATCCTTACTGTTTTTTCTTGTTATCCAACCTTCTTCAAGTGGCTCGCCATTATGGAATTTAGGGGAAACATAAAGAAATCCAGTTGAGTAGGGGCCAAGCATCCACTTATAATTTGCTACAATTGCAAAAGCAGGATCTATTTTACTTAGGTCTATATCAAAAGCGCCTGCCGATTGGGTAAGGTCAATAACAAGTTCGGTTTTACATTCCAAGCATTTTGCTTTCACTTTTTCTAAATCTATTAATGACCCATTGGTCCATAATACATTTGCCGTTGCGCAAACGCTAACCCGTTCATCTAAAGCGTCGATTATATGATCTGTAGCCGCCTCACTATCAGGGACTTTTACAGTTTTGATCTCAGCACCTTTTTGTTCAGCGACACGTCGCCATGGATAGACATTAGATGGAAACTGATCAGATAGAACAAGTATTTTTGAGCCCTCTGAAATTTGTAAATTTTTTGCAGCAGTTTGAACACCATAAGAAGCAGAGGGAATGATAGCTATATTGGTTCCAACTGTATGCATAAGGTCTGAAAATAAATTTCGAGCCTCTTCTATATCATCAAAAAAGTTGCTTATCTTAAGTTTCCATGGATTGGCTTTTAAACGGCTTCCGCTATCTATGGCAGTGACGACGCTGTTCAAAAGGGGGGACATGTATGCGGTGTTTAAATATGCAACGTCTTCAGGAATATCAAAAAGATGTCTTTGGCAAGGGATCATGTGTTCTTGTTTAAACTAGGATATTGCTGCAATGCCCTCAGCCGCTTTTTTAAATGCGCTATCAGTTTTCTGAAGATCTTCTTCGGTAAGCGCAAGGTGTGTATAAAGTTTGGCATCGGCTTTGAGTATTCCGTGTTCTCTAACTATTTGATTGAAAGTTTTTGAATATTCAGCCTTATTTTTCTTTGTATCTCGGTAATTAATAACCGGTGTTTCAGAAAAAATTATATCGAAGAGTGTTGGATCACCAACAATTTGAAACTCTATATTATTACTCTTAAGATGTTTTGTAATGCTATCGATTAAAAACTGCCCGTTTTCTCTTATCCTGTCATAAGCACCATCTCTTCTAAGTATCTCCATCGTTTTTAAACCAGCTACTGCTGCCAATGGGTTTCCACTAAGGGTACCGATTTGGAAAGTAAACTTTTCCTCGCCAACAATATTTTTATCAAAATGATTCATAATTTCTTTTTCACCGGCAATAGCCGCCAGAGGTAAGCCACCTCCAATGATCTTCCCAAGCGTGCATAAATCAGGCACTACGCCGTACAGCTCTTGTGCACCGCCGTAGGCCAACCTAAAACCAGTTACTATTTCGTCAAAAATCAAAAGCGCTCCAATTCTTTTTGTTTCAGCCCTTAGATGCTCTAAAAATCCTTTTATTGGCGGAATGATTCTTTGAAGTGGTTCTACAATTACACCAGCAATTTGATCTGAATACTCATTCATTATTTCCGTAGCGACTTGAGGATCGTTGAATGGTGCGACCAAGATATCATCTCTAACGGCTTCAGGTATTCCCGCTGAATCCGGCACTGCTAATGGAAAATTTACCATTTTGCTAGGTGCAAGACTCATCAATGAGTCCCCACTCATCCCATGATACCCTCCCTCAAACTTGAGGATTTTATTTCTACCTGTATGTGCTCTTGCCAATCGCATCGCATACATATCAGCTTCACCACCAGAGCTTACAAATCTAATCTGATCGGCACATTTCACTGCGTTACAAATTTCTTCAGCTAACTCTATTCCTTTTGAATTATTGGTAAAAAAAGTAAGACCTTCACCGAGTTGGGCCCGTATAGCATCCAATACTTCTTCATTTCCATGGCCCAGTATCATTGGCCCTGAACCGATTAAAAAATCGATATATTCTTTGTTGTCTTCATCCCATACGCGCGAACCCAAACCTCTTTTTAGACTGATGCTAGGATCAAAATTGCCAAAACCTGCACCTGGAAGAACCTTCTGTGCTCTGCTTTGCCATTCTTTGAGGGATATATTTTTATTCATTTATTTCTTCATTTGAAAAAAGGGCAGACTATTGTTTCTGCCCTTTTTACTAAATATTAGTTTGGATCTATTTTAATGCAGCATCCGTAATCTCGTGAGTCCATGCGCCAACTGGCTTTTTAGTTATAACAGGATCGGACCCTCCCTTAAGAAGTGTTGCCACTGTTCTGTCAAAATCGGCAGGTTCAAGTGCGCCATTTGACCCAGCTGTAAGCTTTGCAATTTCGCCCATCATCCTCTTCTGGTGTTTCTCGGTTTGCGCACCGGTAGCGTCATTATCTAAGACTATTTCAGCAGCCCCGTCTGGGTTACTCTCTGCCCACTTCCAACCCTTCATAGAAGCTCTTACAAATCGTACCATTTGATCTTTAAAACTTGCATCCTTTAACCGATCTTCAAGAACGTAAATACCATCTTCTAGAGTAGCTACTCCCTGGTCCTGATACTTAAAAACAACGAGATCATCTGGTGTTAAGCCAGCATCAATGACCTGCCAATATTCATTGTAAGTCATCGTAGAAATGCAATCGGCTTGTTTTTGCAAGATTGGGTCAACGTTAAAGCCTTGCTTTAGGATCGTAACGCCGTCAGATCCTCCGTTTGTAGGAATCCCTAGCTGGCTCATCCATGATAGGAATGGATATTCATTACCAAAAAACCATACTCCTATTGTTTTTCCTCGGAAATCTGCAGGTGATTTAATTCCAGTCTCTTTTCTGCAGGTAAGCTGTAAACCTGAAGACTTAAATGGCTGAGCAATGTTTACAATTGGAACGCCTTTTTCTCTCGCTGCTAGCGCTGAGGGCATCCAATTAAGCATTAAATCTGCACCACCACCTGCGAGCACCTGTGGAGGTGCGATATCGGGACCACCAGGCTTAATAGTTACGTCTAAATCTTCGTCAGCATAGTAACCTTTGTCTTTAGCTACGTAATATCCGGCAAACTGTGCCTGAGTTACCCACTGAAGTTGTAACGTGAGCTTGTCAGCTGCATTTGCAGTGATGCTACTTAAAGCTAAAAGCAATGCACCTAAAAGGCCTCCTAAAACTTTTTTCATATACTTTCTCCTTATGTTTTAATTCCCTCTTATTGAAGGATGCCAGAATGTTAACCTTTTTTCAATAAAAGTTATTATTCCATAGGTAATAGTGCCGACTAGCGCCGCAACAGTTATTTCAGCCCAAACCATATCTAAGTTCATTCTTCCCACCTCAGTTGATATTCTGAACCCTACCCCGACAATCGGTGTTCCAAAAAACTCAGCTACAATTGCTCCTATTAATGCAAGTGTGGAATTTATTTTAAGCGCATTGAATATAAAGGGAGCAGCTCCATGAAGCCGTAAAAAAAATAAAGTTTGCGAATATGACGCCCCATATGTCTTCATTAGATCTTTCTCAATTTGACTGCTAATGCTCAAACCCGTTATTGTATTTACAAGCATCGGGAAAAAAGTCATTATCACAACTACCGCTGCCTTAGACTCCCAATCAAAACCAAACCACATAACCATAATTGGTGCCACTCCAATAATAGGCAATGCTGAAATAAAATTCCCTATAGGTAATAAGCCTCGCTTCAAAAAAGGAGAGCTATCGATCAAAATAGCAATGAGAAGCCCACTGCTACAACCTATCAAATAGCCAATTAAAGCGGATTTTACAAAAGTTTGAATAAAGTCTGCCCACAATATATCTAGAGAAGCAATAAATTTGATACCAATTACGCTGGGAGAAGGTAATATCACAACTGGAATTTTTAGCCCCACAGTAGCCACCTCCCAGAAAAAAATTATCCACACACCAAAAAAAATGGGGGCTACAAAGTTTCTTATGGTACTTGAATAATCAGTCTCAAATTGTTTTTGCATTATTTTTTCAACTGCAAGCCAGCTATACAACCAAGAAGAGAAGATAAGAGGCCAACTTCCAATTGGAAGATCTTCATGTAGATTTAGAATAACAAATATTATTGTGGCTACGCCAATAAATAAATCGTAATAAAAAGATGCAAAAAAAGGAAAAAAAAGTCTAAGGCCTAATAAAATTCCGACAATAGAAAGTATCAAAACAATGATGTTTGACTCTGAAAATGAAATAGTAGAGCTGACGAAGCACATGGCTGAAAAAAATAGAGCAAAAGTTAATAAAATATTGCTAAGCTTCTTCATTAGTATAGCCCATTTTTTTTGATACTAAATATCCGATTGCTTGAATGGAAAAAACGAGAGTAGCTGCCAAAATTGATGCCATTATTAACGCGGACCAAATTTGGATTGTCTGACCATAATACGATCCAGTTAAAAGGCGTGCCCCAAGACCTGCTACTGCTCCTGTCGGAAGTTCTCCGACGATCGCGCCGACAAGCGATATTGCTATTGCTACTTTCATCGATGTAAAAAGAAATGGTACCGATGCTGGTAGTCGTAATTTAAAAAATATGTCAACTTTTGAACTATTATAAGTTTTCATTAAATCTACCAATATAATATCAGGGCTTCTAAGACCTTTCACCATACCAACAACAATAGGAAAAAAACTTAGGTAAGTGGATATCAGTGCTTTCGGAAGAAGGCCAGAAAAACCCAATGAATTCAATACTACGATAATCATTGGAGCAATAGCCAATATGGGAATTGTTTGACTTGCTATTATCCAAGGCATCAAGGAACTCTCCATTGCTCGGTTTTCTACTATGCTTACTGCTAGCACAACTCCTAATACAGTCCCCAGCATAAAACCAACAATGGTAGAGGACAACGTAATCGAACCGTGATAAATCAATGACCTTTTTGAGGTAATCTTTTTTTCAACTGTTGTTTTCCAAATTTCTTCCGCTATTTGATGTGGTGCTGGCAATTTCGGTCTCTCTTGAGACATTGTGTCTAGCACAAGTTTTGAAATATTCCATGAAATGCCCTGCTTGTTATACTTATCTATTTGCATAGCTGAATTTAAATAAATAGTAAAAAAATACCAAACTACAGTTAGTAAAAATAGAATAGTTAAAATTGGTAAAATTTTTTCAGCAATTGTCTTCAAAAACTTCTTAGCCCTTATTCTCATTGTAGTCATACCCAGAACGTAACCCCTCTCTTACTCTCTGCGAAATTGATATAAATTCTTTACTGTCTCTTATTTCTAACGAACGAGAAGAAGGAAATGGACTCTTAATAACATCCACAATTCTCCCTGGCCTAGGCGACATTACTACAATTTTTGTTGATAGAAACACAGCTTCAGGGATTGAATGCGTTACAAAGCAGATTGTCTTACCAGTTTTTTGCCAAAGATCCAATAGTTGTTCATTTAGGTGATCTCTTACTATTTCATCTAATGCGCCAAACGGTTCATCCATAAGAAGCAGATCGGCATCAAAAGATAAGGCTCTAGCAATAGAAGCTCTTTGTTGCATTCCACCAGATAACTGCCATGGAAATTTCTTTTCGAAGCCATTTAATTCTACTAAATTCAGTGACTCACTTACCCTTTTCGAAATTTCTTCTCTGCTGTAATTCATGATTTCCAATGGTAAACTTACATTTTTAGATATGTTCCTCCATGGATAAAGACCTGCTGATTGAAAGACATAGCCATATGCTCTATTGGTTCTTGCCTCATCTGGCGAAACTCCATTCACTAATATGTGTCCCGAGGTAGGTTTCTCTAAAGCTGCAACAGTTCTCAAAAATGTCGTCTTTCCACAACCTGAGGGTCCGATAAAAGATACAAATTCACCTGCGCCCACTTCTAACGAAATGTTTTTAAGGGCAACAACTTCCTCTGAACCTCTTCCGAACTTTAATTCAACATTTTTTGCTGAAATTATTTTATCCGTCATTTTTTATTAGATGCCAGATGGTATATTTAAAGGGTCTCGTTCGATTTTCCTAGGTGTATTAAGCGCCTTCCATTTTGAGACAGCACTATGTAACGCTGGGAACGCAGGTCTTGGGACAAATCTACCTCTTCCTGGTTGAGGACTAGAGTTTTTACCCCATGCCCAAATGACATCGCCTCTTGATAACGTGTATCTCGGTTGTGCTGTGACTTTGAAACCTTCGAAAACATTGTAGTCTAAAATTGATTTGTGGGTACTTGTCGAAATTGTTTTAGAAATCTTTGGGTCCCAAACAACAATGTCTGCATCTGCGCCTTCTAAAATAGCTCCTTTTTTTGGATAAATATTAAGAATTTTAGCAATATTACTTGAAGTAATTGCAACAAACTCTTGTCGGGTTAGACGCCCGGTTTCTACGCCCTCTGTCCAAAGAACTGATAACCTTTCCTCAAGCCCGTTACTACCATTCGGAATCTTCGTGAAGTCATTTACTCCCATTCTTTTTTGTTCCGTTGAAAACGCGGCATGGTCTGTAGCGACAACTTGCAGAGACCCAGACTGCAGACCAGCCCATAATCCGTCCTGATGCGATTTGTCTCTAAAGGGAGGCGACATCACCCGTCTAGCGGCATGTTCCCAATCTTTATTAAAGTACTCGCTCTCATCTAGGGTCAGAAATTGAATAAGGGGCTCACCAAAAACTCTCATACCTTTTTGCCTAGCTCTTCTAATTGCTTCATGGGCCTGCTCACAAGATACGTGAACAACATACAATGGTACTCCTGCGGCATCTGCTATCATTATTGCTCTATTAGCTGCTTCACCTTCTACCTCTGGCGGTCTAGAGTATGCATGCCCCTCAGGACCAGTTACTCCGTCTTGAAGATATTTTTGTTGAAGCTCGGCGACAATATCACCATTTTCTGCATGAACCATTGGCAGAGCACCGATAGCGGCACATCTTTTAAAAGATGCAAACATTTCATCATCTTCAATCATTAGGGCTCCTTTATAAGCCATAAAATGCTTGAAGGAATTCACTCCCATATCAACTACCTTTGGCATATCATCAAAAATCTGTTCAGACCAACCGGTAACAGCCATGTGATAACCAATGTCAGAACAAATTTGAGGCTCTGATTTTCTATGCCACTCCTTTACCGCATTAACCAAGCTGCCATCCTCTCCTGGAAGACAGAAGTCTACTAACATCGTTGTTCCGCCGACTGCGGCTGCCCAGGTGCCTGTTTCAAAAGTCTCAGCGGCAGTGGTTCCCATAAATGGCATCTCAAGGTGTGTATGTGGGTCTATTCCACCGGGGATCACGTAAGCGCCTTCGGCGTCAATGGTTTCATCCCCTTTTAGATTTTCCCCAATCTGCTTAATTTTTTCATTTTCTATTAACACGTCGGCTTTCCACTCTCTGTCAGCTGTTACAATGGTTCCACCTTTTATTACTTTTGTCATTTTACCCTCCCGATTAAACTATTTCTGCAGCTTCTAATACTGCATGCAATAAAACATCTGTACCTGCTGAAGCCCACTTTTCGGATATCTCTTCTGCCTCATTGTGGCTCAAACCGTCGACGCACGGGCACATTATCATAGCCGTTGGTGCAACTTTATTAATCCAACACGCGTCATGTCCTGCTCCCGATATAATATTTTTATGTGAGTACCCTAGTCTTTCAGCGGCTCTTCTAACTTTGTCTACACATCCTTCATCAAAAGTCACGGGGTCAAAATGCCCAACCTTTTCAAATTCCACAGTCAATTCCAAATCAGAAGCAATTTTTTTAGCTCCTTCATACAAACGTTTTTCCATATCATCTTGGACGTCAAACGATGGAGATCTAAAATCTATAGTAAACACCACTTTACCAGGTATTATGTTTCTACTATTAGGAAACACATCGCATTGACCTATTCCACCAACTGCGGATGGTTGGTGGCTCATAGCGATCTCTTGAACAAGCTCTGTAATCCTAGCCATACCTAGACCAGCATTTTTACGCATCGGCATAGGGGTTGATCCCGTATGACTTTCTCGACCATTAAGTGTTACTTGTATCCAATTTAGGCCTTGTCCATGGGTCACAACGCCAATATCTTTATTTTCAGCTTCTAATATTGGCCCTTGCTCTATGTGGAGTTCGAAAAAAGCATGCATTTTTCGTGACCCTACTTCTTCGTCACCAATCCATCCGATGCGCTTGATTTCTTCTCCAAACGTTTTTCCAGCTGCATCCTTTCTATCATAAGCCCATTGGAGATCATGTATTCCTGCAAAAACTCCCGATGCCATCATTGGAGGAGCAAAGCGAGTTCCCTCTTCATTTGTAAAATTTACGACAACAATTGGGTGCTTTGTTTTTATATCAAGTTCATTGAGTGTTCTTATTATTTCCAACCCACCCAGAACTCCTAAAACTCCATCATACTTACCGCCAGTTGGCTGGGTATCAAGATGGCTTCCAACGTAAACAGGTAAAGCATTTGGGTCTGTTCCTTCACGTCTAGCGAACATTGTTCCCATTTTGTCAACACCCATTTCCAAATTTTCTTTATCACACCACTTTTGAAACAACACTCGTCCTTCTGCGTCTTCGTCTGTGAGTGTTTGTCTGTTGTTTCCACCTGCGACACCGGGACCTATTTTTGCCATCTCCATTAGGGAGTCCCAAAGACGAGATGAATTTATTTTTAAATTAGCTGCTGGTGTTGACATTCGATCCTCTTAATAAATTTTATATCTTCGCCTTTGTATTATCACTAATTAGCATTAATAATGCAAAGGCAATTATAAAGCCTCCAAAAATTATGTTTGCATTTGGAAAGCTTGAGTTAATAATTATCTCTCCTAGTGCCACCCAAAAGGGAACAGCATAGGTGTAGGCCATTACTTTTGAAGCACTGATTTTTTTTGCTGCAAACTGAATTAAGAAAAAAGTAAAAGCTGTCGCAAATGTTGCCAAGTAAATTATAGTTATCCAAATCAATGGAGATAAGCTGAGCCAATTTGTTTCTACAACGTCACTAGTAAACATTAATATGAGTAGTAGGAATCCAGCACTTAAAGTTCCTAGTGTTTGCGTCGCTGCATTTTCTCCTTTGTTGAGAACAGGGATTAAAATAGCATATAGAGCGTGTCCAACACACCCCCAAAAAAAAAGTAGTTCGCCATAGCCTATTCGAAATGCTATAAGGTTTCCTAGATTGCCTTCGAAAATTACCCAAATTGCTCCAATTGCTCCAAGAGAAATCGCGACAAACGCCTTGAGTGTCACTTTTTTGTTTAAAAAATATTCAAAAAAAAGTGCAATAAAAGGGGTGAGCGTAAAAACTACAGCCAGTGATAGAGAAGAAGCTGTTTTTAGCGCTTCGAACATTAAGACAAAATAGATAACTATGCTTAATCCGAGAATGAGAAATCGCCATGGTTTTTTAAAGTCCTCTTTCTTTAGTTTTTTTGAGATATATAATAATGTTCCCATTACACTTGCCCCTATCAAAAACCTTGCTGCTGTTATGGCTCCTGGTTCTATATCATTTGCAACCATCGCACCTAAAATGTAAGAAACCGATACACAAAGGGAGAAAAGAAGCATTGCCCCGTGTCCCCAAACCTCTGATGTCTCTACTGATATTTTTTTTTTCAAGAGCTAATTAACCTAAAACATTCCCCAAGTTATATTTGTGATGCTGTTTTTACAGCTAAGTAACGGAGAAAAGTCTGTTTTACAATAACTGAGGCTTCTTATGAAAAAGCTGGTATAACATTTTCGCCATATTCTGCGATAATTCTCTCTTCGTCTCCGCTATCCAGATAAATATTGAATTGGGTTACTCCGAGATCTTTTAATGTTTTAAGTTTTTTTACATGTTGATCAGCGGTTCCTAAAACACAAAATTCTTCAACTATTTCATCTGTGATAAATTCTAAATAGGGATTGTCGCTCTGGCCATGTTTAGAGTAATCATAGCCGCGACGATCTTTGATATAATCCGTAAGGCTATTGGGAATGTCTTTATTATCTTCACCATACTTCTCAACTATGTCAGCTACGTGATTTCCAACCATCGCGGGAAACCACTTCACTTTCTCAATACTTTCTGCTCTGTCTCCAAAGTAAGCAGGTGCGGCCACCATTACCTTGTAGTCTGACATATCACGTCCGTGTTCTTCTCCTGCTTTCACCGCTTGATCTCTTAGCCATTTGCAAACGGTTGGAGAAGCAATTTGAAGCACCAAACCATCTCCAACTTTTCCTGCGGATGTAAGAGCCTTTGGCCCATATGCAGCTACCCAGACTGGCAAATCATATCCTTCTGCCCATGGAAATTGAATTGGGTTGGGGACATCACCATACTGGACTTCTTCCCCCTTAACCATTGCCTTTACTTTTAAAATAAATTCTTCCATTCGTGCTAGGTTCGCAGGCTTCTTTCCCATTACGCGAACGGCGCTGTCTCCTCTTCCAACACCGATATCAAATCGTCCATTCGATTGTAGAGCTAGTGAGCCAAACATTGATGCCGCTAAAGACCAGTCTCTAGTGTTGGGATTGGTTACACATGGTCCAAACCGCATTTTTTTTGTGTGTTCCATACACATAGCCATTTGAGCAAAGCTTTCTCTCCAAAGGATATGGCTATCGTAGAACCAACAATATGTGAATCCAGCGCTTTCAGCCAATCTAACTAGGGCTTTCGCTCGATCTGGTTGAACAAACCCTTTAAAACAAATTGCAAATTCCATATCTTCCTCCTTTTTTATTCCTCCGGTGGCCAAATTTTTATTCCAGCATGTGAAAAAGGCACCGCTTTAGACATATTTATTCTGATCAATACTGGCGTTATAGCCTCTAAACATCTCGCTGATGTTGCATCACCAGCATTGTAAGCTTCGACTTCTAAGTTTTTTAACAACTCTATAGTATCTAACCTAGCATCCAAATTGTTTCCACATACCAAGATATCACAATTAATTTTTTTCTCTAGGTGATTAAGTGTATTCGCGGAAACATTATGGAGGGCTCCAACTACTGGTATGTCAGGCCCTAATATGGCTTGGGCTGCTTCTGTAGCTGAGCCTTCAGGGGGCATAGCTACTTTTCTGGGGTTTCCGTCTTCCAATGGAACTACTATGTCAACAAGTACCTTATCCGCTAGCATTCCTTTCATTTCAGAAAGTGTGTTGTTGTGACCACTCCAAGGTACTGAAAATATTACAAACTTGTCGGTGAATGCTACTGCTTCGCTATTCGAGAGCCCAGTTATTGACCCCACGAGGTTTTGATTTTTTGATGTTAGACTATCTGCAACTTCGATAGCTCTGGATTCATCACGTGATCCCAAAGCAACTTCAAAACCTGCCTTAGCAAATCTAACGGCAAGACCTTTACCCTGAGGCCCAGTTCCTCCAATAATTGATAATTTCATCT
>CACJUU010000011.1 GCA_902596605.1 uncultured Alphaproteobacteria bacterium | reverse complement strand
TATAATCCTTGATAGGATCCCAAGGCATTTTTTGTGTTAAGAGATTGTCTTTCTCTTGAGCAAAAGCGTTTAGATCATACCCGGCACAGAATGCATCTCCCCTTCCCGACAAAATAATGACGTGAACTTCATCGTTATCATTTGCTTCTTTAACAAACTTGGATAATAGACAGGGAAGCTCAGTATCAATCGCATTTAATACCTCAGGCCTATTCAGATAGATGCGACCGATCTTTCCATCTATTTCCAGTTCAACTTTGCTCAATTTTTTAACTCAGTAAAGTTTTGGAGCGGGTGATGGGAATCGAACCCACGTATTCAGCTTGGAAGGCTGCTGCTCTACCATTGAGCTACACCCGCGTTATTTAGAATCTGTATACGATACCAGCGTATGTTGTGTTGCCTTTAAGTCTTACCGCTGTGCCAGCATCATTCTTTGTTTCAGTTGATTTATATCCAAGGGTCAAACCAAGGTTTGATGAAAGGTCATATACAAACCTAGCATCCATTGTTGTAGCTTTCTGTTTTCTATCCTCTGTCTTATAGCTAAGGATTAAACTACTACCTTTAGTAACCCCTAAATTTATTTTAGTCCCGTAGGTGTAGAACTTCCCATAACTGTTAATATCACTACCAAGAAAAACACTCATGCCCAAATTGGGGGTATCAATCATGTAAGAAAAGCCCAGGGCCGTGTCAGTTTCCTGGACCGTTGCCAGTTTTATTTGTGAGGCCATAAAATGGACACCGATATTTGGGAGAACTGTATATGTTACCGAACCCGCACTATTATTTAGCACTACATCATCAAATTTACCATCACTCATGCTTAAACTGTATGTTAGCGAGGGAGATAATTGGCCTTCAAGGCTAAATACTCCTCCATCACCCGTGTATTTTGTTCCTGATATATCGTAATTGAAATAACCATATGACAAACCAGCACTAACGCCTACCTGCGAAAACGCTGTAGTGACACTCAATAAAAGAGAGAAGATAATGACTAAGGGTTTCAATTTTCTCATGTTTAACTCCACTTTCTGATGTATAATTCATATAAAAATTACATTATAACATCAAGGTTTATCTTTATAAATATTGATAAGTTCTTTAAAGGAATCGATTTTGATTATTGCACTCTCGCCGTTCGCTAACTTGTAGATACTACCATGGCCGTATTCACAAAAGATAAAATCAACATTTGCATTTTTTGCAGCCTCTGCATCTGTATTTGTATCGCCAACAAAGAAAACGTCTTCAGGTCTTTTGTTCAGCCTGTAAATTGCTTCTAAGAGAGGCTTTGGATCTGGTTTTGCAACTCCAACAGTATCTGAACCAATAAAAGACGTCTTGAAAAAACCAATTAACCCTAACCGTTTTAAAAGCTCTCGAGCGTGTTTTTCCGGTTTGTTTGTGCAAAGCCCCAGTTTTACCCCCATCTTATGTAGTTTTTCAAGAGTGGCGACCACACCATCATAATTTACGGACTTATCGTCCAAAACCGTATCATAATTATTGAGATACAATTGATAATAATCCTTTAATAGCGTCTCGTTAAAGCTAATACCCTCCTCTTTTAGTCCGTAACGCAGTATTGCTCTTCCACCTTGGATCGCAGTTTGCAGGCCACTAAAACCCTCAAGCCTTGTTGCCCAGCCCTGACTTTTAAATACTAAATTTCCAGCTTCGAGCATATCGTATTTCGTGTCCACAAGCGTCCCATCTAGGTCAAAAACTAGCGCCTTCATAACTTTTCCTTACATAATCAGATTAAATGAAATAAATTAAGGTAACAATTCAAGAATAAAGGTGTTGATGACTGTTTCAACTATAATCTTAGCGGCTGGCAAGGGTACAAGGATGAGAAGCCCTACACCAAAGATCCTTCATAAGATTGCTGGTAAGCACCTTATAGCATTCAGTGTGGATTTGGCAAAAGCGGTTAAATCCAAAGAGACCATTGTAGTTGTTGGCAACGAAAACGAACATGCTACAAAAGCGGCTCTCTCGGGTGAAACGGTGAAGTTTTGTACTCAAAAAAGTCAACTGGGTACCGGTGATGCTGTTAAAGTAGCACTAGCAGGTTTTAAAATAAGATCTAAGTATACTCTTATTCTGTTCGGTGATACCCCGTTCATTAAAAATAACACAATAAATAAAATGATATCGAAAGCAGAAAAGGGTTTTGACTTCATTTTCCTTGGCTTTAATGCAAGAAAAAAAAATAGTTATGGAAAATTCAAACTTGGGCCGAAAGGAACACTTATTGATATAATCGAAAAAAAAGAGCCTGAGTATAATTCGTTCGAGAGTTTATCAAACTCTGGTATACTGTTAGCTCGTTCAGGCATAATAGCTGATCTAATCCAAAAAATTAAAAACAATAATGCCAAACGAGAGTATTATCTTACGGATATTGTAAAATTGGCGTCTAAACATGGACACTCATCAACCTATGTTCAATGCAAGGAAGATGAATGTATTGGGGTTAATTCACAACTTGAATTAACATTTGCTGAGAAGAAATTTCAAGATGACTTTAGGGAAAAGCTAATGGCGTCTGGCGTGTCTATGCAATCACCTGAAACCTGTTTCTTTTCATTTGATACAAAAATCAATAGTGGCTGCGTTATAGAGCCTTATGTTGTTTTTGGTAATGGGGTAAAGATTAAAAGCTCTACTGTAATTAGGTCTTACAGCTACATAGAGGGGTCTCAGATCGGGCGTCACTGCCAAATTGGTCCTTTTGCGCGACTTCGACCAAGCACCCGTCTTTCAGAGGAAGTTAAAGTTGGAAACTTTGTGGAGGTTAAAAATGCTAGTTTAGCGTCAGGGAGTAAGGCAAATCACTTTTCCTATATTGGGGACGCAAAACTCGGTATAAGTACAAATATTGGTGCTGGAACTATTTTTTGCAATTTTGATGGTAAAAATAAACATAGTACTGTAGTAGGTAATAATGTTTTCATTGGATCGAATGCCTCTCTTATTGCTCCATTGAAAATTGGTAATGGATCAATAGTGGCTGCCGGATCAGTAATTAGTAGAAACGTGCCATCTGAAAGCTTGGCAATATCTAGAGCAATGCAGCAAAATAAAATCGGCTTAGGTAAAAAAATAATGCTTAAACTACAAAAAGTAGCAGGTAAAATAACGCGGTGAATAATCAAGTGAACAAATCATTGGAAAACAGTAAGCTTATAGATCCTTATAATAGACAAATAACCTATTTAAGGTTATCCGTCACAGATCGCTGTGACTTAAGATGTACATATTGCATGCCTGAAAAGATGACTTTTTTAAATAAAAAAGAAGTTCTTACTTTTGAGGAGATGCATAAGCTATGCAGGGGTTTTATCCATTTGGGTATAAAGAAAATAAGAATAACAGGTGGAGAACCTTTGGTTCGAAAAGGTATAATGGATTTCTTTGAGATGCTAAATCCAAATTTATCTCAGCAATTAGAAGAGCTAACACTGACAACAAATGGCACACAGTTGTATAAATATGCTGGCCAATTGTATGCTACAGGAGTTAGGCGCATAAACATATCACTTGATACACTTAATCCAAAAAAATTTGAACATATTACAAGAATTGGCAAACTCCACGATGTTTTGAACGGGATTGAAGCAGCAAAAGATGCAAACCTTAAAATCAAAATTAATTGTGTTGCTTTGAAAGATATTAACGATGATGAGGTAGATAACTTTATAAATTGGTGTATCAAAAACAATTTTGATCTTACATTCATTGAAACTATGCCTATGGGGGATATCGGCAATGAGATACGGCTGAATAATTTTTTATCTCTTGATGAAGTAAAGAAAAATATTTCTTCAAAATTTGAACTTGAAGATATTACATTTTCTTCGGGAGGTCCTGCGAAATACTGCAAAATTAAAGGCTCTAGCATTAAGTTAGGATTTATTACCCCTCTATCGCATAACTTTTGCTCTAGCTGTAATCGGATAAGAGTCGATGCAACTGGTGTTTTACATCAATGTCTTGGTCAAAGCAATAGTTTAGACTTTAGAAGAATACTAAGAGACCCTGGTGCAACTGATGCTGATCTTCTCGAAAACATCAGAAAAGCGATAAAACAAAAACCTGAAATGCACTCGTTTGCCTATGACTTCTCAAAAGAGCGTGTTCAAGGTAAGGTTAATAGGCATATGAGCCTAACTGGGGGTTAACAGGTATTTGTAAGAAGTGAGTAAATGCTTTATATAAAAATAGCTTGCACTTTTTCACGTTAAGTTTAAAAAACATTGACGAAGTCGATTGGCGGAGTAGCTCAGGCGGTTAGAGCAGAGGAATCATAATCCTTGTGTCGGGGGTTCAAGTCCCTCCTCCGCTACCAATATCGATTTTAGGTTTAAAAAAAAAAGACTTTCTACTCGCCGTTTTTATATTTGAGGAATTTGATGAAAAAAAGCCGCAGTAGACTCTACCAAATATATACCTTTAATTTTGGAGCTTGATTTGATCTAGTGCAACCTGGACTCTAGTAGATTGGCCCATTATTTCCATTAATACCCATATTCGCTGCTTATTTTCAAATGTCTCTACAGTAGCAATAAAATTTGCTAAAGAACCAGAGAGAATTTTAACAGAGTCTCCACTAGTTAGTGATGCAGGAGGAAGAAGCTTACCCGAGCTGTCACAGCGAGACATCAAAGCAGTCACTATTTCCTCAGGTACCTTCATCGGAATACCCTCCTGGCAAATTAATCGAGAAACACCCAACGTGCTATTAATTTTATGCCATGGCTCTTTACCTAAGTCGATACTCACAAACATGTATCCAGGAAACAGAGGCTCTATAATCGTCAAAAGCTTATCTCGATTTTTTCGTATGCAGCTTTGCATCGGTAAAAAGGTTTTGAACCCTTGCTGACCCAAATTTCGTGCAGCAACCCTATGAGAATTTCTCTTAAATTGGACTATAAACCAACTATCAGTCATCGTTGATTAATGCCCATGTGCTCATAATTGAACGCCCCTGTAGCATTTATTAGCGGCAAAAAAATATAGGTTTGTAGAGCACAATTATGATGTGCTAAATTTTTTTTTTTAGAGATTTTTTTCATTTTTTTAAAGACTTCTTTCATTATGTTCTTATACCATCTCAAACGTTTGATCGCAAACACAACACATATATGCACATAAGTTTTTAATTGAAAAAAAAACTTTTTCTGTTAAACAGTCAAAATTGAACAGTTATGAATAGTACTGATTTAATCTCTAACTTTTTTTCTGGGCTTAATTCTTTTTAATGCCCTGTGCGGTAGCTATTACAGGAGCTTTTATTGGCTAGTCGTAGATCTGAACAGCAGTCTGAAATACAACTAAAAGTGATGCGCCTCATTTCGGAAATACCTGAAATGTCTTCTCGCAGAATTGCAGATGTGGTTGGTATATCCAACGGTTCTGCATACTATGTATTGACTGCACTAGTAGAAAAAGGACTAGTAAAACTTGAAAATTTTAAAAAAAATCCTCGAAAAGATCGTTATGCTTACCTTTTAACCCCTAAAGGAATACGCGAAAAATCTATCTTGACGCACAAGTTTATTAGACGAAAACGAAAAGAGTATAGGGATTTGAAAAATGAAATTGAGGCTCTTGAAAAAGAAGCTGGGCTATTTGAATTCAGTCCCACCGGAAATCATAAAAGAAATGAAAAATAACTTGACTATTGGCATGGTATTTAGATCAATGAGACCTGTAATCCAAATGTATTCTTAAAATTTTGAACAATGCGAAGATATTTAAAGTCATTTAGTCTGATAAAAATTATATATGATAATCCAAATTCACTTACCTGTTCTGTTGCGATCCACCCTAACTAAAAATGAAAAATCTTTCTTGTTTTAAAACCTATGACATTCGCGGCGAAATCGGTGTTAACATTGATGAGAGCATAGTTTATCGCATATGCCGAGCTACTAGCCAACATTTGTCTGCAAAATCTATTGTAGTTGGATTTGATGCGAGAAAAACAAGCCCAGACTATGCTTCTGCTGCAGCGAAAGCGATACAGGACTCGGGGTCCGACGTGATCGATATTGGCCTCGCAGGGACTGAGGAAATGTACTGGGCTGTAAGCGAGTTTGAGGCCTGCGCCGGAATAATCATAACAGCATCACATAATCCTATAAACTATAATGGAATGAAAATTGTAAAATCAGGATCACAACCTTTATGTCAAGAAACTGATCTCAAGATAATCAAAAGACTTTCAGAGCAAAAAAAATTTATATCCGCAAAAATGCGTGGCAAAAAACACGATCGTTCAGTCGAAGCACGGACCGCCTACACTGAGCGAATATTAAGTTTCATCAATCTAAACGCTTTGAAGCCTCTCAAAATAGTAGTAAACTCAGGCAATGGAGCAGCTGGGCCGACGTTCGATGCAATCGCTCAGAGATTATCAGCAGCAAATGTGCCGCTTGATTTTATTCGTATTAATCATACTCCTGATCATAGATTTCCAAATGGAATTCCGAACCCCCTTTTACAAAAAAATCATTTGGCTACGGCAAAAGTTGTAAAAGAAGTGCAAGCCGATTTTGGTATTGCATTTGATGGCGATTTTGATCGTTGTTTTTTCTTTGACGGAAATGGACTTTTTGTAAAAGGCGAATTCATTGTTGGCCTCTTAGCCGAGATCTTCTTACAGAGAGAATTAGGGGCTAAAATAGTGCATGATCCACGAGTTGTTTGGAACATACAAAATATTATAGATTGCAAAAATGGCGTAGCGGTCCAATCAAAGACCGGTCATGCCTTCATCAAGCAAACCATGCGTAAACATCGAGCAATATATGGTGGAGAGATGTCAGCACATCACTATTTCCGTGACTTTGCTTATTGTGACAGCGGAATGATACCTTGGCTCATGGTGGCCGAGCTAGTTTCCATATCTGGCATTCAGCTGGCGGATTTGGTCAAGAAACGATTTGCTTTATTTCCTAGCTCGGGCGAAACAAATTTTTATGTCGAAAATGTTGAAGAAGCAATCGATCGTGTTTTGACTGAATATCGAACAAAGGCTGTCTCTTTTGATGACACCGATGGAGTAAGCCTAGTTTTCACTAATTGGCGGTTTAACTTGCGGGGCTCAAATACTGAACCTCTTTTGAGACTGAACCTTGAGGGTCGTGGCAGTGCAAATTTTATTAAAGCAAAAGTCACAAACATAGCGAAAATTATTGGTGGGAACATTGCTTAGATGTTAACAAAAGCGATATTTTGAGCATTACTACACAACTATGGAAAGCGAAAAAAAAAGGAAAGCAATCTTGCGGATAAATTTATGAAAACTGTTGTTGTTGGTTTGGGGTACGTTGGTCTGTCGAATGCAATTCTGTTGGCACAGCACAACGAAGTTATTGGTGTCGATATCTCACAAGAGCGAGTCGATGCGATAAACGCTAAAGAGTCGCCAATTATAGATCCAGAGCTTTCTGAATATCTAGCAAATAAGGATTTAAATCTTTCAGCAAGTACTGACCTAAAGCGCGCTGTAATTGGCGCTCATTTCATAATTGTGTCAACTCCCACAAACTATGACGAAAAATCTAACTTCTTTGATACCTCGTCAGTTGAGGAAGTAATTGCTCAAGTTATAGATAGTGAGCCTAAAACCTGCATAGTTGTAAAATCGACGGTACCAGTTGGGTTTACCGAGGATGTGAGGCAACGCTTGAAAACTGATGCAGTGATCTTTTCTCCAGAGTTTCTGAGAGAAGGCAAGGCACTCTACGATAACTTGCACCCAAGTCGTATCATTGTAGGTGAAAAATCAAAGCGTGCAGAGACGTTTGCAAAACTGCTAGCTCAAGGTTCATTGAAGCCTGACGTGGATTTACTTTTTACCGGCGCGCGTGAGGCAGAAGCAATAAAATTATTCTCAAATACATATCTAGCAATGCGGGTTGCATTTTTCAATGAGTTAGATAGCTATGCGCTTGCCGGCAACATGGATAGCCGTGAGATTATTGATGGGGTGTCGCTCGATCCTCGTATTGGCAACCACTACAACAACCCATCCTTTGGTTACGGCGGATATTGTCTACCAAAGGATACGAAGCAGCTTTTGGCAAACTACGACGCAGTACCTCAGAACATCATACGCGCGATAGTGGATGCCAACTCAACGCGCAAAGATTTCTTGGCTGATTTGATTATGAAACGACGGCCTGAAACTGTCGGGATTTATCGTCTCGTTATGAAAGCAGGAAGTGATAATTTCCGTCAGAGTTCTATCCAAGGGATAATGAAGCGGATAAAGGCTAAGGGTATCGAAGTTATCGTTTTCGAACCTGAGTTGAGCGAAAATGAGTTTTTCAATTCACGCGTTGAAAAAGACTTTGGCGCGTTCCAACGCAGCGTAGATATCATTTTAGCAAATAGGATGGTTGCTGAATTGAAAGCCATTTCAGAAAAAGTCTTTACTCGAGACTTATTTGGAGTTGATTAAGTTTGGAAAACTCAAGACAAAAAACAGCACTTGTCACTGGCGCGGGGGGATTCATTGGATATCACATTTCGAAGAGGCTCCTAGATGAAGGATGGCGGGTTATTGGCTTAGACTGCATGTCCGATTATTACGATATTTCCCTGAAGGAGTGCCGAGAGGACATGCTTTTGAAGAGCACATCTTATAGATCTGTTCATGAAAAAGTTGAGACGCCTAATGCTCTTATGGAGGTATTTAAAAGCGAACTGCCGCATGTCGTCATTCATTTGGCAGCTCAAGCGGGTGTAAGGTACTCAATCGAAAATCCGAGGGCTTATCTCGACAGCAATATTTACGGAACTTTTGAGCTGTTGGAGGCAGCACGCGCCTTCCCGCCCCAGCATATGCTACTTGCTTCTACATCTTCCACATATGGAGCAAATGAGAAAATACCATATAAAGAAATTATAAAAGCGGATCATCAGATGTCATTTTACGCAGCTACAAAAAAGTCGACAGAAAATATGGCGCATAGTTATGCGCACCTGTTTGACTTGCCTATAACTATGTTTCGATTCTTCACTGTATATGGGCCATGGGGTCGACCGGATATGGCACTATTCAAATTTACGAGAGCTATCCTGAATGGTGATCCAATAGATGTATACAATTACGGCGATATGAGCCGTGATTTCACTTACATTGATGACTTAGTAGACGGAATGCGCTTATTAATTGATGTAAATCCTTCAGTTTCAGATTCAACTTCAGCTGAGAAGGACTTTGTGGATAGCAAATCAAAAGTGGCGCCGTTTCGGATAGTAAACATTGGAAACTCCGAGCCAGCCCAATTACTCGATTTTATTACCGCCATTGAAAAATCCGTTGGAATCAAGGCAGTCAAGAATTTAATGCCGATGCAGGCAGGAGATGTTCCGACAACTTGGGCAGACACAACGCTTTTGGAGAGCTTAACGGGCTTTAAACCAACAACAGATATATCAACCGGCGTACAAAATTTTGTCGACTGGTATCGAGAGTATTACAATGTTTGAAGCGAAGTTGAAGAATGGTAAGAATTAGAAAAGCCGTTTTCCCTGTTGCAGGATTTGGTACACGTTTTTTGCCGGCTACCAAGGCGATGCCGAAAGAGCTATTGCCAATTGTGGACAAACCGCTAATTCAATATGCTGCTGAGGAGGCGATTGCTGCAGGTATCGACACGCTAATTTTTGTTACGGGTCGGAACAAGCGGGCAATTGAAGATCACTTTGATGCAAACAATGAGCTGGAAGCCTTATTGCGCGCCAAGGGTAAAGATGTGCAGGCTGATATGGTACGCAACATTATTCCAGAAGGCGTGGAATGCATCTTTGTGCGGCAGGCAGAACAACTGGGGTTGGGACACGCGGTCTCGTGCGCAGAGCGTGCCGTTGGAAATGAACCTTTTGCTGTTCTTTTAGCTGATGACTTTCTGACGGATTATAAACCTGGAGTTACTTCAGATCTTGTAAATGCTTTTAAAATATCGGGTAAATCTCAGCTATCCGTTATGGAAGTCGATGGTCCTGATATTTCTAAATATGGTGTTGTAGTACCAAATGAATCAGGAGTAGGAATTGCAGGTCTAATTGAGAAACCTGATGCACGCGAAGCGCCGTCAAACCTTGCATCAATCGGAAGATATGTCTTGAAGCCCGATATCTTTGGCACTCTACGCGGAGCCAGTTCTGGATCAGGTGGTGAAATTCAACTAGCAGATGCTATTGACATACACGCAAGACAGAACTCAGTAGAAGCGGTCCGCCTAAAAGGACGACGTTTCGATTGTGGTTCAGTAGATGGATTTGTTAAAGCTATTATTCATACACATAATTCTAATGAAATTTCATCTAATGGGTAAAAAATGCTAATCATTTTCGTTTGTCATGCCAGTTTGTGTCCCAAATGAAAATGCGTATCAAGTTGCTTTATTAAAATTTTTTGCTGAAACTAAAGATAAACCGTACATAGAATAGAGTTAGATTAGAAGGTGAGAATTGCTATAATTCCTGCTCGGGGTGGAAGTAAAAGAATCCCCAAAAAAAATATAAAGTTTTTTCATGGTGTGCCGATGCTTGAGATTTGCATTCGAAAGTTACAGCAAACTAATGTATTTGATCGAATTATAGTGTCGACAGATAGTAGAGAAATTGCAGATGTAGCAGATAATGCCGGCGCTGAAATACCTTTTTTAAGAAGCCATGAGTTATCAGATGACTATTCGGATACAAGGAGCGTAATATTAGATGTTATTAAAAGACTTGAAAAGGAAATTGAAAGTGTAGATCTGGTAGCTTGTGTTTATCCGTGCATTCCATTAATTTCTGTGACTGAAATCAAAAATATTTATCACATGGCATTGAATAATCAAAAAGGATACACGTTTCCAGTTGCTTCATTTCCCTATCCAGTACAGAGAGCACTTTATCTTAATAAACGTCGAAACGTGGAAATGTTATTCCCTGAGCATTATTCTTCCAGGTCTCAGGATTTAGCAGAAACCTTTCATGATGCAGGTTGCATGTATTTTGCTACACCTCAGGTTTGGAGGCAAAGCTCAAAAATTTTCAGCTCTATGTCTCGGGGGGTTCCTATTCCTAGATACATGGTCCAAGACATAGATACGCCAGAAGATTGGATGCATGCAGAACTGTTATACAAAATGATAAAGGATCAACAAATTTGAGAATTGCATTTTTTGTTGATACAGGTGCACAAATTGGAACAGGTCATTTAATCAGGTGTTTAACACTTGCTGAGTACTGCATAAAATTGCAGCATCAGGTCGCTTTTTATCTTTACAGCGATAATGTGCTCTTCATAGAACAAATTAAAAAAAAGGGGTTCTGCGTTTATTTTCATAAAGTAAGCTATAAAAAACAAGGCGTTAAAGTAGTTAAATCCGACAGTTATAGAGAAAAAATCTCTCAAAAAATGATGCTTGATTTTATATTGAACTTTGCACCCACAATTTGTTTAGCCGATAGTTATTTCTTAGATCAAGATTGGGCAAAATTTGTAAAAAAATATGTCAAAAAAGTTGGATTTATAGATGATCTCGGCGATAGAAAATTATGCGGTGATTTTTTGCTCGATCAAAATCTTGATGCATGTTGGCGAAAATATAAGGGGTTAACGGAAGAAAATACTCTTACAATGTTCGGAACTGAATATGCTATAATTTCACCCAAATTTAGAAAGTTGCGCGACAAAAGTATTAAAAGAAAATTAACTGGAAAGATTGATCAGCTGTTCATTAGTTTTGGTGGAAGTGATACTGAAAATTTTACGGAAAAAACGTTAAGAGCACTTATAGAATACGAAAAAATAACCAGATTAAAATTAACAATTGTTTGTGGTTCAGCCTATCGTTTTCAGAAAAGTTTGACCAAATTTCTTAAAGATAGTGAGTTAGAATACGAATGTCACTGGAATGCCAATAACATGGCAGAGCTAATGGCTGAAAGTAGTATTGCTATTGGTGGAGGTGGTACTACCTCTTTGGAGCGTTGTTGCATGGGGTTGCCCACGCTTCAATTCATAATGGCAGAAAATCAACGCCAAGGCACGCTCGCTCTAGTCGGAGCCAATGCCGTTAAGAATGTGACAAATTTTCATGAAGTACAAAAAATATTTTATAAAATAAATGAAAGTGAGTATAAAAATATGGTGCTATCGGCGTTTCAGTTGGTTGATGGAAACGGGGCATACAGAGTGATTAAGAAATTGGAGGCCATAGTTGATAATTGAAGGGAAAAAAATTGGTGCGTCGGCGCGCCCATATTTCATTGCTGAAATGTCCACTAACCATAATGGCAGTTTGACTACAGCAAAAAAAATTATAAAGGTGGCAAAAAAATGTGGAGCCAGCGCCGTGAAGTTGCAGACTTACTCGGCTGACTCTATTACAATTAATTGTAATCGCGAGGAGTTTATAATAAAAAGTGATGTTTGGGCGGGCAGATCTTATTATGATCTATATCAATCTATTTCAATGCCGTTAGAATGGCACAATCAACTTTTTGATTATGCCAAGATCATTGGCATAACAATTTTCAGTTCTCCATTTGATAATGCATCTGTAGCACTCTTAGAAGACTTAGATTGTCCTGCTTATAAAATTGCATCTTTTGAAGCCTCTGATCCTATTTTATTAAAAGCAGTTGCGGAAACAAAAAAACCAATTATCATTTCCACTGGCGTTTCCACGATTAATGATGTCTTAGATACGATCAACTTCCTGGAGAAAAATAATTCAGGCGAATATGCTTTACTACATTGTACAAGCTCATACCCAGCGGCAGTAAACGAAATGAATATAAATGCTTTGGACGAACTTAAAAAATATTCAAAAGTTTTTGGTCTTTCAGATCATTCATTGGGAAATATAGCGGTCTCGGCAGCGGTTGCGAAAGGAGCATCAATAATAGAAAAACACTTCACACTAGATAGAGGGGACGGTGGAGCAGATGCGGGCTTCTCAATTGAACCGCATGAATTATCTCATGCTATCGAAACAGCTGGCTCGGTCTGGGAAAGTTTAGGGAATAGTGATATATTAAATTGCAGTAGAAAAGGCGTAAACCACGCTCGGTCAATTTTTGTGATTAAAGACATTAAAAAGGGCGAGCCATTTTCAGAAAACAATATTAAAATCATTCGTCCTGGATTGGGCTTACATCCTAAGAAATACTTTTCTATCATAGGAAAAAAAGCTACCGTATCCTTAACTCGTGGTACGCCGTTATCAGAGGATCACCTATGCTGAAGTTATTTCTTTGGTTATTACGAAGGTCAATAAATTTTAAAAAACCCAGCAAGATATACGGTTTCGAAGAGGTGCACTATGTTGATATTGGCCAACAATTTAATGTAAAGCCTCAGAATTAAATGCTTATGGTTCTTAGTTACGGGAAAGTCGACACCACGTTCCTCGGAATGCACACTCGCGTTAGCTACAGATAGGGTTGAGAAGTCAGGTTATATCTGATCAGAGAGATTTTAAATGCTTCGTTCGATTGATTGATAGCAATCATAAACTTAAAGTATCAAAATGAATTCACAATTTTTGAAAAATATCTCTGTTATTTTTGGCCTAATTAGTTGGAAAGAAAAATTTCATATATTGTACATTATTTTGATCATGACATTTGCATCATTTGCTGAGCTAATAAGCATTGGAACACTTGTTCCTCTATTGGAAATACTTAATGATACTAATAACCAATCAAATATTATTGATAGATATGTATATTTATTAAATTTATTCAATATTACAGAGACGAATCTAAAGGGATTCCTTGTTACTATATTTTGTGTTCTTATCACACTAAGTGGAGTGTTCAGAATTTATCAAACAAGGTTGATTACAAGATTTTCTTTTAATATCGGATTAACAATAAGCTACAAAATCTATGAAAATATTTTGAATAAAAACTACGCGTATCATATCGCCAATAATTCTAGTGATATAATATCAAGCATAACGATGAAAGTAACTGCTGTTGTTCGTGGTCTAATCTACCCAATACTTAACATTATATCTGGTATCATTTTGACTACAGCCATACTATACGCTTTACTAATATTATCTCCATTATTGTCGAGTATTACCTTAATTTCAGTAGGGCTTGCTTACTTATTAATATACTTATTTTTCAAATCAACTCTTAAGAAGTGTTCTACCGTCTTGTCTGAAGAAAATACAAATTTATTTCAGGTTCTAAGAGATTGCCTTACGAATATAAGAGATGTTATTTTGGGAAATAAGCAGAATTACTTTCTGCAATCTTACTATGAAACAGACAAACGATTTCGTGCCGCACAAGCTGATAGTTTTATAATACAGACAACACCACGGTTTTTCATTGAGACCGCTGCAATCATAATTATCCTTTTACTTTCAGTAGCCATTCCGACAAAACAAGATGGTGGGAGTACATTGATAGCGATGGGTGCAATAGTTTATGGCACGCAACGGTTGCTCCCTGTTATGCAGTTGATTTATTCGTCCATAGCGGCCATCAAGACAAGCAATAAAACTGTGATTGATACACTTAAATTTCTGGATCATATTTTGCTAGATAGTCAACTGATTGGGCAACAGCTTCCCTCTTTCAAGAAAAAGATTGAGTTTAAGAATGTGACTTTTGCTCATCAAGAAGCAGAACGAAGTTCATTACAGGATATTAATTTTGAAATACCAATTGGTGCTAGGGTAGGTATCACTGGCCAAACAGGTAGTGGGAAAAGCACCTTTTGTGATTTGGTAGCTGGTCTGCTTGAACCTACAACTGGTAATATTCTTATAGATGGAGTAAAATTTGCTTCTCTTAATTTTAAAGAATGGCATTCTATTATTAGTTACGTGCCTCAGGATATAACTTTACAAGATGCCACAATTGCAGAGAATATAGCATTTGGAGAAGGTTCTTCAAATATAGATCTAAGGAGGTTGCAATCAGCTATTGATAATAGTGGCTCAAGGGAATTCATTGAGCGTCTAAGCAAGGGTATTTATTCTAATGCAGGCGAGAATGGAATTAATTTTTCAGGAGGCCAGCGGCAACGTTTAGCTATTGCAAGAGCTTTATATCAGAATTTCCAAATACTTATACTAGACGAAGCGACAAGCGCATTAGACAAAAAAACAGAAGATGTAATCAAGAAAATGATATATTCACTGGACTCAGATAAGACAATTTTTATAATTGCACATCGACCTGATATACTGGAACAATGTGATATTATTGTTCATTTTGAACATGGTCAAATATCCTTTGTTAATTCAACTCTATAAGATAGGCATTTAAGCATGTTCAATAATTCAAGCATACTAATTACCGGTGGTACAGGAAGCTTTGGAAAGCATTTTGTTAGGGAACTTCTCACAAAATTCCCTGAAATTAAGAGATTGGTGGTATACTCGAGGGATGAATTGAAACAATTCGATATGCAACGTGAATTTGCATCTTTCAATTCATCCGCTCTAAGGTTTTTTATTGGAGATGTTCGTGATAAAGATCGATTAAGAACTGCATTGCATGATGTTGATTTCGTACTGCACGCGGCTGCAATGAAGCAGGTAACCGCAGCAGAATACAATCCATTTGAATGCATTAAGACTAATATTATCGGAGCACAAAATGTAATTGAGACTTCGCTTGAAGCTGGAGTTAAAAAAGTGCTAGCGTTATCGACCGACAAGGCTGCAGCACCTATCAACTTATACGGCGCAACAAAATTAGCTTCTGATAAATTATTTATTGCAGCAAATAATATAAAGGGTTCGTCTAATATTTCTTTTAGTGTTCTTCGTTATGGTAACGTGATGGGTAGTAGGGGATCAGTGATTCCACTTTTTCAGAGGTTGAAAAATTCTCGAGTATTACCAATTACTGATGACAAAATGACCAGATTTAATATAACTTTAAGTGAGGGAGTTTCTCTCGCTTTTGATTGTTTAAAAAAGAGCGTTGGCGGTGAAATCTTCGTACCTAAAATTCCTAGCTATCATATTTTAGATTTAGCTGAAGCGATATGTGAAAAATCTGAAATTAAAATTGTTGGTTTGCGTCCAGGAGAGAAACTCCACGAAGAGATGGTGACGAACTCTGATTCTCATAATACAAAGGATTTAGGGAATCTATACGTTATATTACCATCAGGGTATGAAGATAAACCTAGATTAAAAGAAAAATATTTAAACTGCGAGGCTGTACCATTGGGCTTTAGTTATAATAGCCGCGACAATACTAACTTCTTAACAGTTCAACAGCTGAAAAAAATGATTAGTGAACACTGTTAATAAATTTAACCTTATGAGTAAAGATGAAAAAAATTATTCCTTATGGACGGCATAATTTAGACGAAACAGATAAACAGGCCGTAGTCGCAACCTTAGAGTCCGATTGGCTCACACAAGGACCACAGGTACCAGCTTTTGAAAGCAAAATCCGTGAATATTGTGGGGTCAAACATGCTATCGCAGTTACCAATGCAACATCAGCACTTTTTTCAGCATGTACCGCACTAGAGGTAAAACAAGGAGATATTGTTTGGGTTAGTGCTATTTCGTTTGTAGCATCGGCAAACGCTCCGATGATGTGTGGTGCTAACGTTGAATTCGTCGATATCGACTTAAAGTCTATCAACATTAGTACGAAAACACTAGCAGTTAAACTTGAACAGGCTGACCAAGAAGGTAGACTGCCCAAATTGATTATTGTTGTGCATATGGGCGGTGCGAGCGCAGATATGAAGTCAATCTACGCTTTGAAAAAAAAATATAAATTTAAAATTCTTGAAGACTCATCACATGCTATCGGTGGAAAATTTAATAACCGAAAAATTGGTTCATGCGAATTCTCTGATGCATGTGTTTTTAGTTTTCATCCAGTAAAAATAATTACCACCGGTGAAGGTGGAATAATTACAACAAACTCAAAAGCTTTAGCCTTAAAATTACATCAGATACGATCACATGGAATAATAAAGTGTGATCAAAACGAAGCCTATCAAATAGATCAGGAGATATGGAACTATAAGCAGATATCATTAGGCTATAATTTTAGAATGACCGATTTACAAGCTTCATTGGGAATATCACAGTTAAAAAAATTGGATGCTTTTATTGGTAGCAGAAACAAGTTAGCAAAAAAATATATAATTGCTCTAAAAGGTTTGCCTCTTTCATTTCAGAAAGTATCCAATACCACGAAAAGCAGCTATCATCTTTTTGTGATAATATTAAAGGAAAGCCACATTAAAGAACGTAATGCCTTATATCAATATTTAACAAGCAAACAAATCGCGGTAAATCTGCATTATAATCCCATTTATTTACAACCACATTATAGAAATAGAGTTTTTCAGAACGGGAACTGTGTAAATGCAGAAAAATATGCTAGATCTGCGATAACTTTACCGCTTTATCCCGGTATAACATCTGAAGAGTTCGAATGGATTGTGTCGAATGTGAGAGCATTTTTTAAAAAGGCTAATAATAATGGTAAAAAGTAACAAAGCATATTTTGGTCGCACCGAAAAGCTAGGATTTAACCCACTATCTGATGAAGATATTAAGCTTAACTATTATGAAAACTTTTATGATCCAAATTTGAACATTTATACCAAACATTCAAAAATTCCCCCTGGAAAAAGAAGTAGCACAAGACTACTAGATGAAAGTGATGATGGAAATGCTTTCCGATTTACAGTGACAAGATTAGATACAAAAACAAAAATAGGTGTCTGTTCCTTGCAAGATGTAGATTTTTTGAATAGAAGTGGGCACATCGCTCGCTTCTTATGGGATAAGAATATAAGCGGAATGGGTTTAGGTACCGAAGTGCTTCGATTTTTGACAGGCTTTGCTTTTGACAAAATCAACTTAAACAAGGTTATTGTACGTAATGTATCAACGAACATTGCCGCTGAAAAGTCATGTTTAAAGGCTGGGTTCACTTTGGAAGGAAAATTACGACAAGAGTTTTACGCTAATGGGAAGTATTTAGATGTGAATTATTTTGGAATGCTGCGAGAACAATTTTATAGCAAGGGCCTAACTACAGACAAAAATGATTAGATCTCTTCTTATTGGCTGTGGAAATATTGGTTATAATTACGACATGATGAGTCCTCAGAATACACAAACGCATTTCCGAGCATTGTATAATGATAAAAGATTTAATTTAATTTCAACAGTTGATGAAAATGTAGAAAAACAATTAAAAATAAAAAATGAATATGGAATAGATTGTGTGAAAAGCTTGTCACAAATCGATTTACATATATTAAAAAATATCGATTTAATTGTGATCAGTACTTCTGAAAGGTCTAAAATAGAAATTTTAAGTCACATTACAAAACTGGGCTTAGAGCCCAAGGCTATACTATATGAAAAACCGATAGCAACCTCAGCCACAGAATTAAAATCATTTTTCGATTGTTTTAAGTCTTTAAAGTCCGAACTTCGTTTTAATTTTATGCGGCGTGCAGATCCAAGTTACAAATGGCTTAGAAAAAATTTTGAAAGAGTAACAGGGGTAGATCAACAATTAAAAGTACTAATTAACTTTTCAGGTGATTTACATAATTCGCTGAGCCATGGATTAGACTTTCTATTAGGCTTACTTGGGTCTGCAAAATTTAAAAAATTACAAATAAGTGCGCTGGATAATATTTGGCTTATTAAAAATGAATATTTTGATTTAACAATCCAACGCACAGAAATTAACGTTAATATTTTTGACGTGACTATTTTTTCCGAGAAAGCCAAGATAAATTATTCTCATACAGATGAAAAGTTGACAATTACTGAAGTCGGTCGTTGGTATGATTTTGAAGGAAATTTCTTTACGATGTCTAATGACAGTTTAGATTTCAATGCTAGCAATTACATGTCGTTCACATACGAAGAAATGTTTAACTTGATTAATAATAAAGCATGTGCACTTACTAAAGTTGACGAAGCGACTTTAACTTTTAACTTAATTGAGGAGGTGAAAGGGCATTATGTCTGAACTTGCAATTAATGGTGGAGAACCAATACGCTCTGATGAATTCACGAAGTATAATACAATTGGTCCAGAGGAAAAAAATGCTGTGGCTAAAGTCATGGATACTGGTGTTCTTTCTGCATATTTTGGCAAGGCTGGCAATGGATTTCTTGGCGGAGAAAAAGTGCAAGAATTTGAAAGAAGTTGGGCAGACTATTTCGATATTAAGCATGCTATTACAGTTAATTCTTGGACGAGTGGATTAGTAACGATGGTATCTGCTATGGGCTTTGAAGATGGAGAAATTATCACATCTCCCTGGACTATGTGTGCTACCGCAGCTGCTATAGTACACGCCGGGCACACTCCAATCTTTGCCGATATAGATCCTATTGATTTTTGTCTGGATCCCGTTGATGTCGAACGCAAAATTACAAAAAAAACAAGAGCAATATTAGCTGTCGATATCCATGGTGGATCAGCTAAAATGGACGAGTTGTTAGCAGTGGCTAAAGCTAATAATCTAAAAGTAATCTCGGATGCTGCTCAATCGCCTGGCGGTAAGTATAAAAACAAATATACAGGTACTTTGGCTGATATAGGTGGGTTTTCACTAAATTATCACAAACATATACACACTGGTGAAGGTGGGGTAATAGTAACAAACGATGATGAACTTGCCTTTAAGTGTCAATTAATAAGAAATCATGCTGAGGCGTATATCCCAAGTCCATTTGAAGCTAGTTTGGTTGGCCATAACTTTAGAATGGGAGAGATTGAGGCAGCAATTGGAAATGAGCAATTAAAAAAATTGGATAGTGTGCTCGTCGAAAGGAAAAAGATAGCTAAAGAAGTAACCGAGCTCGTTTCGAAGTATCAGTTTATGTCGATCCCAATGCCGCAAAATGTGGAGCATGTATATTATGTAATCCCAATTGTCTTTTCCAATATCAATAAAAAATTGAATAGAAATTGGCTAATTTCTGCTTTACATGCTGAGGGTCTAAGAAACGTTTATGGTGGATTCGCCAATGTTCATAAACTTCCTTATTTTCAGAAAAATTTTCCAACCAATGAAAATTTAGCGATAGCCGAAAACATGCATCAGAACGAATTTGTTTGCTTTCAAAATTGCATGTATGCTCTCGACGAGACTTCGCAACAGAGTGATTTACTAAATATTATTGAAAAAGTTCTGAACTATATTGCGAAACGTATCTAATCAAATAGACTACTATTTCGCATGTGACGATGCTGGTTCGGCCTACCACATAGCGGCCTTTGTTGCACATAATTATGAAACGCTTATTAATAAGCGAAGATGTGGATTCAGGTTGGGTATACCTGCTTTACATGTTTTTAGAGAATTTATGAGCATAACGGCTCTAGATAATTTATGGCATGTAAAAAAAATTCCGCCAGAGACGAAGACTGCAATTATAGGAACAGGAGAGGGCTTTGAGAGGCAGGAGATTAGTAGTGCCTTGGATATTGGTATACCAGTTTTAGCGGTATTTGATAATTGGACTAATTATGAAAACCGTTTGCTCTTTAAGGGGCGAAAATTAAAAGTAAGAGCAATTCTAGTTACAGACAATAGGGCGCTTGAATTATCAAGGCGCATTAATTCAAAAGTTCGAACTGTTAAAGTAGAAAATCAAATTGTAAAATTTTTGTTGAGTTCGAAAGAAAATAAAAAAAGTAAAAACAAGAAGTTACTAGTATTCCATCAGCCTCTGCAGAAGAACCTCAAACGCTTGAGAATGAAGAGCATAGGAATTGATGAAGTAATTAACATTGTAAGAACTGAGCTAGAACTATTTCTAGATTTTGTGAAAAAAAATATAAATGTTTATAGAAAAGAAGAAATAACTGTGCGAATTCACCCTTCTTTATTGGCTAAGCACAAAAAACTATTCGATCTCGAAAATGAAAGTTTTATGATATCAAAAAATACTCTAATAGAGGACCTATCTAACTCTAATATTGTCGTAGGATATGATTCTTACGCTTTATATTTAAGTGAAAAATTGAAAATTAAAACTGTCAGATTGAAAATCGATGAATAATAAAAATAAACTGATAGTTATGTTTTATTCTTTAAGTAACGTAGGAGGAGCAGAAAAAAACTTCGTGCAGCTTGCGCAAGAACTTCATAAAAAAAATGCTCCTAAAATTTTAATATTAGGGGGAGAAATTAATCCTTCATTTAATATAAAAGAATTCGCAGTATATAATCTAACCGAAAAACCTAATATATCTAAGCCGATATCTATTGTTCACAGTATAGTGAAAATACGTAAAATTCTATATAGTTTTTCTGTAGATAAGTTGGAATTTGTTTCATTTGGGCCAATATATTCATTCCTAGCGGCGATAACTAAAATAATAATGGCAAGGCGTTATAAGATCCGATTAACGGTGTGTGAGCGTAATAGTATTAGTAAAAAAAAAGAGAGTTTCTTAATAAAATTTGCTAGGTGGACATATTTGGCCCAGTCAGATTTGATCACAACCAATTCAGAAAAAAATCATCAGTTGATAGCTAAACGAGGCTACACAAACAGCCGTTTAGTTCGAAACTATTACGAGCATGGGCCACTAATTTCTAAAGATATATCTCAAGATGAACTAAGCTTTGTGATTGTTTCTCGGTTAGAACCCCAAAAGCGGATACTCGAAACCATAAAAAAGTTGATGGAGACGCATATCCATAATTTAATCAAAGTCGATATCTATGGTATGGGCTCAGAATACGACACATTAAGGCAGACAATAAATGAATTTAAAAAGACGAATAATATTAAAATTAATATAAATTTACATGGTTTTATACCTTATCACGAGATAGCTTTCCAGCAGTATGATCTTTCTCTTCATTTTTCTGAGTACGAAGGCGCATCAAATTCTATGATTGAGGCTCTGCTAAATGGGATACCAGTTGTATGCTCTACTCATCATGTAGAAGAAGTAGACTTTCTCATTCCAGGCGAAAATTGCTTCGTTTGTTGCTTAGATAAACTTAATGTAAAAATAACCGAAATAGTGAAATGGCAACGCAAGTTAAGTGGAGAAATAGTTCGTAGTGTTACTTTAGAAAAGTTGGAAAGGCATCCGCTAATTCATGAACTAATTTTGAAAAAAAATAGATAAGATGAAAGTCGCTATTACTCAATTACATACAACGCGTCACATGATATTTTATTTGCGATTAGCTGATTACTTAACTGCAAAAAGTGTTAACGTATGTTTCATAAGTAATAAAAAATATATCAAGAAAAGAATAAAAAAATCAGGTTATGAATGTGAAGTACTTTCAGGAGAAATCAATAAATCTCATTTATCTAATATTGAACGAGCAAAGCATTGGCTTACCATATGTGATAAGTTTGACATTAATGAAACTCTTGACCGGTTTGTTCATGTTGAGTGGGTTCAAAATAAATTTGAATATTATTCAAAAAATGAATTACGCAATCAGTGCGTTATAAAATTTAATGAGATGGAAAAAATTTATTCGGAATTAGAATATGACTACGTAATCCAGCCACTTGCTTCTGAACTTGATCGTCGGATCATACACTATGTATCTAAGAATTTGGCCAGAAGCTTTTATTATCACCCGAGTTTACTACCTTTAAGGCAGTTTATGTTTTGTAGCAATGAACTTGGTTTTCCCTATCTTGAGTTAAATAAATCGGATAAGCCAGTAACAGAGATTGACGATTTAAGGAATAGTTTACTTAATGAAAGAAATAAAAATAAGTACTTAAGAAAGGTTCAAAATAGAAAAGACATTGTTGCTTCGAAAATAACACTCATGTTGCATTCAAACGTAATACGCTACTTTAAATCACGAATGCAGAGATTATTAAGTTTTAGACTAGTAGGTTATAGAAAAATTTATGAACGCTTCCGAAAACTCAATAAGATGGGACTCTCGGCAAAAGAGTTGTCCTCGGAAACCTATATTTTCTACACAATACACCAACCTGAGGAAGCACAAACCATGGTTCGAGGATACCATAATATTGATGAAACTGAGCTTTTACGAATAGTTTGTTTCAATCTTCCCCCCTCTATCAAACTCGTCGTAAAACTACATCCCAGGGTCGAGCATACCTATAGTAATGTATTCATAAAAGAGCTAACTCAAATCTCAAATTTAATTTTTGCGAGATCAGGAGAAGACAGTTTAGTTTTAGCTCGAAATTCTCTAGCGGTATTAACAATAAGCTCATCCATATGGATGGAATGTCTTCTAGAAAATATTCCATGTTTCACTTTTGGACACGGTGCATTCGACGCATTCCATGACTATCCTTATCGTATTGGTATTGATACGTTGAAAGGTGTTATAAAGTCAATAGAGACAGGATTTGAAAGAAATCGCATCTTCGATGAGAAATTAGCTAAATCTATATATCAGAATTCCTTCTCATTTGAGCGAAACGCATTTTCGCAGGACGCCCACCGACACCTTGGAGACGCTATTATTAACCTATGTAAGAGCAATATAAAAAGAAAAACTAATGCTTAGAAATATACTTATTCTGTGTCCAATTTATGCTCCATATGGTGGTGGTGGTGGTCAATATTTCCCACTCTTAGTTGATAACTTAAAAAAAATTCAAATGTTTAACAGAATAGTAGTGGTAACAGAATATCACAGAAAACACAAATTAATTGAAGAAGAAGAGTCCGTAACGATTTTTAGAATAATCCCAAGGCGAGATAGCTTGGAAAATAAATTATTTTTATACTCGGTTTTCAGCTTTCTTTGCGCGTACTCCATTATAGTTCTAGTTATACCAATACTAGCGATTTACTACAGGATAAATATCGTTCAATTTACAAGATACTATTATCCTCCAATATTTGTATTATGTTATTTTTTGAGGAAGATCTTAAATATAAAAATAATAATGGACATTAGAACAAATGCCGAAAACGATAGCGTGTTCTCGAGATCATTTGGTGTTAATTCTTATTTAAGTATTTCCACAAATATTTCGAAACAATTAAAAAGAGCAAGCGTAGATGACAGCAAGATTGTAGAAATACCAAATGTAATCGAATTTTCTCATAAAGAAAATTTACCACTACACGACGCTGTTGTTGATGAATTATTAGGCGAAAATTTAAATCAATTTATGTTATTTGTTGGACAGTTGATAGAACGAAAATCTATATTTGAGGTTTTAGAAGCATTTAAATTATATAGACAAATAGACCCCACTGTTGACTTGGTTTTAATTGGAAGAGACATGTATGATTTACAATCAAAAGGATATATGGAAGCTTCCGATGGAATTATTTTTCTTGGTGAACAAAGTCGAGAGGTGGTTTTAGCATTCATACGTAGGTCATCTTTAGTTTTACAACCATCTAAGTTAGAGGGTGTTAGTAGGGTTGCCCTGGAAGCCCTCTATTACAAAAAAAAAGTTCTTTTGCCGAACTGTGTCGATGAATTTGTCCAAAGCAACCCTCAATTTGTAGTGAGAGAAAATACTTCGAAAGAGATATTTTTTAAAATGAAGGAACTTATGGCTCACGACATAAAACCTACGTATGACCTGAACGTGCATAGTCCTAGTTTGCATCGTGAAAAACTTTTAAAAATGTACGAAAAGGTGCTTATTGAATAAAGTTCTGATTGATGCACTAGGGTGGTCAGATAATTACTCAGGCCTAACAACATATTGCTACTCAATAATCAAAGAGCTTTCAGTAAATAACAGTGATATTGATTTTACTGTTCTTCATAATGTTTCTGATTTTCAAAAAAGGTATGGATCAGATTTCATCAATTCGAAAATAAACTTTGTATATCTAGATTGTCCACTTTTATCAATAAGAAAGGAATTATATTTTTTAGTAAACTATGTAAAATTCAGCAATTATGATATTTTTTATAGCCTGTCCTCATACTCTCCACTAATTGGACCGAGGATCAGTACTATTGCAACAATTCATGATTTAAAATATCTTAACTACCCGAATTTGATTGGACGATGGAAGTCTTTATTTCTAACGATATTAATTAGGAAAAGTCTGCTAAGCGCAAATAGAGTTATAGCAGTATCAAATTTCACGAAAGCTGAAGTTGAGAAAAGATTTAAAAGTTCTATTAATGTAACGGTTGTTTACGAGGGTCCATCAAAATTTTATGCTGTTCCATACTATGAAGAAAAATCTTCAGATTTCATAAAACTCAAAGACCAACGTTTCTTTCTATGTGTTTCTGAAGATCGCCCTCACAAAAATTTGAGGAATTTAATAAAATCGTTCAAGATGTTATTAACACGAGAACGAGATACCGATAATCTCCGTCTGGTGATTATCGGAAGTGGTGTAAATCGACTTGCATCTCTTTGTCATAAAATAAATATATCTGGCAACGTAGTCTTAGCAGAGTCCGTTGATGATCGCGACATGAAGTTCTTATACGTTAATGCACATTGTTTAGTTTTTCCGTCTCTATATGAAGGTTTCGGTATTCCTATTGTAGACGCTATGTATCATTCTTTACCTATCATTACCTCAGACAGGACTGCCACTCGCGAAATTGCTGAAGAAGCATCAATTTTAATCGATCCCGATTCTGTTGAAGATATATGCGATGCAATGCAGCGTATTTTCTGCGATGATAACATCCATTTTAAGTTAGCGACTTCAGCAAAAAAAATGAGTGAGAAGTTTTGCTGGAATAATTGTGCACAGGAAATAATTGGGATATTAGAGAGTATGAAGCAGAATTTATGAGAATTTTTCTTGTCGCAAATTCAGGATTTGCTATCTACAACTTTCGACAGCTACTAATTCAGCAGTTATTATCATCTGGCTACAATGTTTATGTCATTTGTCCTCGCGATGTTTATGCTAAAAAATTAGCCGTTATGGGTGCGCAGCATCTTCCACTTGTGATCAGAGCTAATTCGTGGAACCCATTTAGGGAATTTCTGACTTTTTTGCAAGTTGCCCTCGCCATTATTATATACAGGCCTGACGTTTGTTTTACTTTCACGATAAAACTAAATTTATACGTTGGACTGACGCGACATTTTGTAAGATTTAAGTTCATACCTAATGTAACTGGACTCGGCGATACATTTGATTCAAACAAAATAATATTTGAAATATTAAGACCATTGTTGAAATTATCATTTTCGAAAGCTTTTAAAGTATTTTTCCAAAACGAAAGCGATCAAGATACCTATAAAAAATATAAAATAATTTGCCGCCAAACGACTTCCGTTTTACCAGGTTCGGGCATTGATATTAAAAAATTTGAGTATAACCCGAAACAATTTAATGATCGTGAGCCATTTATTTTTCTGTTTATCGGTAGGTTACTTAAAAAAAAAGGGATTTCTGAATATCTCAAGGCGGCTTTAAAATTAAAGGACCAATCGCATTTAAAATTTTATGTTGTGGGCAAATTACAGATGCCTATCCCTGGGTTAAGTACCAATGAGATAGAGGAGGTAATGGCGTTAGACTCAGTCTGTATGAGTGGTTTTGTTGAAGATACATCAGCGTATTATAGAACGGCACATTGCGTAGTGCTGCCAAGCTATTATAATGAGGGTGTTCCCAAGGTTTTGATAGAAGCTTTAGTTCATGGCTGCTTAATTATAACTACTGATCGGCCTGGTTGTAGAGACGTTATTGATCACTCACGTAATGGTTTTTTATGCAAAGAACAAGACTTTGAAGATTTATGTAAAAAAATGATATTGACATCTAATCTTAGCCTGGAAACTCTTCAACGAATGAGCAGTGCGTCAAGAAAAAAAGCTTACTTATTCGATGAACAGATAGTAGTAGCCGAGTATATGAAAGCCATAAAAGCTTGACTAATTTAAAAAGCCAAAATCGACGCGCCATTACATTTTTCTTTATGCTCTACAATGCATGCATGTGTTTTCTATTATCGAGTTCTTTACTAACACTAACCACATTAGGAGATTACCGCCAGTATAGAGGAAAAGTAGAATTTAATATTATGGACACAATTTTGTTTCAAGGAAGCATCCCAAAGATACAAACAGAAAATTTAACTATCCTCTGTTACACTTACTTAAAACTTGTAGTGTTGCCGAGTTGGCTACTTGGCTTTTTACTCTTTAGCTTCATAATAATTAGGTATATTAGAAAGCTAAAAGTAACTTATACAAATATCGCTATTAGCTTAAGTATATTTAATCCGATATGTCTACAATACTTCTATTTTGAGAGTAAGGAATTTCTCTCTATTTTTCTTTTCATACTAATTTTAGAAAGTAAAAATATTAGAAATTTCTCTTTTAGCGCTCTTTTTGTATTATTACGCAAAGAAAACGTATTTCTTTTAATATCAAAAATTAATATGCGTGGAAAATTAATGCTGGTTTTAGGCATGACCTTGTCGATAGTAATAATCTTGGATTTCTACGAACTAAGTGGTCCAATTTTTAAAATCATCGAATTATCATTTGCTACAGATGCTAGTACTCACCGCGATTGGGTTACAACGCCCGACAAAATATTAAGCTTTGAGGCTTTAAATTTTTTTCTAATCGGAGCTTACACAACAATATTTGTTTTCTTCCCATTTGAGAGTTATTTTCTAGTTTTTTTTCCGCTAGGAATAGCAAAAATATTTCTTTTAATTAAGGTTGTTAACAAATTTATATTTAAAGACGCATTTTTTTTGTTCATCATTCTTGGAATGTACTGTATCCCACTATCGGTTTATAACGTGGGCTCTTCTACGCGGTACGTCTCAGTAGCTTGGATTGCTTTGTGGCTATTATTAGCTATTAAAGAAAATAAAAAGTCTAATTTTGTGGCGATAAGAGTTGCAGACAGGGTTTTGATGCGAATCTAGTGGAAATTTTTTTTAAAATGCTAATAAAATTATGATCATATTTTTCCTTCTTAATATAGTTTGGGCTTACATTTATAAACTATAAGCTAAAAAAAAATGAAGAAGTTATTTAATTAATAAAGTTTGAATAAAGAAATGTTGAGTTGATCTAAAAGGTTTTCATGTGTTTTCCAGTAGCTTGAAAAAATTATTACCTCAAATGCTAAAGGACCGTTTGAAGCGATTATTTAGATACTATCGCAAATTTACATCCGAGCGTTGGGCTGAGCAGCGGGCCGTGAAGATAGATGGTTTTTGTGAAGAAATCGATAAAGCGCTGTGGAGTGAAGCTAAGAAATTTTCGCTATCATTGGAACGCACAGGGAGAGAGAAAATTTTACGAAGCGATGTACGGCAAGGAGGCGCAGGGGCCCTTCCATTAATATATTTTATAGTTCGCAAGATTAAACCAGATATTGCAATTGAAACTGGTGTTGCTTCAGGTTGGAGCTCCTCATCAATTTTGACAGCAATAAGTGCAAACTCTAGAGGTACGCTGTTTTCGAGTGATTTGCCATATCCAAATATAAAAGGAAGCGATAAAGTCGTAGGCTTGATAGTAGATGATAAACTAAAGAAAAATTGGAACCTATATTTAGGTGAAGATCGAGTTTCGTTACCAAAAATTTTGTCTAAAGTGGAGTCGGTTGATTTTCTACATTACGATAGCAATAAAACGGTTGTTGGTCGAGAGTTAGTATGGAAGCTAGTGGAACCATGTTTATCCCAAAATGCTCTGGTGATATTTGATGACATTCAAGATAATTACCATTTTAGAGATTTGATGGAACGTTTAAGGTGTGATTTCGTAGTCTTTGAATACTCAGGCAAATACTTGGGTATGTTTTGTATCGGTGCTCGTCTTCATGAGGTATTGCGAGCTAATTTATCTAAATAGTAAAAAGGAATAATAAAAAAATTAAGTAATTAAAAACATGTAGTCGGATTAAGAATTTAATTCAATTACGTCAAAAATCAGAGGCTGGAAAGCGCAATCTGACATGCTTGACCGTCAATTGCTGTTGAATTGCTCATATTGATATTTTTTAATTTAGAGAGCCAAATAAGTAAAGTAGTGGAGAATTGCAATTTTAGAAATTCAATGGTTACATGGGTACTCAACATTGGGGAAGTGAAAAATAAGGAAAGATGAGAAAAAGGAGCAGGAATTTTAAGAAAGTTGACAACTTCTGGGTCAATAAGGATGCTGGAAGCCATTTTGTGTACCAGAAGGTCAGTCTGTTTAGATTGATAGATAGCGTTGTTGGTAATGTTGCTTCAAAAATGATATTGGAGGTAGGTTTTGCACATGGCTAAGATTAAATTGAATGCAAAAAGACGCTATGGTGAAATATTCGGATTAGATTTTTTCAACTTTATATTGACCTAAAAAAACTACAGCAATTTCGAGATGGAGTAAATACAATACCATTTGGCAAAAACTTTGACCTGATATATTCACTTGACTCGATTTATTGTTACAAACCTTTCCGCAGAAATGCCGACAACAGGAAGTCCAATACTTCATCTCGAATTTGGTAGTGTAATCTCAATAACATCGCGAAGTAGAGTCCAGTTGGTTGAGGGTAACCGTCTTTTTCAGTCATATGATTAAGCGTAACAGGAAATTTTGTGTCGATAAATATTTGGTATTTGCCCACTGATTATATTACAGGACAAACGCTTAAGTTAAATTGTCTTTAGCGGCATTTTTGACTTCTCTAAAAAGTCATTTATTAAATGAATCGAAGTAATTACTCGATGCTTTACTTTTTTTGTTTTGTTATGTTTATATTACTTAAGATAGTTAATTAACTTATTGATTGATGACGATTTGTTTATTAATTTTAAACGCCTTACAAGATTTATATCAATAGATTTAGTGTAGTATTAGGAGTAGGTAAATTGATTGACTCTATAGACCCCGTATTGTTAGCAGGAGGATCAGGAACGCGCCTCTGGCCGTTGTCTCGAAAAACATATCCTAAACAGTTTTCGCAGTTGATTGGACCCAAATCACTGTTTCAACTAAGTGCTGAAAGGCTCAAATCATCAAGTTTAGTGACATTTTCTGAGCAAATCTCAGTGACTAGCGAAGACTATAGATTTATTATTACGGAACAATTGCAAGAGGTAGGTATTAATCCTGGACCAATCTTGCTCGAACCCGAAGCAAAAAATACTGCAGCGGCAATACTTGCAGCGACAATCTTTGCATACTCGAAAAACAAAGAGGCAATTTTATTGGTAGCTCCATCAGACCACGTCATTGAAGATACAATAAAATTTCATGAGGCAGTTAAAGCCGGCGTAACACAAGTTAGAGCTGGCCAAATTGTAACCTTTGGAATTGAGCCAACGCGACCTGAAACAGGATACGGTTATATAGAAATCATGGGATCTTCTATTGACGACTATGGCACCTCAGAAGTAGTAAACTTTTTGGAAAAGCCAAGTTTCTCGAATGCTAAGCAACTGCTGGCAAAAGGTAATGTTCTTTGGAATTCGGGTATTTTTCTATTCAAGGCAGTAGACATGATTGATGCATATGCTAAGTACAATGCAATTACTTTAAGACTAGTTAGTGAAGCGATTGAAAATGCCGTGAGCGATTTAGGTTTTCTACGTCTAGCGAAAAATCCATGGTCAAGTCTGGAAGCCATAAGTATTGATCATGCAATTATGGAGAAAATAGACAATTTAGTTTGCGTTCCATATGGATCAGCTTGGTCTGATCTCGGAGATTGGGATGCAATTTGGCTGGAAAGTGAAAAAGACAAATCGGGAAATGTGACTACCGAAACAACGCATGCTATCGAGTGCGTAAATACTTTGCTGCGCTCTGAAAGCATAGAACAGCAGATGGTAGGTATTGGCCTAGATGGTATAATTGCTGTGGCAATGCCTGACGCTGTCCTAGTTGCAGATAAAACTCGTGTTCAGGACGTTAAGTTAGCGGTGGAAATGCTAAAGTCAAAGAACATAATGCAGTCTGAGATTTATCCAAAAGATTATAGACCATGGGGATGGTTTGAAAGTCTGGTAATAGGAGACCAATTTCAGGTGAAGCGCATCTGTGTGAAGCCTAATGCTTCTCTTAGTTTGCAGAGCCACAAACATCGATCAGAACACTGGGTTGTGGTAAGCGGTTCAGCTAAAGTAACAGTCGAAGATGATCTCAAGGTACTGCGCTCTGGTTATTCTGTGTATGTACCGCAAGGTGCCCGACACCGACTTGAGAACCCTGGTGAGTCTGATATCATTTTGATTGAAATTCAAATTGGAAGTTATTTAGGTGAAGATGATATCATTAGATATGAAGATCTTTATAAAAGAAAATAAAGGCAGCTAGCTAGTATTGAATTTAACATTTTAGCAAGAAACTGGTTATCGCTGCACCCAAATAAAAACCGAATACCGACAATTACGTAGATCTGTTTTTATATAAACTCCATTAATCTTTTTTAAATATAAGGTGTCTCTTTAGAGTAGCCTGAGCATTAAAAACGTAGAGTTATTATGGATTTCTCCGACTAACTGTTGGGGAGATATAGAATATGTTTTCAAAAAACAGTAAATTTAACTTCAAATTTTGAAGCAACTAACAACAGAGAGAATATTTTCATGGTCCATTTGATTTTTTTATTAATTCTAATTTTATTTGTAGCGTGGATATTACAACCGTTTTTAAAAACCAAAGACAGTAACAAGACTAAAGACACGGTAGGGAGAATTCTCGATTCTGATCGCAACACCTTCAGGCCGCAAAATATTGTTTTAATTATAAGCGCTGTAATTTTATTAGCCTTAGTTTTTTGGCTTCTACCGAAATTTGGGATTAATTTTCTGGGTTTATTACAAAAAATAATCCCGATAATCTCTTCTCTACGCGGTACTTTACCCTTTTAGAAAATGCTCTTAAGCAATCGATATTTGAGGGTTTTTCTTTTCAGATTCGACTTGTTCGATTATTTTTTCTATGACTAAAGAGTCTGATACGTTTTCTGATAGAAGTAAAATAATCCTAGCGTTTAACTGATGAATTTTTTGGTCATCGAGATCTTGGTAGAGATTTACAAGTCGTGAGTAAAGTTCGTCATTTAGTGGCATTTATTTTTTTCTCCCAAAACGTAATATCTAGAGCATATATTTTTCCAATGTCTCAATATTTACTTCTTTAAATATGCCTACAATGTAACCATCCGGTCTGATAAGGTAATTTAGACCCAATGTATATCTTTCTAAACCTTTTCCTTCAAAATCTACGAAATCCACATCTTGATTGGTTTTTTTCCCAACACTTATAATATTTAAATTGTTCGGAAACTCCATTTTAATTTTAGAAAATAACAGCAAATTATAGCTATTAGCAATCAAATCTGTGAGAAACAATCGATTTCCTTTTCTATCAAGAATTGGAAAGTCTATATATATAGATCCTAGCAAGGGATCATTTTTGTACTCATTATCGAGCTTAAAGCTATTAATCTTAAATGGGACAGAAAGCCTACCCGAATTAATCAAATTTCGAGTAAATTTATTACTCGTTGCTATCTTAAGAACCTGATCACGAAAAACTTTAGCCATCTTGTTTTTTGGGGTCATAAAGTTTGTTGCTCTAGAGGAATTTAATATATTCTCCTTTGCCGCCTCAATTCGCTCATCATTGTAACTATTTAAAATCTCACATGATGAATCGCCTTTTAAGATCGAAGCAAGTTTCCATCCTAGATTATCCACATCATGCATACCACCATTACCGCCTCTGGCTCCAAATGGGCTTACGACATGTGCACTATCTCCAACAAAAATAATTCTATCAAACACCATTTTATCTAAAGAAGCACACTTAAATTTGTAAATACTCATCCAGTCAATTTCAAAATTGTCGGACTTTACAACTTTTTTTATTCTTTTCCTTACTCTTTCAGGATCAAGTTCCTTTTTTTTATCGATATTTTCTTCAAGTTGTAAGTCTATTCGGTAAATATTTTCTGCTTGTTTATGTAATAAAGCAGATTGGCCTTTATGAAATGTTGGTGCAAACCAAAACCAGCGCTCAGGTCTATCACTTTCAAATGGTTGGGTTTCCATTACAATATCTACAATCAAGAAATGCTCATCAAAAACCTCACCGTCAAAAGAAAGATTCATTCTTTTTCTAGTTGGCGACTCTGCACCATCGCACGCTACCATGTAGCGTGATTTCAACCCATAATCGCCTTTCGGACATCTGACAGTGATATTGACTGTTTCTTTATTTTGTTCATGATCAATAACTTCGCTACTAAACCTGAGATCAATATAGTCTTTCAGCTCAAAGCATCTTTCAATCAAATATTCTTCTACATAATACTGCTGTAAATTTATAAATGCTGGAAATTTTTGGCCTTTGTCTGGAAGCAAATTGAATGAGAAAACTTCTTCATCTCCATTGAATAGTCTGCCCGTTTCCCAGGTAATACCCTTTGCCATCATTTTTGTGGCAACACCCAGTCGATCGAAAATTTCTAAAGTTCTCTTAGCCCAACAAATTGCTCTTGAACCGGTTGAAACAATGTTATTGTCATCCAAAAGGACACTTTTTACACCTCTTTGAGCTAAATCAATTGCTAAGGACAAACCAATTGGTCCAGCACCCACAATGACCACAGGATATATTTCTTGACTTCCCTCCGCAATCTCAGGAGGTATTTTAAAGGGAAATTCCTTATAGTTATAGTTTTTTGAAAAGTTCGCCGCACGACTCAATGTAATAAATCCCACATTTCTTTATCTCGTTCAGCCGTCCAAATTCTAGGATGATCAACACCTTTTGCTTCATCAAAAGCTCTTGAGACATTAAAAGGTAAACAATGCTCATAAATAGCATAACCGGAAAACTTTTTATCACACTCATCTCTACAAGAAGACATGGCTTCTTTTAAATCACCGCCTGCATTAGCTATTTTTGAGACTGATTTAAACGTTGACGTAACAAAGTCTTCTGTCAATTCAATTGCATCATTTATTTGTCTTGGATCTGTAAGAGCGTCACCCCTTCCGGGAACTAAAGAAACAGCCTGAAATTTTGCAATTTTTCCTAACGTTTTCGGCCAATCCTGTAAATGCGCATCACCACAATAACAAGCCGACTTATATTCAACAATATCGCCAGTGAATAATACGTTTGAGTCTGGTACATGAATAACTATATCTCCAGCAGTATGCGCTCTGCCTAAAAAATATAAATCAACCCGTCGTTTACCTAAAAATAGTGACATTTTTTTATCAAATGTTGTCGTTGGCCAAGTAAGCCCTGGGATCTCTTCATGTCCCTTAAATAGTCGGGGAAACCTATCAAACTCACTATCCCAATCTTCTTGTCCTCTTTCTACAATCATTGATCTTGCTTTGCTACTCATTATGATATTGCTTGCCTTATACTCAGCTGCACCTAGCACCCTAACAGCATGATAGTGCGACAGAACTAAGTGCGATATAGGTTTATCAGTAACAGACCTGACTTTTTGGATTACCTGTCTCGCTAAGGTTGGTGTAGCCTGCGCATCAATGACCATTACGCTATCATCACCAACTATTATGCCTGAATTTGGGTCACCTTCAGCTGTAAAAGCAAAAAGATCATTACCTATTTCTTCAAATGAAATTTTTTTCTCATCTAAATCATTTTGTGACGCAAATTTCTTCATTTTTTTCCTATCATTTTATAATTCTTCCAGAGCACGAACTAAATCCTATTTTAAACTTTTCAGCAGATGCAATTCCGTTCAAAACAACAGTATCGTTATCTAGTAGGAAATCACGTTTTTCCCCAGAGCTCAAAGCTATTTTTTCTTGTCCACCCCACGATAACTCTAACATGCAACCAAAACTTCCTTTTTCTATCCCTGATATTGTTCCCGAACCCATCAAATCTCCTGTTGAGATACCACATCCAGCTGATGCATGGTGTATAAGCTGTTGAACTGGCGAGTAATAAAGCTCTTTTGCATTGGTTTCCACTATATCAGTCTTCGTACCACCATACTCAATTAAGGTTACTTTTAGATCTATATCGAAGACAAACGCTTTATCGTCCTCAAAATGTGGGAGTAGTTGAAAGTCCCTCTCGGGAGGAGTTGTTTTAAACGGCTCAAGAGCTTCCGGAGAAACTATCCAGGGGCTAATACTTGTTCCAAATGACTTTGAAAGGAATGGACCTAATGGTTGATATTCCCACGCCTGTATGTCTCTGGCAGACCAATCATTTAGCAAAACATACCCAAAAATTAAATTTTCAGCTCCCTCAAAATCCAATGTTTCGCCTATTGGCAAACTGCCACCAATCACTGTGCCCATCTCAAGTTCAAAATCAAGCTTCTTGGTTGGCTCAAATTTTACAATATCATTGGTTAGTTCATAAATTTGTCCGGTTGGCCTTCGAATATCACTATCGGATATCACTACAGATGAAGCACGTCCGTTGTAGGCAACAGGTAAAGTATACCAATTTTTTGACAATTCAGCATTTTCCCCTCTTATAATTTTACTTGCATTGAGCGCATGATTTTTACAGGAGTAAAAGTCAGTATATTCTGAAATTTCAAACGCTTTACTATTGTAACAATTGTTCAAGGGTAAAAGGCATCTCTGAACTTCACTAATTTTTTTTGAGTTTTCTGATAATAACTCCTGTAAAACCTTACGAATCTCTTTTCGAGAACTTGACCCCTTTGACATAAAGGAGTTCAATAAAACGTGTTTAAATCCGAGGTCGGGTATAAGACCTAATTCCTCAGCATAAGTGAGGTTAAGAACCTGATCACCAATTGCAGTAGCGGAAAAACACTTCTTTTTGCTTTCTTCGAAACAGACGCCAAAAGGAAGATTATTTAGAGGAAAGTCACAATTTCTATTATTCGCTGTCTCAAGGAATGACTTAATTAAATCGAGCGACACTACCAGTTGCCTTCTGGGGTTCCATTAAACTTTTTCTCAAGTCCAGTCCAACATTCTGCATAGTCTTCCTGCAGAGGCGCTTCTTTTGCTGCGAATTCAGTAAGATGTTGAGGAAACCGTGACTCGAACATGAAAGTCATAGTATTTTCTAATTTTTGAGGTTTTAAATCAGCGTTTGAAGCCCCTTCAAAAGCATCTTTATCTGGACCATGAGGTAGCATCATATTGTGAAGACTAATCCCCCCAGGTATAAACCCAGTAGGTTTTGCATCATATTTACCCACAATATTTCCCATCAATTCGGACATAACATTTTTATGATACCAAGGTGGTCTAAACGTATTTTCAGCAACATTCCATCTGTCTCTAAATAAAATGAAGTCTATATTTGCTGTTCCTTCAATTCCTGAAGGTGATGTTAGAACTGTATAAATTGATGGATCGGGATGGTCGAATAATACGGCACTTACAGGAGAGAAATTTCTAAGATCATATTTCCATGGAGCGTAATTTCCATGCCAGGCAACAATGTCCAATGGTGATCTTAATAAACGACACGAGTAAAACGAACCACACCATTTAACTGTAAGGTTACCGTTTTCTTCTTTATCCTCGAAATAAGCTTTTGGAACTTTAAAATCTCTAGAATTTGCGAGACAATTAGCCCCAATAGGGCCTCTGTTAGGGAGAATAAACTTTTGACCATAGTTTTCGCAAACAAAACCACGACATATCTCGTCTTGAAGTAATACTGAGAAAACGAGTCCGCGTGGTATTAGCGCTACTTCACCTGGCGCAATGTCGATTAACCCAAGCTCTGTCTTAAATACTATACCGCCTATTTGTGGAACAACTAATAACTCACTATCAGCTGAATAAAAATAGTCTTTATCCATTGATTTATCAGCAACATAGACATGTGATGCCATTCCTGTCTGCATACTGACATGACCTGTAGTTGTAATAGTACGCATTCCAGTAATAAAAGTATCTCCCGTCTTAGTAATAGGAATTGGATCCCATCGATATTGACCAAGGCTTATAACATCATCATTTATGCTGGGCGCACTTTTCCAATATGGGAGATTAATTTTTTCTAACTTATTAAGATGCTTGACGGACGGATAAATCCTATAACACCAAGTTCTTTCATTTCGAGCACGAGGAGCTGTAAAAGGCGTACCTGATAATTGTTCAGCATACAAACCATAAGCACATTTTTGTGGGCTGTTCATCCCCTGTGGTAATGCACCATCGAGAGCCTCAGTTTCAAAGTCATTACCAAAACCTGGCATATATTTAAATTTTAAATTAGTTTCTAATGATTTACTTTTAGATTTTACACTACCGTCTGGCATTATTATCTCGATCTGATATTTTATCTGAGTGATATATATACAAACATAACATAACTAATTAAAAATATAAAATATTATGCACACATACCACCCAACAATCGAAAGTTTTTTTATCGCTATAAAATCAAATAATGTGGATGAACTTGAGTCTATTTTTGATAAAAACATTATCTTTAAACCACCAACCTACTGGAAGGAATGGCAAGGGAAAGAAGTTGTGGCGAGGATATTAAGCCACGTGGGTTCAGTATTCAAAAATTTAGAATACAAGCGCGTATTATGTAATGACTTAGACTATTTTCTGGAGTTTAGTTGCAAAATTGGTCACCTAGATGCAACTGGAGTGGATATGATTACTCTAAATAAACGAGGCTTAATTGAAAAATTCGAGGTAGTAATGAGACCATATAAGTCGGTAGGAGAATTGAGAAGATTTATGAATCTTCTTACCTCCAATGATCCATTTTTCGAAAAGCTTACAAGTAAAAATAATACGTATTAGATAACTTTTTTCTTTGTATCTAATTGTATTTTCTGTGCGAGGTGACTTACCAAAACTGAGCGCATGGAAACAGCTCTGTCCCTATTGGTAAAGGAATATTCTCTAACATCATCTCCTGCCACTCTCAAAGAGAATACATAAAAAGCGCCTGCTTTGGTAATTGGCGATGCAGATCCCTCTGAAATTCTTTGCAGGTCAACTTTTTTACCAAGGTTCGTCTCAATAATATTATTGCTCATGTCATATGCTCCATAAATTTGTAATAGATGGTAACACACTGTTACGTAACGTAAAGTAAATTGTTATAAAAAAAAAACTACATGTAATATTGGAAAATGTAAAATTAAGGGGATTATGAACCGCGCCCGCAGTCCCCCCACGGACGCAGCCGACCTATCCAGAGGATGTAATCTGAATAAAGGTGCCTTGAGTATATAGAGAATAAAGTGAAAAACAATCGTTAATTACAAAAAATGTTTAAAAATCAGATACTTAATGTAATAAAATAGTTACATTATGTAATATTTTATTTACATTCCTAGAATTATTAAATGGGATTTTTTAACACTCTAATTATTTAGCCAATAAGTTCTTGATAGGCCAAAACATACTCTTTTTATCTATAATTAATAATAGACAGATTGAAAATAACCAATAATAATTATGCATATAAATATCTTTACAAAAAATATTAAACTGTATTGGGAGCTCAAAAATGCATGGAATGATGATGAATCGGCCTTTAAGAATTGCCGACATTATAACATTAGCCGAAAAAATTCATCCAAATGAAGAAATTATTTCCAAAACGCTTCAGGGAACTCTTCATACCACCAACTATGCAGAGATAGCGCGAAGATCAAGGCAAATGTCTAAGTCACTTATATCACTGGGTGTAAAAATGGGTGATAGAATTGCTACTTTGGCCTGGAATGGCTTTAGACATTTAGAATTGTATTTCGCTATCTCCGGAATTGGTGCTATTTGTCATACTATTAATCCACGCCTCTCAAGCGAACAAATGACTTATGTAGTCAATCACGCAGAGGATAAACTAATTTTCCTAGATTTAACATTTATTCCAATAATTGAGGCGCTTATAGATAAATTTCCATCCTCAACAAGATATGTTTTGATGGCTGATAAAGAGCATATGCCTGAATGTAAAATACCGAACGTTATTTGCTATGAAGATCTAATTGAAAAAGAAAGTTCAGACTTTGAATGGCCTGAATTTGATGAAAACACCGCGTCAGGCCTTTGTTACACATCCGGTACCACTGGAAACCCAAAAGGCGTACTATATTCGCATAGATCAACTGTTTTACATGCTTTAATTCAATGCTTTTACAACACTGGTTCTTTTTCACCAAAAAAGAAAATCTTACCAATAGTACCTCTTTTCCACGCAAATGCTTGGGGAATACCTTACAGCGCGCCAATAAGTGGTACGTCACTTGTTTTCCCAGGTGCCAACCTCGATGGGGAAAGCGTCTACGATTTGCTGGAAAAGTACTCTGTTAATTCGGCATGGGGTGTTCCAACGGTTTGGATGGGATTACTCGAGGAGATTTCACAACGAGAGGGAAAAAAGCCGGATGGCTTGGAAGAAATGCTTGTTGGTGGTTCGGCTGCAGCCAAATCGCTAATTGAAGCTTTTGAAAATATGGGTGTTAGAGTTATCCACGCATGGGGTATGACCGAAACAAGCCCATTAGGCACATCTGGTCGCCTTATATCGCCGTTTTCTGAATTGCCTATTGAAGAACAAAGGCATCTTCAGACGTCACAAGGGAGAAAGATTTTTATGGTAGACCTAAAAATTGTCGATGATAACGGTAAAAGATTACCTGAAGATGGTAAAAATGTAGGTAATTTGTACATTAGAGGGAACACAATTGCAGGCGGTTATTACAATAATGAAGAAGCCAGTAAAGCTGCCATAGACGATGAAGGTTATTTCGGTACGGGAGACGTTGCCTCAATTGATGAGCAGGGCTTTTTAAGGTTAACTGACCGAGCAAAAGATTTGATCAAATCAGGTGGAGAATGGATCAGTTCAATTGATTTAGAAAACAGAGCTATGTCACATCCAGATGTAGAAAATTGTGCCGTAATTGCTATTCCTCACGAAAAATGGGATGAAAGACCATTATTAGTTGTCGTTCCCGCAGAGGGCAAAAAACCGTCAAAAGAAGAGTTAATTAAACATTTGGAAGGGCATTTTGCAAAGTGGCAAATGCCTGACGATGTAGTGTATGAAAATGAACTACCTCTCACAGCAACAGGTAAAGTATCAAAGCTTACACTTAGACAAAAATACGAAAATTACACTCTAGCTTCATAGGATAAAGCAATGCCAAAGAATGACTATTGGAAACTTAGTGCTTATGAAAGCGCTAAGTTAATAAAGGATGGCAGCATATTGACGGAAGATCTTGTTTTCAGCTGCATTGAAAGAGTTAATCAAACGAACAATAAAATAAATGCAATAGTTGATGATTTAAGTGCGACTGCTTTAGAAAAAGCACATGAATTGGACAAGCTTACAAAAAAAGGAAAGTTTAAAGGACCATTACATGGGATTCCAATTACAATCAAAGAAAATATAGACCAGAAGGGATATGCAACACCTAATGGATTGGAAGCTCTAAAAAACTTAATTGCACCCGGTAATGCTCCGGTGGTTGATAATTTAGAAAAAGATGGAGCAATTGTTATTGGAAGAACCAACACCCCTGAATTTTCTATGAGAGGAACAACCGACAATGTTTTACATGGAAGAACCTTCAACCCATGGAATGATTGGGCAAGCCCTGGTGGCTCGTCGGGAGGCGCGTCAGCAGCCGTAATGAGCGGTATGGGAAGCTTAGCCCATGGAAATGATATCGCAGGCTCATTAAGAATCCCTTCCACTGCTACCGGAGCCTGTACGGTAAAGCCAGGGTTAGGGCGCGTCCCTGCCTATAATCCTAGCCAAACGCAAGAGAGAGGGCTTATCGCTCAGCTAATGTCTGTACAAGGAGTGATAGCAAGGGAAATAAAAGACGTCCGTCTAGGAATGCAGTCGCTAATCAATTATGATGCTCGCGATCCTTGGATGGTAGATATGCCTTTCCAAAGTAATGAAATTAAGTCCCCGATAAAAGTTGGCTTTACAAAGGAAACTTTGGGTGAACCTCTGCATCCGGCAATTAATAAAGCTCTAGAAAATGCAATTTATGCATTGAAGGATGCTGGTTATATTCTTGAAGAAATTGAATTACCCGAATTTGAAGATGCAGCAAACTTTTCTGCCAAAACTCTTTTTGGAGAGATAAAGGCTCTGCATGAAAAAGATTACAAAAACCTAGGAAGTGAAAACTTTAACTTAGTAGCAGAAAATTATTTTAAAATAATCTCTCCGTTTGAGGGAGAAGATTTACTGCATGGGATGGCAAAAAGGTCATATTTCTTTAGAGAGTGGAATATCTTTTTTAGGAAATACCCACTCGTCCTAACACCTTTCCTTCTTTACCCAACTTACGAATGGAATCGTGATACTCAAGGTCTTGAAGGCACTAAGGAGGTTCTTGCAGGGATGTTTTATGCACATACAATGAACTACATGGGAATTCCTGCAGGAGTTGTAAGTGCGAACTACAATGATGGACTTCCTGTAGGCGTTCAAATAATTTCTACTAGGTTTCGTGAAGATATTATTTTGAACGCTTGTGAAGAAATAGAAAAAAGAGTAGGAATTATGGCGGAAAAATTATTTGAAAGAGGTTAAAAGAAACTTAACTTTTATTTTTTTCCCGCTCATATAATTTGAAAATACTTCTGCCAGAAGCAATAAGTTTCTTATCTTCATCAAATATTTCTGCTGTACAATAAGCAATTGACTTACCCTTCTTTGTGACTTTTCCTTTTGCAACGAGAATTCTTGATGACGGTGGCGCAATATAATCAACGGACAAATTTAAAGTGACTGAATCTACCTCTATACCTGAACTATCGGGAAAGCTTGCTGCCGTTCCCATTGCTATGTCTAATAGGGTGGCGTGAACCCCTCCGTGCGGAATTCCGTATAAATTAAAGTGATGCTCTTTAAGTTCCAACTGCAGCACTGAATTACCTCCTCCCAATTTCAATACCTCGATACCAACGAAATGTTGAAAGGGATTGTTACGAAGTTTTTTCACATTCATAATTTTTCTATTTCACTTGAGAATACGATGTTATTATTTAATTAATTAGAGAATAAAGACAAGGAAATATATAGTGGATCAATTTTCTCGAGTGGCAAAAAAATATGTAGATAGGGGTCTTATAGCCGGTCTTGAGTGGGAAATAAGACATTTCAATAAAGTTGTATCAAAGGATGTATATGGCTACAGTGACATTGAAAATAAAACCATTTTGAAGCCAGGCCAGATATACCGTATATATTCTATGACCAAACCAATAGTATCCGTAGCAGCAATACGACTGATAGAAGCTTGTAAACTAAATCTTTACTCAAATATTCAAGATTTCATTCCTTCTTTCAAATATTTAAAAGTATTGAGATCCGACGGTGAATTAGAAAGGTTAAAAAGACCAATTACCTTAGCTGATCTTCTAACCCATACAGCTGGCCTTTCTTACAATTTTAATATGGGTTGCTCCGTCGCTCAATTTTATCAACAAGAAAATATTTTAAATGATTCAGATATTTCTTTAGAAGAAATGGTAGATAAAATTGCAACTTTACCCTTAGCGTTCCAGCCAGGAGAAGCGTGGAGGTACTCGGTCGCCACAGATGTCATTGGGAGGCTGTTGGAAGTTGTTGAGAATAAAAAACTTAATGACATTTTGCGTGAACAAATCTTAGCTCCTTTGGAAATGAATGATACAGCGTTTAGCGTAAGCAAGATAAATGCTACAAAGATCATGCCTATGCATGGTGACCCTGACGCAAACAAACTGATATCATTTCAACAAGCCCCTTTAAAATTAGTTGATGCCGAAAAAAGCCATCCTTCAAATGGTGAATCTATAAACCTAAGAGGTGGAACTGGTCTTTTTTCAACAATTGACGATTATCAACTTTTTTGTAATTTCCTTTTAAGCGGAAAAGATAAAAACGGTGCAAAATTAATCTCAAGATCCATGCACGACTTTATGTTAACTAATAGAATTTCTGACCATATACTTCCCTTAAGACTTGGGCCAATCGCGTTATCAGGGTACGGATGGAACCTTATCGGTAGAGTTATGACTGATAAAGGATTAGCGATGAGCCTTACTGAAAATGGAGAGTTTGGTTGGTCCGGAGCAGCCAGTACTTATTTTTGGATCGATAGAAAAAGCCAATTAACTGGTATTATTATGACCCAATATATAGGTGGTTATATAACGATTGCTGATGACTTAAAAGCAACATCTTACTCATTGATTTGATATTTAAAATTCAAGCGATTCTTTTCTAATATCTTCTATTTTCTATAACTCTGCCGGAGTACATTCGAAGACAATTTGACCACGCCCTGTAAGATAAACACGATGACTGATTTTCATTGCAATGGAGAGTTTTTGTTCATCAAGCAGTATTGTAAAACTCCGCTACTAATTTCACTTAAAAAAGTTCGATTTTTAATTGATAAAATAAAATTTTTTAACAGGTCAAGACAATAGTTTGTAACTTTTTACAAGCTTTGACTTTTTTTAACGGAAACTGGATTTGAAAAAAAACGTTGTAACTCAATTTTAAACTAAGAGGTTATTGGTTTTGGCTGTATGCTTAACAGATATTAGACTTTGGAGGCTTAAGAATGGAAAAAGTTAATAATGACGGAGCACTAACAAAATTAAGTTTTGATGAGGTATATGAAAAACTAGGCAAAGTCGTTGGCAAATCAGATTGGTATTCCATCAACCAAGCTATGATTAACAGCTTTGCTGATCTAACTAAAGATCATTTCTTTATTCACGTGAATCCTGAGAGAGTGAAGAAAGAAACTCCATTGAAATCGACGATAGCGCACGGCTTTTTGTCCGTATCGTTACTATCGGCAATGTCCTATGATTGTGTGCCAGGAATAGAAGGGGCACATTTTGGCCTTAATTATGGATTTAATAAGTTACGGTTCGTTTCGCCTGTACCAGTGAACTCAAGAATAAGAGGGCATTTTACTTTGAAGGATATAGAGAAGGAAGACACTGGTGAAATAACGATGATTTACGATGTTATTTTAGAACTTGAGAACCAAGAAAAACCAGTTCTAGCTGCAGAATGGATTACAAAAGCGTTTGTTAAACCTTAAGGTCATAAGTTTAAAGATTGTACGAAAAAATTTGTGTGATAAAATCTATTAAACCTAATACAAAGTTTTCATTTAATTATCGGAGAAAAGAAATGCGAGAAGCCGTAATAGTATCAACTGCTAGAACACCTATAGGAAAAGCTTACAGGGGAGCCTTTAACGATACATCCGCCCAGGAGTTGGCCGGACATGCGATTGAAAAGGCAGTTGAAAGGGCTGGAATAGAGACTGATGAGGTCGGTGATGTTATTATGGGAGCTGCCTTACAGCAGGGATCAAGCGGGGGTAATATTGCACGACAAGCGGCCATACGAGCCGGGTTACCCGTTACAGTTCCAGGAATGTCTATAGATCGTCAATGCGCAAGCGGAATGATGGCAATTGCAACAGCAGCAAAACAAATTATAAACGACGGAATGGATATCACGGTGGGTGGAGGAGTAGAATCCATAAGCCTTGTTCAAAACGATAAAATGAACGGGTACAGAGCGTATGATCCCTGGTTTAAGGATCATCAACCTGATATGTATATGACTATGATCGAGACTGCTGAGACCGTTGCTTCTCGATATAATGTTAGTCGAGAGTATCAAGACGAATATTCTCTTCAATCTCAACAAAGAACAGCATCTGGACAACAAAGAGGCGCATTCGACGATGAAATTGTGCCCCTCAAAACAATCATGAAAGTTCAAGATAAAGAGACCGGTGAAATAAGTGATAAAGAAGTAACGCTCGAGAAAGATGAAGGAAATAGACCAAGCACAAACATCGAAGGTCTATCTTCGTTGTCACCAGTGTTTAAAAATGGACTAACTATGTCTGAAGGTGGGTACATAACTGCAGGCAATGCAAGTCAACTTTCGGATGGTGCATCAGCATCTGTGCTAATGGAAGCCAAAATTGCAGAAAAGAAAGGCTTAGAGCCCTTAGGACGATATGTAGGGATGATGGCAGCTGGTTGCGCACCTGATGAAATGGGTATTGGACCTGTTTTTGCTGTTCCAAAACTACTTGAAAAACATAACTTAAAAATAGATGATATTGATCTTTGGGAGTTGAATGAAGCCTTCGCTGTACAAGTTCTATATTGTAGAGATAAGCTAGGTATTCCAGATGAAAATCTTAATGTAAATGGAGGGGCAATCTCTATCGGCCATCCTTATGGAATGTCTGGAGCTCGTATGGTCGGTCACGCGCTAATTGAGGGAAAGCGAAGAGGCGCGAAATATGTCGTATGCACCATGTGCATAGGTGGAGGAATGGGAGGCGCAGGCCTGTTTGAGGTTCTCTGATGAATATACATAGTAGTACAAATCTTCCGGTAGTATTGACAGCAGGAAAGCTTCCAGTTGTAGCGGCCCCACTATTTATTATATCAGTACCAGATTTAGTAATTGCACAGTGTAAAGCTGGAGTTATTGGGAGCTTCCCAGCCTTAAATGCCCGCGAAAAAGAGGGTGACCCTATCGAGCTAGAGAAATGGCTCAAACGTATAACGGAGGAACTTGATCGACATAACCAAGAAAATCCAGATAGTCCTGCGGCCCCTTTTGCTGTAAACCAAATAGTGCATAGATCAAATCCACGATTGATGCGAGATATTGAAATATGTGTAAAATGGAATGTACCTGTTTGGATTACATCACTTGGAGCTCGACCAGAAGTTAATGAAGCGGCTCATTCATGCGGTGGCATTGTTTTACATGATATTATCAATAATACGTTTGCTAGAAAAGCTATCGAAAAAGGCGCCGACGGGCTTATCGCAGTGGCAGCCGGTGCCGGCGGACATGCTGGACCTCAATCACCCTTTGCTCTGATTCAAGAAATCAGAGAATGGTTCAAGGGGCCCTTATTGCTTTCAGGCTCCATCGCAACAGGACGAGCTTTGCTTGCTTCACTCATGATGGGAGCAGACATGGGATACATCGGTTCACCATTCATTGCAACAAAAGAGGCAAATGCCACTGATGCATATAAAAATATGATCGTCGATTCCTCTGCTGAAGATATACTTCTTTCATCGCTTTTTACTGGAGTTTCTGGAAATTACTTAAAACCATCGGTTGTCAATGCTGGCATGGACCCAGATAACCTTCAGGAGGGGTCGGTCAAAGATATGAATTTTGACCCTTCATCTGAAAAGCCAAAGGCGTGGTCACAAATTTTCGGATGTGGGCAAGGCATTGCGTCAATTAAAGCAATTGAAACTGTTTCGGAGTTTGTTCATAATTTGGATTCGGAATTCAAAGCAGCTGTTTCAGAGTTTAAATTAAAATTTAGTTAGTTAGGAGAAAGACATGGATTTAGGCGTTACGGACAAAGTAAAACCGTTAATTGATAAAGTAAGACAGATGGTTTCAGATGACATAGAACCGCTTGACCAGGAGTTTCATGAAGAAGTAGGAAAACATCCATCTGGAAGCAGATGGCAGTTTACTGAACGACAAATGGAAATATTAACCCATCTAAAGTCTCTTGCTAAGGAGAGAGGTCTCTGGAACTTTTGGCTTACCGATTCAGAGAAAGGTTACGGTTTATCAACTGTTGAGTATGCGTATCTCGCAGAAGAAATGGGGAAAGTTGGTATAGCAGCTGAGGTTTTTAACTGCAGTGCGCCAGACACTGGGAATATGGAAGTGATTGAGCGCTATGGTAATGAAAATCATAAAAAGAAATGGTTGTCTAAATTACTCGAGGGAGAGATCAGATCAGCATATTTAATGACGGAGCCTGATGTTGCTTCTTCAGACGCTACAAATATATCGCTTGAAGCAAAAAAAGACGGAGATCATTGGGTATTGAATGGTCAAAAATGGTGGTCTTCTGGTGTTGGAGATCCCCGATGTAAAGTTTTTATTGTTATGGCTTTGACAGACGCTGACGCAGCAAAGCATTCTAGGCATTCCATGTTTTTTGTAGATGCCGACTCTGAAGGATTTGAAGTACTCAGATATATGAATGTCTTTGGTGCCGACGATGCTCCGCATGGGCACGGTCATTGTAAATTTACAAATGTGAAGGTTCCAGCAGAAAATCTCATTCTTGGTGAGGGTCGTGGATTCGAGGTATCACAAGGAAGACTAGGACCAGGAAGAATTCATCATTGTATGCGAGCCATTGGGCAAGCTGAAAAAGCTCTTGAGTTAATGATAAGGCGCTCTAAAACACGAACAGCCTTTGGAAAGGAATTAACAGAACTTGGAGCAAACTATGATATTATTGCAAACTGCCGGATGGAAATAGAGCAAAGTCGCTTACTTTGCTTGAAAGCAGCTTGGATGATGGATACTGCTGGTGTCAAAGCTGCACAACCATGGATTAGTCAGATAAAAGTTGTAGCACCCCTAATGGCGTTAAAGGTAATTGATGAAGCAATACAAATGCACGGTGGAATGGGTATCAGCCAAGACACCCCTCTTGCGCATATGTGGACACACGTAAGGACATTACGACTAGCCGATGGCCCAGACGCCGTTCACAGAAGACAGGTCGCAAGAGCTGAGCTAAGACGATACTCAAACTAAAAGCTTTCTATACTCATGAGTGAGCTAATTCTTATTAGACATGCTCAGGCATCTTTTGGTCATGAAAACTATGATAATTTATCGGAGTTAGGTCATGACCAAGCTGCGCTTTTGGGATCCTTGTTCGATAATCTAAATATATCTCCGGACAGAGTTGTAATAGGAACACAAAAGAGGCACCTGCAAACGCTAGAAAACTTTAATTTGAAATGCCAAGTTGATAAGCATCCTGGATGGAATGAATATGACTTTAGAGACTTGTTGTTAGCAGAGTTTGGCCCAAATATCCCTGAAGAGATTTTTACGGACAGAAAAACTCACTTTAAAACTCTTCGATCAACAGTAACTAACTGGATGAATGCTAAATTACCAAATGCAACAGAAAGTTGGGAAGATTTTTCCTCTAGAATTAGCAGTGCACTCGAGTTTAGTTGTGATCTTGATTGCAAACAAGTTGTAGTTGTCACATCTGGAGGACCAATAAGTAGGGTGGTAGCAACAACCCTCAATGCTCCTAAAGAAGAAATGATGACATTAAACTTACAAATAAAAAACACATCAATCTCCAAGTTCATTTACACTCCCAAAGCCTTTTACCTTCACAGCTTTAACTCCGCACCACAATTCGATGGAGATAATGCTCACTTGCTGACTTATAGTTAAGAGAATGTCTGGAGATCCATTAAACAAAGAAAAACTTATTCCCTATCTTGCAGATAATATTGAGGGATTTTCACATTTAAAAAATGTGAAGAAGTTCTCTATTGGCCAATCGAACCCAACCTTTTTACTGGAGACAGGTACAGCTAGTTATGTGATAAGGAGAAAACCTGATGGGCCCTTATTAAAATCGGCACATGCTATAGACCGAGAATATAGGGTGCAAAAGGCTCTGTATGATACGCCTGTACCCGTCGCGAAAATGGTTCATTATTGTGATGACCAATCAATTTTGGGTGTAGATTTCTATATAATGGAGTTCGTGGACGGAATAGTATATGAGGACCCTGCTTTACCAAGTTTAACAAAAAAAGATAGGGCAAAGGTTTTTAGCGAAATAAATAGAGGGTTGTCTTCGTTACATGAAGTAAATATCGATGTGGTAGGTTTAACAGATTTTGGTGCGGACGGGAATTACTATGAAAGACAGATAAGCAGGTGGGCAAAACAATATTTGTCATCGGAAACAGAAAAAATTAGTGAAATGAACGAAATGATGGAGGAGCTTCCAAAAAAGATACCTATCGATAACTCTTCTCGTTCGTTAGTTCATGGTGATTTTCGGCTTGATAACATGATTTTTGATAAAAATGAGCCTAAACTCTTGGCAATAATAGACTGGGAGATTTGCACAACTGGCCACCCCATCGCTGACCTCGCATCTTTAATCATGCAGTGGGAACAAACTGCGGGAAAAATTAGCAGAGGACTACAGGGTATTAAACGAGGCCCTCTAGGGATACCTAGCGATGAAGAATTTATCAAAGAATATTGTAGGTTTAGAGATATAGAATATATAAAAGATTTTAATTTTTATCTCGCATTCTGTTTTTTCCGAATGGCGTGTGTGATACAAGGAGTGAAAAAGAGGGCTCTCTCAGGAATTGCCGCTAACCCTGAACGCTCAAATCGTGAAACTTTGTCTGTTCCAAAACTAGCAGCACGAGCATATGAATTAATGAAGGCACTATGAAAGAGAAAATAGAAAAACTACTTGATATAGAAACTCTAGATCGTAATCTTTTTCGTGGGCAAGGAGAAGGCGGTGAGGTTGCATCAAGAGTTTTTGGTGGCCACGTTATTGCGCAAGCACTAGCCGCGGCATATAAAACTGTTGAAGAACGACTCTGTCATTCTCTTCATGCTTACTTTATAAGACCCGGAGATCCATCTACACCTATCATTTACGAGGTTGATAGAGCAAGAGATGGAGGAAGCTTCACAACGAGAAGAGTAGTTGCCATACAAAATGGAAAACAAATATTTAATATGGCAGCGTCCTTTCACATTGAGGAAGAGGGTTGGTCTCATCAGCATAAAATGAAAGATGTGAAAGGACCTTCAGGAGTTCTTAACAGGAATGAACAAAGGAAACTTATTGCGGATAAGGTTCCAGAAAAAAGGCGAAAGAATTTTTTAAACCCAAAGCCGATTGAAATAAGAGATGTTGACCCACCTGACTTGTTTAATCCAGAGCCCACTTCAGACAAAAACTTTTTGTGGTTTAAGGTGGATGGGAACCTTGATACCAAAGAGCAGTGGGTGCATCATTGCTTTCTAGCATATGCCTCTGATGTATCCTTGTTGGGCTCTGGCAACCGTCCTCACGGTGTTTCAGCTTATTCTGGAGACGTTATGCTAGCTAGTTTGGATCATGCCATGTGGTTTCATGAAAAGATTAACTTTAATGATTGGTACTTATATGAAATGGATAGCCCATTTTCAGGAGCAGCGAGGAGCCTTAATCGAGGAAAGGTTTTTTCACAAGATGGAACTCTAGTTGCAAGTGTTGCTCAAGAGGGTTTGATGCGTCCCCTAAAACGCAGACCTAATACCTAAATCGTTCGTTTAATTTAGACATTCCAGCGAGCCATCCATCGTAATCTGATATTTTATATTGAATATATTTTTTAACAACAGGATGAGGCAATACCAAGAAACGCTCTTCTTTTATGGTTTTCACACACTCTTCGGCAACCTCGTCAGGCTCAAGCATTCCATCTTTCATTGCAACAGCAAGCTCTGGATCTAATCCATCCGTCATCGCAGTTCTAACGCCCTGTGGACATAGCATAGAAACCTTTATACCTTTCTTAGCGTAAGAAAAAGCAAGCCACTCTCCTAAGCCAATCGCGGCATGTTTGGTCGTTGAATAGGACGCGTCTCCCACCTGTGACAAAAGACCAGCTGCAGAAGCAGTATTTAATAAATATCCCTCTCCCCTTTTCTCCATCAAAGGGACTAAGTGTCTAGCAGCCCAGACATGTGACATCAAATTAATCTCCCATATTTTTTGCCAATCATCATTGGGCACTTCTATTCCTCCTAAGTGACCTATGCCTGCATTCGAGCAAAAAATTGATATTGGGCCAATCTCTCTCTCTGTAGTTCTTATAACCTTTGCAATGTCTCCTTCTCGGCTAACATCGCATTTCATCGCAGTCCCACCATATTCTTTTGCGACTTCCTTAATACCCTCAATGTTTACATCAGCGCTAACGACGTGCTTTGCTCCATGTTTATAAAAGATTTTAACGAGAGACTTTCCAATTCCGCTGGCGGCTCCAGTTACAACTATCACTCTATCTTTAATATCCATATCTAACTCCTTTTTTATCGCCACATATATCCACCACCACATATAGTCATTGCCTGACCTGTAATGTAACTACTTGCATTTGAAGCCAGAAATACAGCTAGTCCTTGTAAATCCTCAGGCTCTCCTAAACGACCAAGAGGTATCTTCGCTATTGCGTCTTTTGCCTTTGTATCATCGTCCCATAATGCCCTCGCAAAATCTGTTTTAATTATTGCAGGACATATGGCATTTACTCTAATTTTTTTTGCACCATATTCTGCGGCTAAATTTCTAACGAGGCCAATAACGGCTAACTTTGAAATCGCATAAGTTCCTAATTGTAGGGATGGCTCAAATGCGCCAACACTTGATGTAATCATGATTGATCCACCTCCCCTAGCTACCATATCAGGTGCAACCATTTGACATAGCCAATGGTTTGATTTCACATTTGTTGCCATTGTTTTGTCAAATGCCTCATCGGATATGGCTGACATAGGTCCGTAATGTGGGTTTACCCCCGCATTTCCAATTAAAACATCGATCTTGCCAATAGCTTTATTTGTTCCTTCAACCAGTTGACTCAAATCTTCTTTGCGCCCGGCATTAGCAGCTATCGGTACGATTTTTTTACCTCCGATCTGGGAGTTTAATTCATTTGCCGTTTCTTCTAATTGATCTTGTTTACGGCTTGATATTACTACATTTGCACCATGTTCAGCCAAGGCTAATGCCATAGCTCTCCCTATACCTTTTGACGCCCCAATAACTAAACAATTTTTTCCTTCAAGACTAAACAGTGTAGACATTAAAATTCCTTTCTTTACCTAAGATTACTTATTCTTCCATTGTGGAGCACGCTTTTCAACGAATGCGGACACTCCCTCTTTGTGATCCTCTGTTTGCCTTAATAAGTCTATAAGCTCATAACTTTTTTCAAGCGCTGATGACATCTCTTCCAACTGATCCATATGATTTAAAGCCTCTAAAGAATACTTCACAGAAGATGGACAATTGCCCGCTATTACCTCAGCCTTTTGAATAGCCTTATCCAATAATTCAGCCTGTGGAAAAACCTCATTAATAATACCCAGCTTTAGAGCTTCTTTAGCATCCACACTACGCCCTGTTAGTATCATTTCGAGTGCTGCCTTTTTGCCTATTTGTCTACTAAGTCGTTGAACCCCGCCAGCGGCTGCAAAAAAACCAACTTTTACTTCTGGCAAAGCAAATTTCGCGTTTTCTGATGCCAGAATAATATCACACGAGAGAGCTGTTTCCATTCCACCACCCATAGCAAACCCATTTACTGCTGCTATGATAGGTTTGGTACGATCAAATCTATTTGTCAGCCCCGCAAAACCACTTTTTGGTTGCTGAACTTTATATTTTCCTGGTTGCGCTGAGTATTTCAGATCGTTTCCAGCAGAAAAAGCTTTGTCTCCAGCTCCAGTTAAAACGGCAACCCATTGCTGACTATCTTCAATAAACTCATTCCAGACTTGATCCAGTTCTAAGCTTAGCGGAGGATGGACGGCATTATAAACCTCAGGTCTATTTATTGTTACTATTGAGATGTGGTCTCTTTTCTCAACTTTTACAAATTCATACTCCATTTAAGCACCTCCTATACTCTGATTTTTTGATCTGCTGTGTCAAAGATGTTTTTATTCTTCTTAACCATATCTTTTAGCATTCCAGATATATTAATCTCCATGCCACTATCTTCCATTTTCTTTAGGCCATCCAAAATTCGAGTACTGCCAATTTTGTTTGCCCAAAACAACAGACCTCCTTTATCTCGTGGGAACCCATAGCCATTAAGCCATACCACATCAATATCAGAGGGTCTTTGTGCCATTCCTTCTTCTAAAATTAATAGTGCCTCATTTACCATTGGGAAAATACACTGTTCAATTATCTCAGCACTTTCCATATTTTTTGCTTTTTCTTTTCCAGTAATATCTTTTATTAACTCTTCGGTCATTTTGGATATTCTTGGAACTCTGTTCTCATCATAATCATAATACCCAGCACTGGTTTTCTGACCTCTTCTATCCAATTCACATAGCGCATCTCTGATGGGATTTGTTGTCTTTTCTCCTTTTTTCCAACCTATATCTAACCCCGCCAAGTCAGACATTTGGAAAGGCCCCATTTTAAAACCAAAATCATTTAACGCCTTATCAATATCCCAGGGCATTAAGCCATCATAAAGCATATTTAAGGCTTGTTTTTGGCGAGCAAACAAAATTCTATTACCAACAAATCCAGGACAAACGCCCACAATTGTTGGTATTTTATTAATTTTCTTTACCAATGATAGACTAGTTGCAACAACGACATCACTAGTAAACTTAGCCCGCACAATTTCTACAAGTTTCATTACATTTGCCGGCGAAAAAAAATGAAGTCCAATTACGTCATCCGGTCTAAGTGTAGACAAAGCAATTTGATTTATATCCAACGCTGATGTGTTTGTGGCTAAGATTGAGAACGGCCTAGCAATTTTATCTAGCTCTTTAAATATGTTTTTTTTTAAATCTAAGTCCTCATAAACAGCTTCAACAATCAAATCGCAGTGCCCTAAATCAGTTAATCGAGTTGATGAGGTGATCAGTTTCAAGCGATCAGTTACTTCTTCCTTTGAAACTTTACCTCTGTTAACAGATCTTTCATAATTATTGCTTATGTTAAATATCCCTGTGTCTAGTTGATCTTGGCTTGTTTCAATAATATGAGCCCGAATTCCCACGTTTGCAAAATTCATTGCTATACCACCGCCCATCGTACCAGCCCCAATTATTCCGACCGCATTAATTTCTCTTCTAGGCAAACTTTCTGGTAAACCTATAATATCCAGAACTTTTTTCTCTGATTCCAAAATATAGTTCTGTTCATCCATCTTCATCACCCCAACTATTATTCAGACACAATTCTTTGATTTTTATCCTATCAAACTTATCGGTTGCACCCCTTGGTAGAGACCGATTTACCCACCAATAATGAACAGGTATCTTGAAATGTGCTAATTTATCTTTCAAAAAAGAGGATATTTCTTCATTTTTATCTTTCGCATCTCCAGACATATTAATACAAGCACCTACTTCTTCCCCAAATCTTTTTTCCGGAACAGAAAAAACAACAGACTCAATAACACCAGGGAACTTCTGTAGAGCGCCCTCTACTTCTAAACATGAGATGTTTTCTCCACCTCTAATTATGATATTCTTCTTTCGATCCACTATTGTTACAAGTCCTTCATTATCTAAAATTCCTAAGTCCCCAGTATGCATCCATCCATCCTTTAAGACAGCATCTGTTTCCTTTTTCTTATTAAAATAGCACCTCATATTTGCTGGGCTTTTTAGACAGATCTCACCGAGTTGTCCATTTGGCAATCGAACATCATTATCATCTACGATTTTAATTTCTTGTAGTGGAGGATAGAGCCTTCCAGCTAACTCCGGCTTTTCAACATACTCATCACCTGATATACCTAACCCTAAGGCGTTTGTTTCAGTCATTCCATATCCAGACGCAATATCTGCAAGAGGCAAAGCTTGTTTTTCAACTCCAACCTGGGCAGCCGGTCTTTTAGCTCCACCCGCACCCAGAAATTCAAGAGTTTCCAGAGATACATTTTGGTCTCTTGCCTGTTGCACAAGGTCTGCTACTACAGTCGGTACAGCGGTTATTCTGGTAATTACCTCGTCACGAATAATATCAATTGCTTTCGCAGGATCCCATCTATACATCAAAACAATCTTGGATCCTCTTGCAATAGAATAGAAAAAATTTGGGTGCGATCCATTAACATGGAACAATGGTGATAGGAGTAGAACACTTGAAGCTCTTCTTCTCGCAAGCTTTTCGGGATCAGCCAAAAGACCTCCAACTCTTTCAGCCATTAGCCATGAAAAAGTTGCTGTTATCGCACCTCTGTGGGTTAACACAACCCCTTTTGGATGCCCTGTAGATCCTGATGTGTACATAATAGCAAAGTCGTCATCTGGCTTTAAGTCCACATCAATCAGGTCAACTCGTTCAAAATTATTTACAATGTCATCATATTTTTCGATCTCAGGATCATCTATATATCTAACGGAAAATAACTTGATACTTTTCTTTTTCGCAAATGGTTTTATTGTCGCTATCCGCTCTTTATCAGCAAAGCAAACTCTTGCTGTGCTATCATCAAACCCATATTCCATTTCCTCCGTTGTCCACCACGCATTCACAAAGACAACGATACCCCCAATAGAAGCCACTGCCATTAATATGGCTAAATACTCAGGGTAATTGCGCATCGCAATTGCCACTTTGTCACCTTTTTTGATACCTACTTCTTTTTGTAAATAGGAGCTAACCCTACTAACCTGATCGCAAAAGTCTAAATATGATATTTTTTCTTTTTCATAAACGATAAACTCTTCCCACTCTCTTACTGTCTTTCCGTAGTCAAGTAGTTCCTGTAAGTCTGCCGGCACTTTATTAAATGCTTTGTAAAACGTTCCCCTTATCTCAACATCTTCAGTCTGAAACAATTCTTCAGTATCAAGGACCTTCTGTACAGCTTGATTAAAATCCATATTCTTTTACTTCAATTTAAGGATCAACAGTTACTCGTACCATTCGCTTTCCAAAATTGTCCCCATTTAATAAACCAATCAGAGCGTCTGGCGCATTTTCTAATCCTTCAGTAATATCTTCAGTAATCTTGATATCCCCTGCTGCATTCATCTCGGAAAGATGTTTAATAGCATTTCCATGCTCTTTAGCATAATCCATCACTATAAATCCCTCCATTTTAAGCCTTTTTACTATTAAAAGACCTGGAAGATTTCGAGGGCCAATGGGGGTTGTGCCGTCATATTGACTTACGGCTCCACAGCATACAATTCTACCTTTCATATTCATTCTGAAAAGTACAATTTCGAGAATTTGTCCACCGACATTGTCAAAATAGACATCCACTCCATCGGGGCAAGCCTTTTTTAATTCCTTTAGGAGGTCTACGTTTTTATAATTAATACAATCATCGAACCGGAACTCATCTTTTAAGCGCTTACATTTTTCATCTGTTCCAGCCAAACCAACTACTAGGCAACCCATTGCTTTTGCAATTTGCCCAGCTAAGATACCGACAGAACCGGCTGCAGCAGAAATAAGTACCGTTTCACCGGGTTTAATATGCCCAACTTTCGTGAGGCCGTGATATGCTGTTAATCCTGCTATCCCATATATAGAAAGAAGGTTAGAAAGAGACCCTACGTTAGGGCGTTTTATAATTGCTGATCCTTTAACAGCAGTAAATTCTGACCAATTACTTTCGCCTGATACTATTTGTCCTTGGTTAAATTGAGAGTCGTTGCTTTCTACTACCTCGGCAATAGCATATGTGGGCATGACATCACCAGCTCTCACGGCATCTCTATACGTTCTACCTTGCATCCACGATCTATTTGCTGCGTCTATTGATAAAAGTATATTTCGAATTAACACCTCTCCACTTTCAATTTTCGGTTTATCTACCTCTAGCACTTCAAAATCATCCTTGGATAATTTAGCCTTAGGCAAAGTTTTTAAAATGAGCTGCTTCATTAAATTTATCCTGCCTCTTTTACTAGCAATTCCTCAACATCTTGTAGAGTTTCTTTCCCAAAAAATAGCTCGTTATTAACTAGCAAGCTCGGAGCACCGAATACCCCTTTTTCAACCGCTTCGCTTGTATTTTTCATAAGCTTATCTTTTATTTTTTGATCTTGGGTTCCTTCAAATATTTCCTTAACGGGTAGTCCATTCTCTGAAAGAACTGATTGAATAACTTCCAAATCATCCATTTTTTTGTTGTCAACCCACATGCTTTTAAAAACGACCTCCACATACTTATCAAAAATTTCATTCTCTTGAGCATATATGGCACCCCTCATTAAGTTAAGCGTATTAATAGGGAAATTTGAATTAAAGTTAAATGCAATATTGTGCTTTTTCACAAATCTGGCTGTATCTAAGTCATCATATTTTCCTTTTGCTGGGACCGTTTTAAATGACTCTATAGGCGACACATTGTTAGTTGACTTAAAGATACCACCTAACAGGACTGGAACATACTCTGCCTTGATATTGGTTCTCTTTTCTATCCCAGGCAAAAGCTTGTAAACAAGGTAAGTTTTTGGACTCCCAAAATCAAATATAAACTTAAAATCAACCATAACGTTTCTCCTTTAATTGTTATTTTCCAACAAATTTTGGCTTCTTCTTTTCGACAAATGCTTTCGCTGCATTTTTGTGATCTTCTGTTTGAAAGCATCTTATCATTCTATCGGCTTCCATTGCCAAGCTCTCCTTAAAATTTGTTGAAGTCGCTCTGTTGTGGTTTTCTTTCATATATTGTAAAGCAGTAGGCGAAAAATAGGCGATCTCAGATGCCTTTTGTAGAGCGAAAGACTCGAGATCTGACTCACTAACAACATAATTTATAATTCCCTCATCAAGAGCGTCCTTGGCTTGAATGCGCCTATTTGAAAAGTATATATCCTTAGCCTTTGAGGGACCAACAAGCTGACTTAATGACCAACTACCTCCATAATCACCAGAAAGGCCAATACCTCCAAAAGCTGGCACAAGAAATGCCTTCTCTGATGCTATTCTGATGTCACAGGCCAAAGCGATAGACATTCCAGCGCCTGCAGCTGCACCGGGCAAAACAGCAATGGTCGGTTTTGGCATCTCATGAATTTTTAGGGAAACACCTTCCTGTCCGATTTGTAATTTTCTAATTTGCTGTTCTAAACTGAGATCTTTTGAAAGGCCTGGGTCACTATCACTAGCAAAGCTTTTGACGTCACCACCTGAGCAAAAGGCTCCTCCATTACCGGTAATAATTATAACCCTTACCTCTCGATTACTTTCAAATTCAATTAACATTCTTCTCAATTCTGGTGTTAATTCATCTGATAATGCATTTTTTGCTTCTGGACGATTAAATGCAATGATACCGATCCTATCTCTTACTTCAGCTTGAAGATGATCTGTATTTTTTATTAAGTTATTTTTTATCATAGTGAGCGTGCTTTCTCTAATGCTGGCCTTTTTAAAAGTCTATTAATGTATGCATTTAAATGTTCATAATCGTCGATTTCTGCTCCTGCTTTCATAGCACCGAAGCACGCATGACCTGTCATTATATCAGCGCCTGTAAAGGTCCCCGTTAAATATTCTCTGTCTTGCAATCTATTATTTACATTTCCAAGTGCTACCCGTAATAGTTTCATTGCTCTATTTACGTTTACATCATTCCTTTTTTCAGGCGGCAGAAGTATCGTCTCAACAACTAAAATATTGACCTGTCCCATAATTGAACCCTCGGCGTAGTGCAGCCATTGCAAATATTCAGGAAAAGATGGATCGTCGACAGCTGGTACAAATTTTCCATTGCCATGTCTAGCTAAAAGATATTGGACTATCGCACCTGATTCATAGATTCTGGTTTCTCCATCCTCTAAAACAGGAATCCTTCCCATCGGATGAATTTTATAATATTCCGGAGTTCGCAGTGCTCTATCCCCAACTTTATATTTTTCGACGTCATACTCTAAGCCCAACTCTTCAAGAAGCCACGCGATTCTTACGGCTCTAGAATTAGGTGCAAAATATAATTTCATTCTAATCTCCATAAAAGCATCAGTTTATATTATGAACCGACTTTAAGGAAATTGAAAATATTTATTTAAAACACGAATATTAAGATACGCCAAAAATTGAAATTTTGCTAAGCTATTAAAAAACTCAGGAGACTAAAAATGAATTTTGAAGGTAAAGTGGCTGTTATAACAGGTTCTTCGGCAGGAATTGGCGCCGAGGCCGCCAAAAAAATAAGTGCATTAGGTGGTAGAGTCACAATTAATTATTCTAAGAGCAAAGAGGCCGCAGAAGAGGTAGCACATGAATGCTCACACCTCGGAGAGTCTCCACTCATAATAAAATCTGATATTGCAACTGATGAAGGTTGCAAACATTTAATTGATAGAGCGTTTAGCGAATTTGGAGCAATTAATATTTTAATTAATAATGCAGGAAGAACGAAATTTGCTGATCATACTAATTTAGATGCATTGCAAAGAGAAGATTTTGAAAATATTTTGGCTCTTAATCTGAATAGCAACTATGAGCTAATAAAACACGCACGCCCACATCTTGCCAAAAATAAAAAAAGTAGTATCGTAAATATCTCATCTGTTGCAGGATTGCGTGGGTTAGGATCATCAGTTGCTTATGCCGCGTCTAAAGGTGCTCTTAACTCCATGACTTTGGCACTGTCTCGCTCCCTTGGGCCGGATGGAATAAGAGTGAACGCGGTATGCCCTGGATTCGTTGCTACTGACTGGTGGAAAAACAGTCTTGGAGATGATAAGTTTAAGAAGGCTATAATAGCTTATGAAAAAACAAATCCGCTCGGAGAATGTCCAACAGCTGAGGATATAATTGGATCTATACTTTTTTTTGCAAGTGAACTCAGTAATCACGTTACAGGTCAGCTATTAGCAGTTGATGGTGGTCTTCTGATTGGCATGCCATTAAAATTAGACTAATTAGCTAATAATATTTTGATAAGTTATAAATAGAGATTCATTGTAGCTGATGAGTAATTTGTGGGAAAATACGTCAAAGGAAAAAGAAAATTTTTCTGAACCCCTGAAAAGCCAAACTACTGACTTATTAGTCGTTGGGGGAGGCTTTACAGGTTGCTCTGCTGCCTTAGAAGCAGCAAAGCAAGGCGCTAAAGTCATATTACTTGAATGTGAAACCATAGGATTTGGTGGTTCCGGTAGGAACGTTGGCTTAGTAAATGCAGGGTTATGGTTGCCCCCTAAAAAAATCACATCTATTTTAGGAGAAGAGCATGGAGAAAGGCTTATATCCGCTCTTGGATCAGCTCCCGACTTGGTTTTCTCAATTATTGAAGAAAACAAAATTAAATGCGATCCCGAAAGAAATGGAACTTTACATTGTGCTCACTCAGAAAAGGGAATGGAAGATCTAATTGAAAGATTTAAGCAAGGAGAATTATTTGAAGAGCCATTAACACTGTTCGATAAGACTGAGACCGAAAATAAAGTAGGAAGTTCAAAATTTATTGGATCACTTCGTGACTCTAGAGCAGGAACAATACAACCACTAGCTTATTGTAGAGGCCTCGCACGAAAAGCAAAAGAATTAGGGGCAAAGATATATGAAAAATCAAAAGTATCTCAGGTTAAAAAACAAAATGGTATGTGGCAAGTCTATGTCCAAGACATTGTAATAAAAAGCAAATATTTATTCCTTGCTATGAATGCCTATGAAGATTTAGATAGGGCAAACAATACAGGTAAATTTTCTACCATTTATTACTCACAATTTGCAACAAGACCTCTAAACTCGAATGAAATGAGTACAATCTTGCCTGGCAAAGAGGGTTGTTGGGATACAGCCAAAATTATGTCTTCCTTCAGAGTAGATGACGCTGGACGTCTTATTCTAGGAACAATGGGCAACTCTGAAGGCTTTGGAAAATATGTTCATACGAATTGGGCAAACAAAAAGCTTAAGGACCTTTTTCCATTTTTACCCGACATAGAGTTTAGTCATCGTTGGTCAGGTAAAATTGCAATGACTAAAGATCACATACCAAAAATTGTGAACTTTGAAGAGAATGGTTTATCGTGTTTCGGCTATTCAGGGAGGGGTATTGCCCCCGGAACTCTTTTTGGAAAAACGTGTGCAGCAGCTTTATTATCGGAAAATTTATCTATTCTCCCCATTTCTGCCGTAAAACATTATAACGAGACTTTCACACGAGAAAAGACAGCCTTCTATGAAATGGTAGCCGTAGCAAACAATTCTTTAAAATCTTTAAAAATGTAGGCTTATTATTATTTCGATTTCATGGCAGCGGATAGGTCAGGTAAATCTTTGCTGACTTTCATTGGAAAATTAGGAGCTCTCTTTTCTAAAAACGAATCTATTCCTTCTTTAATATCTAAGGATTTTCCCATTCTTTCCATCGCCATCGAGTCCAAAATATGTGCTTCCTCTGGGTGGGTTGCGGCTAGCATATTCCACATCATTTGTCTGGCAAGAGAAACAGATATTGCAGAGGTTTTACTGCTATAGCTAGATCCAATCTCAAGTGCTCTTTCTATCAATTTATCATCGGATATCACATCTGATACTAGTCCATGTTGTAAGGCCTCTTGAGAATTAAATAATTTGCCCGTATAGCACCAATCCAGGGCTTTAGAAATACCCACTATTCTGGGAAGAAACCAGCTAGAACAAGCTTCGGGTACTGCGCCTCTTCTTGAAAAAACAAACCCAAACCGAGCCGATTTTGAAGCGATTCTAATATCCATTGGTAAAGTCATTGTTGCCCCTACACCAACAGCATCTCCGTTGATTGCACCTATTATGGGCTTTTTAGATCTAAAAATTCTTAGTGCCACTAACCCACCTCCATCACGATTATCATCATTAGAGAGCCTGTTTCCTTCTTCTTCATAATTAAAGGTGTTTGGCCCATCAACCAAATCAGCTCCTGCACAATAGGCACGCCCTTCCCCAGTAATCACGACTGATTTAATATCATCACTCTGATCAGTGTAATCAAAAACTTTAATAAGTTCCTCCTGCATGGTTTTAGTGAATGCATTTAACTTTTCTGGTCTGTTAAGAGAAATTATGAAAGTATCGCCATTCTGCGAAGTTAACAATTCTTTATACATTTTTATTTAATCCTAAACTGGTTCACCGGAATTTAATATTTTTTTGAATTTTTTACACTTATTACGTTATAGTAGTTTAATGTCCAAGGTAGTAAAGTTTTATCAACTAATTCATTTAGAAAGAGGTAACGTATGAATCCCGAAAATAAGGCCCAAATACAATCTAATCGCCGAAAAATATTCGAGCTTGAGATACTCATAAATTCAAATAAAACAAAAGTGGAAGTATGTAGGGCCTCTATAGAACAAAATTACGCCTCTATTATGAGAAACTATAATGCGGCTTACATGGGCAACCATCACCTCGCTAATCAAGAAACTGATGAAATCTTAAGAAATAGATTAGCTATAATGAGCAATATGATTGCCGAGCAAGATGTGGAAATAAATTTTAGAGAATCGATGAATAATAAAGCTCAATTAGATTTTCTGGAGCACAAATCTTCTGTCAATAAAACTATTCTTGAAGTGAACAAACAACTCACTGAAATAAACAAGAAGCTTATTGAACTTAACAGAATGATTATGAAAAAAAATGAGGAAACGCTACAATTTAATACTGAAAACTTAGCAACTAACGAAAAATTTCTTAAAGGTGAGTTTCATCCCTCAAAGGCTACTGAAAAAGATAATAAGAAGCGTATAGAACAAAACACAAAAAGATGCGTAAAAATAGAGGAGATGGCCTCTGAAAATCAGAAACGCATTATTGAGATTCAATCAAAGACACAGACCAACGCAATAGATATTATGAAAAACTCGGTTCAGATCTCTGAGAGGCGTGAACGTATCAATGACTTACAAGAAAAGGTCAACGAGAATCAAAACTCAGTAGCTGAAATGATATCAATTAAAATTAAAAACTGAGTCTAGTTAATTCTCCAGAACAATCCTATATCTTGCCTTACCACTTTTAAGGTGGGCTATGGCTTCATTGATTTCTGACATTTTAAAAAATTCTACCTCGGGTATTATTTTGTGTCTTGCGCAGAACTCTACCATTTTCTTCATTGCTTCAGGACCTCCAACAGGACTTGCAGACACTGAATTTTGACCCCTCAACATATGAAACATAGTTATATTTAGAGGCTCAGGTAATAGACCAAGGAAATGAAGTCTACCTTTTGGCTTAAGAGTATTCATAAATAGGCCCCATTTACCCTTAAATGCATGACCGGTAAAAAATAAGTAGTCAAAAGATTTTTTAAGCTTTTTTATTGAATCAATATCACTCGCAACAACCACATTATGGGCGCCATAACTCTTAGCTTCTTCCACTTTATTTTCAGAACCAGTAATAGCGGTGACTTCACACCCCCAAGCATTAGCAAACTTTATAGCCATATGTCCCAGCCCACCTATTCCAAAAATACATACGCTATCTGTGGGTTTCACTGCATATTGGACAAATGGATTGAAAACGGTAATACCACCGCACATGAGTGGACCGGCAGTTCGGGGATCAAGTGCGTCAGGAATTGGAATAGCACTTAAATCTTGAACTCTAATTTTATTGGCAAAACCTCCATTTCGGCCCACGAAAACACCCACTCTATCATCGCAAAGATTGTGATCACCATTATAACAACATTCACATGTCTTGCAGTACCCAGCCTGAAAGCCCACTCCTACTCTTTGACCAACATGCCTGTCTTTAACTTGGTTACCAATTGCTGTAATTTTCCCTATAACCTCATGGCCAGGGACAAAGGGATATTCATTGTTTGAGAAATCGTTGTCTATGTAATGAACATCACTGTAACAAAGTCCGCAGTTTTCAATCTCGATATCAACATCATCAGGCCCTATTTCTCCCAATTCATATTCATAAGGTTCTAACAGGCCTTTTTCATTTTTTGCGGCATATGCTTTGACTTTCATTACACTCTCCCAGATACATAATGATATGATACTTCTTGTGTGATCAGTATAGATATATGACTTTAATTAAAAAAGATCTTTTCAATTGAAAAAAAAAAAAATCTTTATATGATCTCGATAATCGGAGGAGTGGCAGAGTGGTTGAATGCACCGGTCTTGAAAACCGACGTAGGTGAAAGTCTACCGTGGGTTCGAATCCCACCTCCTCCGCCATAAATACCCCTTAAATCATTGTTTAAATTGAGTTTTATGTTATATTATCGATATCTACCCACAACCTTACCCACAACAAGGCAATAACTAAGCATGATGTATGAAGAATTGAAATTTCAATACCCCACCTAATCCCTACTCCCCAAACTGTTTAATCATCAGCATAATCTATGTACTGAAAAATGCTCAAAGGATGACCTAAAATGTTAACAGCTAAGCAAGAAAACTTTGTTGAACTCCTTACTCAAGGTACTAGTCAGACTTCAGCCTATAAAGGTGCTTATGATACTCAAAATATCTCTGATAAGACCGTCTGGGAGGAAGCCTCAAGGCTCAGGAGACACCCCAAGGTCAGTACAAGGATTTTAGAGCTAGAGAAGGAAAAAGAAGCTAGACGACGCTTACAAGCGGTCTCTAGAGAAGAGAGAGTTCTTAATGAATTGGAGAGCATAGCCTTTGGTGATGGACCTATGGCAGGAAAGCTTAAAGCCATGGAACTAATTGGAAAACATATCGGCTTTTTCACCCTCCAAAAAGAAAGTGCAGACGATAGAACCTCAGAAGAGATACTTGGTGAAATTCACAAAAGGCTTTAGAAAATTTTTTAATAGCAAAAGTGTTTTTACTCACATTTTAATGAGCCTAAAACCCATTCAAATATACTTATTGTTTCCAAGGAACCGCAGTGACATGAGCTGTGAATTTTGTTTGGTCTTTTTGATTATCCTTTTCTTAAAATCAAAGAAGTGCCCAAAAGTGATTAACACTCTATAGCAATGATTCATTGAAATAACTCAAGGCGTAAAGCACAAGACAGAAACTAGTTCTTACCCTTCTCATGTTTCTTATGCTTTATCAGGAAAATCACGAAAAGTGTTGTCAAAAATAGGTAACCAACATCCATTTCTGCAAAAATCGCCGATCAAGTTTACCCAAGTCAACAATATGTTAAACTTTGTTAAGGTAATTGATTATTCTGAGAAACAGGTATGTCTCTTTTAGATATTTTATACGACTATTCTTTACTGATTTTCATCTTATTCATTGCTCTTCCTATAATATTTTTTGGAATCAGAAGACAAAAATGGTGTCCAAAATGCAAGAGAGCCTCAATGGTCGAAGCTGGTCCTGTTAGGGTTAATCGAACAAAACCAATGGTCTGCAGCAAATCTAATTATTCGAAAACTATATATGTAGGCTCAAACAATTCGTTTGATCCACCACCTTAAAGAGACAAGGGATTGTTGTTTCTATTTCATTAATAAATATTAATTTATTGGCGGGCACTATTCGTTAAATTTTATGTCGAATACATCACTTACTTTTTTGTCAAAAACTCGTGCTATCAGAAAGGCTAACTCGAGAGTGGGGTAGTACTTGGCTTTTTCTATTGCAACGATAGTTTGACGGGTAACGCCACCAAAACATCAAATGGAACCAAAACTATTTCCCAATTGCAAGAAAAATATTGACGCAAATAATGCAAGAAATGATATTAAAAGCATATTGGTGTCCCCTACAGAGATCCCTTTAACCCTAAGTAATAGTGATGGCAAGAAATTTTAATTTTCTTCTTTAAAAATTATCAATTCAATGATTTGTATTAATTTCTTATACAATAAAATCGAATAAAATTGTTACCAACAAAAATAAATAGAGAACCCATAAAATGACTGTTGCTCGCATAACCATGGTTGAGTATGTCTCGAAAGAAGCGGCTGATGATTTTGAGCCTAGGTACTCTGAAGTTGCGCCTAAATCGAGTTCTTCGGCAGCATATGAAGGCCAATGGAGGAATGGGGAAAAAGATGGTTTTGGGTCAGAATTTGATGAAATTGGAGAGGGGTATATTGGTCAGTTTAAGAATGGTAGCTATCACGGTAAAGGCACCGATACAATATTGCCCATAGTTTTTCATTTCGCAACAATATAGAGTGGGAGTAATTTTACCGGCTCTTCACGAGTTGATATTCGAGATTTGCTTTAACAGAACTCCACTCACTACTGATAATTGTGTATACTGCTGTGTCCCTGATAGTACCGTTTTTCTGAATTGCATTCGATCTAAGAATGCCATCGAGTTTTGCACCTAATCTTTCTATACCTCTTCTGCTCTGGTAGTTCATGAAGTGGGTTCTGAATTCAACACATATACAGTTTAGTTTTTCTAAGGCATGCTCCAAGAGCACTAGTTTGCATTCAGTATTTAGAGACGTGCGCTGAACCGATTTAGCATACCAGGTTGATCCTATTTCCACTCTTTTATTTTCTTTATCGACGTTCATATAAGTTGTCATACCCACAGCCTTTTCTGTTTTCAAACTTATTACTGCAAATGGCAACATGGTGCCCATATCTTGGAGCTTTAACCTTCTCTCAATTTCCATCTTCATGTTTTTTGGTTTAGGTATGCTGGTATACCAATGGTTATATAAATTTCCATCCTTAACAGCGTTTATTAAGTCACTTAAGTGATCCAATGATAGAGGCTCTAATCGAACAGTTTTTGAATGTAATGTTACAGGCTTTGGCCAAGACATTTCGGTCCCTTTTAAGATGGTAAAGTGTATGCAAATTGCTATCAGAAAATCGTATTAAAAATTAATTTGCTTAACAATATAATTTTGTAAGAACTTTCAGTTTCACTTTATTTGAAACAGAAAATTTATAGACCTTAAGCAGAATTTTAATGTTATATCTTCCTCTAAAGGAAATAACGTCTCCACAAACATCCCATCCACTGCACACTCCAAAAATATTCTACCTGCACTCCCCTCGTGTCCCAGCAGGGGTGGGCAGACCAAAAGTGGTTAATTTAGTAACTAAAGTGTGACAGTGTTCAAAATTGGTAGCCGAGCAAATAGCTTTGTAAAAATAA
>CACJUU010000010.1 GCA_902596605.1 uncultured Alphaproteobacteria bacterium | reverse complement strand
CATGACGAAATCAATATTTCTGTAGAAAGATTGGAATTATTACCTTTGTCAGCTCGATTGTTAGAAATTATTATCGATGAGCTACAGATTAAAACCCTCACGTTTTCATCTTTTGGTGTGAGAGAGGGGTTCTTATACCATAATCTCAGTGAGGCAGAGAAAAAAAAGGATCCATTAATTGAGGCTGCTAAATTTTTTGAGAAAAAAGAAACAAGGTTTCCTAAAATGTCGAAGCATACCTTCAAATGGATTTCACCATTATATGAAAATCTTCCACGCAAGACGAAAAGAGTTATTTTAGCTGCGACTAAATTACATGACATTACTTGGATCGCACACCCCGATTATAAGATGGAAATGTGCATAGAGCTAGTCACCCGTCCAAATATTAGTGGTCTGAGTCACAAAGAAAGAGTATTCTTGGCCATGATACTTTTGTTCAGACATAAGGCAAAACCAGAAAAAGTTTTTAACAACAAATTATTTAAAATTGTTTCTAAAAAGAAGAGAAAAATCGCTCTTGTTATAGGTAAGGGATTAAGGTTAGCTTCAACTTTCTTTGGTGAAAAAAGTCTCTTTGATAAAATAGACTTCAGGCTTAAAGCGCATGAGGTAGAATTATGCTTTCAATCAAAAATAGACTTTATTAATGGTGAAGTTGTAGAGAGACGCATTCAAGAATTGAATAAAGCGTTGAAGTTATGTGTCACTGTAGATACAAAAAAGAGATTATTTAAATAGTTGAGGAGAATAATATGAAACTCAGCCAATATTTTTTACCGGTTTTAAAAGAAGTGCCAGCGGAAGCAAATATAATAAGCCATCAACTGATGTTGCGCTGTGGAATGATTAAACAGACAACGGCTGGCATATATTCATGGCTACCGTTGGGCTTTAAAGTTCTTAAAAAAATAGAAGAAATAGTACACTATGAGCAGATAAAAGCTGGGCATATACCTATGCTAATGCCAACAATCCAACCAGCCGAATTGTGGCAGGAGAGTGGAAGATATGATGACTATGGAAAGGAAATGCTGAGGATTAACGATCGACAGGATCGTAATTACTTATATGGTCCAACCAATGAAGAATTAATAACGGACATATTTAGGTCTAACGTATCATCCTATAAAGATCTTCCTCTAACACTATACCACATTCAGTGGAAATTCCGAGACGAGCTAAGACCTAGATTCGGCGTGATGAGGGGAAGAGAATTTTATATGAAGGATGGCTATAATTTTGATTTGAACGAAAAAGAAGCTATAGATGCCTACAATAGACATTTTGTAAGCTATTTAAGAACATTTAATAGGATGGGATTAAAGGCGATACCTATGAGGGCCGAGACGGGGCCCATTGGGGGTAACTATAGTCATGAGTTTTTGGTTTTGGCCAATACTGGAGAAAGCTCAGTTTTTTTTGATAAAACCCTGCTTGATATGAATATAGGTCAAGAAAAACTGGACTACTATAATAATACGAATATTGAAAAAATTGTGGAAAGATATACCACGCCTTACGCTAGAACTGATGATACTCATGACGCAAAGCTTTTCCTAGATGTTCCTGAAGATTGTCGGATAGAAAGTAAAGCGATAGAAGTTGGTCAAATATTTTATTTTGGCACAAAATATTCAGAGCCAATGAAAGCTTTTGTTGTAAGCCCTGATGGAAAGAGAGTGCCTGTTCATATGGGAAGTCATGGTATAGGAGTTTCTCGCTTAGTAGGCGCAATTATTGAAGCCAACCATGATGAAAAAGGTATTATTTGGCCAGAACCAGTTGCTCCCTTCTTTGCAGGTCTAATAAATTTAAATCATAAAGATGAGGAGTGTATAAGGGTCTGTGATGAAGTTTATGAAAAACTAAGCGCCAAGGGAATAGAGATTTTATATGATGATACAGACGAAAGGCCAGGGGCTAAATTTGCAAAAATGGACCTAATAGGGTTGCCGTGGCAAATAGTAGTTGGTCCGAAGGGTCTTGCTGAAAGGAAGGTGGAGCTTGTGTATAGAAGAACTGGAGAGGCAAATCTATTAGCTTTGGGGGAAGTATTAGAAAAACTTTATACGACGCATAAATCCCAGGAAGAGTCTAATATCTGAATGGCTTTTTTTAAGAAATATGAGTTTATAATTGCTTGGCGTTATCTAAGGTCTAAACGAAGGGAAGGAGGTATATCTATAATAGCCTGGTATGCCCTTATCGGTGTGGTTTTGGGAGTAGCAACGTTAGTGATAGTCCAGGCGGTGATGATTGGCTTTAGGATGGAATTTGTCGAAAAAATTGTTGGGGCTAATTCCCATATTGCAATTTACAAAAAGACACTAACTGATGACCCTGACAAGGGATTTTATGTTGAAGAGGTTCAAAACGTCATACAAGACTTAAGGAATAAAAAAAATTTCAAAGCGGCATACCCTTTGGTCAAAGGCCAAGTTCTAGCTAGTAAAAGAAATAACAGCATTGGGGTAGAAGTTTATGGTATCCGTAAAGGCGATTTAGAGAATATAGAGTTAATAAATAAGCCCGCCAGCTCTGACGGAAGTATTGAAAATTATAACGATGGTGTAGCTATAGGAGCCCACATAGCTAGAAAACTAAATATATCTATTAATGACACAATTAAACTCATTAGTCCGAATGGGGCAAAATCAGTCTTTGGAACTATTCCAAGGGTAAATGTATACAAGGTTAAATATATATTCTCGGTTGGTCGTTATGATATAGACAGTTCAAGGATTTACATGCCGATAAAAGATGCCCAAGTTTTTTTTAATAGGGCTAATCAGGCTGACTTGATCGAAGTACTTTTGAACAACCCATTTGATGTTGATGAATTCAAAAACACTGTAGAAGATGAATTGGCAGAAATATATTTGTTGTGGTCTTGGAAGGAGAGAACTGCTGCTTTCTTAGATGCTTTGGATTTAGAACGTCGAGTAATGTTTATAATTCTGTCGCTTATAGTGTTGATTGCTGCCATGAATATTATTTCTGGGCTAGTAATGCTTGTTAAGAACAAAAGTAGAGATATCGGAATACTTCGTTCTCTTGGGTTAACAAGATCTTCAATTTTAAGAGTATTTTTTATTTGTGGAAGTTTTATTGGAGTGGTTGGAACTGTCCTAGGTATTATTATTGGAATGTTGTTTGTCACTTATATTAATGAGATACAATGGCTTGTTGAATATATAATTGGATCCTCAGTTTGGAATGAAGAGATTAGGTTCCTAACTCAAGTGCCAGCAAAGCTAAGAATAGAAGATGTAGTCTTCGCATTAGTGGTATCATTATCAATCTCTTTTGTAATAACTATTTTTCCAGCAAGAAAAGCAGCAAATTTGGATCCTGCGGAGGCGTTGAAGTATGAGTAATACCGTTTTGAAGTTGCAGAAAGTTACAAAAAGCTTTGGTGGAAAGGGTGATTTGCCATTAGTTGAAATATTTAATGGAATGGACTTTAGTGTTAAGACAAATGAAGTGGTTGGTCTTTTTTCTCCTTCAGGTTCAGGAAAAACTACTTTTCTTCAAATTGCAGGTTTATTGGATAGTAAGTTTTCTGGTGATGTTTATATTAATGGCTCAATAGTAGATGCAAAAAATGACTTTCAAACGTCAAGAGTGAGACGAAAAAATATTGGATTCGTTTTTCAGTTTCATCATCTCATTCAAGAATTTTCGGCATTAGAGAACATTATTTTCCCTTTACTTTTTGATGGTATGCAAAAAAAAATTGCAGTTAAAAAAGGCAAACATCTACTAGAAAAGGTAGGGTTAGGTAAACGGATGGACAACAGACCGGCTGAATTATCTGGTGGTGAACAGCAAAGAGTTGCAATATGTAGAGCAATTATTAATGAACCAACCTTACTATTAGCCGATGAACCGACAGGAAATCTTGATCAGTCAACTACTTCAAGAGTTATGAGTTTTCTAATCGAATTAATAAAAGAGCATAATATTTCAGCAATTATTGCTTCCCATAACCCAATGATTTCAAAATTAGTCGACAAAAATGCAGAAATAGCAGATGGAAAGATATTGTATAATTAAAGCTTGCAGAGTTTTTTTAATGTAAGCCATTCATTGTCAGTAAAGACTTTATCAAGGACCTTAGATTTACCATGCAAACTGATTAACAAACCATTATCCTTATTAAAATTTAAGTCAGTTAAAAACCCAAAAACATATGTTAATAGAGCTTTGTTTTGTTGCTTAGAAAAAAATTTTTCTATCGCCTCTTTGTTTTTTGTAGCCGCTATGCCCAATTTGATTGTTTCAGCTAAAACAAATGCTCCATCTTGACTCTCTAAAATACTGTAGGGCACAAGTAACTTTCTTCCAGGAAGCAGAATGCTATTCTTGGTTTTAAAATTTATAAAAATCAGCTCAATAGAATCACTCGTTATAGGGAGGTAGTTCTTTTCTAAGCTACGAATATATTCATTAGGCGTATTTATAACACAATATGAGACCTCTGACATTTCTTTTAACATTATATTGCCAAGATTACTTTCTTGTTCAGCAGAGGTTATAGAGAGCGCAATCTTTTCAGTAACTGTTCTAAAGTAGCTTGAAAAAAAGGTAGAGAAACTAATCAATAAAATAATGATAAAAAACCATGGCAACAGGTTAGCAAATTTTTTTCTATTGGTTTTATTACATAAAAAAATCAAGTGGTTTACTGCATCTTGGTCAAAAATATAAAGGCTTTCAGTTTCTTCTAAATCTGGACAAAATATAGATCTGGATGCTTCTTTATTTTTAAAAAATATGGAGGAATATGCCCACTGCCTCAAAGGCTCTCCGTTTGTATTTAAGATATTTATAGAAATCGAGCCAAATGCAACTAGCACTTCTGTGGGTTGATCAGAAATAGATTTCCACTCTCCCTTAACTTCGAGTTTGGAGTAACCAGCCAAACTATCTTAAATCTGGATGTTTATAATCCAAATTTGCTACTAATTTTCTAAGCTCCAGTTTTGAAATTTTACCAGTTGCCGTATGTGGAATTTCGTCTACAAAAATCACATCGTCCGGTTTTTGCCACTTAGCTACCCGTTCCGATACATGGGCTATAATACTATCCTTATCCGCCTCTTTCCCATCATTTGTAACTATTACTAAGACAGGGCGTTCATCCCATTTAGGATGAGGAACTCCAATTGCCGCCGCTTCAGCAACATTAGAATGACCAACTGCTGCGTTTTCCAAGTCAATTGATGAAATCCATTCCCCACCTGATTTTATTACATCTTTAGATCTATCTGTTATTCGCATATACCCATTTTTATCAATAGTCGCAACATCTCCTGTATTGAACCAATTTTCATTGTCAACAGCTAAGTTGTCCATTTTTAGATACCGTTTAACAACCGCAGCTCCTTTACAATAAAGATCACCTTGAGTGCTTCCATCCCATTCTATTTCTTTACCATCATCATCAACAATTTTCAGATCCACACCAAAAGGCGGGTGCCCAGTTGTTTCTTGTACGTCGAGCTTATCACTTTCGTTTAAACCTTCGATTTCTGGCTTGAATGAACAGATAGTACCGAGTGGAGAGAGTTCCGTCATTCCCCAAGCATGTAGTACTCTTACCCCATATTTATTTTGGAAATCTTCAATTACGCTTCTTGGGCACGACGAACCTCCTATTACCACACGTTTAAGTGAACTGAGTTCTTTTTTCTCGCTCTCAAGAAAGTTCAATAGGAGTAACCATACTGTTGGTACTGCTGCAGTGATAGTCACTCCTCTTTCTAACATATCGTAGAGAGAAGAGGGACTTAAATCACCGCCTGGGAAAACAATAGAAGATCCCACTAATGGTGCCGTATAAGCTATCGACCAGCCATTAGCATGGAAAAGTGGGACAACTGGCATTATTGTATCAGTGCTGGATAAATTTAGCATATCGGGAGCTGCCTGGGTTAGCGCGTGTAATGTATTTGATCGATGGGTATAGACAACTCCTTTGGGGTTGCCAGTAGTTCCAGAAGTATAGCATATTCCACACGCGTCTGTTTCTTCCCCTCTAATCCACTCAAAATTTTCACTTCCCATTGACAATAATTCTTCATAAGAAATCACTTTTGAAAATTTTGTGGAAGGGAGCTCTGCTGTGGAACAAAGTATTACTATTGTCTCTACGTTAGGACAATCGAGAATAATTTTCTCGATTATAGGCACAAGGTCTAGATCTATGATTAAAATTTTATCGTTGGCATGATTTATTATATAGATAAGTTGTTCAGAAAATAATCTTGGATTTAGGTTATGATTAACTGCTCCAACACCGGGAATGCCATACCAAACCTCGAGGTGGCAATGATTGTTCCACGCCATAACACCAATCACGTCTCCTTTTTTAACCCCAAGCTTTTGTAAAGCGTCAGCAACCTTTTTTGAATTTCTCTGAATATTCTTGTAGTTTGTATCTGTGATACTTCCTTTAGTGTCTTTTGATATGATTTTTCTTTCAGGATGGTACTTCGCAGCATGGTCAATAATACTGGTTACGCGCAAAGGAAAATCTTGCATTAAGTTATCCATATTTCACTCCCTAAATTCTTTTCAGTTATAAAACTTGCAGCCACTATTTGCTAGTTCTTTAATTATTTTTGGAGGGGTAAACCTGGATCCGTATTTATCAGATAAGTGTTGACATTCAACAACCACATTTTCATGGCCGATATGGTCAAGCCAACTGAAGGGGCCACCTGCCCATATTAGACAGCCCCAGCCTAAAATTCCACCAACATCTCCCTCTTCGACACTAAGCAGAATATTTTCTTCTAAAGCTCTTGCCGCCTCAAGCGCTTGAACATATGCAAGACGGTTTTTTACAGTTACTGTAGAAATATAAGCAGAATTTTTTTCTATGTTTAGAGTTCTTAGACCTTCCCAAAGTTTTAAACGTCGTCCTTTCACATCATATTCGTAAAAACCAGCTAATTCTTTTCTTCCAAGTCTATTTTTTTGGGACATTTCTAACAAAATACTTTCAGTTCCAGTTTCCTCATATTTTGTTCCGAGAGCTTCCTTTGTCTCTTTTGCAACATTTAAAGCTAACGAAATAGACAGTTCATCAAGCAATTGCAAAGGCCCGACGGGCATTCCTATTTGCTTAGCCGAGTTCTCAATAAGAGCAGGTTCAATCCCCTCATTAAGCATTCTTAATCCCTCATTTATATAGGGGATTATACATCGATTTGCATAAAATCCTCTAGAATCATTCACAACTATCGGTGTCTTTTTTATTAAACTGGTATAATCTAAAGCAACGGCCAATGCGTTATCATTTGTTCTCTCGCTTTTGATTAGCTCGACTAAATTCATTTTGTCAACTGGACTAAAAAAATGTATTCCTAAAAAACGCGTGCTGTCCACTAATACCTCAGATAGCTTCGTTATAGGTAGTGTGGAAGTATTAGATGCCAAAATAGCACCCTCTTTTAGATGAGGCTCAATTTTCTTATACAAATTATGTTTAAGGTTTAAATCCTCGAAAACAGCCTCTATAACTAAATCGCTGCTGGAAATGTTTTCGAGTGATGCACCCGTTTTTACCTTTTTTAGGAGGCGAATTTTTTCCTCTTCCGATAATTTTTTTCGTTTTACACCCTCACTTAATAGCATCTCAATTTTTGCTTTTCCAGCTTCTGCAGCCTTGATATTTTGATCTATAAGTAAGACCTCTAGTCCCTGCAATATAGACGCGTAAGCGATACCTGATCCCATCATACCGCTTCCAATAACGCTGACTTGTTTTAAATTTGTTTTTTCTACGCCGACAGGTCGTTGATAGCCTTTTTCTAATGCACTCTTATTTAAGAAAAGAGTTCTGGCCATGTTTGTGCATGTATCCGTCATCAACACCTTCGTAAACCAACGAGCCTCAATTCTAAGAGCGGTATCGAAGTCAACCAGCGCACCCTCATAAACTGCTGAGAGCAGTGCTTTTGCCGAGAAATATAAACCTTTCGTCTTCCCGTTTACTAAAGCAGAAGCCCCAACAAATGACATGAACCCGCCAGGATGATAAGGCGCGCCGCCAGGAAATTTAAAGCCTTTTTGATCCCATGGTTTTACAAGGTCCTGGGGAGATGCGGATAAGACCCAGTTCTTTGCTTTTTGAATTAACTCGTCTTCGGAAACAATTTCATCAACTAGTCCAATGCTTTTAGCTTTATTGCCCGCAAATAGTTTTCCCTCTAATAAAATTGACGATGCTCCCATAAGTCCCATCATCCTTGGTATTCTTGTTGTACCTCCCAAACCTGGAAAAAGGCCAACGAGTATCTCTGGCAATCCTATTTTTGAGTTTTTCGATGATGAGAAGAAGCGCCTGTGACAAGCTAGTCCTATTTCCGTGCCTATCCCAGCGCATATGCCGCTTGCGGCAAACGCGACAGGTTTACTTTTAGAATTATCATTAATTTTCCCCAGTTCTATCTTTCTAAGTAAACCGTGTGCTTCCATTATGTACTGAAAGATCTTAGACGCAGGGTCAGACCCGGAATTTCGTTTTAATGCCTCTAATGTTGAAAGATTCATTCCCCCAGAGAAATCAACCTTACCTGAGGTAATTATAATCCCTTTTATTTTTTCTTCGGATAATGCTTCCGTCACTAATTTTTGAAAACTTCTTAAACCATCTTCAGTCATTGTGTTCATGGACTTATCGAGACAATTCCATGTGATTACCGCGATGTTATCTTTATCTACCTCTTTGGTAAAATCACTACACATAATGTTTCCTCACTAAACCTTCTCTATTATTGTTGAAGCGCCCATTCCCGATGCGACGCACAGGGTAGTAAGTGCTGTTGACTTTCCAGTTCTTTCCAGTTCATCTAACGCCGTTCCCACAAGCATTGCTCCTGTGGCTCCTAAAGGATGGCCCATAGCAATAGCTCCTCCGTTTACATTTAGTTTTTCATGTTCCACACCAAAATGTTCCATAAACGATAGTGGTACAGAGGCGAAGGCCTCATTTACTTCAAATAAGTCTATGTCTTTTATGCTCATTCCGCTTAGCTTAAGAACCTTTTCAGTTGCGGGGAGGGGTCCTGTAAGCATAATTGTAGGGTCTGTTCCAATTTTTGAAGTTGCGACAATTCGTGCACGGGGCTCTAGCTCGTTTTTCAACCCAAATTCTTTATTTCCTATCAACACAGCCGCAGCTCCATCAACGATTCCACTTGAGTTACCTGCATGATGTACATGATTTATTTTCTCAAACTCTGGATATTTAAGTAACGCCACAGCGTCGAAACCCGGCATTACTTCTCCCATATTTTTAAAACTTGGTTCCAATCCACCCAAAGATTGCATTGTGGTCTCTGGCCTTATGTACTCATCCTCATCCAAAATGGTTAAGTTGTTTTGATCTTTAATTGGTGCAATTGACTTTCTGAAATAGCCTGATTTTCTTGCAGCTGTAGCTCTTTTTTGGCTTTCTACCGCAAACGCATCAACATCATCTCTGGAAAAACCATATTTAGTTGCTAAAATGTCGGCTGAAATACCTTGTGGAACAAAGTATGAATTCATTGCCAAAGTCGGATCAACTGCGATCGCTGCACCATCTGATCCCATGGGCACACGGCTCATCATTTCCACTCCTCCAGCAACATAGGCATTGCCAGCAGAACCCTTTACTTGGTTTGTAGCTAGGTTTACAGCTTCTAACCCGCTCGCACAAAATCGGTTTACAGATAGTCCAGGAGTGGACTCACTATAATTAGCCGCAATAACAGCGGATCTTGCCAAACAGCCTCCCTGTTCTCCAACTTGTGTTACATTACCCCAAATCACGTCTTCTATTTCTTCGGTATTAAGACCATTTCTTTCACGCAATTCCTTTAAAATCTTTGCAGATAGTGTGACAGCCGAAAGCTCATTCAGCGACCCCTTTTTTCCTTTTCCTCTAGGACTCCTGACTGTATCGTAAATATATGCCTCTTCCATCTGTTAATCCTTTTCCATTTAAAATTGATTTGCCGCCAAGCTCATTACTTGCTTCTCTCCAGTTAAAATCTTGTCTAATCTAAGCTTGGTTTCGGGGAGTTGTCGGTTCATAAAATAGGAGCCTGTTAAAACCTTTGCTTCAAGAAAGTTTTTATCACTTAAAGGATTTTTGAGTTGCTCTACGGCGGACTGAGCTTTTTTAGACCAAATAAACCCTAGAGAAACTAGTCCTACCAGGTGGAGAAAATCGGTTGCACCAGATACGGCACTGAGTGGGTTCTTTAACCCATTCTCCATGAAAAACAACAGCGCTGCCTGCAAATGTCCGATAGATTTTTTCAATGGGGCAATAAAATCATTTTCAAAATCTTTAGAATGCTCTTCTTTAATAAAATTCTCGACTAGTTTAAGATACTCTCGCATATGTTTCCCACCATCCATAGCTAGTTTTCTGCCAACTAAATCAAGAGCTTGAATGCCATTCGTGCCCTCATAAATCATCGCAATCCTACAATCTCTAGCGTATTGGCTCATACCCCATTCCTCAATATAGCCATGTCCACCAAAAACTTGCTGGGCATTTATAGTATACTCAAAACCCTTATCTGTAACAAAACCTTTGATTACCGGAATTAACAGACTTGCAATCCCCTCAGCACTTTTATCCCCGTCTCTCTTTGCTCTATCTAGAAGAACTGCAGCCCATGCGATAAAGCCTCTTGCCCCTTCAATAAATGACTTTTGCTCCATGAGATTTCTTCTAACATCTGGATGCACAATAATTGGGTCCGCGCTCTGGTTTGGATTGGCTTTCCCTTGAATTGCTCGTCCCTGTATTCGGTCTTTTGCATAAGTTAGTGCCGCTTGATAAGCCATTTCAGCTTGAGCTAAACCCTGCATTCCTACCCCTAGCCTAGCTTCATTCATCATTGTGAACATTGCTTTAAGGCCTTTGTTTTCTTCGCCAACGAGATAGCCCGTTGCGCCATCATAATTCATAACACAGGTAGCGTTACCTTTAATACCCATCTTTTTTTCTATTTTTCCAACTGATAATTTATTTCTTTCCCCTAATGAGCCGTCATCATTGACTAGAAACTTTGGTACTACAAATAATGATATACCTTTTACGCCCTCTGGCGCATCTGGAGTTTTAGCTAGGACTAAATGTATAATATTTTCTGATAAGTCATGATCGCCAGAGGAAATAAAAATTTTCTGGCCCGAAACTTGATATGAGCCATTATCAGTAAGAATTGCTTTAGTCCTTATCAAACCTAAGTCTGTACCACAATGAGGTTCGGTTAAATTCATTGTTCCAGTCCATTCACAATTGGCTAATTTAGGCAAATACATTTGCTTTTGATCCTCAGAACCGTGAAGAAAAATTGCAGAATATGCTCCCCTAGAGAGGCCACTATACATTGTTAGAGACATATTAGCACTTGTAAACATTTCGTTTGTTATTGTGGAAAGTATCAAGGGTAAGTTTTGCCCACCAAACTCCTCTTCAATATCAAGAGACAGCCAGCCTCCTGCTCGTAACTTATCAAAAGCAAGTTTGAAGCTGTCTGGTGTGCGTACTATTCCATTTTCTAATTTACACCCTTGCTCATCACCATCTTTGTTTGATGGAGAAATCACCTCACTTGCTAATTTACCAGCTTCTTCAAAAATAGGTTTAGTAAATTCAGGTGATAAGTCTTTGTAGCCCTCAATATCCTCTTTTTCTATTTTAAGAAAATGGTGAAGTATAAAATTGTAATCTTCTAATGGTGGTTGATATAAATGCATAGTTTGTCTTCCAAATATTAAATTATAGATCTCGTGAGTCCGCGCCTCTTTTAAGAAGCATGTCTTTACAAAGCTGAAGTTGAGTTTTTAAGTCTTTTATAGCAAGTCCTAACTCCTTTTTCTGTTGTTCCATTGAAGATAGTCTTTTCAAGCCAAGTTGGTAGGTTTGCTTGATTTGTCTGGTACGATGATCTCCAAAATTATACAAATTGAGTAGCTGTCTTATTTCCTCCAAGCTAAAGCCAAATCTCTTGCCTTGCATTATTAATTTCATTCTTCCTCTATCGCTCTTAGTAAACAAACGATGTTGACCTCTTCTGATTGGAAACAAAAGCTCTTTTGATTCGTAAAATCTGAGCGTTCGAGCACTTACCTTGAATAGTTTGCACATTTCAGTGATAGTGTTAACTTTATCTTCATTGCTTTTTGTGGAAATTATGTTCATTGTCCTACCTCCAGCTGATACTTCTTTTGACGTTTACGTCAAGGATAACGCCTTAAACATATTATTAAAATGTTGAGATGGTCAAATAAATTTTTATTGCTTTATTTTTTGGTGAAACAAAATTGTCCAGCCAGCTTTTAAATAAAATCGATAAAAAAATATTACGTCTGGCTCACCCAATAATCTTGGCAAACATATCTATACCGTTACTGGGTCTAACGGACACCGCTGTAATTGGTCATTTGGGTGCTCTCGATATTCTCGCCGGTATCTCTATGGGTGCGGTTTTGATGGGCTCTATCTATTGGTTCTTTGGGTTTTTAAGAATGGGCGTAACAGGACTAGTTGCACAAGCAAGGGGCGCAAATGAAAAGGTTGAAATATCTAGTGTATTAATTAGGGGTCTAATTGTCGCTGTAATTGGCGGAATTGCTTTGATATTGGTTCACTCGTTTTTATTTTCTTCTATTTTTTATTTTTTATCAGGTGACATAGGTGCAGAAAAATTGGCTATGGAATATATGTCCATAAGAGTTCTTACGGCACCTTTTGCTATTTCTATATTTGTTTTTGTTGGCTGGCTATTTGGTATGGGAAAAACCTTTCATTCGCTATGCTTATTGGCTGTAGTGAACGTTTTAAACATTCTATTGGACATTATCTTTGTAAAGTTCCTTCACTTAGGAATAGCTGGCGTCGCCTATGCCACGATCGTATCTGAATTCTGTGGCTTTTGTTTAGGTGTCTATCTGAGTAGAGAATTTCTGCTGAATAAAGAAAGTATAAAAGTAAGAGGAATTTTTTTATCAAATAAATGGAAACTTTTTATTCTTTTGAACATGAACATTGTTATACGTTCAATACTTCTACAGTCTGTCTTTTTATCTTACCTTATCTTTGGGACACTTTTTGGCTCTGAAATTTTGGCAGCTAACCACATTTTGTTACAAATTATTTTTCTGTCAGCTTACGCCCTTGATGGTATCGCGTTTTCTTCTGAGATTTTAGTGGGAGAAGCGATCGGTCAACGGAGACAGGAACTATTTAAAAAAGTAGTTAAGTCTGCTCTCAAGCTTGGCTTCATACTTGCAAGTATCATTGGTGTTTGTTTCTATTTCGTGGGGTTTTTAGTCGTCGATTTAATGACCTCAATAAATTCAGTTAGATTAATTTGTTATGATTTTTTAATCTGGATTTCCATAATGCCAATAGTCAGTGTTTTTTCTTATGTTTATGATGGTATTTTCCTTGGTGCAGCTAGGGGAAAAGAAATAAGAGTTGCGATGATTCAATCATTTGCAATTTTTTTTATTTGCGTAACTGTCTTTGTTCCGTTGATGGGAAATACAGGACTGTGGACTTCCATTGTAATTTTTAATGCGACCAGAGCTATTACTTTACGGACAAAAATAGAAAGCATCCAGACTTCTTTCTCATCTAATTAAAGCCCCTACTGCGTGATTGATTGAGCGATATCCGTCATGTAATAGAAGATTTTTGAGTTCTATTTCCATCTTTTTAATATGCCTAGGGCCATGATAAACAAACCCTGTATATATTTGAACAGCTGATGCTCCAATCTTTATTTTTTCATAAATGTCTTTTGCTGATAATATACCACCTACTCCTATAAGTGCTGTTGACGCGATCTTTCTTTTCGCAAGTATTTTTAATATTTTGTTTGATGGTTTCAAAAGCGGTTTGCCAGATAAACCTCCTTCAAAATGTGTGGGTTTTTTTAAATTGTTTGGGTTAATGGTAGTGTTAGTCGCAATTAGACCGGACACATTATTTTCCTCACAAACATTTAGTATTTCAATCACATTATTTTTGTTAAGATCAGGTGCAATTTTAATAAAAATGGGTACTTGTCTTGTCAACGAAACATTGATGGTGTTGACGTTCTGTAAGATCTTTTCTAGCGTTTCAGGTTTCTGTAAGTCTCTAAGATTTTTTGTGTTTGGTGAGGATACATTAATTGTTACATAGTCGAATAGATGAGCCAGAAACTCGAAAACATTAGTATAATCCAAAATCTTGTCAATGCTTTTTGCGTTAGCCCCTAAGTTGACGCCCACAATTCCAAGCTTAGGCTTTCTCGCAATTTTTGATACGTATAACATGCCTTTATTATTGAAACCCAATTTATTAACCAAAGCGTCTTCTTTTAAAAGTCTAAATAAACGTGGTTTAGGATTTCCGAATTGTGGATCTGGAGTAATTGTACCAACTTCAACAAACCCAAAACCCAAGGAGAGAGTGGCGTTAAATACCTCGGCATTTTTATCAAAACCTGCAGCTAATCCTATGGGTGAAGGCACTTCCATCCCAGCTATTTGAGTTTTTAAGATAGAAGCCCCAATTTCTTTTTTCTTAACAACCTGGTTTAAAAGCCGAAGGTAACACAAGGCTATTGCGTGGGAAATTTCTGGGTCAATTTTATTTAAAAGTTTTGTGCCAAAGTAATGATGTAAAATATTTAGCATTTTAGGATAGTGTTTTAATTTTCTGGCTCGTTATCTTTATTTATACGCTCAATCTTTCTATAAATTGCTGGATCCCATTTGCAGGCAAATCCATCGCCATCAACATCCATATTATGAAAGTCGTTTTTTGGCCCCCCATTTTTGAGGAAGAAAATCTGTGCAGCGTTTTTATTAGGGAATTTTTTGCAGCCTGAGCCAGCACCACTACCTATAAAATTTCTGTAATAAATTTTTTCGCCTAATTTGTTGGACACGCTTCGGGCAAAAACTGCTAAATTTACCGACTGGTGCTTTATTTTTTCTTTATGGTCTGCTTCTAAAACGACTCTCGCTGCTTTTAGCTCCTCCCGACGCTTAGCTGCTTGCTCTCTCTCAACTTTTTGCTGTTCTTGAGAAAATTGAGAGAGATCTAAGACCCCGTCGCTAGTTTTTAAATCAGAGTTTCCTTTCACTACTTGATCTTTACTGGAAATGTCTGTTTGACAGCCAAAAAGTAACAAAATACACAAAAAGTAGATAAGCCTGGCCATTATGCCCACCATTTTTTTGGATTATTTTCAAACGCTAACGTATTTTCAAGATTAAATGCAGTATTTAAAAGCAATGGTTCTTGCCAATTATTACCAATTAGTTGCACTCCTAGTGGGAGCCCAAGTTCGTCTAATCCTACTGGCAAGCTGAGGGCTGGGAGACCAGCAAGATTGGCAGGTACAGTAAATATATCGTTCATATACATTTCGACGGGGTCTTGTGTACCCTTTGATCCTAAAGGAAACGCGGAAGTAGGCGTTGTTGGTGTTAATATTATATCAACTTTTTTAAAAACTTCGTCAAAATCATTCTTGATTAAACTTCTGACCTTTTGCGCTCTTTTATAGTAAGCATCATAATAACCAGAAGAGAGCACATATGTTCCTATCAAAATTCGTCTTTTAACTTCTGTCCCAAAACCCTCTGATCTAGTTTTCTCATAAAGCTCTAAAATTGAGTCATTTGTATCAAGTTTGGCTCGGTACCCATATCTCACGCCATCATATCTCGCAAGGTTTGATGATGCTTCAGCGGGCGCTAAAACGTAATATGTAGGCAAAGCAAATTCGGTATGCGGCAATGACACCTCAACTATTTCCGCTCCCATATTCTTTAAAATTTTAATAGCTTCTTCCAATTTCCTACTTGCTTCTGAGTCACCATTTTGGAGACTATACTCTTTAGCAAGTCCTACACGTAATCCCTTTATATCCTTCCCTAATTCCTGCTCATAATCCGGGACATCAATCTTTGCCGAAGTACTGTCTAGAGGGTCAAAACCCGACATAGCTTTTAACATTATTGCACTATCCGTCACGTTCTTAGTAATAGGTCCGGCTTGATCAAAAGAAGACGCAAAGGCTATGATTCCCCATCTTGAACATCTACCATAGGTAGGTTTTAGTCCAACTGTCCCAGTAAAGGATGCAGGTTGACGAATAGATCCTCCAGTATCAGTGCCTGTCGCTCCAGTACACAGGTTGGCAGCTACAGCAGCTGAAGAACCTCCTGAAGAACCTCCTGGTGTTAGAGAATCATGTGAGTCAGTCGATTTCCAAGGGTTAATCACTGGCCCATAGGTTGAAGTTTCATTTGATGAACCCATGGCAAATTCATCCATGTTAAGTTTGCCTAACATTATAGCCTGTTCGTTCCAAAGTTTCTGTGTAACTGTACTTTCATAAGGTGGTATGAAGTTTTCCAAAATATCTGATGCGGCCTGTGTCTTAACATTTTTACAGCAAAACAAATCTTTTATACCAAGAGGTATTCCACATAGAGATTTTTGGGAGTCAGTGCCTATAATTTTGTCAGCTTCCGAGGCTTGCATTAAAGCTTTGTCAAAAGTTTTTTCAATAAATGCATTTAGTTTAGAGCTCTCTTCTATATTTTGAATATAAGCGTTAGTTAGCTCCGTCGCACTTATTTCTTTTTTATTCAGTAAGTCTCTTGAATCCTTTATGCCAAGTTGAGTTAGTTTCACTTCGTTCATTCCACTATTTTCGGAACGGTGAAAAAATCTTGATTTTTGTTTTTTGTATTTTTAAGTATGGTATCGGTGTTGTCATAAATTGTAACGCTATCTTTTCTCATATCCTCTATGTTTGTTTTGCCAAAGTTGAACTCATCGATTCCGTCAATATCAATCTCACCTAGTTTTTTTACAAATTCAACAATTCTGTTGAGGTCCTTTTGGATATCAGCTGACTCGCCTTCATTGATCTTTATTCGAGAGAGTCTTGCGATTTTTAACACTGTTTCAGTATCTATTTCCATCGAACCTTTCCCTTCTAACTTCAAAAAATTCTTTCATTATTTGTGAGATCTCCGATTGGTAAAAACCACCATAAACTTCAGTATTTTTAACAGCTCTTTCTATCGTTTGACAAGTTGAATGATTTGAACTGAAAGCACCATATTTAGGAGACGGTAGCCCATATATTAACTTTTTAAGCCTTGAATTAACTATAGCGGCTAAACACATCGAACATGGTTCGAGAGTTACATACATAGTGCAATCAGATAAATAAAGGTCTTTACGTGCAAGGCATGCTGTTCTTATTGCATTTATTTCTGCGTGGGCTGTAGGGTCGCATAATTCTATTGTTTTATTGCTTTCTATTGCAATTATTTCTCCTGAAGCCTCTTTGATTATTGCTCCTACGGGTATTTCATTCCTTTGAGCAGCTTTTTTTGCTTCTTTGATTGCTAATTCCATAATTTCGTCTTTTATCATAACATGTATAAAGATGAGAATTTTTATATCGATGTATGTTTAATTTGTAATTATGTCAATCAAAAGTGAGATAAGGATATCTAGACGTCTGGCCAAGGCTGGCTTGGCATCAAGAAGAGAGGCTGAAAAATTAATCCTAGACGGAAGGGTAACTTTAAATGGAAAGACTGTAGTCGAGCCTTGGAGAAACTGTACTAAAAAAGACTTGTTAAAATTAGACGGTATAATTGTAAATCAGTCAATCTCTACAAGCTTACATGTGCTTCATAAACCACGAGGTTACTTAAGTACGTCAAAAGATGCATTGGGTAGAAAGACCATATTTGACTTAATTGATGGTAGATTACAACACCTAATGATTATAGGTCGGCTGGATTATAATTCTGAAGGTTTGATGATTTTAACAAACAATGGAGAATTGAAAAGATATCTTGAATTACCAAAAAATAAATTTGAAAGAGTTTATAAAGTAAAAATAAGGGGTCACTTAACGAATTCAAATTTAATCGAGATAGAAAGAGGTTTATCATTGGAGGGGTTAAACTACAAACCGATAGTTACAAGAGTTTTAGAAAGTAAAAAATCATATTCATGGATTGAAATGGTCTTAACTGAGGGTAAAAATAGAGAAATCAGAAAAATATTAGCCAGTTTCAACCTAACTGTGGTGAGATTGATAAGAAATACGTTTGGACCATTCAAATTAGATAATTTACAAACAGGTGAGTCGAAAAAATTAAAGCTAGAGAATTATACTTTTTTAAAAAGTTTCTGGACTGAAATTGATTGAAATTTATTGTTTCTTGTTGTAATGGCTATCAGTGCGGATGGTTGGGTGGCTGCAGCCTAAAAGCTGAGGAAAGTCCGGACTCCATGGAAGATGGTGCCAGCTAATAGCTGGCCAAGGTAACTTGAGGGAAAGCGCCACAGAAAATATACCGCCTTATTATTAGGTAAGGGTGAAAAGGTGAGGTAAGAGCTCACCGCTTTTTTGGTAACAAAGAAGGCACGGCAAGCCCCACCAGGAGCAAGACCTAATAGGGACTCGTGAGCATAGCTCAGTTATTCCAGACAGAGTCCGGGTTGGTCGCTAGAACTTATTGGTAACAATGGGTCGAGATGAATGGTCACCAAACACAAAGTGTTTACAGGATCCGGCTTACAGATCATCCGCACAAATAAAAAAATTTTCCATTGATTTCCATAAAATTCCATGATATCCCATAGGATAGCAGACGCGATATAAAAAATGAGGATAATTTCCAAGGAAAATAAGCAGGTTTATACAGGCATCGCGTCTGCACTAAACCAAAAACAGCTTGATAACAATAATATTAATACAGATGTGAATCAGGCCTCTGGGGAGATTTTTATTGATAAGGCGATTTAGAGGTGAGTCATTACATAAGGTAGATGCTAAAGGACGTGTCTCGGTCCCTGCGGCTTTTCGCCGTGTTCTTGAAGAGGGTGATCCGGACTTTAGTAGAGGGTCTTCCCCAAACTTCGTAATTGTATATGGAGGTGTGAGAGGTGATTGTTTGGAGGGTTACACTATTAGCTCAATTAGCAAAGTTGACAAACTTATAAGTAAACTACCGAGGTTTTCAAAAGACAGAGAAATGCTTGAGCGATTTATAAACACCCAATCTACATATATGCAGTTAGATGAGACAGGAAGAATTGTTTTATCTTACCGACTTAAAGAGAAAATTGGTATAAGGGATGAAGCAATATTTGCAGGTATGGGTGAAAAATTTCAAATATGGGAACCAAAAAACTATCAAAATGAACTGAACGCCTTGGATACATCTTTTAAGAACTTATCAGAAGATGAAAACCCTTTTTTGAAATTAGATCAACTTCAAGATTAATAGTTTGGGGGGATTGGGAAGATATTGCAAGAACATGAACCGGTTTTACTTAATGATTTTATAAGTTTAGTCGCGCCAATCACTGGTTGTTGGATTGATGGCACATTTGGAGCCGGGGGTTATACTAGAGCGTTGCTTCAAAACGGTGCTTGTAAAGTTTTAGCAATCGATAAGGATTCTTCGACAAAAAAGTTCATCAAAAACATACAAAATGAATATGGAGATAAGATAAAGTTTTACAATCAAAACTTTGCAGATATGCAAAAAAATAACGATATTACATGTAGAGATGATATCTGCGGGATTGTTTTAGATCTTGGTGTTTCATCAATGCATTTAGACAATCCTCAAAGGGGATTTTCATTCAAGGAAAGTGGCCCTCTTGATATGAGAATGGGTAATCAATTTGGCCCAACTGCCTCCGATATAATTAATCTTTGTTCAGAGGCTACTTTAGCTGATTTGATTTTCTTTTATGGGCAAGAAAGAAAAGCAAGAAAAATTGCAAATAAAATTGTTAAAGAAAGAAATAAAAGGAAAATAAATACTACACTGGAGTTAGCAGAGATCATAAGAGCTATAGTCCCAAAAAACTTAAAAAAAGATCCTGCCACCAGAACTTTCCAAGCAATTAGAATTGCTGTGAACAACGAATTAAAGGATTTATCAAAAGCTTTGGTCTTCGCCGAAAAAATATTAAGAAAGGGAGGAATTATAGCTGTAGTGACTTTTCATAGCCTTGAAGATAAAATCGTAAAAGATTTTGGCAAAATAATGTCAGGTAGGGCATCCTCATCAAACAGGTATAGTCCACCAACTTCTAAAACTTATTCAACCCTTGTACCTATAAATAAAAAGCCAGTGGTTGCTACTATTGAAGAACTTGATAGAAATAGAAGAGCAAGATCTGCAAAACTTAGAGTTTATAAAAAAGTTTCAGATAGCCCATCAAGAGTTTTTGCAACAATGGAATTTCCACAGATCGAGTTGGGTATATGAAATGTTGAGGTTTCTTCTATTTGGAACTCTGATAGGAAGTACTTTTGCCATGGGTTTGTGGGCGTATAAAATAAACTATGACAGTCGAGCTGCTGCTCAAAGAGTAAAAGAGCTTGAAAATTCTATCCTCTCGGCAAACAAACAGTTCAAAATCTTGAACGCAGAATGGGCTCATTTAAATCGTCCCGACCGTCTTAGAAAACTGGCTGAGTATTATTTCTTTGAGTTAAGATTAACTCCAATAAACCCAGATGATTTCATTTCATTTTCTGACATATATTGGGGTGAATCCAGTGAAAATGAATCAACGGCATTAGTAGATAACCGGCTTACTGGAATTGAGCATGAAAAGTAGTAATAGAGTAAAACTTTTCATGGATCATCCCAGAACTCGATCAAGGCTAGTCCTGTTTAGTTTGATGGTATTGACAGGGTTTTCTTTGATTAGCGGGAAGATAGCATTTCTTGCGTCGAAGGAAAATAAAAAAAATATCAGTTATACTGAGAGAGAAGAAATAAGTTCCAGATTAAATATTTTAGATAGGAACGGATATATCTTAGCAACCAACCTTGAAGGAGCTTCTGTCTATATCCGGCCAAATGAAATTCAGAAAAAGTCACTTATCGCTCAACGATTAAAAGGTATATTCCCTGATTTAAATGAAGCTGTATTATTGAATAAATTAAATGATGGTCGAAAGTTTTTTTGGTTGAAAAGTATAGTTTCGCCAAGGCAAGAAAAAGCACTTTTTGAGCTGGGCCAACCAGGAATTTATTTCGGTAAGAGAGAGTATCGTTTCTATCCCTACGGTACGTTAGCGTCGCATGTAATTGGCTACACCAAGGTAAATGAGTTTGATGTCAATTATGCTGAAATTGCAGGAATTTCAGGTGTTGAGAGAGCTTTTGAAAATAAATTATCAATAAAAAACCCATCTAAAGTAAAGAATAATTCTATTCGTTTATCTTTAGATCTTCCTGTTCAAGCAGAAGTGGAAAATGTTTTGAAAGAATGGCAAAAAAGAATGGGAGCTAAAGCTGGAGGCGTTGTTATAATGAATATACATAATGGTGAAATTGTCGCTCTAGCATCCTCACCAGACTTCAATGCTAACAAAGAAAGAGGTGAGTTTGGAAAAAATAAGGATTCTAGTATTTATTTTAATAGAGTTATTCAAGGGGTTTATGAGATGGGATCAACTTTTAAAGTATTCTCAGTTGCCCAGGGTTTAGAAAAAGATCTATTCACTTTAGATTCCCTAATTGATACGAGAGCTTTTAGAATAAACTCTAGAAAAATTGAAGATAAATATAAATTTAACAGCGAGAGTTCTATTTATGAGATAATTGTGAGATCATCAAATGTAGGATCTGCGAGGCTCGCTTTAATGGTTGGAGAAAAAGGATTGAAAGAAATTTTCTCTAAACTAGGGCTTTCGGAACCGGTGCGCTTGGAATTAAGAGAGGCAAATACAACACGGCCTATTTTGCCAAAAAATTGGCACGACATAACCTTAGCAACTGTATCTTATGGATATGGTATGTCGGTTTCACTACTACATTTAGCTAAAGCCTATGCAATCTTAGGGAATGGAGGGCTCAATATAGAGCCTACTATTTTGAAAAAAAACTATACCAGCCAATCTAGATCTAGAGTTTTAAAGAAAACGACTTCTGATGAAATGTTAAAACTATTAGAAGCAGTCGTTACCGATCAAAGAGGAACTGCAAGAATTTTGGGAAGTAAATATTACAGAATTGGTGGTAAAACAGGCACAGCAGAAAAAATTTCCTTAGATAAAAGAGGGTATCAAAAAGACAAGGTAGTTGCAAATTTTGTTGGCTTATTTCCGCTCCAAGAGCCAAGGTTCGTTATTGCAGCTTTTTTAGATGAACCAGAGAACAATCTTCTACAAGAGCCATGCAGATATGCAAGTTGCACTGTAGTACCCATGGTTAAGAAATTAATTGAGAGAACTGGGCCCTTGATGAATGTAACTCCTGATCACCAGGCATTGATGTCTTATAGAGGTTTGTGATGTTTAGAAGAATAAAATTATGACTAAGCTATCAAAACTCAACATCGATGAGATTGAGCGGAATGGGCAATGGAATGAAATAGATCCTGAAATCACGGGTATTGAAACAAATTCAAGTAGGGTTGAAAAAGGAAATATTTTCCTCGCAAAGGCAGGTGCAACAAAAAATAGTCACGGAGTGCTTTTTAGCAATCAAGCTATTGAGAGAGGTGCAAGTCTTGTTATTACCGACCCTGAAGGATTTAAATTTGCATTAGATAAAGACTTGAAACCAACTATACCTTTTCTGTTGGTCAGAAATCTCGAGTCCACTTTTGATAATCTTTGTCAAAGATTTTATCCGGATAAACCAAAATTTGTTATGGGGGTTACAGGAACAAATGGAAAAACATCGGTGGTAAATTTTAGCCAACAGCTTATTGAAAAAAAAAACAACTCATGTGTGACTATAGGAACTTTGGGAGTTAGCGGAGTTTTAAGTTTAAGAACTGATAATACTACGCCCGATCAATCTTTTATTGCTAGAATTTTGCAAATGGCTAAGCTGAAGGGCACCAATTATGCTCTTTTAGAGGTGTCATCCCATTCCATAGTGCAAAAACGTATAAAAAATTTAGCATTTAATGTTTTCTGCTTTACTAATTTATCTCAAGATCACTTGGATTATCATAAAGATATGGAAAGATATTTTCATGCAAAGTTAAGCATTCTTGATATGTTGAGTTTGGATACAACTATAATTGTAAATATTGACGACGAATATGGAAAAATATTTTTAGCTAAAGCAAAAGATAAAGGTTTTAAAATTGAAACAATTGGCTTTAGCGATAAAGCGGATCTTAGGCTAAGGGTCACACAAGGTACATCAGATATCCAATTTATAGAAATTATCAGAGGCAAATTTTGTTATGAATTTCAAACATATTTAATAGGTGCATTCCAAGCTATTAATATTGGAATGGCGTTGCTTACTTGTGAAAAATTTGGGTTTGAGTTTGAAGATATGGTTAATTCTTGTAACTCATTGAAACCGGTTCCTGGTAGATTAGAATATGTCGGGAAAACAAAAAAAGGAGCTTTAGTATATATAGATTTTGCACATACGCCTGATGCTTTGAAGCATCTTTTGGAAACACTTAGAGAGTTAACAAGGGGTGAGTTAGTACTGGTATTCGGTGCGGGTGGAGAAAGAGATAAAGAAAAAAGAAAGCCCATGGGTGCTATTGCGTATAAATATTGTGATTTAATTTATGTTACAGATGATAATCCACGTTATGAAGACGCTAAAGCTATAAGAGAACAAATTATTGATAGCTGCCCAATTGCCATTGAAATTGAAGATCGAGCAGAAGCAATAACAACAGCAATTCAATTGGCCCGAAGGGATGATATAGTCATAATTGCAGGTAAAGGGCATGAGCAGTTTCAAATAGTAAGAGATGATTATTTTCCGTTTAGTGATTTTGAGCAAGCCAGTGAAGCAATAGAATTAATTTGACTGAGGTTTTATGGAATAAATTTACAGCTGAGGCTGCTACTTTAGGTAAATGTGAAGCATTCTGGGAAGCTACAGGTATATCATTTGATACAAGAAAAATTATTAAAGGAGATCTATTTATAGCGTTGCCAGGTAAAAGAGATGGTCACGATTTTGTTAAAGCAGCCTTTGATAATGGTGCAGCGGCTGCCATGGTCAGTAAAATACCAAAAGGTTTGAATAATAGTGATAAGTTACTAGTTGTTGATGATGTTATGAAGGCGTTAGTCAGAATGGCAAAGAGTGCTAGAAATCAATCTAAGGCCATTTTCATTGGAATTACTGGAACAGCTGGCAAAACTTCTACAAAAGATATGGGAGGTTTGGTTTTTAATAGTTTTGGAAAGACACATTTTTCAGAAAAAAGTTATAATAATATTCTCGGCTGTTCATTAACATTAGCCACTATACCAAAAAATACTGAATACGTGTTAGTCGAAATTGGTACAAATAGTCTAGGTGAGATTGCAGATCTATCCCATATAGTCCAGCCTGATCACGTTATAATAACTGATGTATCAATTGGGCATATTGAAGGTCTAAAGTCTTTAGATAATATCGTCGAGGAGAAAGCGTCCATTTGTACAGGCCAGACACAAAAGGGTTTGGCAATTATACCAAGTGGCATTGAAAAATTCAGCGAGCTTAAAGCAAAAGTTAGGGCTTTTGGTCCCAATGTAATTTCATTTGGTTATGATGTTAGCAGTGATGTTAGGATAAGCATCATAGAAGTGTTGGGGAACGCTATAACCTCGACAATTATAGATCAAAATCAGAATTTATGGAATTTAAAGCTTAAAACTGCCGGAAAGCATTACATGAAGAATGCAGCTGCGTTATTGACACTTGTATCCTCACTAAACTTAGAATTACCTAAAGCGATTTTAGCCTTACAAAGTTGGTCTCCTTTGGCTGGTCGTGGCCAAGTTTTAGAAGTTAAACTAAAAGCAAGTAATTCTAACAAAGCTATACACCTTATTGATGAGAGCTATAATGCAAATCCTAGTTCAGTAAAATCCTCTCTAGAAACTCTTGCCTGTATTTTTACAAACAGAAAGGGTAAAAGTGAATATTACAGGAGGATCGCTGTATTAGGAGACATGCTAGAACTTGGGTTTTCTGAGATACAAGAACATGTAAACATATCCAAATTTGCAAGATTGGATAAAATCGATAAAATTTACTGCGTTGGCTCTAGAATGAAAAAACTCTTCGATGTGTTGCCATACTCGAAGCGAGGATTTTGGACTGAGACCGCAGAAGAAATGCAGGATGTTTTAGTTAATAAACTTAAAAGTGGCGATATAATAATGATTAAAGGTTCTCTCTCAATGGGAATGAAAACTATAGTTAACAAATTGAAAAACATTTAACAGTTTAAAGTTTCAGGTATGTTATACTTTTTAAGTTTTTTATCAGATGGTGGCGATGTCTTCAATCTATTCCGCTATATAACTTTTCGTGCTGGAGGAGCATTTTTTACTGCCCTTATAATATTTTTTACTTTTGGTAAATACAGTATAAATTTTTTAAAAAAATTGCAAAAGGAGGGACAGCCAATAAGAGAGGATGGTCCTAAGGAACATATTATAAAAAAAGCCGGCACGCCCACAATGGGAGGAGTGATCATTCTACTAGCGGTTACGGTCTCTACCGTTTTGTGGGCTCGCTTAGATAATAATTATGTTTGGATTATCCTTTTTGTGACCTTTTCTTTCGGCTTTATTGGATTAATTGATGATTACATCAAAGTTGTTAAACGTAGTTATGGGGGTCTTTCAGGCCGCCTGAGGTTGCTATTTGGGTTTCTGATAGCTTTCATTGCTGTTTACTTCATTCAAATTCAACACTTTGGTGATTTGAGTAGGTCTTTAGCTTTACCAATTTTCAAAGATTATTTACTAACTTTGGGTTTACTCTTTTTCCCTTTTGCTATGATTGTAATTGTTGGTTCTGCTAATGCTGTTAATTTAACAGATGGATTGGATGGATTAGCTATAATGCCAGTTATAATCGCAGGAGCATCGTTAGGTATTATAGCTTATATTGTTGGCAGAGCGGATTATTCTTCATACCTTGATGTTCATTATATTAAAGGTAGTGGCGAAATTCTTATATTTTCTGCGGCTCTCATAGGTAGCGGTTTGGGATTTTTGTGGTACAACGCCCCTCCTGCTGCAGTTTTCATGGGAGATACTGGATCATTATCTCTCGGTTCAGCACTTGGTTGTATAGCGGTATCAATTAAACATGAGCTTGTATTATTGATTGTTGGAGGGTTATTCGTAATTGAGACACTTTCTGTGATTATTCAAGTATTATTTTTTAAGATTACTGGAAAAAGAGTTTTTCTTATGGCACCAATACATCATCACTTTGAAAAGCTAGGTTGGTCGGAGTCCCAAATAGTTATCAGGTTCTGGATTATTGCAGTCATTCTAGCTGCTCTTGGAATGGCAACGCTCAAGCTTAGATAAAATGATAGATTTAAAAAACCTTAAAAGTAAAAAAGTGGGAGTTTTAGGCCTTGAAAAGACAGGCATGTCTGTTATCAAGGCAGTGCAGCAAGCAGGTGGATTATTAATTTGTTGGGATGATGATAAACTCAAGAGAGATAAACTAACAGTTAATGGAATCTGTGTTAGAGACCTTAACGATAAAAACATAGTTAGGGAGTTAGATTTACTAGTTGTGAGTCCAGGTATTCCTCACTTATACCCAGAGGCACACCCAATAGTTAAGATGGCGTATGAATTAAATATAAGAGTAGATAATGATATTGGATTATTTTTTTCAAGCCACGTTCAGGAAGAATATGAGACTTTCGGTGATCCTCCTAAAATTATTGCTATAACTGGGTCAAATGGTAAATCTACTGCAACGGCGTTGACTAATCACGTACTTTCAAAGTCTTTTAGTGATGTAGAAATGGGAGGTAATATAGGCAAACCTGTTTTGGAATTAAGCCCACTTAAAGAAGGCTCTATCAGGATCCTTGAACTCTCTTCTTATCAAATTGAATTAGCAAAATGTTTGGCACCAAATTTCGCTGCGTTTATTAATTTCTCCTCGGATCATCTTCAAAGACATGGAGGGCTTGGTGGCTATTTTTATGCTAAAGCACGACTATTTCTGGAAAACTTAACTGATGTGTCGGTAATTAATATTGATACTGCAGAGGGTTTATTTTTGTTCCAGAGAGTTAACACAGCAGAAAATAAAATAATAGCGATTAGTAGTAAACTTAATATCAAAAATTATTTATGGGCTGTGGGTCTAAAAGGATCTTTCATTACGGAATGGAAAAACGGTAGGCAGGTCTACTCTTTTGATTTGAGAAATTTAGGGGATAGCTTTTTAAGCTTGTGGGAAAGCGTTTTAACGGTTTATGCCTTAGCAAGATCATTCGGTATGGCCCCTAAAAGCATACTAACCAAGTGCAGTGGATTTGTACCGCTTGCACATAGGAGTCAATGGGTAGACGAAATTAAAGGCGTAGCATTTATTAATGATAGTAAAGCTACAAATATTGATGCAACTATACATGCGCTAAAAACTTTTAAAAATGTCCATTTGATTTTAGGAGGACGTGCCAAAAATGATAATTTTTGTCAACTTCAAAATAGCATGAAAAATATTTCTAGGGTATATCTTATAGGAGAAGCGGCTTCTCTTATAGCAAGTAAATTGGAAGGTCAGAAAATTGAGCAATTTGATGCTTTAAACGAAGCTTTTGATAGTGCGATAAGTGTTGCCACACAAGGAGACACGATTTTATTCTCACCTGCCTGCGCTAGTTTTGATCAATACTTGAATTTTGAAGAAAGAGGTAAGCACTTCATCTCTTTAGTTAAAGAATATAGAAAAAGTATAATTTAGTGTGTCTTTTTAATCAAAGTGATGGTACTGTCTTAGTCAAAAACGAGCAGTAAAAATGACTGATATAATACACGGCAGTTCCCGAGCTGTACCTGTAGACAATCCATTTTTTCGTTGGTGGCAATCGGTTGATCAATGGACCCTAGTTGCGACTTTGGGCTTAATTGTGATTGGGTTGCTTCTATCGATGGCAGCCTCCGTTCCTCTCGCAGACTCAAATGACATGCCTGCTTTTTACTATGTTCACCGACAAGCTATTTACGGAGTGATTTCATTTTCTCTAATTATATTTCTATCCACAACAAGCTTATCAGTTTTACGAAGATCTGGAATAATAGGCTTTTTTTTAGTAGTTATAGCACTTGCTCTTCTTCCCATTTTTGGCACGGATTTCGGAAAAGGGGCAGTGCGATGGTTCTCTTTGAATTGGTTGACAATTCAGCCGTCCGAATACCTAAAACCGTTTTTTGTGGTCTTTATATCCTGGATTGTTGCGGGCAATATTCACAGCAACCCTAGAACGGGACTGATTTTATCTTTTTTTTCAATGGCTATTTGCGTATTTTTACTCACCATGCAGCCCGATTTAGGACAGACTGTCGTTTTGATTGGTTGCTGGGTTATAATCCATTTTATTGTTGGAGTCTCTTGGCTTTTTTCTGCAGTTTTTTTTACTTTTGTTTCAATTGTTGCTTTTGTCTTTATTCAATTCTCTAATCATGTAGCAGCCAGATTGAAGACTTTTTTTTCAAATGTTATAGAACCAACATCTCAGATGGGTTTGGTTGAGCAAGCAATTTACTCAGGAGGGTTTTTAGGTGTTGGTGCTGGAAACGGAAAGATTAAATGGAGCCTTCCAGATGCTCATACTGACTTTATCATTGCTGTTGCCATAGAGGAATTTGGTCTAATAGTTTTCATTATTATTTTAACACTCTATGTAATTATTTTGTTAAGGACATTAACGAGGTTACTAATCGAAAGAAATCCCTTTTTACTATTGGTTGGCCTTGGTTTGTTGACGATTATCCAAACACAGGCTCTCATTAATTTAGGGGTGGCAGCTCGCTTACTTCCAACAAAGGGTATGACATTACCCTTCATCAGCTATGGGGGGTCGTCAATGGTTGCTATGGGGATATTAATGGGTCTGCTACTTAACGCAACAAGGCGTAGAACTAGAGAGAATATAGATAGCTTCATGGGTGGAACGTAATGGATAAAAAAGGTATTTGTGTATTATCAACCGGAGGTACTGGAGGTCATGTCTTGCCTTGCACCGCTTTGGCGTCTGAACTGAATGCTATTGGGTGGGAGGTAATAATTTTTACAGACGTGAGGGGTTTACAGTATCTTGATAAGAGTTCAAATGAGTACTCAATAGAGGTTCTAAAAATTTCATCAGAGACAGCTTCTCTTCGAAAAAAAATCCTGGAGCTATCTTATCAATTACCTCTTGGGGCTTTGCGCTCAGGGAAACTTATGTTTAGGAAAAAACCTAGGTTTGTCTTAGGTTTTGGAGGAGTTTCTACCTTCCCAATTCTTTTGATGTCCGTTCTACTAAGAATCCCTACATTTATTCAGGAACAGAATGCAGTTTTAGGAAGAGTAAACAGATTTTTTCAAAGGTTTAGCTCAAAAGTTTTTTGCCATTTTTCAAATACCTTATTTTTAGATCCAAAAGCAGGGTTAATTACTGGCAACCCCGTCAGAAATAAAGTGCTTAAAAAGCTTAACTCTCAATACCTTGGGCCTGGCCCATGGCCTATTACGGTTTTGGTACTTGGGGGATCGCAAGGTGCAAGGTTACTATCTGACGCTTTACCGAACTGCATAGAAACGCTTTCTAAAAAAACTAAAGAACGCTTAACAATATTTCACCAGGCAAGAAAGGATGATATAGATAAAGTTTTTGCGGCTTACAGAGCTATGGACTTAAGAGCATGTGTTCGACCATTTTTTGAAGATATAGAAAGACTAATGTCAGAGTCTCAGATCATTATTTGCAGAGCTGGATCTAATACGTTAGCAGATATATCGATCGTCGGAAGACCTGCAATACTTATACCTTTAAAGCATGCCAAGGATGATCACCAGCTTCGCAATGCCAGAATATTTGCTGAAGAAGGTGGAGCAGTGGTAATTGAAGAAACCCCAAGTCTTGTCGAAGATTTGTCTGAAAAGTTAAAGGTAATTTTGAATTCCCCCTCAAAAACAAGTGCTATGGCTTTTAAAGCATTGAAAATGGGTAAACCTGATGCCTCAAAAGATATAATTAGAACAATTGAGGCATTCTTAGGAGAAAAGGAATGATTGCTACTAGATTACCCTTAAATTTGGGACCAATACATTTTATTGGGATTGGTGGTATAGGAATGTCCGGAATCGCTGAGGTTCTTGTAAATCTTGGTTACTCTGTACAAGGTTCTGATATAAAGAAAACTAGCATAACCGTCAGGCTTGCATCTCTAGGAGTAAAGACATTCTATGAGCATGACAGAGAGAATGTTAGCAATTGTTCTGTTGTAGTTATTTCTTCTGCTATAGGGAAGGACAATATTGAGTTAGCCTTCGCGAAAGAACTTGGGATACCTATTGTTTCTAGAGCTGAAATGCTAGCAGAATTAATGAGAATGAAGTTAAATATTGTGGTCGCGGGTTCTCATGGAAAGACAACAACAACCTCACTTGTCGCCTCAATTGCAGAAGTAGGAAATTTAGATCCTACAGTCATCAATGGAGGTGTAATAAAAGCATATGGTTCTAATGCAAGGTTAGGAGAAGGAGAATGGATGGTTGTAGAGGCAGATGAAAGTGACGGGTCATTTAACAAACTACCTGCAACTGTTGCGATAGTAACAAACATTGATAAGGAACATTTAGATTACTATAGCAGTTTTTTAAACTTAAAAAGAGCTTTTGAAAGATTTATTTCAAGTGTTCCTTTCTACGGAGTAGCCATTTGCTGTATAGATGATAAACACGTCGCTAATGTAATCTCAAATGTCAAGGATCGAAAAATTATTACTTATGGGTTTTCGGAAAAGGCAGATATAACAATAAGAAATTTGAGAATTTGTGAACGAGGCACAAGATTTGACTTAGATGACAAAGTTGCGAATATTTATTTGAGAGACTTTTATTTGCCAATGATAGGTCAGCATAATGCTCTAAATGCTTGTGCTGCCATTCTGGCAGCTTCAAATTTGTCTGTCCCCATAAAATTGATTAAAAGTGCGTTAGTAAAATTTGAAGGAGTATCGAGGCGCTTCACTAGGATTGGCTTCTTTAATGGAGCTACGATAATAGACGACTATGCGCATCATCCTGTAGAAATCGAAGCTGTTATTTCTGCTGCCAAAGCTATTACAAATGGTAGGATAATAGTAGTACATCAGCCGCATAGATTTTCGAGGCTGAGGTCATTATTCAAAGACTTTAAGAAATGCTTTAGAGCTGCAGATATTATTGGTATAGCTCCTGTTTTTGCAGCTGGTGAACACCAGCTCGATGGGTTTGATAGTAAAACTCTGATAAAATCCCTTGCTAAAAAAGAGACGCAAAAGGTTGAGTATATTGAAGACGAAGTTTCGTTTAGTAAATTTTTAAAAACTAATTGTAATAGGGGTGATATTTTCTTAACTCTCGGGGCTGGCAGTATAACTAATTGGGTTAATAACCTATCTTTTCTTAGAGATGAAAATGGACATGAATAAAAAGAGTAAATTGAGTTTCATTGATGAGAATCAATTTTTAGGATCAATAAATTATTCTTTTCCTTTATCAAAAATTAGTTGGTTGAAGGTTGGAGGACCAGTAGATATTTTGTTTAGGCCAAAAAATTTGGATGATTTATCTAGGTTCCTTACTCTAATACCAGTTGAAGTGAATGTTATGCCGATAGGAGCTTGTTCAAATCTTTTGGTTCGAGATGGAGGGCTTTCAGGAGTTGCAGTTAAACTAGGAAGGAGTTTTTCAGAAATAGAAATAAAAAATAATGAGGTAAAGCTTGGAGCCGGGAATTTTAGCTCTAAAGTTGCTGTTAATTTATCTGAGCTAGGTTACGATTTATCTTTTTTAAGAACGATACCTGGAACTATAGGCGGAGCAATAGCGATGAACGCTGGCTGCTATGGCAACTACATAGGTGATTATGTGCTTAGTATAGAAGGCGTTGATAAATCAGGTAAAATTATTCGACTGAGTAAGGAAAGTCTTCAATTTAAATACCGCGCTAGTAGGTTGCCTAATGACTTTATTGTGACCTCCGCTATTTTGAAGCCAAAGACAGAAAAAAAGGTGGCAATCGATGCAAAAATGAAAGCGATGTTGTCCAAAAGGGAAAAGACACAGCCCACCAATAAAGCAACCTGTGGCTCAACTTTCAAGAATCCTGATGGAAAATCATCACTTATGTTAGAAGACTCAATAGATTTTAAAGCTTGGAGTTTGATTGATAGAGCGGGATTGAGGGGCAAAAAAATGGGCAAAGCCATGGTATCAAAAAAGCACCCAAATTTTTTAATAAATCTGGGGGGCGCAACTTCTGAGGAAATGGAGTCGCTCGGAGAGTATATAAGGAAATCAGTCTATGAGAAATTTAAAGTTTCGCTTGATTGGGAGGTAATAAGGGTTGGGAGAAAATAAAATTGAAAACGACAGCTAATCCAAAAAATATCTCTAAGGTCTTGGTATTACAGGGAGGGGTTTCAGAGGAGAAAGAGGTGTCAGTTTCAACTGCTGAGAGCTGCATAAGAGCGCTCAAAAAAATAAACCTAGATGTCGACGCGGTGAGTGTTAACTCAAACAATATACAAGACTTAGCTGAAGTCATAAAAAGTCAGAAACCCGATATTATATTTAACGCTTTACATGGTGGTATTGGAGAAAACGGGACTATTCAGGGCCTTTTTGAAACACTAAAAATTCCATATACACACTCTGGAGTTTTATCTTCGGCAACGGCAATGGATAAATTTATCTCAAAAAAAATATTTAAATCATCAGGTTTACCAGTAATAGAGGACCTGCTTTTAGCTGGAGAAGAACAATTAGATGAGATACCTTTCGCCCCTCCATATGTAATTAAGCCAAATAGTGGAGGTTCCTCTGTTGGAATTCACTACATAAAATTCGAAGAGCAAATTAAAGATGTTGGGAGGATTGTTGCAGATCAAGACAGGAAGTATCTTTTGGAAAAATATATTCCTGGTAGAGAATTAACAGTTGCTGTTCTAAATGGTAGGCCTCTGACAGTTACGGACATTATTACTGACGACTGGTATAATTATGATGCTAAGTATAAAAGTGGTGGTTCTGAACATATTGTTCCTGCAGATATTCCGCGAGAGATATTCGATCTGTGTATTAATTACGCAGTTACTGCACATAATACTTTGGGTTGCAGAGGTATTACTCGTTCGGATTTCAGATGGAATGAAAAGAATGGGAAAGAAGGACTATACATCCTCGAACTAAATACCCAACCTGGGATGACCAAAACTTCCCTTGTGCCTGAACAGGCAGAATATGTCGGTCTAGACTTAAAATACATTTGTCTAGAGTTGATTAAAGACGCATCGTGTAACAAATAGGTGAAAGATGAATTTATTGAAATCTAACGATCCAGCACCGTCGAAGTTACATTATAAGATAAACAGATTGTTTTACAGGCTTTGGTTTAGATTAGTTTTAATAATAGTTTTCTTTGTAGTCAGCGTATTAATATCTAAAAAATTTCTGTACGAAGAAATTGACTTAAATGCAGAAATTAGATTTTTAAGTGAGGAAAGTTCTGCTATATACAAGGGCCTAACAGAACTCTCCATAACAAGAATTTTAGTAAACGGTGCTCAAGAGTCGTTGAAAAAACAAATTGTAACTTTAATTGAGAACGCTGCAACTGAAGGGTTTTCCGCATTGAAAGCTCAGGCCCTAAGAGAAAAGATAGAAGATATAAGAAAGGTTAAAAAAGCTTTTGTTAAATTTTCTACTGATGGATTAGTAATTGTAAATGTCATTGAAAGAAAAGAAGCCGTAATATTCTTTAATAACGATCTGTATGAGGTCCTTGATGGCAATGGAGTCATATTGTCGATAAAACAGGATTATGAAGGGTTATCAAGGTTCCCACTTTTGGTCGGAAAGAATGCATCAAAAAATATCAACGCATTATTAGCACTAGTAAATGAAATAGGATCATATCAATCAGAGGTATTATACTACGAATGGATCGGAGAAAGACGATGGGATATTCATATGAAAAGCGAGTTGGTTTTCAAGTTGCCAGAGAATAATTTGAATAAAGGATTAAAGGTAATGCGTATGTTTCTACATGAGACAAATAAGCTTTCAAAAACCGCAGTTTCTGTTGATTTGAGAAATATAGATAAACCAATTATAAGGTTCAGGAAGGCCCCACCTGTCGAATATATTGGAAAAGATACAAGGAGGTTAGCAGGTTGAGGAAATTATTGCAGAGTCAGAGGCAGTTGAGGCAAAAAAGGTTGGCCGCTATAAAAAAGGGAACCGTTGCTCTAATAGACCTTGGAAGCTCTAAGGTAATGTGCTTAGTGATTTCTCTCACCGAGATAAATCAAATTAATTCATTCTCAACTGGTAAATCAGATAGAGGGATGACTTTCAGAGTTATTGGTGCTTCAACCACAAAATCTAGGGGGATTAGGGCTGGCGAAATATATGAGATGAGGGAAGCTGAAAGTGCGATAAGGACTGTGATCCAACGGGCCCAAAAAATGGCAGGTTGTCTAATTGAGAATGTTTTTCTGACCTTTTCTAGTGGCACTCAGAAATCTACTCTGATCTCATCCTCTATTGAATTTATTCAAAGGGAAGTAACAGAGCTAGATATCGGACATGCGCTTTCGAAGGTAAATCTAGTATATAATGATTTGAAAAGAGAAATAATCCACGCTTTGCCAGTTAATTTTAGTATTGATAATAAGCATGGATACATGGACCCGAGGGGAATAAGCGGAACCAAGTTGTCGGTCGACGTCAATATTGTTTCTATCCGGTCGGATATAATAAAGAATATGGTGACTTGTTTGAATAAATGTGATCTGTCTTTGGCAGGAATAGCACTTGCCCCCTATGTTTCTGGACAATCAAGCCTTCTTGAGGATGAAACGCAAATAGGTGTTGTTTGCATTGATTTAGGTGCTTCAAGTTCGAGTATATCAATTTTCTTTAGAAAGAATTTAATCTTCTCTGAATCGATAAGGATCGGAGGACAACATATAACAACCGATATCATGCAGGCATTTCAAATCTCTTTCTTAGCAGCTGAAAGATTAAAAGTTTTGCATGGAGGTTTGATGCCTGCCAACTCGGATGATAGAGAAACTATAGAATTGCCCGAGAACAATACAGATCTTTACGCTGACAGAAGAACTATAACAAAGTCTGAATTACTAGGAGTAATACGGCCTAGAGTTGAGGAAATCTTTGATTCATTAAGGACAATATTAGATAGCTCGGACTTCGAGTTTCTACCTGGACAAAAAGTCGTTTTAACTGGTGGGGGTAGCAAATTAGCGGATATATTAGATTTTACTTCTATATTTCTCGGAAAACCAACACGTGTGGCTGTACCAATGAGGATTCAAGGGCTGCCAGCATCAGCCCACGGCCCCGAGGCTGCTGCTGCTATAGGGCTGGCCTTAAATCTAGCTCAACCGCAAGATGAGTTGTGGGACTTCAAAGCACCTTTTGAGCATGAAGGGGATGAGCTAATAAGAAGAACATGGCGGTGGGTAAAATCAAACTGGTAACACCTTTCTTTATAAAAACTCGACTAGAAGATAAAAATAGTGACGACTTAAAGTGATTCGGTTATTATACGAATCAGCAGTGAAAAATAAAAAAACTACAATGGCAGGCAACAATGGTAATAAACATAAGGATTCCTGAGCATCAGGAATTGAAGCCAAGAATACTAGTTTTTGGTATTGGAGGCGCTGGCGGAAACGCTGTAAATAATATGATGTTAAAAAATCTGGAGGGAGCAGAATTTGTGGCCGCAAATACGGATGCACAGGCCTTACAGCAGTCGAATGCTCAAACAAAGTTACAATTGGGGTTAAAAAGAACTCAGGGACTTGGAGCTGGTGCAAAACCGGAGGTTGGAAATGAGGCTGCAGTGGAAAGCACTGAACAGATTGCTGATATTTTAGATGGTGCAAATCTATGTTTTATAACAGCAGGAATGGGTGGTGGAACAGGCACAGGGGCAGCTCCCATTGTTGCTGAGCTGGCAAGACAAAAGGGAATACTGACCGTTGGTGTTGTCACGAAACCTTTTCAATTTGAAGGTACAACCAGAATGAAACAAGCTGACGAGGGAATATCAGCATTGCAGAAGGTGGTAGATACTCTCATAGTAATCCCTAATCAGAACTTATTCAGACTAGCAACAGAAAAGACGACATTTACTGAAGCTTTTTCTATGGCTGACGATGTTCTTTACCAGGGGGTAAAAGGTGTAACGGATCTAATGGTTAAACCTGGACTCATCAATTTGGACTTTGCTGATGTGAGGTCCGTCATGGATGAAATGGGAAAAGCAATGATGGGTACAGGAGAAGCCAGCGGTGAGGATAGAGCATTGCAAGCTGCAGAGAAGGCAATAGCTAATCCTTTATTGGATGAGATTTCACTAAAGGGAGCTACTGGTGTGCTTATAAATGTAACCGGCAGTAATGATATGACTCTATTTGAGGTCGATGAAGCAGCAAATAGAATAAGAGATGAAGTAGACCCAGAGGCTAATATAATAGTCGGATCAACTTTTGACACTGAGCTTACAGGGTCTATCAGAGTGTCTGTCGTAGCTACTGGCATAGATGTAGCTGAATTTTCAAAGCCTAATTCGCATGCGCTCAATGAAATAAAGGGTTCGGATGGAATTGAAGTCGATAACACCGATCAGCAAACCTATTTATCTAGAGATATTTTGCAAAAAAATCAGATCAAAGACGAGCAATCCACAATAGATGGAGATACTTTAGATAAAGAAAAAAATGAGTTGGAACCAATAGCAACCACTCTAACCTCAGCTAGATTTTCATCTGAAAAAAATATTGGTAATGCTGATAAAAGTGAAAGCGAAAAAAAATTAGAGCAACCGCTTAACCAATCTACTTCAGAGATAAACCTACCTTCAAGAAAGCAAAACGTTGAATCCGTACCTTCAAGTGGGGGTTTGAACAATTTTATAAGACGTATGACAGGCTTTGGAGAAAAAAGAGAACAAGAAAATTATGAAGCTTCAAAGGATCAGTTAGTTCGGGAAGAGGAAAAATTAATAACGGACAGAGAAGATGAAAGCAAATTAGAGATTCCAGCTTTTTTACGTAGACAAGCTAACTGAATAACAATTGAATTATTTTGACATATAACTGTGTATTGAGCTTTCTAGCCGATTAGGTAATCTTTGGGTTGAAGGTTACAATGTTTCAGAAATCTATAAAAAACTCATTTAAGCTCGAAGGCAAAGGCTTACATTTTGGCAAAGATGTCAAAATGGTTATCCACCCTGCATCAGCCGATCATGGCATAGTTTTTAAGAGAACGGATGTGAAGGACGATCAAGCTTGTGTCAAGGCAAGTTTTGAGAATGTATCTAAGACTTATTTGCGGACTCAGCTTACAAATAGTATGGGTGTTTCAATTATAACTGCTGAACATATTCTAGCTGCTTTCGCTGGCCTAGGAATTCATAATGCATTAGTTGAATTGGACGAAGCAGAGGTTCCTATATTCGATGGATCATCAAGAATATTTGTAAAAGCAATACTTGAAGCAGGAGTTGCTGAGCTTGAGAAAAAGACTAAATTGTACAAAGTGGTTAACAGTATTCGAGTAGGAAACTCAGATGCTTGGGCAGAATTAAGACCTGCGAATACGTTCTCAATAGATTTTGAAATGAACTGGCCTGGCACGGCACTTAACAGACAAAGCCTAGATATGCCTATTGTAAATGGAGCATTCGTGAGAGAAATTTGTGATAGTAGAACTTTTTGTCGAAAAAGTGATGTTATGCGGCTGAAAGATGAAGGGTTTGCGTTAGGAGGAGGGATAGAGAATGCAATCGTCGTTGGAGAAAATGAGATGACTGTACAAGATGGACTGAGATATTCAGATGAATGTATCAGACATAAGATTCTTGATGCCCTTGGAGACTTGAGCCTTGTGGGAAGGCCAATTTTAGGAAAATTTATTTCATGTTCTGGTGGTCATGGTCTAACAAACCTTTTGCTGAGAGAGTGTTTTAAAAGGGGCGACATATTTGTTAGTGAAGATTTCTCAGATGGAGATAGAGATAAACTTCCAGGTTTTGATATTTCACAATCTGACACACGGAATATACTATAATTACTAAATAATATTTGGACCTCTTATCTTGACTTATGGATAATATTGAAGTTAGAAAGAAATATGGTCTTTTTGTTTGGTTTATTCAAAATATTTACAACGTGTTCGTTGCTTTTTCTACTTTTAAGCTGTAGCAACAAACTGCCAAGCGAGATCAACGAGAACAATAAACCTGAAGACATAATCAAAATGGGAGATGAGGCGTATCAAAAGGGCTATTTTGAACGAGCAGGAGATTACTATCTAGAGGTAAACACGTATTTCCCCTATTCAGTAGAAGATGAGCTTGCATTGAGCAAAGCTGTAGATGCTTATTACAAAGCAGGGAAATTTGAGGACTCACGTTTGGCATCTGCCAAATTTTTAAGTCTTTACCCAGAAAGCAATAGAGCTCAACAAGTACTATACTTTCGGTCAAAGGGTTATTGTGATGAGATAGATATTATTGAGAGAGATCAAGCAGCTGCGAGAGAATGTATTGCGAGCTTTTCAGCTTTTCAAAAGTTATACCCTAAAAGTAGTGCAAAAAAAGAAGCTGAGAGTAATATGAGGAGAGCTAGGGAATTCCTAATAGGTCAGCAATTAAATGTTGGAAAATATTATCTAAAGAGAAATAATCCAACGGCTGCTATGAGAAGATTTAAAAAAATTAAGAAAACTACAAAAGTTTCCAGTTTTTTACCTGAAGTATCCTACAGACTTATTGAAAGCTTCCTAATAATTGGACTATTCAATGAGGCATTGTCTGAAATGAAATATATGAGGAAAAAATTCCCAGCCAGTGATTGGACTAATGAAGCTTCTAATTTAATCGCTAACTCAGGACTTGATTAACTTGATAAAAAAACTTTTTGTACAAAATATTTTTTTAATCGAAAATCTAGAATTAGAGTTTACATCGGGTCTTAATGTATTAACAGGTGAAACTGGAGCTGGTAAGTCCATTCTTTTGGATTGCTTGGGTTATCTTCTTGGAAAAAAAAATACAAGGATTGAGCTTGGCAACCGAGCTGAAACCGCTACCCTGATAGGAGTGTTTCAATCAGAGAAAAATGGATTAATTAGCCAATTCCTGTCCGAAAAGGGATTTCCAACAGATGGTAATCTGATATTGAGACAGAGCATTGGTGCTAGTAGTAAACGAAGAGCTTATATTAATGACTTACCCTGTTCATTAGAGTTGGTTCGAGACCTGGGCAACCAAATACTAGATATAAATGGTCAGTTTGAGGAACTGGGATTGTTAAATGTAAAAACTCATAGAGGTTTGCTAGACACCTATGGTAATTTGCAGCAAAATTTGAAAAATGTTGACAAGTATTGGACAGAGCTTAATAAATTAAAAAAACTACTCGATACTGAGTATAAAAGAAAAGATTTGGTAGAAAATACGGACTTCTTGGAAAAGTCAATTCAACAGATCAATGAACTTAAACTTGATCAGACCGAACTGGAAAGTATCGAGTCTCATAGAGAGGAGCTTAAAAAAGCTAGCCGAAGTAACGCCGGTATTCTGGATACTTTTCAAGCCCTAAATAAAGAGTTGGTAGAAGAGAGCATTTTGAATGCAATTAAGTCTTTAGAAAGATTAGAAAAAAATGTGGACATTGATAACCATTTACCAATTGAAAAGTTTTATACTGCTTTGGAAAAGTTTTCACAGGCTTGTGAAAATTTGGATCAACTCAGAAAAAAAAGCGCTAATAGTGAAAAGCAACTTGTTGAAATAGAAGATCGTTACCATTCAATAAAAAGAATATGTAGGTCTCACAATGTTGAGCTGAATCAAATATTCAACTTACAAGTTTCATTAGAAAAAGAACTGAGAAGTATAAGAGAAGTCGATGAAAAAATAAAAGGGATAGAGAAGGAAATATTATTGATAAATGATCAGTATAAGAAGGAAACAGCCTTATTATCAAATGAAAGGTACAAGTTTGCTGCTAATCTGGATAAAAAGATAGAAAAAGAATTAAAACCATTAAAGCTAGAGCTAGCTAAGTTTAAAACAGAGATATTAAGGGATCAGGAATCTAAATTTGGATGCGATCATGTTTGCTTCACTACTGAAATTAACCCAGGCTCTGGCTTTAAACCGCTTAATAAAATCGCTTCTGGTGGAGAGTTATCGAGGTTTCTTCTTGCCGCTAAGCTATGTTTTGTTGGTGAAGACGGCAAAAAAACACAAATCTTCGATGAAATTGATAGAGGAGTTGGTGGAGCTACAGCGTCGGCAATTGGGAAAAGGTTGCTAGAGTTATCCAAACACGAACAAGTATTAGTTGTTACCCATTCTGCTCAAGTTGCTGCTTACTCTGATAATCATCTTAAGGTTGAGAAGATTAATTCTAACAAGTCAACAATCACAAAAGTTACGACGCTAAATGAAGAAAAGACTGTAAATGAAATAGCGAGAATGCTATCTGGAGAATTGGTTACATCTGAAGCTTTGGCTGCAGCAGCAAAACTAAGAAATACTAGTAGGGGGTTTAGTTAATTTTTACCACTTTGCCTGGATTTAATATCCCATTTGGATCAAACGTTCTCTTTATGGAGGACATGACCTGGTAAGCTTCGCCGTGCTCTTTTTGCATGAACTCAATTTTACCTATTCCTACTCCATGCTCTCCTGTACAGGTACCTTCCAGTTCTAAGGCGCGTTCTACTATTCGTCTAGTTAGATCTTTTGCTAAATTTATATCATCATCATTATTAGGTCTAACCATTATTCCAGAGTGAAAATTTCCATCACCCACATGCCCCATTATGCTGGGTGCCATTCCTTTTGATTTCATCTCTTTAGCTGTTTGATCTATCATCTCAGCCAAGTTTGATATTGGTACGCAAATATCAGTGACTAAAAATGTATGGTTAGGGTTTTTGGCTTTTATAGCATAATAGTAGTTATGCCTTGCCTTCCAAAGTTTGTTTCTATCTTCAGTCGCAGTACTCCAGTGAAAATCGCTACCTCCATTTCCAGCCGCTATCTCTTGTACAGTTTCAGATTGTTCTTTTACGGAGGTTGCACTTCCATGAAATTCAAAAAACAAGTGTTCTTTTATTGGTAAGTCAAGTTTTGAGTACTCGTTTACAGCTTCGATAGATGTTGAGTCCATAAGTTCGGATCTTGCAATTGGTATTCCGATTTGAATTGTTTCAATTATTGTTCTAATCGCACTAGCTGTGTCTGGAAATGAGCAAATTGCTGATGCAATATCTTCAGGTATACCCTGCAGGCGTAATGTTAATTCTGTTATTATGCCCAGTGTTCCCTCTGATCCGACTATCAATTTCGTGAGGTCATATCCCGCTGAAGACTTTCTCGCTCTAGAGCCTGTCTTGATTATTCGCCCATCCGACATGACAACCTTTAGACCGATTACATTTTCTTTCATTGTACCATATCTAACGGCTGTTGTGCCTGAAGCCCGTGTAGCTGCCATCCCTCCAATAGAAGCGTTAGCTCCAGGGTCAACTGGAAAAAATAATCCAAATTCCTTCAGGTTAATGTTAAGTTCCTCTCTTGTTATTCCCGGTTGCACAGTGACATCCATATCATCTGGACTCACGTTCAAGATTTTTTTCATGTTTTCAAAGGATAAGGTTACACCACCATTTACTGGAATAGAGTTTCCTTCAAGGCTTGTTCCAGTTCCCCAAGGTATTACGGGGCACTTATGTTTGTTGCATATTTCCATGATTTCAGAAACTTCTTTTTCATCTTTGGGGTATGCAACAGCGTCAGGAAGCATTTCTTTGTAATAGGTTTCGTTTTGCCCATACTGCTTTCTTTCAGCTGCTGAAATGCACAGGCGCTCTCCCATCAAATTTTTTAACTCATTTATCGCATTTTCAATTGACATGTTCAGCCTCTAAAATACAAAATAACTGTAACAGTTAAAAAAAAAAAATAAAATATAAATGACACGCCAAAGTCAAGTTGAAAAAACTTTTAGCTCCCCATTCAGGACAAAAAGCCAAACTGTGCTTGTTGATTGGATTGACTATAACGGCCATATGAACGTTGCCTATTACACTCTAGCTTTTGATAAGGCTTTAGATTTCTTTTTTGAAGATGTGCTTAATATCGGACCGTCTTTTGTTGAAAAAAATAAAGAGGGACCGTTTGCTCTTAAAGCTAGTTATAATTATTTCAGCGAGTTATTGGAAAGTGAAAGTTTTTTCGTCGATATAAGTATTTTAGACTTTGATTCAAAAAGGGTACATGTCTTCGGTGAAATGAGAAAGGATAAGTCCCTTGAATTATCAGCTGTTTTTGAGACAGTTCTGATGAATATGGACCTGAGTGCACGCAAAGTTAAACAATATCCGGACAGAGTGTTAGAACTGTTCAAGCTTTTTAAGTCATCATTGGACCAGGCTAAAATACCTTTAGAAATAGGAAAGAAAATTACGTTAAAAAAATAAGTTATAAAATCTTACATGCGTTTCTAAGCCATGTTTCCTCAGAGACATTTAAAAAAGGACTTAGTTTATTATAGACATTAAAGTGATATGAATTTAGCCAATGTAATTCGTCACGACTGAGCAAATTTTTTTCGATGAGCTTTTTTTCGAATGGGACTAGTGTTAACGTCTCAAACTCTAAAAATTCTTTCTTCTGCTTTGAGTTTCCTCTTTTCTTTTTAACATACACTAAGTTTTCCAATCTTATTCCTAACTTGCCTTCCAAATAGACTCCAGGTTCGACACTTAAAATCATCCCTGGATTTAACGGAACCGTATTAAGTCTTGAAATTCCTTGAGGGCCTTGATGCACATTTGAAAACACCCCCACTCCGTGACCAGTTCCATGGTCGTAATCTAAACCGTGTTCCCACAAAAAGTATCTAGCCAAAGGATCTAATTCCTTTCCTGTCAATCCTGTGGGCCATCTGAGCCTACTTAAGCATATTAGGCCTTGTAATACTTTTGTGTAGAGAAACTTCTGTTCTGGCAACACTCGTCCTTTTATTATGGTTCTGGTGACATCTGTTGTACCCTCAAGATATTGCCCCCCACTATCAATCAAAACCAGGTCTGAGCGGTTTATCTGCTTATTACTCTTATGCGACACCCTATAATGAGTTATAGCAGCATTAGATCCTACCGCACTTATGGTATCAAAAGAATTATAATAAAAAGAAGGATCAATTTTTCTGACTTGTTCCAGTTTCTTCACAAGTGCGATCTCATCAAGGGTATTAACTTTTGTGCTTTTAAACCACCTAAGAAATCTTAATAAGGCTACCCCATCTTTTTGATGGCTCTTTATTGAACCTTTTAATTCAATTCGGTTTTTTTTTGCCTTTAACAAAGATATAGCATTACATACTTTCTCGGATTTTATACTTCGCCCTATGATTTTCTTTTTAAGAATAAAAGGAGTATTGGTTGGCTCAAATAGAACCTTCTTCAATTTTTTGATATCTTTAAAAAAAAGATCAAAATGTTTCAATTTCACATTTTTTCTAAGTTCTATGGCAGAATCTTTATAAGCGTCTCTCATGGAATAGATACAGACATGATTATGGTGCACTATTGCATAACAGTTCATTAGGGGAGAGTTTGGAACATCTTCACCTCGTATATTCGCTAGCCAGCAAATTGAGTCAGAACAGGTAAGTATAAAGCCCTGCTCTTTAAAAAGTTTAAGTTTTTTCTGTATCTTTTTGATTTTCTGAGTGGTATTTTCTCCTGAGAGTTTGTACGGCCTTAGAGAGGGTTTCGTCAAGGCTTCAGATGGCTTCCCCAACCAAACTGCATCTATTATGTTATTGACTTCTTTAAGTCTGATAGACTTTTTTAGAATTTCTTTTTGTGTTTCTATCTCTTTTATTGAGTGCAACCAAGGGTCAAAACCTACTGTTATATTTTTTTTAACGTTTTTCTGTAACCAAGAAAATGGTGAGTTCCTGGTTATGTTTTCAATTGTAAAAAAAGATTGGTCAACTTCCTGTCGAATCTGAATACTGTATCTACCATCCGTAAATATGACGGCAGAGTCTTTAAATATAATTGCAAATCCTGCTGAACCAGTAAATCCTGTAATCCATTCCAAACGGTTGTGAAAGGGTGCGGTAATTTCATTGAAGTACATATCATTGTGAGGAACCAAAAAGGCATCTATCCCATACTCTTTGAGTTTTTTTCTTATAAGAGAGAGTCTTTCTCTTATCGATAACTCTTTTTTATTATCTTTATACTTCTTTTGAGTTAGCACTCAAGAATTTCCTATGTTGGGTTTCTGTTCTTCAAATAGGTCAGCTAATTGCTCTGTCATGGCGCCAGCAAGTTGTTCAGCATCTGTAATCGTTACGGCTTTTTTGTAGTATCGTGTTACGTCATGTCCAATACCAATAGCTAGTAGCTGTACTCGATTTGTCGTTTCTATCTTATTAATGATATGTCTGAGGTGCTTTTCCAAGTAATTAGCAGGATTTACAGACAGTGTCGAGTCGTCGACAGGTGCTCCATCAGATATAACAAGTAAGATTTTTCGATTCTCTTCTCTCTTTATAAGCCTCCTATGTGCCCATTCCAAAGCTTCTCCATCGATGTTCTCTTTTAAAAGCCCTTCTTTCATCATTAGACCTAGGTTTAGCTTTGCCCTTCTCCAAGGCTCATCGGCGTTTTTATATATAATGTGTCTTAGGTCATTAAGTCGACCTGGATTCTTTTGTCGCCCTTGCGCCAACCATTTTTCTCTTGATTGTCCTCCTTTCCATGCCTTAGTAGTAAATCCTAGGATTTCACATTTAACATTACATCTTTCCAAGGTCTTAGCTAGTATTTCAGTGGATATTGCTGCAATAGATATTGGCCTGCCCCGCATAGATCCTGAATTATCGATCAATAGAGAAACTATAGTATCCTTAAAGTTCGTACTACTCTCCTGTTTAAAGCTTAAAGGCGTGGTAGGATTTAAAACTACTCGTGACAGCTTAGCAGCGTCTAATAATCCTTCCTCTAGATCAAATTTCCATGTTCTATTTTGTTTAGCCTGTAGTCTTCTTTGAAGCTTGTTTGCCAGACGCGATACGGCACCCTTAAGACCATCTAGTTGTTGATCCAAGTATTCTCTCAATTTTTCCAATTCATTTGTATCCGCAAGCTTATTTGCACTTATTTCTTGATCGTTAGCTGCATCAAATATTTGATAAAATGTTTCTTTAGATGGGCTATTCTGGATATTGTGGATAACTTGGTTTTCACTTTGATCTTCACCTTCTATAGCCTCCTCAATCTGACTATCCTCTATATCTGCATCGGCACTTGCAGTTTGCTGGGGCTCCCCATCATCTGTTTCACCATTTTCTGCATTATCACTTTCTTCTTCGTCTGATCCCTGTCCTGCCTCTTCTTGTTCTACGTCTTCTTGACTATTTTCTTCTATATCACTATTCGCATCATCTAGCTCCCCCAGCTGTTCTCCATACCCAAGTCTTTCAATTAACTTTCGACTTAGAAGGGCAAATTTTTCTTGATCAAAGATGTCGTCAGTTTTGCTAAATTCCGGCTGACTAGTTAAATCTGCAAACACTTCTTTCGCATCTAAGAGTTGAGATGCTTCAGAAGGTAAATCCATTTCAGATAGTTGTCTTTTTATAAAATACCTTGCGAGTTTTGAAATATCTTCTTCCTCTACTCCGGTAGAGTTTTTAGTTGAGTGCTCTGAAGCTTCTACTTTTGTTTTTTGCCAAATATTTCTCTTCGATCCAGGGTAATACTTTTCTCCAAGCAATTCGCACCTTGCCACTTCAAGTTCGTGATATATTTCTTTCGCTTGTTCACCAGATGGATCATATCTTAAGTAGGTCTCTTCATTTTTAAATCTCGCTTGTAAAGCCAGCGAGTCTGCTGTCCCTCTGACCTTTAATATTTCAGACTGTTTTGGCTCCTTACTTATCTGAGGAAGCTTGATTACTTCGCCATAATCGCCACTTGGATCAGCAGAAAATTTTATTTTAAGGTTTTCATTTCCAGAAATAGCTTTCGTTGTCTCTGATATCGATTTTTTGATACCGTCAGTTTCCTCAAATTTTTTTTCTTTGTTCATCTTATTCGGAGGCAGCTTTCAACAAAATGCTCTCCGGTAACTCTATATCAAAGCAACGCTGAAAAAATTCAGAAACAGTTGACCTCTCTAGCTCATCACACTTGTTTAAAAAGCTCATTCTAAATGCAAAAGCTATATCTTCGAAAATTAGACTATTTTGAGCCCACGCTATAACAGTTCTTGGGGACATTACCGTAGATATATCTCCACCTATGAACGCTTTTCTTGTCAGTTCGGCAACAAGTACCATCTTTTTAATATTTTTTCGTCCATCATCACTCCCGTACTCTGGACAATTGGCAATAATTATCTCTTCCTCTACTTCATTTTTAAGATAATTAAGTGTTACTACTAGAGACCAGCGGTCCATTTGACCTTGGTTTATCTGCTGGGTCCCGTGATAAAGGCCAGTTGTATCACCTAGTCCAACCGTATTGGCAGTAGCAAATAGTCTAAAAAATGGGTGCGGTTTTATTACTTCATTTTGATCTAGTAGAGTTAATTTACCCTCGGTTTCTAATACTCTCTGTATTACAAACATAACATCTGGTCTACCGGCATCATATTCATCAAATACTAAAGCTGACGGATTTCTCAATGCCCAAGGTAGGATACCTTCTTGAAATTCAGTTATCTGCTTTCCTTCTCTAAGCTTAATTGCATCTTTCCCAATAAGATCAATACGGCTAATATGGCTATCGAGATTAACACGAACACAAGGCCAATTTAATCTAGCGGCAATCTGTTCAATGTGGGTGGACTTTCCTGTCCCATGGTATCCTTGTACCATAACCCTTCTGTTCTTTGAAAACCCTGCCAAAATCGATAAAGTGGTATCTTTATCAAATACATACGATTTTTCTAACTCAGGAACTCTTTCGGTCGGCGATTCAAAAGCGAAAACTTCCATTTTGGTGTCTATTCCAAATACTGCAGCTACATCAACTTTTTTCATTGGAATATTTTCTTCTTTCATCACTAATCCTTGTTTAAAAATCTTTTTTATTCTATTTGATTACTTAATCATCAAATCGTTTACTATTTCTTATTTGATCCCACGCCCAAACCACTTCTGTCATTCTTTCTTCATCATCCCTTTTCCCATCATTTGTATCAGGATGCAAATCTTTAATGAGTATTTTATAGAGTTTTCTTATCTCGCCTTTAGTCATGGATGCTGTTGCGCCTAGTATTGATAAAGCTTTCTGTTCTGAATGGTTAAGTCTTTTTTTTGCACCTAAAGAGTTAGTCTCGTTGTTACCTAAACTATCAATAAAGCCATACGGATCCTCTATTCCAAAGCGCAGTCTAGAGTTTCCGTCGGAATGAGCTCGATTTACTGATGATTTGGAGCCGAATGGCTTTGTTTTTCTGCCCCAGGTTTTTGAGAGATTAACCTCTTTTTCAAATTCTTCTTCTGAGTGATTTTTAAAGAAGTTCCACCTTGTGTTATATTCTTTAACATGCTTAAGGCAAAACCAGTGGAAGTTCTCTAAATCTTTTGGAGATTTGGGAGCTCTATACTTTGCTTCTTCAGAACAGTTGTCGACTTCACAGGTTTTTACGGCTGACTCAAATCCTCCAGAAGCAGAGCTTCGTTTGGACCGCCTCTTCTTGTCAGCAGAAACGGATATGTCATAATCAAGGAAGGATTTGTTTTGCATCTCGATTTTCTTTTATATTTGTAAGGATATATACAATAGTGCCATTATAGATATAACCAAGAAAAAATTTAACCTTTTGGATAAAATATATGAATTACGTAAGCATGATAGATAAAATTCTACGAAAAACCTTTGAACCTATTTTTTTAGAGGTTGTAGATGAAAGTGAGCTGCATCGTGGTCATGGTGGGTTTAAGGATGGAACACAAACTCACTTCAAAGTAATAATTAGCGCAAAGATTTTTGAAAAAATGTCTCGGGTATCTCGAGAAAGAGCTATTCATAAGGCTTTAGGTTCTAGGATGATGAAAAATATCCATGCACTATCAATAAAGTTTCAATAAAATGGAAAGCTAATATTTTCAATAGTAACTACACTTAAGGATAATTATGTTTTTTTTTGTAACAAAACTAGAATTCAAAACCGAAAAAGAACAATAAGTTCCGCCCTGATATCTCTCAGCAGGACGCGTTTTGATCACATAAGTTTTTCATTAACAATCTTATTAATGATTTTTGGGTCCGCTTTCCCTTCAGATTTTTTCATTACTTGTCCAACAAACCAACCAATCAGTTTTGGATTGCTTTTGACTTTATCTACCTGCGCTGGATTTTCCTTTATAACATCATCAACTATTTGTTCAATTAGATTTGTATCTTGCACTTGACGAAGTCCCAACTTATCTACCAGATCGGTTGGATTACCACCAGAATTCCAAATATGATCGAAAATCTCTTTAGCTCCTTTGCTAGAGATTTTATCTTCCTGTATAAGATTTATTAATTCTCTTATCTGTTCAACAGTGGTTGGATTTTCGTTGAAAGATAAATTATCCTTATTTAACCGACCAAACAATTCATTGATGAGTAAGTTTGCCGCTATTTTCCCATCCGTATTTGTCGCGATAGCCTCAAAAAATTCTGCTGTAGACTTTTCTGCAATTATTACCTCAGCGTCATAAGGGGTGATATTGAAGTCATTTATAAATCTAAGAATCTTTTGGTCAGGTAACTCTGGGAGATCATCTCTTATTTTATCAACCCACCCTCTCTCTAACTCAATATTTAATAAGTCTGGGCAAGGAAAATACCGGTAATCATGTGCATCTTCTTTACTTCTCAAGGGACGGGTTTGATTTTTACTTGGGTCATAAAGTCTAGTTTCTTGGGCAATTTCTTTTCCAGCTTCTTTAAGTTTTATTTGTCTGCGAGCTTCAAAATTTATTGCTTGTTGTATAAATTTTAATGAGTTCATATTCTTTATCTCGCACCTAGTCCCAAGTAAGTCATAATCACCTGTTTCTATAAATTTTTGATAAGTGTTGATCTCACAAACTGAAACATTTATGTCTGCTCTCAAAGAGCCCTCTTGCATATTGCCGTCACATGTTTCAAGATACCTCATTATCAACCTTAATTTTTTTATATATTCTACAGCTTCGAATGGACTATTGATTTCTGGTTTAGAAACAATTTCCATCAGCGCTATACCTGTTCTATTCAAATCAACAAAACTGGTGGTTGGATCCATATCATGTATAGACTTCCCTGCATCTTGCTCCAGATGAATGCGCTCTATGCCTACCTCCTTTGGCAATTTTTCTTCTGTTTGGATGGATATTATACCTTTCCCAACAATTGGTTCGTATAGCTGGCTAATTTGGTATCCTTGTGGCAAATCAGGATAAAAGTAATTTTTTCTATCAAATCTTGAAATGAGATTAATTTCTGCGTTTATTCCTAGGCCGGTTTTCACCGCCTGCTCAATACAAAATGAGTTTACAACAGGTAACATCCCAGGCATCCCTGCGTCTATAAAACTTACGTTAGAGTTTGGTTCAGCCCCAAATTCTGTTGAAGCGCCTGAGAAGAGTTTAGAGTTTGATCTAACCTGAGCATGAACTTCTAACCCAATCACAAAAACGAAATCGTTCTTTGCTCCTTTTATTAGCTGTGACTTTTCTATGTTCATTTTTCTTCTTTGCTTTCCTACGCAATCAGTATCTAAACCTGTTCCTATAATCAATAAAAAATACTATAAAGACGCCTCAATCTTGTTAAGTATTTCAGAAGTGTCTTTTGAGAGGTTATTGCCATTCGAAATAGCATTTAAAGAAGCTTTCGCTTTTGTCCTGTAAGTCTTGGGTAAGAATTTAATTTGCATAAAAGCCTTAGTAGTACTTGCAGCAATTTGGGGATTTTCTGTATCAATTTTTTTTATCCAATCTGCTATTTCGTTATATCCACACCCATCTTCTTGATGAAAAGCGTGGAAATTTCTTTTTGCAAAAGTTCCTATTACGCTATGGAAGTTATTGGGGTTAAACATATTGAAGTCGCTATGTGTTGTCAGTTTGCGGAGTCGATCTAAAGCCAGTTTAGGAGTTGAATATTGTATTTGGGTTGCAAACCACTTATTCAATAGGACTTTGTTTTTCCCATACTGTAGATAAAATCTTTTAATATTTTCTTTTTTATCGTTTCTTCCGATGTAATTAACTAGGCACGAAACCTTTAAGCTCATATTATTAGATGTAGTAAAAATAATATCGAGAAAATCATCAAGGAAATTTGTACCTTTATTCAAAAACATTAATGCACATGCTAACAGTCTTTCCTGATAATTAGAATTTTCTCTCAAATATCGTCTGTTGTGTATAAAACTCTTAAAGTAAGCTATAGAAAATTCCTTAAAGCACCTCTTGTATAAATCTTCGTATTTACGAATGTCTGTTTGCATGGCTTTTGGGTCAGGTGTAGTTGTTTCCAATAATCTGGAGAAGTACTCATTATCATTGAGTGGTTCTAGAAGCTTTGCAAGTAGTGAAGGGGTATGAACTTTAGTTATGAGAAGCTCATAAATTCTAGAGATAACGTTTTCAACATTGGGTTGATCAGAAGCTATTTTTTCCAATGCTATATAGTCGAGCTTCTTTTTGGTCAACCACACGCTTGTGAAATCTGTTTCAAACTCCAAAATAGCAAATAAATCATCAATCGATTGTTTAAATTCAACTATTACTGGGGCTGAAAAGGAATTCAATAGAGAAATAGCCGGTTTTTTACTTAGGTTCTTTAATGCAATTGAGGTTTTTTCTTCATCAAGTACGAGCGTTTTCTCTGGCTGTAAAAATTGACCCTTACTGTTTAAAATCTTATATGTTATGGGTATAACTTTATTTGAATATTTTCTTTGATTTGTTGGCTTTTCTTGTCTAAACGTTACTTCGTAATTGTTGCCAACAAATTTTTCAGAAACCACTAACTTTGGTGTTCCTGGTTCATGAAACCATTTAAAAAATTTTTCTAAATTTTTGTTAAGAACAAGTTCAAAATCTTTTTGAAAATCTTCCAGGGTACATGCGCACCCATCTTGATTTTTAAAAAACTGGTCCATTCCTTGTAAAAAGTTTCCTCTTCCAATAATTTTTTTGAGCATTCTTATAATTTCCGCACTTTTTTCATAAACTGTAGCCGTGTAAAAATTATTTATTTCAAGGTACCTTGTCGGTCTAGCAGGATGCGAAAGTGGTCCTGCGTCCTCTTTAAACTGGTTTTTTATAAGGAAATCTGTTTGATTTATACGAGAAATTTCTTTCTCTAATTGGTCTTCCGTATATTCCTGTTCACGAAAAACAGTAAGCCCTTCTTTCAAACATAGTTGGAACCAATCACGACAGGTTACTCTATTCCCAGTCCAGTTATGGAAATATTCATGTGCTATGATCGCTTCTGTAAGGGCAAAATCGGCGTCTGTAGAAGTATCGTCATCATTAAGTATATATTTGGAATTAAAAATATTAAGGCCTTTATTTTCCATTGCTCCCGCATTAAAGTCATCGACAGCCACTATGTTAAGAACATCTAGATCATATTCACGGCCATAATTAATTTCATCCCATGCCATCGCTTTTCTAATACACATAAGTGCATGCTTTGCTTTGCCAACATGCTCTTTCTGGTAGAAAATTTTTATTATAACCAATTTACCAGATAAAGTTGTAAAAGTTTCTTCATCAAACATAAGATCACCTGCCACCAGCGCAAAAAGATAGCTGGGTTTTGGAAATGGATCGCGCCATTCAGAATAATTATTTGAAATTGTTATTGGGTTTCCGTTAGACAACATGTGAGCATATGATCCATGTATTCTTACCGTGTAAGTAGAAAGTACATCTGGACGATCAAGAGAATAGCATATCTTCCTGAATCCCTCGGGCTCACATTGTGTTACGAAAATGCCCTCAGACAAATATAGTCCCTCTAAAGTTTTATTTGTTGATGGATTAAGAATATTTTCCATCTCAACCTGAAAGTCTCTTGGGCCAAGAAATTTTTTGGGAATAACTAGTTTATGCTTCATAAAAATAAGGTGATCTAGCACAATCTGCTCGCCATCTATTTTCAGATAACTCAACCGAATATTTTCCCCTTGCAGAATTAAATCCGTTGGTTTGTTATCATTATGTGAAAAGTGAATATTAGACTTAAGGACTGTTTTTTTAGGGTCTAAGAAAAATTCCAGTGAAACAGACTGCTGTCTATAAATAGGGGGAACGTAGTCTTCGAGTAATTTATATTTAACTTCAGTCACGTTGCTCCTTTATGTCGACTTTGACTTATCCAACTATATGTTTTAATAGATAACAGGAATTATTAAAAAATATAGCTATTTAGCTATTCGAATGATGCTTTGGAGAATAAAGTGAAGCCAGTTGTAGGCATAATAGGAAACTCGCACTTGATCAATGACACTTATCCAGCTCAAACAACGGGTTTAATGAATATCGAGCCACTTGTGGAAATCTGCAACGCAATTTCGCTAGTTGTGCCAGGGGTGCCGAAAAACGCAACAACTGAAGAACTAATCAACATATGTGATGGCTTTATATTTACGGGTGGGCGTCCAAATGTTCATCCCAAATTTTATGGACAAAAAGCAACTAAAGAGCACGGGGAATTCGATGTGGGAAGAGATCAAGTTGTAATTCCTCTCATAAAGGAATGCGAGAGGATTGGAAAACCTATTTTAGGTATATGTAGAGGCTTTCAAGAGTTTAATGTAGCCTTTGGAGGCTCTTTGCATCCTGAAATACGTGATTTACCTGGCAGGATGAACCATAGAATGCCACCTGATGGCACTTTGGAACAGAAATTTGCACTTAGACATAAGGTATCTTTTTTACCTGGTAGTGTCTTTGAAGAGATATTTTGTAAAAAAGAGATTAATGTCAACTCTCTACACGGACAGGGTATCGACCAACCAGGACAGAGGGTATCAATAGATGGCGTCGCACCTGATGGTACACCAGAAGCTATATCAATTGTTGGGTCAAAGGGTTTTTGTCTGGCAGTGCAATGGCATCCTGAGTGGCAGGCTTCGAGAGATGAGAATTCAGTGAAGTTATTTTCAGCTTTTAGAGATGCATTAAGTAACGAAACTTTTGCTAGCAGTGAAGAGAAGTTGGTTGGATAGCTTAAATAGACTGCTTAGTGTTGCCCCTATGATGGATTGCACTGATAGACACTGTAGATACTTCCACAGACAATTATCGCAACACGCTTTATTATATAGTGAAATGATTGTCGACAGAGCAATTATTTTTGGTGAAAGAGAAAGGTTTTTGAAGTTCAATCCTATTGAACATCCTGTCGCTCTACAACTAGGAGGAAATGACCCTAAGCTTCTATCTGAAGCCACCAAGATAGCCGTGGACTTTGGATATGATGAGATCAACCTAAATGTTGGATGCCCGTCATCTAGAGTGAAATATGGAAACTTTGGAGCAGCACTTATGAAAAAAATTGATTTAGTTAGATCTTGCGTAGAAGCAATGAAACGCTCCGCAGGAAAAATTCCAGTAACTGTAAAGTCAAGAATTGGCGTGGATGATCAAAATCCTGATGAAGTCCTACCTGAATTTATAACAAAGGTGGCAAACTCTGGATGTAGCGTGTTTATCATACATGCTAGGAAAGCGCTACTTCGAGGTCTGTCCCCGAAAGACAATAGATCAATTCCTCCGCTCCAATATCCTTTAGTTTTTGAAATGCAAAAAAATTTTCCAGAACTTGATATTATTTTAAATGGAGGGTTAACCGAATTAAAAGAGATGAAATCTTGTGTGAAAAATCGAGTTGCAGGTGTAATGATTGGTAGGGAAGCGTATGAAAATCCATCAATATTATTGAATGTAGACAATGAAATTTTTGATCGAGTGGAAAAGGTCAGAAGCATGAAAGATGCCATTAGGAATATGATTGAGTATTGTTATCGAGAGAAGGCTGAAGGGACAGCAATAAAGGGAATTTTAAAACATTTGAAAGGCGCATTTAAGGGCCAAGCGAACACAAAGCAGTTTAAGCGTGTTTTATTCTGCAATGAAACAACAGATTCGGAAAAATTAGAGAGGCTTTCTAACTTGGTTCCGATCTATTGTTAATGGAGCAGGCTATTTTTATTTTAAATTAGATAAAATAAAAAAATTATCGGGCATTTTTTTTATCCATGTTTTTTAAACGATCCAGTAAATTTTGTAAAATCAAAACAGCAGCAACTGAATCAACTACTTGCCGTCTTTTTTTTCGTGATAAATCGGCCGACAACAGAGATCTTTCCGCAGCGACCGTTGTTAGTCTTTCATCCCAAAACGTTATGGGTAGGTCGACAATGTTAGAAAAATTTTTAGCAAAATCACGTACAGACTGGCATTTTGGTCCCTCTGAACCGTCCATATTTAAAGGCAACCCAATTACTATTCCGCAAATTATTTCTTTATCAATAATTGACTTGAGGTCTAAAGAAAAAACGGTAAATTTTTTCTTTTGTAGAGTAGCATAGTTTGACGCTATGCTTTGCGTTCTGTCAGATATGGATAGCCCTACCCTTTTTTCTCCTAAGTCAATGCCTAGAAAAGGACCAACTCTTTTTGTGTCATTAAAAAATTCGTTTAAATTTTCCCTAATCATTCTATTTTTTTTGCTGAATTGGAAGGCCCAAGTTTTCAAGTTTATTCTTTAATAAAATTAACTTTTCTTTTTTAAGAGTATTTTTATTTTTAATTTTTTTATAAATATTTAAAGCAGACTGATATTCCTTTCGTTCTATGTGCTCCAAGGCTGTGAAAAAGTAAATATTTTCATTCAACGCATATTCATTTTTCATTCTATTTAAAATTTTTGATGCCTCTATTGAGAACCGTCCACCAGCTGCAATAAAATATGTATCCAATAAGAGGATATAATCATCTAAATTTGAGGACTTACTTTTTAAATACAGTACTTTTTCTTGTGCTAGACGTGCTTCTGAGTATTTATTCAAACTAAGGCAGGTTTTTACCAATAAACTGTATCCCGGGATGTCATTTGGTCTTTTTACCAGCGTCATCTTTAGTTTTTTATATAATAAAAGCAGTTCCGCATTCCCATCCGCGTCCTCTTTAACCTGAAGGCTCTGCATATACGGAAGTTCTAATTTTTTTTGCTGTAATTGTGGTTGAAGGAGATCAGGTCTTCCTAAACCAGAATAAAGTAAAACGGTAAGAAAAATAAAACTTAGCATGGAAAATACGTAGCGTTTATTAATTATGGCTTTTAAAGAAGGAAGATTTTTATGATTTTTATTAGCTCCGTGCGATATTGAAATAAAGTATCTAAAGAATAAAAACAAGCTTGTAAGGATTATAACAAATAGTAGAATTGAAAGGTACATTATTTATTTCTTGTCCAGGGTGTCGTTCCAAGGAAAACGTGCTCTATGGTATATATTTTTTGTGCCAGCCAAACAAGGGTTATTTAGGGGAAACAAAATTTGAAAAGATACTCTTTTTCTTCCATTTTTACCGAAGCCTTTAGAGATAATCTGGGCTGGGAAAAAGCTTGGACAAAACGCCAGCCTAAGAAGGAATATCAGATAATAATCGTGGGTGGAGGAGGCCATGGACTCGCAACTGCTTATTATTTGGCTAAGAATTATAATATCACGGATATTGCTGTGATAGAAAAAGGTTGGATTGGCGGTGGAAATACCGGGCGCAATACTACTATAATTCGCTCTAACTATTTGCAAGAAAGCTCCATTGGTATTTATGAAAAGTCTCGATTTCTATATGAGACGCTTTCACAAGATCTCAATTATAATGTTATGTTTAGCCCTAGAGGCGTTCTAATGCTTTGTCAGACAGAGCATGAATTGAGAGCGATGAAGAGAACATCTCATGCAAATAGAATTAATGGGGTAGATACCAAAATGGTTGCTCCAGAGAAGGTAAAAGAAATAGTGCCAATTATTAATATCGACGGGCCAAGATTCCCAGTGCTAGGAGCACTTTGGCAGCCTAGGGGCGGAACAGCACGCCATGACGCTGTGGCTTGGGGATATGCTAGAAAGTGCTCTGACTATGGCATCGATATTATAGAGCAGTGTGAGGTTATTGGCGTAAAAAAGAAAAGAGAGAAAATCGTGGGAGTGGAAACTACCAAAGGAAACATAAAAGCAAAAAAAGTTTGTTTCGTCGCGGCAGGTCATTCAAGTGTTCTGGCCGACTTGGCAGGATTTAGATTGCCAATTGAGTCGGTGGCTCTCCAAGCATTGGTGTCGGAGCCAATAAAGCCCATTATAGATTGTGTTGTTATGGCTAATACGGTACATGGATATTTAAGTCAGTCTGACAAAGGTGAGCTCGTTATAGGTGGCGGAGCCGATGGATATAACAACTATAGTCAACGAGGAAGCTTTCTCCATATTGAAGAAACAGTGCGCGCTTTGGTCGAGACTTTTCCGGTAATAAGTCGTTTACGACAACTGCGACAATGGGGGGGAATAGTAGATATGACAGGCGATAGATCTCCCATAATTTCAAAAACTCCCGTTGATGGTTTGTATATAAATTGTGGATGGGGAACTGGGGGGTTTAAAGCTATTCCCGGTTCAGGTTGGGCTACGGCAGAAATGATATATAATGAGCAACCGGGGAAGTTGGCATCTCCATTTTCAATAGATAGGTTTTCAGAAGGAAGACTAATAGATGAGAGCGCTGCGGCAGCAGTAGCTCATTAAAGGAGAGTAATGTTAAATTTATTTTGCCCTATTTGCCAAAGAGATTGTGATGAAACAGAGTTGAGTTGTGGCGGTCAAGCCCACTTATTAAGAAGAGATTACGCTTCAAGCGATAAAGATTTCTATGAATACCTATACGAGAGAAAAAATGATAAAGGTATTATTTTTGAGCGGTGGCGGCATGTTTATGGTTGTGGAAAATGGTTCCATACAGCTAGATGCACCCTCACCAATCAAGTATTTGGCTCATATTCAGCAAAAGAGGTGCAACCACCCAAATCTATTTTAGCAACCATTCGGCGTTCGAGAGTTGACTTCAAGGGTTGGGTAAAATGAGTTCTAGGCTGCCACAGGAAGGTTCTCGGATAAACAGAGAAAAAACAGTTGATTTCAGATTTAATGGAAAAAATCTTAAAGGTTTTTATGGCGATACTGTTGCGTCTGCTCTGCTAGCCAATAATGAAATGTTCGTGGCAAGATCCTTTAAGTACCATCGGCCACGAGGTATTTTCTCGGCGGGTGAAGAAGAACCAAATGCCCTTATGGGAATAGGAGAAGGGCCTTTTTTCGAGCCGAATATCAGAGCCACGGAGGTAAAACTAAAGCAAAATATGAATGTTGCTTCGCAAAATCACTGGCCGTCGTTAAAATTTGATTTTCTTTCAATTAATAATTTATTCTCTAGGTTCTTTGCTGCAGGCTTTTACTATAAAACTTTTATGTGGCCAAGAGCAGCATGGAAATATATCTTCGAGCCAATGATTAGAAGAGCGTCCGGGTTAGGAAATGCACCAAGAGAGTATGATGAAGAGCATTATGAACATATTTATCATCATACAGATATACTAATAATTGGAGGTGGATTAGCAGGCATAACGGCTGCTAAAGCACTTAGAGACAGAGGCCTTTCAATAATGCTTTGTGAGAAAGATTGTGTGATCGGTGGAAGGTATCTAGAGGACTCTAAAGTAGAGGAGAAAGAGCGGCACGAGAAGTTTCATAAAAATAGTATAGGAATTTTGAAAAAGTCCGAGGATATTTCTGTTAAATTAAATACCACTGTTACTGGTATTTTCGACCATGGTTTTGTATTGGCTTATGAAGAAAATCAACATAATAATACTGTTTCTAAAAAAGCATTATGGAAAATTCGAGCAAAAACCATTATTCTTTGTACTGGAGCCATTGAAAGACCAATAGTATTTCCAGATAACGATTTGCCTGGGATAATGTTGGCTGCTTCAGTTCGTGATTACTTGCAAAAATATGGTGTTTTATTAGGTGACCGGTTAGTACTTACAACCAATAATGACTATGCGTATAAAACTGTGATTGAACTCAAACGCAGAGGCATTGATATACCGGTGGTGCTAGACGCAAGAGCTGCGTCCGATAACCCAATCATCAAAGAGGCTGAGGGTTTAGGTATTAGAATACTATTTGGGAAATGCATAGGTAAGGTAGAGGGTAAAAGAAAAGCGTCCGCCATAGGTATTTGTTCTGTAAACGGTGAAGGTACAATTGAAGAATTGATCCCCTGTAATGCAATAGCGGTGTCTGGTGGATGGACGCCAAATGTAAGTCTTTGGTCACATTGTGGAGGAAGACTTCTTTGGGATGGTGAATTTGGGTTTTATAAACCTGATCCTGAAAACACGCCAACAGGTAGAGAAGGTGAAACCAATATGCTAGCTCTTGGTGCTTGTGCAGGCGTCTTCAGTAATTACGATATCCAAGACCAAGTCCCACGCAAAATCAATCAATTGGCCTCGCGCCTAAAGATCAAGTCAAAACGATACATTGAGAAACACGTATTTTCTAAAGAGCCAGAAAAAAAGACAAACCCAATTTTCGTATTACCTCATGGGGCTTCAAAAGACAAACAAAAAAGGATGTATATTGATTTGCAAAATGATGTGAAGGTTAGTGATTTGCAACTTGCTGTTCAAGAAGGGTTTGAGAATGTAGAACATGCAAAAAGATACACCACCTTAGGAATGGCAACTGATCAAGGTAAGACATCAAACATTAATGGCATTCACGTATTATCACAAAGCTTAGGAAAACCGGTTGATAAAATTGGACACACAACTTTTAGACCGCCATATAAACCAATTCCACTCGGATTAATTGCTGGCCAGTATGCAAAAAAGCTATTTAAGCCTGTTAGAAAAACTCCAATAGATAAATGGAATTCGTTAAACAATGCAATATGGGAACCCGTGGCAGATTGGAGAAGAGCATACGCATATCCCAAAGGTAATGAAGGTTTGAAGGAAACACTAAGTCGCGAAGTTTTAAGCGTTAGAAAAAATGTTGGTCTTCTTGACTCATCAACTCTTGGTAAAATTTTGGTCAAAGGACCTGATGCTGGTCGATTCTTAGATTTAATTTACACAAATATGATTTCGACTTTAAAAGTTGGAAAATGCCGATATGGTCTAATGTGTAATGAGGCAGGTTTTGTTTTTGATGATGGTGTTGTCGCCCGACTCAATGATCAATCATTTTTATGTCATACGACATCTGGGGGTGCAGATAGGGTTTATGCCTGGTTAGAGGAATGGCTTCAGACAGAGTGGCATCACTTAAAGGTATTTATTGTCAATTTAACCGAACAATATTCACAAATAGCAGTTGCAGGACCAAAATCTAGGGAGCTGTTACAAACCTTCAAGTCGATTGATTTATCCGCTGAAAAACTTCCTTTTATGAACTTCATAGAAACTAATATCGATGATATATGGGTAAGGATTTACAGAATATCCTTTTCCGGTGAACTATCTTACGAATTAGCGGTTAATTCCAATCAAGCTGAAGAGTTATGGAATAAACTTATGAAGGTGGGAAAGAAATACAAAGTACAACCATACGGGACCGAGGCGCTTCATATTTTGAGAGCCGAGAAGGGCTTCATTGTTGTAGGAGATGAAACAGATGGCACTATTACTCCACATGACTTGGGCATGGAGTGGATTGTTTCGAAAAAGAAAAAAGACTATATAGGAAAAAAAGCATTTAGTCTACCACATCTAAATTCTAGTATTAGAAAGCAGCTAGTGGGCATACTGACCCTTGATACAAACAAAGTTCTCACGGATGGATGTCACGCCGTAGAAGATGGTAAAGCTATTGGACACGTAACCTCTACTTACTTTTCTCCCACTCTAAAAAGAGCAATAGCACTTGGATTAATAGAGAATGGTAGGTCTAGAAAAGGATCAACCTTAGAGTTTGAGATTTCGTCAAAAGAGTCTATCTTTGCAAAGATTGTAGATCCTAACTTCTATGACCCAGAGGGTGCCAAACAAGATGGATAAAATAAAAGGTGATACATTTGTAGACGTTTATTTGCTTGGATCAATAAAGTCCTTGAATATACGAGTAGATCATAGGGATAAAAAAAGCCTTAATGTTATAAACAAAAATATTGAAGTAAAGCTTCCATCAATTCAAAATGCAATAGAGAGGAATGGCTTAACGCTTTGCTGGGTTTCAAATGATGAGTATCTCTTATTAAATCAGAAAAAAGAAAACGATACATGGCTTAAAGAATTTCAAAAGCAAATGAACTTAACAACAGGGGTTGCTGAAAACACAACGGATCTGAGAGTTTGGTTTTTAATAAAAGGTAATAGAGCATTAGATATATTGCGAAAAGGGGTTCCTTTAGACATAGAAAAATCAAAAATATCCAAAAGTAATTTTCTAAGAACAAGATTGGGTGAAATACAAATTAATATTTTATTTAAATCACTAGATGAAATACTTGTTTCGGTATTAAGATCTCACAAAGATTATATGATTGAGTGGTTCGAAGCGTGTACCAGGCATGGAACCGAAATTAATTTTGATCTTTAATACCAGTCATCCAAGAGGCTTCCAGGTTTTTGATTGCGTTTATTCTTTGCTCAGGAGAAGGATGACTAAGTGTCCAAGTAACTTTAGATGAAACTATACCTGTTAATTGCTCTAATTTTTTAAGAAGGCTAATTTGTGGAGCAGTACCAATTCCAGATTTAATTAGTAGAGCAGCAGCATATGAGTCTGCTTCAAATTCATCTTTTCTAGAAAGCCCAGATATTAGGAGTTGAGATAGGTATCTTCCAATTATTGCTCCAATATATGGTAATAACCTACTGAGAATCGTGGAGATCACCATAGAGATTGCGCTTATTGCAGAAAAAGTGATCAGACGTTTTTTTGTATGTCCTAGGGCTAAGTGCCCTAGCTCGTGTGCGATAACTGAAGTCAGTTCAACGCCTGAAACCTTGCCTAACTTGTACTGGTTGATGAAGCCCTGCGTAATATAGATATTACCATTAGGCGTCACTAAACCATTAATTTGATTCTCATTTAGAACAAGAACCTGTAAATTGCGTAAATCAAGTATTGATTGAAATGTTTTTAAATAATTATCAATCACAGGGTCATGGAAAATTCGCGATTTATTCTCAAGCTTCTTGCTTAAATTTCTAGACGAATAAATGGAGCCTATGTAAAGGACAGATATTAACAAAACTATTGGGATGATCTTTGTAATCATTTTGACTATGAAAGATGTCTCATGCCCTCTTTCAAGCCGTTAAGGGTGAGAGGAACCATTTTATCTTCAAATATGTCTTTTATAATATGCGTTGAGTGTGTGTATTCCCAATGCTCTTTGCTGGTTGGGTTTATCCATAAATAGTTAGGCCATTTCGTAATAGCTCTTTCGAGCCATGTTCTTCCTGACTCAGCATTATAATGTTCATTTGCTCCTCCTGGATATTCTATCTCATAAGGGCTCATTGACGCATCTCCAACAAAAATACATCGATAATCCTTACCATAGGTATTCATTACTTCTGTCGTAGGCGTTTGTTCAGTCCACCTCCTATGATTATTTTTCCACACTCCTTCGTAGAGACAATTATGAAAATAATAGTATTCAAGATGCTTAAATGCTGTTCTAGCTGCTGAAAATAATTCTTCAACCTGTCTTATGTAGGCGTCCATAGATCCACCAACATCAAAAAATATTATCACTTTGATAGCATTTCTGCGTTCAGGTCTAGTTCTGACATCAATAAAACCACTTTTCGCCGATGAGCTAATGGTATTCTCTAAATCTAGTTCTTCATCTGCACCGTCTCTTGCCCACCTTCTTAACCTTTTAAGAGCTATTTTCATGCCTCTAGTACCAAGCTCTATATCACTATCGAAATTCTTAAACTCTCTTTTGTCCCAGACCTTAACAGCACGCTTATGCCTACTTTCATGTTGTCCAATACGTACTCCCTCTGGATTATAACCATAGGCTCCAAACGGTGATGTGCCCGCCGTACCTATCCATTTGTTTCCTCCCTGATGGCGATCCTTTTGCTCCTCCAATCGCTTCTTCAATGTTTCCATTAGTTTTTCAAAGCTACCTAGACTGTTTATCTTTTCCATTTCTTCCTTAGATAAGGTCTTCTCAGCCAGTTTTTTTATCCATTCATTTGGAATTTCAATTTTTTTGAAAACCTCTTCCATTTCAATAGCCTCGAGCCCTTTAAACACATGTGAAAAAACCTGATCAAATCTATCGATATGTCTCTCGTCCTTAACAAGAGAGGTGCGGGCTAAATAGTAGAAATCGTTTACATCAAAAATTGCTACACCTGCAGTCAATGCTTTCAAGAATGTCAAATATTCCCGAAGTGAAACGGGTATTTTCGCGCTCTTCATTTCGTCAAAAAGATTTAAAAACATGATGAACCTTTGCTACTTACCAAAAATAATTGCAATGACGATACCGAGTATGAAAAACAGTATAGAAAGTACTGTGGATCTATGCAAGATATCCAGTAGGTTACCTTTTCGGTTTAAGAGTATACCTAATACAAGGCCTACCAGGGTTATTATAATTAAAAACATTTTCTTTAATTGCTCTCATTGTTTCTTCTGGCCATAAAAGCAAGCCTTTCGAAAAGATGAACATCTTGCTCGTTTTTTAAAAGCGCACCATGTAGCTTTGGTAATATATTTTTGCCATCCATCTTGAGGTCATCAGCTTCAAGTTCTTCAACCAACAAAAGTTTCAGCCAGTCTAACATCTCTGAAGTAGATGGTTTCTTTTTTAAACCTGGAACTTCTCTAACTTCAAAAAACTGATTAAGTGCAGCATCTAACAAATTTTTCTTCACTTGAGGAAAATGAACGTTGACTATCTCTTCAAGGATTTCTTTTTCAGGAAACTTAATAAAGTGAAAAAAACATCTTCTTAAAAAAGCGTCTGGTAATTCTTTTTCATTATTTGAAGTTATTATAACTATAGGGCGATTAGTTGCTCTAATTGTCTCTGCTGTTTCATAAACAAAGAATTCCATTTTGTCTAATTCTTGAAGGAGATCATTCGGAAATTCTATGTCTGCCTTGTCTATTTCATCTATTAAAAGAACGGCTTTACTATTTGCCTCAAACGCCTCCCATATTTTTCCTTTTTTAATATAGTTTTTTATATTTTTTACTCGTTCATCACCAAGCTGACTGTCCCTCAATCTGCTTACAGCGTCATACTCATATAGTCCCTGTTGAGCTTTGGTTGTAGATTTAATATTCCATTCAATTATTGGAAGCGAAAGACTCTCGGCAATTTGTCTTGCAAGTTCAGTTTTTCCTGTACCGGGTTCTCCTTTTACTAAAAGAGGGCGCTCTAAAGTTATCGATGCATTAACAGCCAAAGTTAAGTCATCTGTGGAGATATATTTTGATGTACCTTCAAACTTCATAAAATTTCCTTTCCAATCCAATAAAATTTTTAAATCTTATAGTGACAAACGCTAAAATTTATATTATCGAATATATAGTAGCTTAAATTTAATCTAATACTTTTGGGGGAATTATGGGTTTAGATTTCGTAAAGTCAAAAGAATTTTTACATGAAGGTTATAGGCCATCTGAAGAAGAGCCTTTCATGAACGAAAACCAAGTTGAATATTTTAGAGAAAAACTCCTTGATTGGAAAAAGTCGATACTTTCTGAGAGTAAAGATACGATTAAAGGAATGAAAGAGGAGACAAGAAACATTCCAGATGTTGCTGATAGGGCTTCAGAAGAAACAGATCGGGCGTTGGAGCTAAGAACTAGAGATAGACAGAGAAAGCTTATTTCGAAAATTGATGCTGCTTTAAGAAGAATAGATGATGGTTCTTACGGATATTGCGAAGAGAGCGGCGAACCTATATCTTTAAAAAGATTAGATGCACGTCCTATAGCAACGTTAAGTGTTGAAGCTCAAGAGCGACACGAGAGGCGCGAAAGAGATCATAGGGACGATTAGACTAAAAGAGAATTTGGGTCTGAACAAATCAAAGAGTTTTGAAGTAGCAATTATAGGGGGAGGCATATCCGGCTTATGCTCCGCATTGTTTTTGAAGCAGCTAGGTTGCGACGTCACTATATTTGAAAAAGATAAGTTAGTTAAAGGTGAAGGAGCAGGTATTCAGCTTACCTCTAATGGCTTATTTGTTCTAGAGAAGTTAAAACTTGGTAAATTGGTAGTTGAAGCTGGTTTAAAGCCTAAAAATTTGTGTTTATTTGATGAAACTGACTTTAAAAGTATCGGTAGTTTGGAAATTCTAGAAAGATTAAAAACTCGCTACGGCCGATCTTTCATTACCTTACATAGATCATTTCTCATAAAAATTTTGTTTGAAAAAGTTAAAGAAGAAGAAATAAAGGTTAGCTTTGGTTCAAGAGCGCTTCCCTTGGTTTCAAAAAATGAACGAAATATCTACATATCGTACAAAGGGAAGAAAATTGAAAAAGACCTCATTATTGTCGCAGATGGGGTTGGCTCTATGTGGAAAAAAAATATCTTTAAAGCGACCAATACTCGTACCATTTCGCAAACTGCTTACCGATTTGTATTAAGTAAAAAAACTTTGCCGCCTATTTTTTCCAAAAATAACATTAATTTATTTTTTGGTAGAGGCAGACATTTTGTAACTTATCCAACTGGAAATAATGAAATGATAAATTTTGTTTTCTGTAAAAGAGAAAAAGGACAGACGATTAATAACTGGAAGGAAAAGGTAACTAAGCAGAAATTTTTAGACGATTTTGAATTAAATGAGACCCTTAAAACTTGTCTCCCTGATGTGCAACAGATTTACAGGTGGCCTATTATTGAGAGTGGAATACCTACTATAATACACAAAAAAAATGTCGTTATAGTAGGGGATGCTGCTCTAAGCATGCTTCCTTACATGGCTCAGGGAGCCAATAAGGCTTTAGAGGACAGTTGGGAGTTAGCAAATTGCATAAAGGAGTTCCCCTTAGATATAAATAAGGCACTAAACAATTACTCTAAAAAAAGAATAAAGAGAATACATCAATTGGATCAAGTTTCTAGGCTGAATGAGAAGGTATATCATCTGGAACAAAGAGTGTTAAGGAAGATTCTTTTTGTTGTTCTGCGGTGTCTAACTAGATTTTCTCCAAACTTGTTTTTTAAGAGGCTCGATTGGATTTATAATTACAAAGGTTGACTTATTTCTCACTAAGTGAAATCCAGACGGGAACATGGTCTGAAGGTTTTTCTTGGTTCCTCAAAGAAGTTTCAATCCAGCTTTTTTCCAGCTTGTCAGCTGCGTTGGGGCTCAAAATTATATGGTCAATTCTAACTCCATTATTTTCCTCCCATGCTCGATTTCTATAATCCCACTGAGTGAATAGTGGGTCAGTTTCATTCAATATCCTTATTGAATCTAGGTAACCTAAATTGAGAAGGTAATTAAATTTAGCTCTAACTTGGGAGTCAAATAACGCATCTTGTGTCCACTGATCAGGGTACTTACAATCAATATATTGAGGAATTACATTAAAATCGCCTAGAACAATAATCTCTTCTTCGGAAATAAGAGCATTTTTACAATATTGATTCAGTCTATCCATCCATTTTAGTTTATACTCAAACTTTTCTGTTCCTTTTGGGTTGCCATTTGGCAGATAAATACATACAAACCTCTTTTCTTGGTAATACGCTTCAATAAAACGTGATTGTTTATCGTCACTATCACCTGGTAAAATCCTATTTGATAATTTAGCCTCACCTTTTGTAAGGATTGCGACTCCATTAAATGACTTTTGGCCGTTAAGGTAACAATAATAGCCAAGCTTTTCAAAGGCAGATCTAGGAAAGTCTGCATCCTGAATTTTTATTTCTTGAAGGGCTACAACATCTGGGTTGGTTTCTTTTAACCAATCAATTAGTGTATCAATCCTTGCTCGCACACCATTAACATTAAAGGTGACTATTTTCATCCGCTAATCTATTTGAACGAAGGGGAGAAGGAAAAGCTTGTGCCACATCCACATGACGAGGTTGCATTAGGGTTATTAATTTTAAAGCTTGAACCTATAAGCTCTTCACAGTAATCAATTTCTGCACCTTCTAAAAATTGTAGAGAAGTGTTATCTATGATGACCCTACTTTCCTCTTTTTGAAAAACTTGGTCGTTTTCATTAACATCATCAACAATGTTGAAAATGTACTGAAACCCCGAGCATCCACCACCTTTAACAGCGACTCTTAATGTCTTGCTTTTACAAGAATCTGCTATTTTTCTAAAGGCTCTGTCAGTTACCCTCGGTGGTATTCTTAAATTCATTTTTTCTTTCTTTACATTTTAAGCTACTGCATAATATATACTTGTCTAATTAAATAGGCAAGGAAAGAGCTTTTTTGTGAAGACAGCATCTGATCCCGACAGATCTTTAGGACGAGTGCATGAAGAAAAACCTTGTACCATAAGATCAAACTTCCAGAGAGATAGAGATAGAGTTATTCATTCCAAAGCTTTTAGGAAGTTACAAAATAAATCCCAAGTTTTCTTTTCTACAACTAATGATATTTTTAGAACCCGACTCACACATACAATTGAAGTAAGTCAAATTGCCAGAACTATCGCAAATCATCTCGGTCTAAATATCGATCTTTGTGAAACAATTGCACTCGCGCATGACTTAGGGCACCCTCCTTTTGGCCACACCGGTGAAGAAAGGCTGAATAATCTTATGCAAGAAGTTGGTGGTTTTGACCATAATTTTCAAACCCTTAAATTAGTCACTATATTAGAGCGACAATACGTAAAGTTTTCTGGGCTAAATTTATGTTTTGAGTCATTAGATGGGATAGTTAAGCACAATGGGCCTATTGATGAAAAAGACAAGACTATTAGATTGTTTTGGGATGAGAATATTGCGTTGGGAGAGGGTGGTGGTAAACACCATTTAAGCCTATTCCCATCTTTAGAGGCACAAGTAGCATCACTATCTGATGATATTGCCTATTGTGCACACGATATTGCTGATGGACATGAAGCGGGAATTTTGTCCTATAAGAACTTAAGGAATTCTCCATTTTTTGGAGAATTTTTGGTGTTGGAACAACCCAGAGAATATCATGACTCGCTTTCAGTTGGGCAAGGTTGCAGAGATTTAATAAGATATTTGGTGAATGATTTAATTTTTCAAACACAAAAGAACATTAAAGACCTCCAAAAGAATGCATCTGGTGCCAAAACTTCAAATCTAATTGCATTTTCCTCTGGAACGGTCAAAAAAGTGGTAGAATTAAAGAAATATCTCTTTAAAAACCTATATAGAAGCCAGGAGATAAATATCATGAGGAGCCAAGCAGAGGAAATAATAAACACTTTATTTGAATATTATTCAGATAACTTGGATGATATACCGCTCTCATTTATGGAGAATAAATATTATTCAAAATTTAAATCGTTCAGACAAAAGAAATTAAATCTAGTTGGAGATTTCATTGCCAGTATGACCGATAAGGAAGCGCTAGAGACTTTTGGTCAAATAAAAATATGCGTTAAATAGGAAAATCTGAGGGAGCAAAAATTGGATATTGTCAATATTTTACGAGATAAGATCCTTAATAGTGTCAATCAATTGGTTGATGAAAGAAATTTTAAGCAGCCCATTAACATGAATAATATTGTGGTTGAACGACCTAAGAAGCAACATCGTGGAGACTATTCTACAAATGCTGCGATGGTTCTTGGGAAAACACTCTCCTCTAACCCAACGGATTTAGGGGAAATAATTAGTCTTAAGCTAGCGGATGACGAGCTCATATCTAACGTATCACTCGATGGGCCAGGGTTTCTTAATATCACAATTAATTCGAATTTTTGGGACCGGCTAATATATGAGATAAGTTCACATAATGACCGATATGGAGAGGTAAGCTTTGGGGGAGGGAAAAAAGTAAACTTAGAATTTGTATCTGCTAACCCGACAGGCCCTCTTCATCTCGGGCATGTAAGGGGAGCTGTATTCGGAGATGTTCTTTCTAGGTTATTGGAGTTTGTAGGTTTCAAAGTTACTCGGGAATATTATGTCAATGATGGTGGAGCGCAAATTGGTATTTTAGTTAGAACCATATATTTTAGATATCTAGAAAAGTTGGGAGAGGTTATAGAGCTCCCTGACGATTCCTATCCTGGAGATTATCTAATTCCAATAGCTGAAAAGCTTATAGAAAAATATGGTAATAAACTGAAAAATCTTGGAGAGGATGAGAGATATAATATTATTCGCAGTTTTTCTATAGACCATATGATGGAGGTAATAATAGCGGATTTGAAGTCTCTAAATATAGAGATGGATAATTTTTTCTCGGAGCAGGTAATGATCGATTCAAATGCAATAGATAAATCCATTAGCGCACTTAAAGATAAAGGGTTGATTTACAAAGGAATAATTGATGCACCTAAAGGTAAGATTCACGCTAATTGGAAAGCGCGAGAGCAACTGTTGTTTAAATCAACCGAATTTGACGATGATATCGATAGGCCAATAAAAAAATCTGATGGATCATGGACTTACTTCGCACCTGATTTAGCCTATCACGCAGATAAATTAAATAGGGGCTTTGATGTGGTAATAGATGTTTTAGGAGCTGACCACAGTGGGTATGTAAGCCGCTTGAAAGCAGTCATAAATGCGTTCGCTGAAAAAAACGTTGAGTTTGAAGTTAAGCTAGTACAACTGGTAAAACTCATTAAAAACAAAAAAGTCCTGAAGATGTCAAAAAGGGCTGGTGACTATATACTTATTCAAGATCTTTTAAAGGAGGTTAGCTCTGACGTTATAAGATTTGTTATGCTTAGCAGAAATAACGATATTCCATTAGATTTTGATATTGATTTAATGCGGTCTAAGTCAAAAGATAATCCTGTATTTTATGTTAATTATGCACATGCAAGGATAGTTTCAGTTTTACAAAGGGCAGAGGAATTAAACATTTGGCCGATATTGAAGATGGAAAATTTAGAGGAAAAGAACTATGCATATATGGAAAGCGAATTGGGCTTGGTAAAAAAACTTTCAGAGTGGCCAAATGTTGTAAAACAATCAGCCAGATATCATGAACCACATAGAATTGTTTACTATTTGAGCGAGGTAGCATCCTCTTTTCATAGTCTATATCAATCCTCGAATGACTCTATTCCTTACAGATTTATAGTAGAGGGGTCAAAAGAGTTATCTATTAAACGTTTGGTTTTAGCAAAGTCCACCCAGATAGTCATAAAGAACGGGCTTTCTATTCTAGGTATTGTTCCTTTGGACGAAATGTATTAAAATTAGAGTAAAAATGAGCGAACAGGCACACGATATTACATCTTATACCACAGAGAAGAAAACCACATTAGATTATTTGTTTTTAGTTGGGGGTTGGTTGGTGAGCTGTTTTTCTTTGGTTATCATAGGTTTAATTTCTTATTGGGCGATTAAAATTCCCGAAAAGAATGTAAATAATTTACCGATAATTAATGCACTAAAAGGAGATATAAGAGTTATCCCTGATGACCCTGGTGGAAAATCATTCGATGAGGAAGATCTATCAATCTACAAAAACCTTGAGAGTGGTTCTAAGATGCCAGAAAAAGATGAGATCATTTTGAATAGTTCAGACCAGAATTTGGTAAATCTTCGAAAAGAAATAAAGATCAATGAACTTAATAATGGTGATCAGAAAAACCTAACCTTAGCTATTGAAGATGCTCTCAGAGAGCTTGTGGATAGTAATGAAGAAAAAAATGATGAGCAAAAAGCCTCAACCCAACAAGGGACAGTGAAGCTTTATTTAGGCTCATTCGATACTTTTTTGCAAGCAGATGATTTCAGACAATTCATAAAAAGAAGAAACGATACCCTTTTGAATATTAAAAACTTAAAGATTTTCGAGCAGTTAGAGGGGGAAACAATTTTTTTTCGGGTTGAATTGACCAATATTGGTTCTGAAAAAGAAGGTGATAGGTTGTGTTCAATACTTTCTAGTAGACAGTTTTCGTGTCTATTATTTTATGATTTAGCTAGTAATTAATAGAGAAATGGATCAATCAATAGATTATAATAAGGAAATCAAGCCTGAATTATATGTCAGTTTGGATGGATTTGAGGGTCCATTAGATCTTTTGCTTACGCTTGCAAAGAATCAGAAGGTGGACTTAAAAAGATTACAGTTAGGTATTCTTGCTGATCAGTTCTTAGATTATCTTAGGGAACAGAGGTATAAGTTCAAATTAGAATTTGCTGGAGACTATCTAGTAATGGCCTCGTGGCTCACGTTATTGAAAAGTCAATTAATTATTCCTGAAGAAGAGCTTAAAGAAGAGGATGCTGATAAGATCAATGAACTACTGGCGTTAAGACTTCAAAGATTATCTAAAATAAGAGAAAAGGCTATATGGTTGTTTGATAGACCGCAGCTTTCCAAAAATTTTTTTCCAAGCAGTCTTTATCGAAATGAAAAAGTGATTAAAGAAGATTTTTTAAAGGTTCAGCTGGCGGATATACTAAAGGCCTATGTGGGGATTGTAGATAAGAGAAATTATGAAGTGCCTCTGGGTACTAAAGAGGAATATTTGTTTTTAGACAAAGCCATTAGCTTTATTGAGCAGAGTATGAAGGGATCAAAAGCATTAATTAGTTTCCCAAATTTGGTTAAGGAAATACATGCTTTGTCAGGGATTGAAGCCAAGCGCTGTGCTGCATCTATTTTCTGTGGATTACTCGAATATACAAAATTAGGAAAAATTCAAATGAAGCAAGCGAATGCCTTTTCTAGTTTAGAGTTGGCTAAAGTTAGCAACGGAAATACGGTCTAATGGAATTATCTTTGAACCAACAAGAAATGGTTAGGGTTGTTGAAGCATTATTATTTACCTCCTCAGAGCCACTTTCAATTAAGGATTTAAAGAAAAATTTGCCTAAAAATGCGGATATAGAGTCTATAATTGAAACACTACAAAAACATTATGAAACAAGAGGTGTTAATTTAAAACGCGTCGGTAATTCAATTGCTTTACGAACTGCGAAGGATCTAGATTATCTATTCGTCAAGAAAACAGTTTCTAAGAAGAACTTATCAAGGGCAGCAAGAGAAACCTTAGCTATCGTAGCTTACCATCAACCAGTTACTAAGTTAGAAATAGAAGAAATAAGAGGCGTTAGTGTCGGGTCCGGTACAATTGATCTATTGATGGATTTAGAATGGATAAAATTTGGTAGAAGGAAATCAAGCCCAGGCCGTCCTGTGACTTTCCAAATAACCGATAAGTTTCTTGATTATTTTGATTTAAGTAGTCCAAAAGATCTTCCAGGAGTTAAGGAACTTAGAGATCTTGGGCTATCCGTAAAAAATTTAAACCAAGATTAGCCTACTGCCAATCTTTAAAATGCTTTGATAACTTAAGAGTTTGTCCTTGGTAATTAGAGCCAATAATTTCTCCATAAGTTGCATTTGGCATGCTGGATAGTGTCTCATATACTAGTTTGCCAATAATCTGACTGTCTTCAAGTATAAATGGGGTTTCATGACACCTAATTTCAAGTACAGCCTTCGAGCGCTTGTCCATAGTATTTCTTGTGAAACCAAACCCAGGATCAAAAAAACCAGCATAATGTACGCGAAACTCTCCCATCCTGACTTCATAAGGAACCATCTCGGCGGCTGTCTGGGGTGGTATGGTGATGGACTCTTTACTTCTTAAAATATAAAATGCTCCTGGCTCTAAAGTTATATAACCCTTTTTTGAGAATAGTCTTTCCCAAAAAGCTTCCACTTTATAGAAGTTAAGCTTACTTAAATTAATTGCTGGGCAACTTTTTCTTGCTTTGAAGCCAATTGGTTCATTTTCTTTACTCTTTAAATTGACAGATATTGTAATACCCTTATCAATCTGCATCGCGTTTTCTACAATATTAAATCTAGTATTCAGCTTTTCTAGTTGTCGGTCAGTTATAATTTTTTGCTCGTTATGAAATCGTACCTGGTTTAGTGTTATCCCTTCCTTGATTGTTATTGAAAAAGAAATAGGGGCTATCTCCACATAAACTTTGCCCTTATAACCTTTTCTGACTTGATCAAAACAGCTAGAATTATCGGAGATCAATCGTGTTAATATGTCTAATCTTCCAGTTGAACTTTTGGCATTAGCTACCGCCGATATGTTTTCCGGCAAACTTAATTCTTCCTGTATTTGTATTATATATATTTTACCCTTTACAAGAGTCTTAAAGTCACCGATGTCAATCTCCCTCTTTTTTAATTTAGATAGCTTTTGTCTGACCGTTTTCTTGAGTCCAGGTAAAAATGAAGCTTCAACTTCCCAACACTTTTTAGAAAGTCGTAAGTCCATACTAGCAGGTTGGATTTGGTTGTCCGTTAAGGGTCGCAGACACTTTATAGATGATCGTTTATGTAAAGCTTTTATCTGCTCCGCAGGAAGAGCCCCTTTTCTTTTAAAAAGCATTTGTTTACTCATTTGTTGGTCGGGCTAGCGAGATTTGAACTCACGACCTTTCGTCCCCCAGACGAACGCGCTACCAGACTGCGCCATAGCCCGCTGTTAATCAAATATTTTTTCTAGCTATCATTTTTTCTCGTAACTTATTTAAAGATGCTATTAAGGAATTAATCTCGAGCTTTTTCTCTTCACTATAAAAGCTTTTAATAAATATTGTCCTTTTCCCAGTATGCTTGAGGTTAATTTGTATTTTTTGTTGTTCAACGGCTAAGTAGTCATCTGTAGCCTCATTTGGTCGAGTAACTATAAACTCTTTACCTTTTTTTATAATCGTCTCTTTAACCTTCTTTATCGTAAAATTTTCCCCATGGAGTAGGGTTTTAACGCCTCTTAGAAAATCAATGTCTCTCGGTCTATAATATCTTCGTCCCCCCTTTCCCCTCATGGGTTTTATTTGTTTAAACTGGCTTTCCCAGAAGCGAATTACGTATGGTTGCAACTCCAATTCTCCAGCCACCTCAGATATGGTGCGGAAAGCTCTAGGTGCTTTTTGGGTATCAAATTTTGTGCTCAATTTCTATCAGATTTGTTAATGCGCTCTTTCATCAATTTGGAGGGTTTGAAGCTTATTACTCGTCGAGCATTTATAGTAGCTGCTACTCCAGTTTTTGGATTTCTGCCAATCCTTTCCCGTTTTTGTCTTGGAGTAAAAGTACCAAATGACGAAAGTTTTACACTTTTACCATTAATTAGTGCATTCGATATCTGGTCCAAAACAGTCTCTAACAAATGGGCAGATTCATATTTTGATAGCCCAACACGTCTAAATAGTGCCTCACTAATATCTTGGCGAGTTAATGTTCTGCGTACCATCATATCCTCCCCTTACAAATTAATTTAAGTATCATTGCGATGTCAACTTAAGTTTTTACCGTAAGCTAGGCGGATTTTGTTTTACACATATTCTTTGCAAGTTTTAACGCTGAGTAAAAGCTTTTTGA
>CACJUU010000009.1 GCA_902596605.1 uncultured Alphaproteobacteria bacterium | reverse complement strand
AATACATTTCTAACCGCTTTTATCTCAGTGACATCTCCTGCTGGAGTTGAAGTACCATGTGCATTAATATAATCAACCTTCCTACCGTTCAAAGAGGCCAAAGCTAATCTCATCGATCTCTCAGCTCCTTCACCTGATGGTGCTACCATGTCATAACCATCGGAGGTTGCGCCATAACCTGTGACCTCAGCATATATTTTTGCTCCTCTGGCAATTGCGTGGTTTAACTCCTCTACAACAACTACCCCACCGCCACCTGCAATAACGAAACCATCTCTATCTCTGTCGAAGGCTCTTGAAGCGTTTTCTGGTGTATCATTATATTTGCTGGACATTGCACCCATTGCATCGAAAAGACAGGAGAGTGTCCAGTCTAATTCTTCTCCTCCTCCTGCAAACACCACGTCTTGCTTGTTTAGCTGTATTTGCTCAACTGCATTGCCTATACAATGAGCAGAGGTTGAACAAGCTGAAGTGATAGAATAGTTAACGCCCTTTATTTTGAAAGGCGTTGCTATACAGGCTGAGTTTGTAGATGACATACCCCGTGTAACCATAAATGGTCCCATCCTTTTAGGGCTACCTTTTTCTATTACAGTTTTATGCGCAGAAAATAAGTTTTTTGTTGAAGGTCCTCCTGATCCAACGATAAGCCCTGTTCTTTCATTAGAAACTTCTTTTTCCTCTAGCCCGCTATCGTCGATAGCTTGTTGCATCGCTATAAAGTTAAAGGCTGCACCATCTCCCATAAACCTTAGCTGCCTTTTATCTATAAAATCTTCTATATTTATATCAGGTCTCCCATGAACTCTACTTCTAAATCCATGTTCCTCATAATCTAAACTTTTGCTTATACCAGAAATCCCTTTTCTAAGACTCTCTTCTACTGCTTTCTTATCAATCCCAATACATGAAACAATTCCTAAACCTGTGATAACCGCTCGACGCATAATCGTACATTTCTCCCTTAGAGATAAATCAGCTCTGAAACAACCCTACTTTCATATTTTCAGCTGAATATATTTTCTCATTATCTGCATACATAGTTCCATTGGCCATGCCAAGTTTCAACTTTCTATCGATAACTCTTGTAAAATTTACTTCGTATCTCACAAGTTTTATATCTGGAGTTACCATTCCTGTAAACTTTACCTCACCAACACCTAAAGCTCTTCCTCGACCTTTCATTTCTCTCCACCCTAGATTAAATCCGGTTAGTTGCCATAATGCATCTAAACCCAGACACCCCGGCATTACAGGGTCTCCTTCGAAATGACATTCAAAAAACCATAATTTTGGAGTTATTTCGAACTCTGCTATAACATGCCCTTTATTATGCTCACCACCATCATCTGATATCTCTGTTACCCTATCAATCATTAGCATAGGGGGCATTGGAAGTTGAGGATTACCTATTCCAAACAGTTCACCCCTAGCGCATGATATTAGTTCATCGTAATCAAACTTGTTTTTTCTGGATATCATAATGTTCTTTTCACTATACTATTTTTAGCATCATACAAATCAAATTCTATAAATGCGTTAAAAAATATTCTTTTTTTTGATCATTATTTTCCATTACAAAATTATCAAAGGAGATCCTATCAGGGTATGTTCACAAAAGATAGGTAAAATAATTTTCATATCTGCTGTATGCCAAATTACAAAATTGAGTTGGACTTTTTATTCGTTTGCAATTAAAAAGAACAAATCATGAACAAAATAAAATTAAAAAATAGATTCGCTTCCATTTGGTTTCCACAATTGCCATTAGAGACGATATTATCTAAGGAACCCCTGTTAGATACATTACCTCTAGTTGTTTCTTTTTCTGGAGGGGAGGAAATAATATGTGCAAATAGATTAGCTAAAAAGCTAAATATATCCGCCGGAATGTCTACTAAGGAAACTCTGACATTAAATCCTCATGTGATTAGTAAAACAGTTCAGCATTCGGATCTTAAAAAAAAACTAATTAAACTTTTTAGTTTCACATATCAATTCACACCTCTTATAAGATTAGATGGCTATGATAGCTTGATGCTTGATATAACAGGATGTGAGAAATTCACAGGGAAAGAGGAAGACTTCATACATCAACTAACAACTCATTTTTCTAAAATTAATATACTCAGCATTATAGGGATTGCGGGAACTCAGGGAGCTGCTTGGGCAATAGCAAGATTCCAAAATAGTTCCAATCAAAAACAACCAAGGACAAATCTTAGAAAAATAATCAATGATCAAAGTAGAGCTACAAGGATTAAAATTCCCAGCGACAGAGATACCGAGAATTCGCAAAAGAAGTTATCTATCTTTAATAAAGGCTATTCTGTTAATGACCCTGTACATAGGTCTAGAATAATTGATAATGATAAAACAGAAAAAACTCTTATTTCCTTACCAGTGGAAGCATTGAACCTAGAAAGCACCGATGTAAATCTATTAAATTTATTTGGTATCTACAAAGTTGGAGACCTAATAAACATAGATCCAACTTCTATTAATAGAAGGTTTGGCAATCATATAGTCAAAAGAGTACGGCAAGTTTTGGGCAAGGAAACAGAACTATTCAATAAAATTGTCTGGGAAGAAAAATACTCCTTTTCAACAGAACTGTTCTTAGAAGAAATAACCCTTCAAGGTATAAGTGAATTCATCAAAACTCTTATTAAGAAACTATGTGACAAGCTCGAGAAAAATAAGAAGCTAATTAGAAGATGTAATGTTAAATTTCCACCAAACAACAAATTACTTATAGAGATAAATTTCAGTAACCCCACGCAAGACAAAACCAAAATAGAACTGGTAATGCTAGAAAAACTCAAGACTATTAAAAGTCTCAAAGATATAGAAGCAATAATCCTTGAAGGAGTACATATTGAAGAAGCAAGAGAAAGACAAATAGCTATAAATGTTCATGGTAGAGATTACACTTCTAAATATCTAGATGAGGAAGAAAAAATAAGTTTATTGATGGCCAGAATTGAAGCTAGGTTAGGGAAAAATAAGGTGAAATCCTTCGCACAACACCACAGTCACATACCAGAGAAAACTTTTTCTTTAAATGAATTTAAAACAAAAATAAAAACAGGTAATCAATGGCAGAAAAGTAAATTTATCAGACCAATACTTTTATATTCACCAGATCTCATTAATGCTACTTTGTATAGAGATGACTATCTGAATAAATTCAGTTGGAGAGGAAAAAAATATAAAACCTGCTATGTGCGTGGACCTGAAAGAATAGCGTCTGAATGGTGGAACAAGGATAAAGGAACGAATTTTAGATTACGTGACTATTGGGAAGTGACAACAACGTGTGGTGTAAGGTTGTGGATGTTTGAAGAAAAGAATAAGATCTCAGAAAATAGATGGTTTGTGCATGGTAATTTTTGTTAGTAATTTAGGCTGTGAATAGGGATGCAATTTCAAAAAAATAATACATTAGATACTAAAGCTCTTGGGCTTGAGGTTTCTTTGGCAATAGCAAAATTTGTTACTGGAAAAGAGAACATGCACTATGGCGTTTGGGACAACCTAGATCCTTGTCTTGAGAATTTGGGTAAGGCTCAAGAACAGTATACAAAATTACTGTTCAAATACTTTCCAAAAAAGAAAAAGCTGAAGATCCTTGATGTTGGCGGAGGTGCTGGAGAAACGGCAAAGAAGTTAATCTCCTTAGGCCATAGAGTCACTATTATTGTACCTAGCGATATACTAAGCAAACGATGTTTAGAAAACACAAACAATAAAGCCGAAGTTCATAATATAAGGTTTGAAGATTATGAACCCAAAAAAAATCAGACATTTGACTTATGTCTATTTTCAGAAAGCTTCCAATATATTCCCGCAAAAATTGCGCTAAAAAAGGCTAAAGAATTACTAAACAAAGGTGGACAAATATTGGTTGCAGATTGCTTCCGCTCTGACGTCAAGCATAGTAGTCACAACAGAAGACCAGGAGGAGGACACCCTTTATCGGAAATGCTGAAACTACTTAAAGATATAGATTTGAATATTATATCAAAAAAAGAGATAACAAAATCCGTTGCTCCATCTTTAGATATAGAGCAGAAATTTTATAATGTAGTTGGCGTTGGAATAGACAAAGTACAGCAAGGCTTAGTAGCAAGCCATCCTTGGAAAATGAAATTATTTAATCTGATCTATAAGACTATAGTAAACCAGAAAAAGCGCAGACGTTTACATGACAGAATTTATGGAAACATAAGAAATTCTGACAATTTTATTAAATTCAATCACTATATGATCTTTCAACTGTCTTCCAATAAGGCAGATTGAATAGCTTAATAAGATAGAGCTTTTAGTTGTCGTATTCAGAGCTTTGCATAACATCTAATTTTAGCTTCCTAGAAGGAGCCAGCCATCCTGAAGAGTATGTCGAAAGAGCAATAGAGTTTGGATTAAAATCTATAGCGATTGTCGACAAAAACTCCATTTCTGGAATAGTGAGAGGGCTTAGAACTATAAAGGAAATCGAATATGATACTAAAAGTAAATGCTCTCCTCTAAAACTAATACCAGGAGTTACTATTGTCACAACTCATAGAACTGAAATAACATGCTTAGCTCAGACACGGCAAGGATGGAAAAACATATGCAAAGTTTTAACTACTGGAAAAAAGAATTCGAAGAAGGGTTACTCCCATATTGACTATGAAAGTATTCTCAAAAACCAAGATGGCATTATATTCTTAGCTCATATTTCAGAAAAAAATCATAGCCTTTCAGAGAGGCTTGAGTGGTTGAGGTTTATCCGAATACTCAAGAGAAATAATATTAGATCTATATATATAGTTATGGCGCCCAAATATGATGGCCTGGATGAAATACGTTTTTACAAAATCAATAGGTTTGCAAAAAACGCTAAGTGTGGAGTTATAGGGTCTTCTACTCCTCTAATGCATCATGGCTCCAGACGAAAAGTCAGAGATACTTTATCTGCAATAAAAATGAAATGCACCATAGATGACCTGGGAGTTGAATCAAGTATTAATGGAGAGCAAAGGATGCGATCACCCTATGATTTTACAACTATATTCAAAGATTATCCCGAAGCGATACACAACACTAACTTTGTAAGCGATAGATGTTCGTTTTCTTTAGACGAACTCAGCTATACATACCCTAAAGAAGTGCTCAAAGGAGAGAACCCCGATACAATATTACACGAGCTAACCTTTAATGGACTAAATGAATATTATGAAAAAAATATTCCTGTGAAAATATTAAAGGGAGTAAAAAAAGAACTTCTGTTAATAAAAAAACTCAAATACGCTCCCTATTTTCTCACAGTGTATGACATAGTGAAATTTGCAAGAAGTAGAGGTATTTTGTGCCAAGGCCGTGGCTCTGCTGCTAATTCCATAGTTTGTTTTTCTTTGGGAGTAACATCCGTTAGCCCGGAGATTGGGTCTATGGTATTCGAGCGCTTTATATCAGAAGTAAGAAACGAACCCCCTGACATTGACATTGATTTTGAGCATGAACGCAGACAGGAAATAATAGACGAAATATACAGGAAGTATGGCGATAGAAGAGCTGCCTTATGCGCTACAGTCATCCACTACAGAGCGAAAGGAGCGATAAGAGATGTAGGCAAAGTAATGGGGTTAAGCAAAGAAATAATATCCTCGATGGCTGAAAATATTGTTGGATGGGATAGACATAAGATACCTCATTACAATAATAAAAACTTAGAAGGTAAGAATGACCATACTAGAATATTGGAAACTTTGGCCCTCAGCGACCAATTGATAGGCTTTCCTAGACACTTAGGTCAGCATGTAGGTGGCTTTATAATTACTGAAGATTATTTGGATGAGATTACATCTATTGAAAATACTGCTATGGAAGGCAGAAGTATAATAGCATGGGATAAAGACGACATAGACTTTTTAGGTATACTAAAGATAGATATTTTAGCTCTTGGGATGCTGACATGTATAAAGAAATCTTTTGATTTAATACAAAACTATCATAACCGGAAAGTTAGCCTAAACAATATTCCACATCGAGATACACGTGTCTTTAATATGCTTTCCAAAGCAGACACTATAGGGGTTTTTCAGGTTGAAAGCAGAGCCCAAATGAACTTCCTTCCAAGATTAAAACCACAATGCTTTTATGATCTGGTAATACAAGTTGCCATCGTCAGACCTGGGCCAATTCAGGGAGATATGGTCCATCCCTATATAAAAAGAAGAAATGGACAAGAAAAAGTTACTTTTCCTTCTGAAAAACTAAAAGAAATTCTTGGCAAGACTCTTGGCATACCACTATTTCAAGAACAAGCAATACAAATTGCAATGAAAGGTGCGGGATTTTCATTGAAAGACACTGATAGACTGAGAAAATCATTAGCAACGTTTAAGAGAAACGGTACTGTTAGTAAGTTTAAAAAAAGCTTTATTGATGGTATGCAAAAAAATGGATACGACAAGGATTTTGCTACAAAGTGCTTTTCTCAGATATCAGGGTTTGGTGAATACGGATTTCCTGAAAGTCATGCTGCAAGCTTCGCTATTCTTGTATATGCATCGGCTTGGATAAAATACCATTATCCTGATGTTTTTGCCTGCGCTTTACTAAACTCTCAACCGATGGGATTCTACTCTGCTTCCCAAATAATACGTGATGCAAAAAATCACGGGGTAAAAGTTAAAGAAATATGCATAAACAAAAGCGAATGGAACCATTCTCTAGAAAATCACGGCGAACCTTGTTTTAGTTTACGACTAGGGTTCAGGCAGATCAAAGGACTGTCAAAAAATGACGTCGATAGAATCATTAAAGAGAGAGGCAATGGTTATAATGATCCCCAAGATTTATGGCATCGTATTAGACTGAGCCCAAGTATTATAAAGCTGCTGATTAAAGCAAATTGCTTTCACTCTCTTAATAAAAACAGAAGACTATTACTTTGGGATGCTCAAGCTATAAAAAAAACAAATTCTTTAGCCCTTTTTGAAGGTTATTCTGAGAAGGAATACTTGCCAGAGAAAAGCGTCAATCTTCCTAATATGACTTTAGGTGAAGAATTGATTTTAGATTATCAATCTCTACGGTTAAGCCTATCTACACACCCTGTAAAACTACTAAGGCCCTTTCTCAATAAGAGATTCATAGAAGAATATTTTAGCCGTAGTATCTAACGGGTTTAACCGCAATAGACGCTAACTATCTTCTTCTGACTGCCAACAATAATACTCAATCTTTTAGGGTTAGTATTCTCAATACTTTCATTTCTATCTAAGAAAATAATTCTGGTATTGGATGGGTACTCCATTGCACCGAGCGCTGATTCAGGTTGTCCCACTAAAAAGCTCAAATTACGTGCTATACACTGACCATCATCTGTTAGCTTGACCTTATTCCCGATTGTTGGGCCAGTGTAGTTCCCTGTAATATTGGGTTGCTCGAAACTAGTTTCATTTGTTTGACAAGCAACTGTTAATAAACAAAAAGTTATAATAAAAAAATTTTTAATCACAGATATCCTCATTAATTTAATTCACTTTAAAGCTTCTTACGATTAGTAATAAGATCATCAACGACAGCAGGTTCTGCTAAAGTAGATGTATCACCTAAATTGCTAAAATCATCCTCAGCGATTTTTCGCAAAATCCTTCTCATTATCTTACCTGATCTAGTTTTTGGAAGACCTGGAGAAAATTGAATAATATCAGGCTTTGCAATAGGACCAATCTCTTTTCTAACCCAATCCTGAAGCTCCTTCAAAAGTTCATCAGAGTTTTTCTCTCCGGACATAAGAGATACATATGCGTATATCCCTTGGCCTTTAATTGGGTGGGGGAAACCGACTACTGCACTCTCATTAACTTTTGGATGAGCGACTAAAGCACTTTCAATTTCTGCTGTTCCCATTCTATGACCTGACACATTTAAAACGTCATCGACTCTTCCAGTGATCCAGTAATATCCATCTTTATCCCTTCTACACCCATCACCTGAAAAGTAATAACCTTTATAATCATTAAAATACGTCGAAACAAACCTATCGTGATCTCCAAAGACAGTACGCATTTGTCCTGGCCAACTATCCTTAATAACCAATACGCCTTCACACTCTTCATCAGATATCTCTTCTCCAGAGTTTGGGTCAAGAATTGCAGGCTCAATACCAAAAAAGGGTAAAGTTGCAGAACCAGGCTTGGTTGTTGTAGCTCCTGGTAATGGTGTAATAAGAATTCCACCTGTTTCGGTTTGCCACCACGTATCGACTATTGGGCAATTGTTTTTACCTACTACCCGATTATACCACTCCCATGCTTCAGGATTAATAGGCTCTCCTACCGTGCCTAGAATTCGAATGCTAGACAAATCATTTTTATTAACAAATTCGTCACCTAGCCCCATCAAGGCTCTTATAGCTGTTGGAGCCGTATAAAATTGATTTACTTTATATTTTTCACATATTTGCCAAAATCGTGATGCGTCAGGATAGGTAGGAACACCCTCAAACATAAGAGTCGTTGCTCCATTTGCTAAAGGTCCATAAACTATATAGCTGTGACCAGTTACCCAACCTACATCAGCAGTACACCAATAGATATCTCCATCATTATAATCAAAAACAAATTTATGTGTCATTGAAGCATACAAAATATATCCCGCCGTTGAATGTAAAACACCCTTAGGTTTTCCTGTTGAGCCGGAGGTATAGAGTATAAACAGCGGGTCTTCTGCATTCATAGGTTCAGGAGGACAAACAGTACTTGCTTTATCCATTAAATCATTCAACCAGAGATCACGTCCCTCCTTCATGCTAACTTCTGTTGAAGTTCTCTTCAAAACAAGAGAGGTTATATCTCCCGATATCTCCAAAGCCTCATCAACATTCTTCTTTAAAGGAGTTTGTTTTCCACCTCGTGGCGCTTCATTGGCTGTAATCACCGCTTTTGCTCCACAATCAATAATTCGACTCGCAAGCGCTTCTGGAGAAAAACCTGCGAAAACAACGGAGTGTATGGCGCCCACTCTGGCACATGCTAACATAGCGTAAGCCGCTTCTGGAACCATTGGCATATACAAAATTACTCTATCCCCTTTCTTTATGCCTCGATCCTTTAAAACGTTTCCAACCTTACACACATTTTCATAGAGTTCTCTGTACGTAATTTTTTTAGAAACCCCTGGCTCATCACCCTCCCATAAGATTGCCACTTTTTCACTTTTGTTTTCCAGGTGTCTATCTACACAGTTTTCAGACACATTGAGCACACCATCTTCAAACCACTTTATAGAAATATCAGGATGGGAATATGAAACATTTTTGACTTTAGTAAATTCTTTTTGCCACAGCAGTCGATTACGGCCCTGTTCCTCCCAAAACGCCTCAGGACTTTCAACTGAACTTGCATACATTTCATGATATTTGGTCCTATCTATTAGCGCTTTTCTGGAAAACTCTTCCTTGGGCTGATATCCTTCTACTGTTTTCATTCCTTTAATCCTAATTATAATTGTTCTTAAACAAATCTTCGTCAGCTTTAAATAATACTCGCAATCGCACCTGCTAAATAATTTATCACGTCTTTACGCAAACCCGCTACATTTATTCTACTGTCAGAGACCATATATATTCCATGATCTTTTCTTAAAACCTCAACTTGGTCGGAAGTTAAGCCTAACTTAGAAAACATACCCCTATGCTTATTAACAAAACTGAAACGCTCTGATTTAGTTTCTTGTTGCAATTCCAATGCAAGCCTCTCTCTCAAATCCAACATATTTACACGCATTTCTTCTAGTTCGTCTTTCCACAGAACCTTAAGCGTTTCATCCTGCAATATTTGATTAACTACTGCAGCACCGTGGTCTGGGGGGAAAGAAAATGTAAGCCGGTTTAATGATTTAAGGTTATCTTGAACTACATGTTGTTTCGCATGCTCTGAAACTACAATAGCTACGCCTACTCTATCTCTGTAAACACCAAAATTTTTTGAGCACGAGACAGCAATCATTGCCTCTGATACATTTTTTACAAGATAATTTAGACCCTCAACATCTTTCGCTAAGCCGTCTCCAAAGCCTTGATATGCAAGATCTATGAAAGGTAAAACATTTTTGTCCTGAATCAATTGTGTTATCTCTACCCATTGTTCCAAGCTTAAATTTGCTCCAGTAGGGTTGTGACAACATCCATGCAATAACAATATATCGTTTTCACGCATATCATTAAGTTCTTTATACATTTTGTCAAAATTCACTTCACAGGTGGTCTCATCAAAATAATAATAGGAGCTCATATTCATGCCCAAGTGTTTCAAAATAGCACGGTGATTGGGCCAGCTTGGATTTGAAACCCAAACATTACCGACGCTCTTTGTAGCTCTTGCTAAAAGAAGAAGTTGGTGTAAGGCCCCGGTTCCTCCAGGCGCTTGAGCAAATGAGAGTCTTTTGTCATCTACAGAATTATTTAAGACTAATCCTCCTATATTTTTGGAGAATTCAATTGAACCTATTAAGCCAACATAACTTTTACTATCCTGCGATCTGTGCAGTATCTCTTCACTTTTTTTTACTGCTTTCATTATTGGTGTTGCTCCTTCGGCATTCTTGTAAACGCCCACACCCAAATCTAACTTATTTGTTCTTGTATCCTCCGCGTATTGAGCCATTAGCTCCATTATTTTATCTGATGGTTGACTATTTAAATGCTCGAACATTTATAGATACTCCTTGTTTTTCAATTGAGACGACGCACTTCTCTTATGAATCTCTGTTTTATATATATTAAATCCAGCTTTTTGGTAAAGAGGAAGGGCACTTTTGTGGTCCAGTGTATTAGTGTTGACAGTTAATGTTTTTACATCAGCCCTCTCCATTACTTCCTCAAAAACTCTGTTCATCATAAATTTACCTAGGCCTTTGCCAGTTACGTCATCAAACAACCCAAAATAGGCTAAGTCACAAACAGGTAAAAGCCTATAATCGAGAACAAAAAAGCCCTTAGGTACACCTCGGAGAATGAGAGAATATAAAATAACGTTATCGTCAGTCAAAAAGCTTTCCAACTTGCTTTTTTCGGATCGCAACCAATCGGTCCACTCATATTTTCGACCAACCTCCTTATAAAGATATAAAAAATATGATGTATTTGGTGATATTGCTTTAAGAAAGCTAATAGCATTATTACCCAAAACATTTTTAAAATACTTAATATCCTTAATTTCTAAAGACAAAAATGAGACAGTATAGTTTAATATTCTGCTTGCTTCTTGATGTTGCATTTGAAACTTCTAATCAATTTTTCCCCACTCCGCCCAGGAACCATCATATAATGAAATTTTTGAACAGCCAATTTCGTCTAACGCTAAATATAAAACCGCTGCAGTTACTCCTGACCCGCAAGTTGTAATAATATAATTATTAAAAACTACACCCTTCTTAGAAAAAATATCTAAAATCTCTTGCTTTTTTTTAAACGTAAAATCTTCATTCAATAGGGTTTCATAAGGAACATTAATTGAATTTTCTATTGATCCAGATCGCAAACCACTTCTTGGTTCAGGCGCTGTTCCCATAAAACGCTCCTCTGAACGTGCATCAATTATTGAGCAATGATTTAGTTTAGTTGCTCTCAGAACATCATCCCTATCAGCCACTATACTTTTATCTTCGTGGATAGTCAGGTGTCTAATTTCTTTCTCGGTTAGATCAGCTGTAGTCGATCTATTTTCTTTAACCCACTTTGGAAATCCGCCATCAAGTACAACTACATCAGAGTATCCAAACACTTTAAACATCCACCATAGTCGAGCAGCAGACCTCATTCCTAATCCATCGTATATGACCACTTTATGTCCATCACCTATACCGAGTTTCCGGACAGTGGAATTGAACATCTCCGAGGGTGGTAGCATGTGAGGTAAGTCGCTGTCTTTATCTTTTATTTTGTCAATATCAAAAAAAAATGCCCCCGGAATGTGACATTCTAAAAATTCTTGTTCTGCGTTTCGTTTCTCTTGCGGAAAATACCAGCTAGAATCTATTATTCTTATATCAGGAGCCTCTAAATGTTGTGCCAGCCAGTCTGTAGAAACTATATTTTTGAAATCATCTTCCATAAAAACCTCAGTTAATTAACTCTTCTGCGCGAGTGAGATCGACCCCAACTAATTGGCTTACTCCTGGTTCCATCATGGTAACACCAAACAATCTGTCCATTCTAGTAATAGTTATTATGTTATGAGTAATTACGATAAATCTTGTGTTAGTTTCGTTAATCATAAAGTCGAGAATATCACAGTATTTTTCAATGTTAACATCATCCAAAGGCGCATCAACCTCATCCATTAAGCATATGGGACTTGGGTTTGATAGAAATACCGCAAAAATCAACGCTAAAGCTGTTAGTGTTTGTTCACCTCCCGACAGAAGTGAAATTGTGGTAACTTTTTTTCCTGGTGGTTGACACATTATTTCTAAACCCGCCTCTAGTGGATCTGTGCTATCTACCAATGAGAGCTCTGCCTTCCCACCTTGAAAAAGTCTAGTGAAGAGTGTTTGAAACGTTTTATTTACCTCAGTAAAGGCCTCAGTCAATTTCTGTCTGCCATCCTTATTGATACTTCTTACCGCCGTGTTCAACTTCTCAATTGCTTGAACTACATCGTTTCTCTCAGTTAGGATTGTTTCGAGCTCATCTCTAATCTCTTTTGCGTCTTGCTCAGCTCTTAAGTTAACAGACCCAAGATTATCTCTAAATCTGATCTGTTTTTCTAATCTCGTCTCTATTTCTGCTTGAGAAAAATCCTTGATTTGATTATTTGAAAACTCAACCTGAAATTTATCAAATTCTACATTATATTCGTTGTTTATTCTACTATCTAACTCAGCAATATTATCAGCCAAACCCTCTTTTTTTGTAGTTAATCTTACTTGATTTTCTTTCTCTAATCCAAGCTCTGCTATGAGTCCCTTATTTCTGGATTGTAACTTTCTTAGATTACCTTCTGATGAAGCTAACGTATCCCGAGCATTCACAAGCTCTTTACTAGTAACTTCCATTTTTCTATCGATAACCTCTTTACTATTTTCTAGATCTCCTGGGCGTGATGAGGTTTTTTCAATCTCTAACTTCAGACTCTCTATTCTTGCTTGAATACTTGATTTTCTTTCGATAGCAATTTCTGACTGAGCCTTCCATTTTGATCGATTGATCTCGATTTCTTTTTTTCTTTCCCCTAAGGAGTTTTTATCGTCAGTAAGTTTATCAAAATTTGCCTTTTCAGTTCTTAACTCTTCTCTTTGTTTATCCAATTCCTCTAAATTACTAATGAGTAATTGGTTCTCATTGTTATCAGAATCTGGGTGAACGGGATCCCCTTTGCCACTATCATGATCTTGATATTTTTTAAGTTGGGCAGTCTCTTCTTCGATTTTCTTCTCTAGTGAAATTATATTGTCGCTAGCGATAGCGCGCTGGTTCTTATGTCGTGCAATTTCACCTTCCAAGGCCTGAAGATTAGACTCCCCTTTAGATATTTTCAATTTTTCTGTCTCTAAGTTTCCGAATGAAGACGTTTTTTCTTCCAGTATCGTCTTTTTATTTTGCAAACCACCTAATTGGGACTCTATTTCTTTAAGGCTGTCTTGTATCTCGACCACTTTTTTTTGATTCCTCACTTTTAATTCATTTTTTGAAATTTCCCCTGTCGAATACCTTACAAACCCATCCCATCGCCATAAATCTCCTTCTTTTGTAATAAGCTGTTGGCCAGGAAGAAGCATTTTACTGAGTTTATCTCCCTCTTCGGTTGAAGAGACTATCCCAACATGCTCGAAGAGATAATTTAAAACATCAGGACCCTTAATACGCGAAGATAAATTTTCTAAATTAGAAAAGTTCTTTTTAATTTTATTATCGATTTTATCAAGAACATTTCGCCAACCAGATATTTTTCTTTTTGTTATCTCTGGGTATTCTAACTCTGAAAAGAATAGTGCATCTAGACAACGTTCAAATCCATTTTCAATTTCTAGCTTATCAAAAACAGTTTTTTGATCATTATTTTTACTTAGAAGACCTTGTGATGCCTCGAGCTCAGAAATATTTACAGCCTTTGTTGCATTGAGCTTATTGATTTCGTTATCAACAATTGCAATCTCCTCCTGATTTTTTTGAAAATCTTTTTCTTTTTGAGAAAATTTATTGGCATCAGTTTGGTATGAAGATTTAAGATTATCTTGTTCCTTAATAAGGTCTTCAAGTTTCTTTATTTCATGTTGTTCAGCACTCTTTAGTTTTTCTAAAGCGTCATTTAGCTTTTCGATATATCTATTTAAGTCTAAAAGAGTAGATGAACGTTCTTCTTTTCTTTTTTCATTCAGAATTTTTTCAGCTCTCAACTCATTCAACTTATCTCTTAATGAATTATAGCTCTCGTTTACTGCTTGGATGCGTTGGTTGTTTTTTTCTATTGCTTCCTTTTCATTCTCAATTTTTTCATCAATGTCATGCAGTTTTTCGTCTACTTCCCGTAATAGGTTGTTTTGATCTACCATATTACTCTCTGCATCTGCCATCAACTGATCTTCTCTTTGCAAATCAGCTTTGCTTTGAGTCAATTGTCTCTGTAATTCGTTAGCTTTTCTTTCTGTTAAGTTAATTTCATTCAACACAACTTGTCGTTCTAATAGAGTATTTTGGTGGGCCTCTGATTTTTCCTCGACATATAATTTTTGTTTTGAGATATTTTCATTTTCAATATCGATTTTTTTTTGAAGTTCACGGTCTTCAGTCTCCAGTCGAGACAGTCTTTTCAAATTTTCAGTGTAAGATGCATCTACGGAGCTAATATCGGATCTCAAACTTAAATACTGTTTTAGTAACAATATGCCCTTTAGTGTTCTAATTTCTTTAGATAGCTTTGCATACCTTTCAGCCTCTCGCGCCTGCTTTTCAATGGTTTTTAACTGCACCTCAAGTTGAGAAATTAAATCTCGAAGTCTGTCAAGATTTCTCTCCGCTCCATTAAGTTTTAATTGGGCTTCATGACGACGATGGTAAAGGCCTGAAATTCCAGCCGCCTCTTCTAAAATCTTTTTTCGGTCTTTAGGCTTCATGTTTAAAAGCTCTGCAATTTGCCCCTGTTTAATGAGGCTAGAAGAATTAGAACCTGATGAAAAATCTGCAAATAGGGTCTGTACATCGCGTGCTCTCACTTCTTTCCCATTGAGTCGGAAGGACGAACCTATTTCTCTTGTAATCTTTCTCGTTATCTCAATTTCTTTGTGTCGGTTGAATTCGCTGGCAGCTTTTTGTTCAGAGTTATCAATTTCTAAGGTGACTTCAGCGAAGTTCCTTGGGCTTCTTCCTTCCACGCCGGCAAAGATCACGTCTTCCATTCCAGATGCCCTCATTGAAGATGGTCTACTCTCACCCATCAACCATTGGAATGCATCTATAATATTGGATTTTCCACAACCGTTAGGCCCTACTATTCCAGTGAGCCCTGGCAATATTTCCACCTCAGTGGAATCTACAAAGCTTTTGAAGCCTAGAAGTCGAAGTTTTGTAATATCCAAAAAAACTCTTCCTTTTTATTTGAAAAATTTGATTATCAACCTTATAACCTTCAGTTATAAATAAATCACTATAAAAAACACAACCCAATCCTTGTGACACTACAGCAAGACTCATATTCAAAGTAGCCGGAAAATAACATGATCAAATCTACGACAATAGTTGGACTTTCTGGCTCACTCAGAAAAGCGTCCTCAAACACGAGACTACTAAAATATATTGAAAAAAAAATTAAATTGAAAGATGGTAATATACATTTTTCATTCGGAAATATTAATCTTCCCCTTTACAACGACGATTTGGAAAAGGAAGCCGGTATTCCAGAGACTGTTATAAAACTTGGAGAGACTCTTAGTCGGGCCTCAGGAATAATCATATCAACACCAGAATACAATAAAGGTATTTCTGGTGCGTTAAAAAATTCGTTTGATTGGATGTCTAGATTAAGACCTAATCCGTTTACGTCGAAAACCATAGCTATAGTTTCTGCTACCGATGGCCGGTCTGGTGGGGAAAGAAGTCAATACATGCTCAGAATGTGCCTAACTCCCTTTGACTGCAAAATAATACAGACTCCTGAAGTTTTAATTGGTCATTCAAGCAGAGCCTTTAATGACACTGGGGACGTTACTGATGAAAAATCTAATGAGTTGCTAGATAAATTGTTAGAAAAATTTCTTGCACAATTCTCAATATAATGCTTCTGGAATGCCGATAGGCAATCTCATTTTGGCCAAATAAAATGCTCACACAAGAAGATATTAGAAAAAATTTAGAGAAACAAAAAGTAATTAAAGATAGAGTTGATATAGCGAGATCACGCGTTGCTAAGGACTTTTTCCAAGTAAATGAACTTGAATTAAAGTTAGGCGAACCACTCCCTAAGTACTGGCATTGGTTTTTCTGTTGGGAGACTGCTGAAGATAAGCTTCTCGGGTTGGATGGCCACATTAAGCCAGGAAACAACATAATTCCAGATACTGGCTTCTCTAGAAGAATGTGGGGGGGAAGTGAAATTAACTTTTTTGAGCCACTTTTGATTGGAATGGAAATAACAAGGGTTATCACGCTTGAAAGTATAAATTACAAAAAAGGTAATTCAGGTGACTTCTGTGTAATTGAAATAAAAAATGAATTGAAAAATAACGACACGACACTTCTAATCGAACGGCAAAGCCTTGTATATCTTCCCGTCCGTTTAGGATTTGATCAGAGAGTGCACAAACCATACAAGAAAACCTCTGAATCTTGTTTGAATAGGAAGTATACAGAAAATCAACTTTTTAAATATTCTGCATTAACGATGAATAGTCATAGAATTCACTATGATGTGGATTATTGCAAAACTGTTGAATACTACCCTTCACTAGTCGTTCATGGCCCATTACTAGCTCAAAATTTAATTGATGCTGCAGATCAGAGGTTTGAGGGTGGGTTACAGTTTTTTAAATATAGAGCACTAAACCCAATATTTGTGTCCGATGAATTTTCCATTAACACTTCAGATACTGGAGAGTTTTGGGTTACCGATAAGTCTGGGGTTTTGTCCATGTCTGCAGTGGCATCATAATTGACCGGTCAGAACGTTAGATTAGGTATAGCTCTCATGCTTATTGCTACTCTTGTTTTTGCTACACAAGATGGCCTCTCAAGATATCTCGCTGAAAAATACTCTGTTACGTTGACCATTATACTGAGATTTTGGGCATTAGCTGCTGGAATTTCCTTATACTTTTTTTTATTTAAGAAATCGCGCTCCCTTGTATTCAGCAAAATACCACTCTTGCAGATTTTAAGAAGCGGTATTTTAGTAGCCGAAATATTTGTCACAGTCTACTCCTTTACTATAGTGGGCTTAGTTGCTACATCAGCAATTTTTTCAAGCTATCCTTTATTGGTCGTAATCTTCTCATACTTTATATTAAAAGAAGATCTTACAAAGCTGAAATTTGCGATAGTACTGGTAGGATTCTTAGGGGTGTTGATAATTGTCAAACCCGGTGGTGATGTATTTCAAATGCATTCAATTATTCCATTCTTTGGATCGGTCTTATTTGCCCTTTATGGAGTTTTAACGAGGATGGCAAGTTTTAGTGACAGTAGTTATACAAGCTTAATTTGGACGGGATTGATCGGAGCTTTCTTCTCAACACTTATAGCTCCATTTTATATTATGCCTATTGAAAAATCAGATATTCTCTTAATGTTAATATTATGTATTTTGGGTATCGTTGGTCATTTCGTACTTATCAAAGCATTCGAGTTCGCTGAAGCAACCGTTATTCAACCATTTGCTTATTTCCACTTGGTTTTTGCTGGCATTATTGGAGTTCTAATATTTAATGAGAGTATAACATGGCCTATCATACTAGGCTCTTCGATAGTTATATTTGCGGGTATTTTCTCATACTTACTCGACAACACTGCCAAAAATATAAAAAACTGAAAATTTTTCATATAAAATCAAGTTTGCCGCTTTGTTTTTACTCAAATTTAAAAACGATGGCCGAAATATTTTTTTGCCAAGTTTGGCTTTTCAGTTGATCCGGAGATCTTACTATCGTATATCCAAACGGCTTCCAATACACGCTTTATATAGTTTCTTGTTTCTGGGTATGGTATCAATTCAATCCATACTAGGGGGTCAATACCCTTTTTTCTTGGATCTCCCATATTAGATAACCATTTTTTCAAATTTGCAGGACCAGCATTATAAGCTGCTAAGGCAAGAACTTTACTCCCCTCGTATCTTTTTAATAAATACTTCAAATAATATGATCCCAAGCGAATATTATAATTCTCATCAGTTATTAGCTTTGACTTTTGATATTTAATTTTTAGTTTTCTAGCCACTTCTTTTGCCGTGTTAGGCATTAATTGCATTAAACCAAGTGCTCCCGTTCTAGACTTTGCAGCTCTAAAAAACTCGCTTTCTTGCCGTATAACCGATAAAACCAGTGACTTATCGACATTATGGTCAAATGCAAAATCTTTATTGGTTGGGAACAATTCACTATGTAGAGGGGTTCCTTTTTCTGTTGACTTTTTCGCTACTGTAAGCGAGCCCTTTATAAATCCAGCGTCGTGAAGTATATGACAAAGCTTATATCTTTCTTGCTCTGATAGGTTCTTAGCCAGATGCCCAAATATATAATCAGACAAAACTCCCCTTTCCGCGAAATATAGAGTAGCGGCTACCTCAACTAGGTCTTTTTGATTATTTATCTCAAAACCTTTACTGTCTTTTCTTGTCACATAACGTGGGCTAGGCTTTATCTTCAACCTCTCTAGAGAAAGCTGACCATAAAAGGAGTAATCATATTTCGCTGATAAGGTAAAAAATTCCTGAGCACTCTTTTTGTCACCTAGTTGTATAAAGGTTTTTCCAAGCCAATAACCAATTCTAGCGCTAGCGAGGTCAAGTGAAATTATATCTTTATGATAACCAATTTCATTTAGATAGTTGGATTTTTCTTCCCACTCTTTTACTAATGTAAAGAAATTTAAGAAATGTTTTTTCGCTAATTTAAGGTCATTGAAGAATTCTAAAGCAATAAAACCTGCCAACCATTCAAGATAAAGAAAATCGCTAAGAGCGTTTGGATTATCGGAAAAATTATATTTGGTGTTTGCTATTTCATAAGCTCTGTTAGCGTATCCTCCTCTCAGCGCTCTGAGAGAGTAAATTTGCTTAATTTGAAGCCATCTTTCATCTTCAATAATATCAAAATGCCTTGATGAATTTTTCCTAATAAGCTTTTGAGCCAAATCAAATTGTCCAGATCTCCTCAAAAGAGAGATGTAATCATATGCCACACCTACATCATTGAAGTCTTTGGCTTTATACGTGAAATTTTTAGACAGTTTCTTTATTTCTTTATACTGTTTTACACTCTTTAAAATTTTCAATTCCTTTTCATCCAAAAAAATTGAAATTCTATCCAACTCATTTAGGTCAGATTTTTTCTTAAAGTGTTTAAATCGCTGTGTAGCCATCTCAGCTAATTTACTTTTGTGATAGGTATTGAGGTAGTACCATTGTTTATCTGTCACTATTTGTCTTACAACTAGCTTTTCCAAAACCTCATTAAAAAATTCAGTATTAGTATTTGCGTTTAGTATCTGCAAGAGAGCTATCGAGCCTTGGGCTGTCTGAGGAAGGCAGTCGTCTTCATATAAACGAGATGAAACCTCTTTTAATTTTTTGCAATCTGCACCAACTTTGAAAAATGTTTGTATGTCTCTTCTTTTTACGCTTTCGTCAATAGAGAGCTCTCCCAATTTTTTTAATAAACGCTGTTGTGGCCAATGTTCATGATATTTCAAAAACTCTGAATATTCCAAAAAACTTCCTTCACCCTCCCGTAATTTTAGCCATTTGATAAACAACATCAAATTTTCATTGTTGGTGTCTTTTATTTCATTTTGTGCCTCATCAAACATACTTGCATCAGAATACTTAAGTGCTTCTACTAAAACTTCTACATGCCCTTTATTTATGTAATCTTCCAAGTCCTCAGCCATGCTTGCTTTAAAAAGAACAAGAATTGAAGTAAAAATTAGTAAAAACAGTTTTTTCATAATAAGGATTTTACCTATCTTGATTTGGTTATCTGAAAAAATGCAAAATTGTAAACTCAGAGTTTTGGGAACGAGATTATGAATCTTGCGAATTTTTGTTTCCTATATATTATGTTACAATTGTAATTATTGAAAAGGTTAAAAATAATGTTTAAAGGTTCGATCCCTGCAATGATTACTCCATTTAAAAATGGAGAAGTTGACTTTTCTGCACTTGAGAATTTAGTTGAGTGGCATATCAGTGAGGGAAGTTCTGCAATAGTGGCCGTTGGAACAACTGGAGAATCTCCGACACTGAGTCATCAAGAACATAAGGAAGTTGTGGAAGCAATAATAAACTTCTCAGGAAAGAGGATACCAATAATAGCTGGTGCAGGCTCCAATAGTACTGCCGAGTCTATAGAACTCATGGAATTTTCTGAAAGAGTAGGAGCTGATGCTGCGTTAGTAGTTACTCCATACTACAACAAACCAAATCAAAAAGGTCTTCTTAATCATTACACAAGACTGCATGATAACTCAAATTTACCTATTATAATTTATAATATTCCAGGTCGATCAATCATTGATATGAACCCTGATACTATGGGTCAGTTATCTAAATTGCCACGAATTATTGGGGTCAAAGATGCAACTGGTGATGTCTCTAGGGTTTCTGATACCAGAGAAACTTGTGGAACGGATTTTCTCCAATTATCTGGTGAGGATGCCACCGCGCTAGGGTTTAATGCGCATGGTGGTGTCGGTTGCATTTCGGTAATTGCAAATATTGCTCCAAAACTTTCAGCACTCTTTCAAGATGCGATGCTGGCTGGTAATTATAAAAGCGCACTTGAATATCAGGATAAACTACTACCCCTTCACCGTGCCGCCTTCGCAGAGCCAAGCCCAGCACCGACAAAATACGCTCTAAGCCTACTTAGCAAATGTGAAAATGAAGTGAGAGCACCTCTTTGTACAATATCTACAGAGACAGAGAAACAGATAAAATCAGCTATGCATACCGCAGGTTTAATCTCCGCTTCCGATGAGTAAAAAAAAAGTATCATCCAAATCACTCGCCGAAAATCGTAAAGCTAGATACAACTATGAGATTGGTGAGACACTTGAGTGTGGTCTGGTTTTAGTGGGTTCAGAAGTGAAATCTCTGAGAGATAGCGGGGGTCTTATTGCTGAAAGTTATGCAAGTATCGAGGAAGGAGAGTTGTGGCTGATTAACTGTTATATACCTCTTCACAGCAATTCAAAAACATTTGGTCATGAAGAAAGAAGAAGGCGCAAACTACTTATCAATAAAAAGCAACTGAAGAAACTGTGGGTAAATTTAACTAGGGAAGGAATGACTCTTATTCCTCTAAAACTTTACTTAAACGAAAAAGGGAAAGTTAAACTTTTAATTGGTATTGCCAAAGGGAAAAAGGTCGTCGATAAGAGACAAACCGAGAAAAAGAGAGATTGGCAAAGGGAAAAATCAAGACTATTGAAGCATAGCTAATATCATGCATTTATTTGGCGCGCTGATGAAACTATCCTTCTAAATGGGATCAAGAATAGAGATGCCAGAACTAATTTTACCATGAAATCAGCTGCAGCCATACTTACCCAAAAAGGTGTGTCTATGGGAAAAAAGTTCAATAGCGCTGATGCCTCGTTCGCCCAAGCTACGTCATTTTGTGGTTCAATAAATACGAATGTTGCTGAAAACGCTATAGAGAAGAATATTAACGTATCGAGAGCTGAGCCTATTGTTGATGATACCAAAGGGGGAACCCACCATCTTAATTTTCTAAAAAAATGAAAAACATAAGTGTCACTAAAATGTGCTATCAAGAATGCAAGACCTGAGCCCACAGCAATCCTTAAGGTAACCAAAGGACCAAACTCGCCTTCAATTTGACTACCAATTAAAGAACATATAACGCCGACGACAAAACCCCAAAAAATTACTTGCCTTGCTCTTCTGGGACCCTCTAGTTTATTCACAACGTCATTAATCAGAAAAGCTATTGGATAGGTAAACGCTCCATAAGTTAAAAAAGCACCTAAATAAAACTGGACCAATATATTGGAAAGAATAACCACTGAGGCCATCATAATAATTGCTATAAATGTGGTCTTATTATCTATTGCTCGCTCTTCCATTTTTTCTCGACACCTTCCCAAATTGTTTGCGCATAATTCTTGTTTTCGAAGCGCTCTAGTTCCTGTAAGCCCGTAGGCGAAGTCACATTTATTTCTGTTAAATGCTGACCAATTACATCTATTCCCACGAAAAATAAATTTTTCTTTTTCAACACCGGTGAAAGCCTTTTACATATTTCAGTATCTCTTGCAGTCAAGTTTGACTTTGCAGGTGTACCACCAACATGCATATTTGATCGAATATCGTCCTGAGGGGGAATACGGTTAATAGCACCAATCGGCTCTCCATCAACTAAAATAATTCTCTTATCTCCATTAGACACATCTGGCAGAAATTGTTGAACAATGATTGGCTCTCTTGAGTTATTTACGAATGTTTCGAAGAAAACATTCAAGTTTTTGTCGCCTTCTACCAATCTAAATACACCTGTCCCTCCATTTCCATATAGAGGCTTAAGAATTACATCTTTGTATCTATTTCGAAAATCAATAATTGACCTTAGGCTTCTTGTAATAACGGTTGGAGGCATTAAGTCTATGAAGTCGAGTACTAATAGTTTTTCTGGAGAGTTTCTCACCCAATATGGGTCATTGAGAACTAAAGTTTTACCCTTGAGCCTTTCTAACAAGAAAGTAGTAGTTATGTAGAGCATATCGAAAGGAGGATCTTGTCTTAAGAAAATTATATCTACTTCCTCCGACAAATCTATTTTCTGCTCTTTTTGCAGAGAGATAACTGGTTTACCTTCCCGGTCTATATCTACTTTTTGGCCATACGCAATAATGTTCCCGCTTTCATAGACTAAGCTTTCAGGATTAAAATAGTATATTTGATGACCCCTTTTTTGTCCCTCCTCTGCCAATCTAAATGAAGTATCTCCGTTAATGTCAACATTAGATATTGGATCCATCTGAAATGCTATCTTGAGTTTCATAAATACATACCAGTCTAGGTTAATTCTTATCTTTAAATATCGTTAGGGCTTTTTTATATATAATTTTTTTTTGGATATTTAGCTTCTCAGCTAAAAAATCCACTGAATCTTTCATGCTCATCAATTTTTTTATTTTTCTAAGCTGTTCATCTAGGTTTTTCAAGTCAAAATCTCGAGCCTCATTTTTTCCTACTACAATTACAAACTCTCCTTTTAAGGATCTCATTTTCTTTGTTACCTTTATACCTTCTTGTGCTTTAAACCTGTTTACCTCTTCATTTAATTTCGTTAGCTCCCTACAGATACATATTTCAGTGGATGGTCTGCAAGTTTCTGCTAAGAGTTCCAACGTTTTTTGCAGTCTCTTTCCACTCTCAAAAATAATCAAAGAAGAGCCTAGATTTAAATACGTTTCTAATAGTTTTTTCTTCTTGCTTTTGGTATTCGGTAAAAACCCCAAAAAACTAAACGTATCCGTTGGCAAGCCTGATACTGTTAATGCCGCAATAACAGAGGAGGGTCCAGGAACGCTAAAAACCTCAAAACCCTCTTCAATTGTAGTCTTTACCAGTTTATAACCAGGATCTGAAATCAATGGTGTGCCCGCGTCACTAACTAAAGCCACACTTTTGCCTTGTTTAATTAATTCTATTATTTTCCCTCTTGTATGAGCTGAGCTATGATCGTGATATGAAATTATAGACTTTATTGATTTGCTAATTTTCAATAATTTAAATAGTGATCTTACACTTCGAGTATCTTCGCCAGCTATGTAATCAGAATTACTTAACATGTGTATTGCTCTAAAACTAATATCACTTAGACAGCCCACTGGAAGTGAAACAATATATAAACCGGGCTTAATTTCTGGATACACAAATTTGTTCATACTTATTCAAAAATCTCGCAATTTAATATAACTTCTCATCTAAAGCTTTCCAGACTTTATAAATTTTTTAATAATTCTCTCGTGTAGTCTAACTAAATATAATATTACTCTAGTTTATGCAGACAGCAAAGAAGACCATAATCGAATTGGATAGTTACAGAGAAAAGTTAAATAAAGAACTTTTAGATTTACCTATTCCCAATAATCCAGATGTTAAGACAAGAGCAAAGATAACATCCATTCTTAGAGCTTCTAATGAGCTCATGACCCAAGTCGCTTTTGATTTTCTAAACAAATGCCCTTTTTTAGGCAACGAAGCGAAAAGCCTTTTTTGTAAAAAAACAGATATATTGGTTACTACTGTTTTTAATCTAGTCCATAAAAAATTTCATCCGTTTACTCACCCTTCTGGAAGTCAAAGCTTATCGTTAGTTGCTGTAGGAGGTTTCGGAAGGGGTGAAATGGCTCCTTATTCCGACATAGATTTATTATTCCTCTCCAATAAACGTCAGACAGGCTGGGCTAAGAGTGTAGTGGAGTCAGTATTGTATCTACTTTGGGATTTAAAATTTAAAGTAGGTCACTCATCTAGAACTATATCTGATTGTGTTCAACTAGGTTTGGATGACTTAACAATACAAACCTCAATGCTGGAGAAGAGATACTTATGTGGAAGTAGAGACTTATTTAAAGAATTAGAGACTACGCTAAAGAAAAAAGTTTTTTCGAAAAAAGCATCGAATTTTGTGGAAGGAAAGCTTTCGGAGAGAGCAGAAAGACACCTTAAGCATGCTAATGCGCGGTATATGCTAGAGCCAAATATTAAAGAAGGTAAGGGAGGACTACGAGACCTCCATACCTTATACTGGATATCAAAGTATATTTATAAAACCGATAACATCCAATCCCTTATAGAGAAAAAGATCTTTAAGAAGAGCGAGCTAGAAATATTTACAGAAGCGGAAAATTTTCTTTGGTTTATAAGGTGTAAAATTCATCAAATATCAGGTTACGCTAATGAGAAATTAACTTTTAACATTCAAGCTGATTTAGCAAAAAGCTTAAATATTGAAGATGATAACTCGAGAAGAGGCGTTGAGATATTTATGCAAAAATATTTTCTGCAGGCAAAAAATGTTGGAGATCTTACGAGAATATTCTTAACAGCAATAGAAGAGAATTATTTGGCAAAGAAAAAAGGATTTAAGAGAAACCTCTCAGAACTGCTGGGGCTTTCCGGGAGATCATTAAAGCAATTGCAACCAGGGTTAATTATTGAAAAAGGCAGACTCAATATTAAAGATAAATATTTTTTAACAGAAAAACCCATAAATATTTTAAAGCTATTCATTTGTGCCCTCGATTCTAAAATACTAATTCATCCACAAGCATTAAGACTAGTTTCACAAAATTTAGATTTGGTAGACTCTGAGCTCAAAAATAGTTTTGAGGCAAATGACCTGTTTTTAAGTTTATTGATTGATTACGGCAATCCCGAAAGAGTTCTGAGAAGAATGAACGAAGTTGGGTTTTTAGGGGCATTTATACCTGACTTTGGTAGAATTGTAGCGTTAATGCAGTTTAATATGTACCACTGGTTCACTGTCGACGAACATACGATTCAATGCTTAAAAGTTTTATCCGAGATTGAAAAATTACCTAAAAACTTTGGAACGGCTGTAGAGGAAATATTTTCGAGAAAATCTCTTAATAGAAAAGTACTGTATCTCTCAATACTCTTTCATGATATTGGAAAGGGGTTAGAAAATGACCACTCTATTGAGGGTGAGAAAATTGCCACAAAATTATGTAAAAGGTTTTCTCTGAAAGATAGTGAGCGTAAGAAAATTTGTTGGTTAGTGAGAAATCATTTAATGATGTCTGATTTTGCTCAAAAACGAGATTTATCAGACCAAAAAACAATTATAGATTTTCAAGAGTATGTCACAGATAGAGCAACACTAGATCTACTATTTATACTTACTGTTTGTGATATAAAAGGGGTATCTTATGATGCATGGAACAATTGGAAAAAGTCTCTACTTGAGAGCCTTTACTTTCAAACACTTAAATTGGTATCAAAAGATATCAAGGTTGAAACAAGGTCAGAGCGTATAGATACAGCAAAGACTAAGCTTAAGGGATATCTCCAAGGGTTTAGCAATGAAGATATCAAAAAGGAAACTTTGCGCCATTTTGATGCTTATTGGCTAGTTTTAGATACGCCAACCCAAAAGCTTATAGCCGAAATGATCATAAGGCTTGAGCAAGATCCATTGCAGGTTGAACCTGCATATGACAACGAGCGTGATATAACAAAGATAATTTTTGTCATGGAAGACCATCCTGGCATTTTTTCAAGATTGGCAGGAGCACTAGCAATTGCCTCTGCTAATGTTATTGATGCAAAAACATTTACAACAAAAGACGGAATAGCAAATTTCATTTTTTGGGTACAAGACAATCTTGGAAAAAAATATGATGAAAGAAAAACTAGAAAGTTGTTAGAAACAGTTAAGAAAACCCTATCAGGGGAGATTATCACAAAATCAATTCTAGAGAAACAAGACAAAATAAAAGACCGTGAGAAGTACTTTGAGGTTCCCACAAAGATTTCCTTTGATAACAAAGGGTCGCATAAACAAACTATGATTGAAGTTGATACTCGAGATAGATTAGGCCTTCTATATAACATAACAAATACACTATTTCAGAACCAAATTACGATAAGGTCTGCGGTAATTGCTACATATGGAGAGCAAGCTGTAGACACATTTTATGTAAATGATTTATTTGGCGAAAAAATTACATCCTCACAAAAGCTAGAGCAAGTGAGGAAGGAACTTTTGTTTTATCTTGATAAACATTTTAAGAAGGCGCTAAAAAATTAATGACAAAGAAATCCTCTCTTATTAATAACTTCTCAATTGTTGGTCTTTGGACACTCTTTAGCCGAATATTAGGATTTTTGCGCGATATTTTTCTGGCTCTTTTTCTTGGTTCAGGTCCAGTGGCTCAGGCTTTTTTACTCGCATTTACTGTTCCGAATATGCTTAGGCGAATATTTGCTGAGGGTTCATTTAATAAAGTGTTTATACCGATTTTTATAGGTGTCAAAGGTAGAAAGAAAAACACTAACGAGCTGGTGACAATTGTGTTTTTTTCTCTTTTTATAATCTTAGGTTTGATTTCAATTCTAGGAGTGATTTTTATGCCTGCTTTAATAAAAGCACTTGCGTTTGGTTTTTTATATGACGAAAGGTTCGAATTGGCAGTACTATATGGAAGAATAATGTTTCCGTACATTCTTCTCATCTCACTGGTACAATTATTCAATTCAGTACTTAATGCTCTCAACCTATATCACATCAGTACCGCCACGCAGGGTGTTTTAAACTTATTTCTTATTGGTTCATTAATTTTTTCTGCCCTTTACTCTGGTGATTTTGGTTATAATCTTTGCGTGGCAGTATTGGCTTCTGGCTTTGTCAACTTAGTAATGGTTTTCATAGCATGCAGGTTGAATGGAATTTCTCTTACTTCAGTAAATTTATCTGCCTTAAATCCGAATCTAAGTATCTCAAAACAACTATTTTTAAAATCAATACCCATTAGTTTAGCAAGTGGCGTTTCACAAATAAATCTCGTAGTGGGTAGACAAATATCATCACTTTTTGATGGTGCTATGGTATGGCTTATTTATGCTGATAGGCTTGCACAGCTTCCAATTGCGCTTATTGGGGTTGCTTTAAATGTTGTTACTCTACCAAAACTTAGTTCACTCAAAAAAAGTGGTCGAAAAGTTGAGAGCAACGTATATCTAAACCAGTCTATGCAATTATCCCTTATTTTTGCACTGCCTGCCTCTGTAGGTTTAATATATTTAAATTCCGAGATCATATCGTCTCTATTTCAAAGAGGGAATTTTTTAGTGAATGATGCTATTCAAACCAGTAAAGCTTTATCAATTTACAGCTTAAGTATTATACCAATAAGCTTACAAATGCTACTACTCAACTTTTATTTTGCAGAGAAAAATATCAGGATACCTTTTTATTACTCGCTGGCATCTGTTTTCTTAAACGTGAGTCTTGCTTATACCCTACTAGATACATTCAAGTTTTTAGCGCCTCCAATAGCATACGCAATCACAAATTGGTTGGTGTTTATTTCATTAGTCTATCATACCTACAAATTTGGTTTTTATTTTGATAGTGCTTTTAAACGGGGCCTACCAAGGATTGTCCTTAGCAGTTGTTTTATGCTCATTTTGTTAGTAACAACGAAATCTTTTACACTTCAGTATTTTTCCACGCAAATCCTCACAATCCTATGGTTAAGTATGGTCATACCCCTATCAGGAATTAGTTATTTTGCATGCCTAAAGTTTTTGGGTATATTGGATAAGAATTTTTGGGTCAATGACTTTAGTAAATAATATAAGAGACGTTTTTGATGGATAGTAAATTAGTTTTTTCTGGTGTGCAGCCCACTGGAAACCTCCACTTAGGTAATTATCTTGGAGCCGTTAAGCGATTTGTTGAGCTTCAAGATGCTGATACAATGTGCATTTATTGCCTGGTAGATCTCCATGCAATAACCAATTGGCAAGATCCAAAAGAATTACGCCAAAATACTATCGAGGTAACCGCCGCTTTTCTAGCCTGTGGTTTACGGCAAGAAAATTCAATTATATTCAACCAAAGTCAAGTCTCGACACATACAGAGCTAGCATGGATATTTAATTGTGTAGCAAGAATTGGGTGGCTGAATCGTATGACACAATTTAAAGAGAAAGCTGGGAAAAATAGAGAAAATGCTTCTCTTGGACTTTATTGTTACCCAACTTTAATGGCGGCGGACATTCTTGCTTATCACGCCACTCATGTACCGGTAGGTGAAGACCAAAAACAACATCTCGAATTAACTCGCGATATAGCTATGAAATTTAATAATGACTTCAAGACGCCAGGCTTTTTCCCGATACCGGAGCCAATTATAGAAGGAACAGCCACAAGAATAATGTCTTTGAGAGATGGAACAAAGAAAATGTCTAAGTCAGAAGCGTCAGAGATGTCTCGGATAAACCTAACCGATAATAGCGATTCGATTAGAAAAAAAATTCAAAAGGCAAAGACAGATCCCTTTGAAATACCGAGCGAAAAAGAGGAACTTGCGAACCGTCCAGAAGCAGAAAATTTGCTCGGAATCTATGCAACTTTAGCGGATCAATCCTTTGAAAAAACACTGGAGCAATTTTCAGGATCGGATTTTAAAAAATTGAAAGATGAGCTATCAGATATCCTTATTTCTGAACTTGATCCAATAAATAAGGAGATAAAAAAGCTCCTTAATGACGAAACACATATTGTAGAAATTTTGCGAAAAGGATCTGATAAAGCTAGTGATATTTCACAACCAATATTACAAAAGACACGTGAGATAGTTGGGTTCTTGAAATAAAAATATAAGATTTCTTAGATTTTTAGGATACACTAGTGCATCGTTTTTATATGAGGAATTGTGAGAAAATTTTTAGTAATAATGGATAATAGTCCCGAGTTCTTAAATGCGCTTCACTACGCGGCCACCAGAGCCGCTAAAACTGGTGGTGGTGTCGAAGTGCTAGCGATTATCACGCCTCAAGATCAAACGCACTGGCTTGGTGTTGCCGAAAAAATGAGAGAAGAAGCAAGGGAAACGATTGAAGAAAGTTTTCAGATTTATTCGAACTGGATGAAAGACGAGTTAAAGCTCGAGGCTGAATTAGTTATTCGAGAGGGAGAAAAAGCTACTGAGGTACTGAACCAAATCTCGGAAGACAAAGAAGTTGGGGTGCTTGTTTTAGGGGCAAACAATTCGAGTGAAGGTCCTGGGCCATTAATAAGCCAATTAGTTTCACGAGATGGTGGCAACTTGCCTATACCTGTCACTATCGTGCCAGGTTCAATGACAAAAGAAAGAATTGAAGCTGTATCTTAGCCTTGAAAAATGCTATAATGCTAACTATGTAAGTTTTAAAGAACGATACTGGAGAAAAGTTATGTTTATCCAAACAGAAGAGACACCCAACCCGGCAACACTGAAGTTTTTACCTGGTCAGACCGTTTTGGGTACAGGAACCGCCAATTTTAGTGAGGGCGATAATACTGAAAGCTCACCTTTAGCAAAAAAACTGTTTGGCATAGATGGTGTAGTTGGAGTTTTTCTAGGGAGCGACTTTATCACAATTACTAAGAAAGAAGATTTCTTATGGGAACATATAAAGCCAGCTCTACTGGGAACGATTATGGACTTCTTACAGTCTGGTGAGGAAATATTAAACGAAGAGTCTGGAGACTCATTGCACGAAATTCATGATGGACCTGACAGTGAAATAATAAAAAAAATAACAGACCTTTTAGATACTAGGGTTAGACCGGCTGTTGCCCAAGATGGTGGAGATATAACTTTTCAGAGTTTTGAGGAAGGAGTAGTATACTTGCATATGCAAGGGGCTTGCGCTGGATGTCCTTCATCAACTATGACATTAAAAATGGGCATTGAAAATCTACTTAAGCACTACATCCCTGAAGTGACTGAAGTTAGACCTGTAGCTTGATAAAAAGGATTATGAACACGCTCGCTGTAGACCTTACCACCTCAGATATAAAAATGGGTCTCGATATTAATGGCGTATTTTCTGACTACAAAAATTTAGACCAACCAAATTTTGATAAAATTTTTTTTTTCTTTCAGACTTTCTAAAGAAAAATAAGACAGAAATACACGAGATTAATAGAATTGTGGTTTGTACTGGGCCCGGAAATTTTAACGGGATTAGGGCATCGATATCTGCTATGAAGGGTATTTGTTGTTCTTTACGTATTCAACTAATAGGTATAAATAAGTTTCAAGCGCTATCAAAGATATATAAGTCCGCTTTAATTTCTCTCAAATATAGAGGGAATAAAATATACTGGTGCATATTAAAAGATGAAGAGCTTATTTTTATGTCCTCTTCAGAAATAGAGGATATTAAAACCTCCGATGATCACTCTGATTTAGTAGTTGTTGGATATAAAGCAGAAGAAATAGCAACAAGTATTAAAGTAAAAAAATTTATCGAACAAAATGAGATATCTATCCGAGATTTACTTAATTTCTCAAGAAAAGTAGTAAGTTCCGGAAAGTTTTTACCAAAGCCTTTATACATATCACCTGGTCAGTCTTTATTCGCAAAATATAAAGGACCGAAAATACTCGATAAACCATTAGATGTCAGCTGAGGAATATTTTAATCTCTATAAGAAATGTGTAGACATTGAGTCAATTCAGTTCTCTTTGGAGGATTTCAAACGATTTCAGAAGTCTAGAAATATCAAGATCGAAAAGGAAAAAAATTGTATAGCTATACTAAGTCTCACTGATCGCGAAGTAGAGATATACTTTATTGGCGTTGCAGAAAGTCTCAGAGGAAAGGGATTAGGGAAAAAGTTCTTAAAAAATATTATAAACTTTTCCAAATATTATGGAGCAGACTTTATAACTCTTGAAGTAGGAATTAATAACATCCCAGCAAAAAATATGTATTCCTCGTTAAATTTTATAGAATGCGGCATTCGAAAAAACTATTACAGAAATAGTTCAGGTAGTCGAGAAGATGCTATAATAATGAAGCTTAATTTAAATTAACCTTCTTTGCTGTAGGGGACGCCTATGGCTCCTGGTGCCCTTGCTTTTCCGATAAAGCCTGCTAGCAAAACTACAGTGAGAACATATGGTAATGCCTGCATTACTTGCACTGGAACTTCTCCAATCCATATTAACTCGACCCCCTCCAGCCTTACCCCTAATGCCTCTAAAAATCCGAATAAAAGGCACGCAAATAGAGTTGGAATTGGGTTCCATTTACCAAATATCATTGCTGCTAAAGCGATATAACCTTTACCAGCAGACATCTCTCTTCCAAATCCCGCACCATGAGCAATTGATAAATAAGCTCCTGCAAGTCCGCATAACATTCCAGCGATTAAAATAGATTGATATCGCATTTTTATTACCGAAATTCCAGCAGTATCAACTGCTTCAGGTTTCTCCCCCACAGCCCTTAGTCGAAGACCAAACCTAGTTTTAAAAATTACATAGTAAGTGAAAAAAACAGCTAAAACTGAAAGATAAACTAGAATATTATGGCCTGAAATTACTTCAACAAATAATTCTCCAAAGACTGGAACAAAACTCAACTGATCCAGAAAAGGAAAATCAATAGGCATAAATCGTTGTTCTGATGCTAAAGGCGGCGTTTGACCACCTCTAGAAAATAGAGCTATCCCTAAAGTTATTGTCAAGCCTGATGCCAAAATATTTATAGCCAAACCACTTATAACTTGGTCTCCCTTATTTGTAATACAGGCGAACCCATGGATTAAAGACGCACTACATGACATTAAAATAGCAGCAAATAATCCAAAAATTGGAGACCCTGTCAGGAATGTCGCTGTTGCAGCTACAAAAGCAGATAGCAGCATCTTACCCTCTAATCCAATATCTATAATACCGCTTCTCTCAGAAAAAATACCGGCCATCGCACAAAATATTAGTGGTGTTGCAATCCTGATAGTTGAGTCAAGTAAGGAGATTATAATTTGAAAACTTTCAAGCATTATTATAATTCCCGTAATACTTGATGTAAATTCTCTCCATCAAAGGGTTTAACATATAAGCTAGCGCTCCAGAAAAAAGTATTATCAAACCTTGAATGAGCAACACCATTTCCCTGGTTATCGATGAAAACTCGAAGTCTAATTCCGTTCCACCTTGGTATAAAGCTCCAAATAAAAGACTAGCCAGAAATATACCAACAGGATGATTTCTTCCCATCAAGGCGACTGCTATACCAGTAAAGCCATATCCCGCCGTAAAACCCAAAAGCAGTTTATTGTGAACCCCTAAAAGTTCATTAATTGCAACCAGACCAGCAAGACCCCCAGAAATAGCCATAACAATTATGATTGTAGATGATACTTTAATGCCAGCGTATATGGCTGCTGTTTCCGAGTGACCAAGAGACCTCACTTCATAACCAAACTTCGTTCTCCACACTAAAAACCAAAAACCAACCGAGACAATTAAAGCGACTATAAAAGAGAGATTTAAGGGAGACATTGCCATTTCTAATCCCAGATATTTCGCCAATATATGTATTTGCACTAATCCCACACCTGATGCAAAGTCTCTTGTCTCGGGAGACATCTGTCCAGGTTCTATTATTACATTAACCAATAAATACACCATCAGTGCTGCTGCTATAAAGTTGAACATAATTGTTGTTATCACAATATGACTACCTCTTTTCGCCTGAAGATATCCTGGAATTATACCCCAAATTGCCCCAAAAATTACTGATCCCAAAATAGCTAATATCGTAACTAGGAAACCCACAACATGCTGATCAAAAATCAAACATACTAGACCCACCCCAAGTCCACCTACATATGCCTGTCCTTCCCCACCGATATTGAAGAGCCGAGCGTGGAATGCCAGAGCAACTGCTAGTCCAGTAAAAATAAAATTTGTTGTATAATAGAGCGTGTACCCTATAGCCCCTGGGTAATAGAAAGCACCTTTTATCATGACAAAGATTGCTCTAAACGGATTCTCTCCAATAAAAAAAATGAATAATCCAGACACACAAAATGCTAGAAACAAATTCATCAGTGGTATCACGCCTACCGAGAGCCATTTAGGAATAATATTACTATCACTCATTCTAACCTCTTAAACCTGTTCGAGACCTGACATCATTTTTCCAAGGTCTAACTCAGTTGCATTTGAGCTATTAGTTTCTCCAACGATAGTGCCTTGGTTCATCACTACGATTCTATCAGATAAAGACATGATTTCGTCCAGTTCAACTGAAACAAGCAAGATAGCTGTACCTTTACTTTTTAACTTCATTAAATCTTCATATATTCTTTCAATTGCTCCTATATCAACTCCTCTAGTCGGTTGGCCAACTAAAAGGATATTGGGATTGCTTTCTATCTCTCTTGCAAGTACCAACTTTTGCTGATTTCCACCAGATAACTTTCCTGAAGAAATTGAAGAGCTTCTAGGTCTTACATCAAAATTTTCAACAAGGTCATCCACAAAATTTAATATTTTCCTTTTATCCATCAAAAAGCCACTAGAATAATCCTCATTCCGGTGGTAACCCAATATGCTATTTTCATAATTATGAAATGGTAAGACCAAACCTCGTTTGTGCCTATCCTCAGGCACATGAGCAACGCCAAACTCTCTCGCTTTTTTTGAATTCCAATCTTGAAATGGCAAAATTGTTTTATCATTAACAGTAATTTGCCCTCTCTGAAGGGTTTCTATACCCGAAAGAATATCTAAAAGTTCCGATTGTCCATTACCAGCTACTCCTGCAATTCCTAATATTTCTCCTTCCTTTAAATCGAATGAAATATTTTTAAGCACAAGGACGCCATCTTTGCTTTCGTGGCTCACGTTTTTTACTTCAAGAACTGGTTTCCCTACCTTTAAAGTAGGCTTTTTAATCGATAACAGTACCTTTCTGCCAACCATATTTTCAGCCAACTCTTCAGGTGATGTTTTTTCTGTAGAAAAATCGGCGACAACCTTTCCCCCTCGCATCACTGATACCGTATCAGTAATACTCATGATCTCTTTAAGTTTATGTGTTATTAAAATTATGGTAACTCCCTGTTCCCTTAACGATCTGAGAATATCGAATAAACCAATAGTTTCTTGCGGAGTTAGAACACCCGTTGGTTCATCTAAAATTAGAATTTTAGCTCCTCTATTGAGAGCTTTTAGTATTTCTACCCGCTGCTGCATTCCGACCGGGGTATCTGAAATTATCGCTTCAAAGTCAACATCAAGACCATAATTATTTGATAAATCTTTCAATCTATCAAGAACAACCTCCTCCCCGCTTCTCAAAAGCATGCTTCCTTCATTACCAAGCATTGCATTTTCTAAAACAGTAAATGTTGGAACCAACATAAAATGCTGATGCACCATACCAATTCCTAGAGCTATTGATTTTTCTGGAGAGTTCACGTCAACTGCTTGACCATTTAAAAAAATCATTCCACTATCTGGCTTATATAGACCGAATAAAATGTTCATTAGAGTTGATTTTCCAGCACCATTCTCTCCAACAATTCCATGGATAGTACCTGTGCTGACTTTAAGGTTTACGTCACTGTTAGCTATAACATGACCAAATCTTTTAGTGATATTTTTAAGCTCAATTGCTGATTCAGTAGAGGGAGGCAATGAAGCGATTGCCTCATTGCCTCCCTTATTTTCACTATTTTTCATTAGAAGTTAATTCTATGATGGGCAATTATTATCGCTCATATAGTCGTGAACTTTTATTGATCCACTCTTAACTTTGTCCGACAAACCATTTATTGTTGACTTCATTACATCAGTAATAAGGGGCTTGTTATATTCATCAAAAGCCCAACCAACTCCATCTTCAGCTAGCCCAAGAACCTTTACTCCACTTGTGAAGTTCCCTGACTTAACGTCCATAAAGGTTTCATAAGTGGCTAAATCAACCCTTTTTAGCATTGAAGTTAACATGGTTCCTGGATGCATATAGTTTTGATTACTATCAACACCTATTGCGAGTTTGCCTGAATCTGCAGCAGCTTGATATACTCCTGCCCCAGTACCTCCAGCAGCAGCATAAACCACATCGGCTCCACGATCAAATTGAGATTTCGCAAGCTCTGATCCCTTTGCTGGATCATTCCATGCTGCAGGTGTTGTTCCCGTCATGTTTTGATATACTTCTACTTTGGAATTTACTGCCTTCGCTCCCTGAACATATCCACATGCAAACTTTCTAATCAAAGGAATATCCATTCCTCCCACGAAACCAACTTTCCCAGTTTTAGAAGCCATAGCAGCTAACGCACCTACCAAAAACGAGCCCTCATGTTCTTTGAAAACATATTGGCGCATATTAGCGTTGTCTAGCCAACCAACATCAATTATTGAAAATTTTGTGTTAGGAAACTCCTTTGCGACTTTATCACACGCATCAGCTTGCGCAAAACCAACACAAACAATAACGTTTGCTCCTCTCTGTGCCATTTTTCGCATACCTTGCTCACGCTGAGCCTCATTGGTAACTTCAAACTCCATAACTTTGATGCCGGTTTCTTTTGTGAAACGTTGAGCTCCGTTGTAAACACTTTCGTTAAACGATTTATCAAATTTTCCACCCATATCATATATTACTGCAGGCTTTATGTCTGCAGAAAGTATAGAGGCAGAGAACATAATAATCGCTACAGTAAACAGCTGAATAAATTTACGCATCTAATTCTCCCTAATAATTTTTTAAAAAAAGTAATGACTTGCATTATAACTATAATATAACACTAACGGTATACCATTAACTCAAAGTTTTAAACCATAAATGTTAAATAAAACTACCATCAAAGTGATAAGCTAAAAAAGTTATTCTAATGCAAATTTTTCTACCAATAGCTGATGTGCCCGTAGATTTGTTTGTTCTTCTTATACTTGGCGCAGCCGTAGGGTTTCTATCCGGTGTTTTTGGAATTGGAGGGGGATTTCTTATGACCCCACTCTTAATACTTCTTGGAATTCCCGCAGCCGTTGCTGTTGCAACCGAAGCGAACCAAATAGCGGCATCTTCTTTTTCTGGTGTCTTAGCGCATCTAAAAAGAAGATCAGTGGATTTTAAGATGGGAAATATTTTGGTTGTTGGTGGTCTTCTTGGTTCTGCCGTTGGCGTAGAAGTTTTTAGAATAATCAAAAGTTATGGGCAAATAGAGCTGTTCGTTTCTCTTTGCTACATCTTATTTCTTGGTAGCATAGGAACTCTTATGTTTCTCGAGAGCTTATCCACGATTCAAAAAAGTCGAAAATCAGAAAACACTTTTAAGCAAAAGAAAAAACATAATTGGATTCATGGGCTACCATTTAAGACCAAATTTAAAAGTTCCAACTTATACATTAGCGCAATCCCCCCTGTTATTATTGGTTTCATTATAGGTATTTTAGCGTCAATAATGGGAGTAGGCGGAGGTTTCATACTGATACCTGCAATGATTTACATTTTAGGCATGCCTACCAAAGTCGTAATCGGCACCTCACTCTATCAGATAATGTTCATCACAGCCTTCACCACCTTCATGCATGCTACGCAAAATAAAACTGTCGATCTTTTACTTGCTTTGATTTTAATTGTTGGTGGTGTTTTAGGAGCACAATTAGGAGCAAGAGTTACCGTTAAACTGAAGGCTGAAGAAATTAGAATCCTTTTGGCAATAATCGTTCTTTTGGTCTGTCTAAAGCTTGCCTTAGATTTAATGATAACTCCGAACGATTTATTTTCAATAACGTATGGTAATGGGTCATGAGAGCACTGATTTTTGCAATAATTTTTATATTTTCAACGTCTCCGTTCTCCTTGAGTTCAGTCATATCTGATATCGATAAATCTAATATCGAGCTGTCAACACGTTTTGATGGAACAAGTATCTTAGTTTTTGGGGCTATTTCACCAGAAAATGATAGTACATCCTTACTAATAGAAATTATTGGTCCTTCAACATCAGTCAATATAAGAAAAAAGGTTCAAATCTGGGGTATATGGATTAACAAGAAAATTGCACATTTTCAAGATATACCAAGTTTTTACCAAATAAGTATTTCTAATCCTGAACATCCAATTTTGAAAAAAATAGAAAACAAGAAATTGAAATCACTGTTTTATGACTTTCTAGAAATAAACTCCACACCAAAAGACGACAATGTTGTAGAGCAATATTACGATGAGCTTACTAGATTAAAGAAAAAGCTTGGGAAGTTAAGTGCTTTCGAAGAACAAATAAATATAATCAATAAAAAATTGTTCTCACACAAAGTCAACCTTCCCAACAAAATTCACCCGGGTTTATATAAAATAAAGATAACATTAATTGATCAACAAGGTACCGAATTAAGCAAGTCTGAGCAAAGCGTCAAAGTTTCAAAAGTGGGGATACAAGAGTTTCTATCATATAATTCAGAGAATAATCCAGTTTTTTACGGATTATTTTCAGTAATAATAGCTCTATTTCTGGGGTTTTCCGCAGCTCAATTATTTCGTTGGTTGTACAGGTAGTTTTACTAAATGCTAATGCTAGCGTCCCTAGCATCCTCGATTGTCCTCAAACCCGTTTTTGGAGCACCAACCAAAACAGCCATATTTCCCGGTTTATGAAGATTATCCATCATTTTGGTGTGCGCATTTGGTATCTTATGCCAAGGAAATACTTCTGACATACAGGGGTCTATACGCCTATCTAACATTAGTTGGTTAGCTGCACTTGCTTGAAAAAGATTGGCAAAATGGCTACCCTGAACTCTTTTTTGATTCATCCACAAATATCTTGCGTCAAAAGTAAGATTATAACCTGTAGTTCCAGCACATATCACAACTATACCCCCTTTTTTTACAACAAAAACAGATACAGGGAACGTACTTTCACCAGGATGTTCAAACACCATATCAACATTTACACCCTTGCCGAGAATATCCCAAATTGCTTTTCCAAACTTTCTGGCTTCTCCCATCCACGTACGGAATTCTGTACTATTAACAGTTGGCATTTGACCCCAACAATTAAAATCTTTTCTGTTAATCACTCCTTTTGCGCCTAAACCCAACACAAAGTCCCTTTTATCCTCGTCGGATATAACCCCTATTGCATTAGCGCCCGCAGTGTTTATCAATTGAATTGCATATGAACCTAACCCTCCAGACGCCCCCCAAACCAATACATTTTGACCGGGCCTTAACTCATGTGGCGCATGACCAAAAAGCATTCTATACGCAGTCGCAAGGGTTAAAGTATAACACGCCGCTTCCTCCCAAGTTAGATGCTTTGGCCGTGACATGAGTTGTTGCGATTGTACAGCTGTGAATTGACTAAATGATCCATCAGGTGTTTCATATCCCCAAATGCGTTGGCTCGGAGAATACATAGGATCACCACCATTGCATTGCTCATCATCTCCATCATCTTGATTGCAATGAATTACTACTTCATCACCAACCTTCCAGCGGTTTACTTTTTCGCCTACCGCCCAAACTATTCCAGAGGCATCTGAACCAGCAATATGATAATCAGCTTTATGGACATCAAAGGGAGAGATAGGTTCGCCTAGACCTGCCCAAATTCCATTATAATTTACACCGGCAGCCATAACGAAAACGAGCACCTCATTACTATCAACCTTGGGGGTGTCTACCTGCTCAATTTGGAAACTTTTTTCTGGAACACCATGTCTTTCTCGTCTTATAGTCCATGCGTACATTTTTTCTGGTACTTGGCCTAGTTGGGGTATCTCACCCACTTCGTAAATATTTTTCGCTTTTACTTCAGACATTACATTATTCATCATTTGGTTTTTATGAACGATTCTTGGTTCTATTTCAACTCAAATTTACTCCACGTTATTAGATCCCTACATTTTAAAAAATCCTAGTATTAAATCTGATGAGTGTTTCTTATAAGGAAAATTTGACTTGAAAAAATGTTTTTCTTCAATAAAAGACAGTAGTATGAATTCTAAGCCTTGGATATTCAGAACTTATGCGGGTCATAGTTCGGCCTCAGCAAGTAATAAGCTTTTCAGAGATAATCTAAGTAAAGGTCAAACGGGCCTTTCAGTCGCTTTTGATCTACCAACTCAAACTGGTTATGATAGTGATCACCAACTAGCTAGAGGAGAAGTTGGAAAAGTTGGCGTCCCTATCAATCACCTGGGCGATATGCGAATGCTTTTTAAAGATATTCCTCTTGATAAAATGAATACCTCCATGACAATAAATGCGACGGCGCCGTGGCTTTTAGCGCTCTATGTTGCCTTAGCAGAGGAGCAAGACCTTAAAGTTAATACATTACAGGGCACTGTCCAAAATGACATCATTAAAGAATATTTGAGTAGAGGAACTTACATATTCCCACCAGAGGATAGTTTAAATTTAATCGCTGATGTTACGGAATATTGCTACAGAAATATTCCGAAGTGGAACCCTATAAATATTTGCTCGTATCATCTCCAGGAAGCTGGCGCAACGATTGAAGAGGAGGTTGCCTTTGCAATTTCGACTGCAACCGCAGTATTGGATAAAATTCGGCGACGAGTGTCCACTAAAGAGTTTCCCTTCGTAGTAGGAAGGGTATCTTTTTTTGTAAATGCAGGAATAAAGTTCATTAGTGAAATCTGTAAAATGCGTGCTTTTGTGGAGTTATGGAATGAAATCTGTCTCACCAAATATGGTGTGAAGGAAGAAAAGCTCAGACGATTTAGGTATGGTGTACAGGTGAACAGCTTAGGACTAACCGAACAACAACCTGAAAATAATGTTTACCGGATATTGCTTGAATTATTAGCTGTAACCCTCTCAAAAAATGCAAGAGCGAGGGCAATACAGCTTCCTGCATGGAATGAAGCGATGGGACTTCCCAGACCATGGGATCAGCAATGGTCTCTGAGAATGCAGCAAGTCTTAGCCTATGAAACAGATCTTTTAGAGTATGAAGATATATTTGACCAAAACCCAATTATAGAAAAAAAAGTTAAAAGGATACTTAAGGAAGTTAATTTAAAGGTAGAAAAAATTGATAAAATGGGCGGGACGGTAGCGGCCTTAGATTACATGAAAAGGGCTTTAGTTTCATCTAATGCGAAAAGATTATCTAAAATTGAAAGTGGTGAAACAATAGTTGTTGGCGTAAATAAATTTACTACTTCTGAAGAAAGTGGTCTTTCTTCAGGAGACGGCGATAGTGTGCAAGTGGTTGATAAAAAAATTGAGAAAATTCAAATTTCCTCTCTTACAGATTGGAGATCAAAAAGAAATAATAATTTGGTTGAAAAGGCCAAAGACAACCTAAAAGATGCAGCCAGAAAAAAAATAAATATAATGACAGCATCTATTGAAGCAGCGAAAGCAGGGGTCACCACTGGTGAATGGGCAGATACGATGAGAGAAGTTTTTGGTGAATTTAGAGCACCAACAGGGGTGACTATTTCTAAATCTTCAGACAGCGAAAGCCTGCCCACGCTACAAAAGAAAGTAAAAGAAGTAAGTAAAAAGCTTAAAAGAAATATTAAACTCTTAATAGGAAAGCCCGGTCTTGATGGGCATTCAAATGGAGCTGAGCAAATTGCAATGAGGGCGAAGGAAGCTGGATTTGATGTTGTTTATCAAGGAATCCGACTTACACCAAACCAAATAGTCAACTCTGCTTTAGAAGAGTCCGTTCATATTATTGGGTTATCAATACTATCAGGGAGCCATCTAGAAATTTTAGAAGATCTGACAAACTTATTGAAAACAAAAAACATGACAAAAATACCAGTAATAGTAGGAGGCATTATACCCGAGAAAGATTTCGAAATAATTCGAAAGATGGGTGTTAAAAAAGTTTACACGCCAAAAGATTATGATCTCAATACGATAATATCAGATATGTCGGATTTTGTTGAGCAGAGTGCTGCTTAGTTTACAATCTGTCTCAGCTGTTCTGCAGCTGCAACTTTTTTATCTCTGCTATAGCTTTTGCAGGATTTAAGCCCTTTGGACATGCCTTTGCACAATTCATTATTGTATGGCACCTATACAGTTTAAAAGAGTCATTTAGTTCGTCCAACCTAGCTTTTCTATCCTGATCTCTGCTGTCGATAATCCATCGATATGCATGTAACAATGCAGCTGGGCCTAAATATTTATCACCGTTCCACCAGTAGCTTGGGCAAGAAGTTGAACAGCAAGCGCACATTACACATTCATATAATCCGTCAAGCTCTTTTCTATCTGCCTCAGATTGCAGCCATTCCTCTGTTGGCTCATCTGTAAAAGTCTCCAACCAAGGCTTTATACTTGCATGTTGCATGTAAAACTGCTTTAAGTCCGGAACCAAATCTTTGATCACTGGCAAATGAGGTAAAGGGTAAATATTAATTGGCCCCTTGAATTCCTTAATTCCTTTAAGGCATGCAAGAGTATTGACGCCTCCAATATTCATTGAGCAAGACCCACATATACCCTCTCTACAAGAGCGCCTAAAGGTTAGTGTCGGATCTATCTCGTTTTTTATTTTTATCAGCGCATCCAATATCATTGGACCGCACTTATCCAGATCTACAAAAAAGGTATCTAAACGAGGGTTTTCGCTATCTTCTGGGTTGTATCGATAAATTCTGACTTCCTGTACATTTTCTGCGTCTGACGGCTTTTCCCATGTAATACCCTGCGTTACCCTAGAGTTTTTAGGTAATCTTAATTCGACCATTTTTTAATAAACCCTCGCTTTAGGCTTTATCTTTGCCGTATCTATCCCACCGTCCTTTATGTCACTCAGAGGTTTAGTAATAACATCTCTGTAACTAAGGCTCACGAATCCATTTTCCGATATCTTGGCCAGTGAATGTACACGCCAATTTTCATCATCCCTGTCAGGGTGATCTTCCTGTGCATGAGCTCCTCTACTTTCTTTACGGGCCTCAGCGGAAACAATCGTTGCCAAAGCATTTGGCATTAAATTTGTAAGTTCCAATGTCTCCATTAAATCCGTGTTCCAAATCATGGACTTATCGGTAACATTTACATAGTCAATGCCGGCAGCTATGTCAGCCATTTTTTCACAACCGTCTGATAAAGTCTTGTCTGACCGGAAGACTGCCGCGTCAGACTGCATCGTTTTCTGCATTTTCAATCTCAACTCAGCCGTATGAGTTGTCCCCTTGGAAAATCTAAGTCCATCTAACCTCCCAATAGCTCGATCAACAGAAATCTTATTCAAAGGTCTATTGCTTTCGTTCTTATCTATGACTTCACCAGCCTTAATTGCGGCTGCTCTTCCAAAAACAACTAGGTCTATTAAGCTGTTTGATCCTAAGCGATTAGCTCCATGTACCGAAGCGCATCCTGCTTCACCAACAGCCATTAGACCAGGCAATATTTTGTTCTGATCTTCTCCATCAGGACTTATTACTTCGCCCCAATAGTTTGTCGGAATTCCACCCATATTGTAATGCACGGTTGGTAAAACTGGTATTGGGTCTTTGTTTACATCGACCCCCGCAAAAACTCTGGCACTTTCCGAAATGCCTGGAAGTCTTTCTGCTAATGTTTCAGGAGGAAGATGGTTTAGGTGTAAGAAGATGTGATCTTTTTCCGATCCAACTCCACGACCATCTCTTATCTCCATTGTCATACATCTCGATACGACATCCCTACTAGCCAAGTCCTTATAAGTTGGGGCATATCGCTCCATAAATCTTTCACCATCAGAGTTAGTAAGGTAACCTCCCTCACCTCTTGCTCCCTCGGTGATAAGACATCCAGCCCCATAAATCCCGGTAGGGTGAAATTGTACAAACTCCATGTCTTGGAGAGGTAATCCTTGTCTTGCAATCATTCCATTCCCGTCACCAGTACAAGAATGCGCGGATGTCGCAGAAAAATATGCTCTTCCATAACCTCCAGTTGCTAAAACTACCATCTTTGCATTAAATCTATGCAGTGTTCCATCATCCAAATTCCAAGCGATGATACCCTGACAAATACCATCTTCTGTCATTATTAAATCGATAGCAAAATACTCTATGAAAAACTCGGCATTGTTTTTTAGTGATTGCCCGTATAGCGTGTGTAGTATTGCGTGTCCGGTACGATCAGCTGCTGCACAAGTTCGTTGCACTGGAGGTCCTTCACCAAATTCTGTAGTGTGTCCACCAAAAGGTCTTTGATAAATTTTGCCTTCTTCGGTTCTAGAAAATGGCACTCCATAATGTTCGAGTTCGTAAACAGCTTTTGGCGCCTCTTTTGCAAGATACTCCATCGCATCACTGTCTCCGAGCCAATCTGAACCTTTAACAGTATCGTACATATGCCAATGCCAATGATCAGGCCCCATATTTGATAATGATGCCGCAATTCCACCTTGGGCAGCCACCGTGTGACTTCTGGTGGGGAATAGCTTAGTGACACAGGCCGTTTTTAGGCCCTGCTCTGCCATCCCTAAAGTAGCTCTCAACCCGGCACCGCCAGCTCCTACAACCACAACGTCATAAACGTGATCTGTGATTTCATATGAATTCATAAAACACCTACTAGTACCAATTTTACGAGACTGATTATGCTCACAATAAAAAGTAAACTACAAAATAATATATTTAAATTAATCCACAGTCTCCTATAAACATAGTCTTCAATAATAACTTGTAAACCCTGTTGAAGATGAAAAATTGTCGCTGTAATAAATGTCAACATCAGCAAAAAATTTAAGGGTGTCGATAATGAACTAGTAACTTGTTCGAAAGGCATTCCGAAATTTTTACTGAAAAAAGCAACAAACCAGATTGTAAGCGGGATTAGTAGTATTGAACTAACCCTCGAATATTTCCAATGTTTAATTCCGTCTGACATTCAACTGATGAGAAACAAAAGTGTTAGAAATGTAAGCACAAATGAGAAAATCACTGCTACCCACCCGCTGATGGTGACAGACTTTAAATCGTACCCATAACCCATATCCCAATAAAGATGGCGTAGCCCCGTACAAAAATGATACCAAAGCGCCCATAGCGAGGAAACTAAAACTATTATAATAAATGGATTGTTTAAAAAATTGTTATAACGTTTGAAAGTAACCTCACCAATAGCTAAAGATGCCAGCCAAAACACGACCAGTGCTGTTGATATTGCGAGACCAGCGCCTGTAATACGATGAAAGATTGATAACACCGAAGTAATTTGAGGTTTGTACACCGTTAGGTGAGGAGATAAGGGTCTATTGTCCATATTTTTTTTAATCCTTATTGTCAGCTGACTTCAATATATATCTAAAAATTGTTTGTGCAAGTGGGCTACCCTATTACAGCTCTTTAGGCACTAATACCCAGTAATCAAAATCCAAAACTATAGTTGGTAAGTGTTTCCCATCATCACTCTTCAGTCTCATATTGTGGTTTTTTTCCTTTGTACCCACACTTCTCAGTCTTAAAGCTGCTATGTTCCGAACATTTAGATCTATCTTATCCAAAACTTCCGACCAGCAATATATCGTATCCTCCGCAAACACTGGATTTGCGTGGGTACCACCGTTTATCCCCACGATCACTTGTGCGTTTTCCAGACCGTTAAAGCTTAATGCTCTAACTAAAGATATTATGTGGCCTCCATAAATTAGTCTCTTTTTATCCTCACGAGCATTGATATCAAAGTGCACTTTTGAATTATTTTGCCATAGTCGGGTTGCAAAAAGATGATCAGCCTCACATATGGTGTTGCCATCTATGTGATCAATCAGTTCACCTACTTGATAATCATTAAAGCTTTTTTTTGATCCTGCTGCGCTGGTATCATATTTAGTAAAATCAAGCTGCTCAGGGATATTTAGCTCACTTCCATCTAATGAAGTCTTCATATGGGGTAAATTCGAAGGGGTATCTTCGACACCGACAAATCTCTTCTTTACCATAACCCATCTTTTGTATTCTAAAATCGTTTCTCCAGTTGAGTTTTGTCCTTCTGTTTTTACATAGACTATCCCTGTTTTTCCGCTTGAGTTTTGCTTAAGACCGATGATCTCGGATTTAACTGATAAGGTTTCTCCTGAAAAAACCATATTAGAAAATTTACCTTCTGCATACCCAAGATTAGCCACAGCATTTATAGATATGTCTGGTACCGTTTTGCCAAAGACAGTATGGAAAACGATTAAATCATCTAGAGGACGATCTTTTAATCCGCAATTTCTTGCAAATTCTGCTGAGGACTGAAGGGCAAACCTTGTTGGATATATTGAAATATATAAAGACGCATCTGCTTCAGTTAGAGTCCTAGGAGTGGCGTGCGTGATAACATCACCTACAGCATAATCCTCAAAAAAACGACCTAAATTATTATTATGATCACTCAAATTCAACTCAAACTCTGGATCATTTTCATTTTACTTATTAATGCAAGTGACTGCTTTACATGTAATTCTTCAACTAGAACACCGTCAACAGTTGTTACACCACCTTTTTCTTCTTTTGCTTTTTCATAAGCCTCGATTATTTTATTTGCCAGATCAATTTCTTTTTCGGTGGGAGAGAAAACGGTATTTGTTATACCAATTTGGTTTGGATGAATAAGTGTTTTACCATCATATCCCATATTTTTGCCGTCTTCAGCCTCAGAGCGCAAACCCTCTTCATCTGATATCCCATTAAAGACGCCATCCAACGTAATAACATTGTATGCCTTCGCTGTTAATATAATTGCACCGAGAGCATACAACAGCCCTGCTCGACCAGTTTGTTTAGGAAGAACGAGCTCTTTTGCGAGATCATTAGTTCCTACAACTATCCCAGCGATGTTAGAAAATTCTTCCAAAATCTTACCCAAGTTCAACACGCATTTTGGGGTTTCAGCCATTATCCAAATTTCAGGAGGCTTTTTAAAATTCAACTCTTCGAGTCTTTTCTGAATCACCAACATGTCAGAAACCTCTGAAACTTTTGGGAATAGAATACCATCCGTCCCACTTTTTTGAAGACACTCCAAATCTATATTCGCCCAGACTGTATCCATTGAATTAATTCTAGTAAGAATCTTTTTTCCGCTGTAATCAGCTTTTTCACTCGATAATACGTTAGAAATCAAATCCCTCGCTCGCTCCTTATTATCAGGTGAAACAGCATCCTCCATATCGAATATAAAAAGGTCTGCCGGTAAAGACTTCGCCTTTTCAAGAGCTCTTTCATTTGAGCCCGGCATATACAAGGCGGATCGATGTGGATAAAAATCTGACATAACTTTAGGTCCTCTCAAATATTTCAATAAATAAGTTTGAAATTCATAAAAAATTATTTTACTTTTTGACTCAAGCTTTATCTACAAATATTTCGAAATAATTTTCCATTAGATCAAAGACAACAGCGTTACGAAGTGAAAGGTATAGACCATATGGCAAAAGCAAAGATATCACTCATAGGAGCAGGCCAAATTGGTGGTACATTAGCCCATTTAGTTGCTTTAAAAAACCTCGGTGATGTTGTCATATTTGATATTGCAGAGGGAACACCTCAAGGAAAATCTTTGGATCTTGCAGAGAGCGGCCCCGTAGAGTCATTTAATATGCAATTAAAGGGAACAAACGATTACAGCGATATAGCTGGATCTGACGTATGCATTGTTACTGCCGGTGTCCCAAGAAAACCAGGTATGAGCAGAGATGATCTGCTTGGTATAAACTTAAAAGTAATGAAATCAGTGGCGGAGGGAATCTCCACACACGCACCTAATGCATTTGTAATTTGTATTACTAATCCTCTGGATGCAATGGTTTGGGCGCTAAAAGAATTCTCTGGTCTGCCTCATGAAAAAGTTGTTGGAATGGCTGGAGTGCTTGATAGCTCAAGATTTAGATATTTTATTTCCGAAGCAACGGGCGTATCAGTTCAAGATATTTCAGCGTTTGTTTTGGGAGGACACGGAGATACTATGGTTCCTCTAGTAAGATATTCAACTGTTGGGGGTATCCCTCTTCCTGACATAGTGGAAATGGGGATTTTGTCTCAAGATGCTTTAGATAATATTGTGCAAAGAACAAGGGATGGTGGAGCAGAAATAGTAGGCCTTCTTAAAACTGGGTCAGCGTATTATGCCCCAGCATCATCTGCAATACAGATGGCTGAGTCATATTTATATGACTCAAAAAGATTAATGCCTTGTGCCGCATTTGTTGACGGACAATACAATCTTAACGGCATATATGTTGGGGTACCAGTGGTGATAGGTGGTCAAGGAATAGAAAGGGTAATTGAGATATCTCTCTCTAAGGAAGAGCAAATGGAATTTTCTAATTCTGTTGGCTCGGTCAAAGGTCTAATTGACGCATGTATAAAAATTGATCCATCACTAGGAAAAAAATAGATTATAAAGAAGGGGGCACATGAATATACACGAATTTCAGGGAAAATCATTGCTTAATCAATTCGATATTCCAGTTCAGCCTGGAATAGTCTTAGATTTACAGAGCAATTTAGCTTCTCTCAAAACACTTGCCGAACAAGCAGATAAAGAACCTGTATTTGCGGTAAAAGCACAGATCCATGCTGGTGGGCGCGGAAAGGGAAAATTTAAAGAAAATGGTGCCGGTAATGGTGGGGGTGTTAGAATTTCAAAAAATGTCAATGATGCCCTTGAACAAGCACATAAAATGTTGGGTAAAACACTAGTTACAAAACAAACTGGGGATGGTGGTAAGACCGTCAACAAAGTCTACGTCGAACTAGGATGTAGTATAGTTAAAGAATTTTACCTGGCGCTTTTGGTTGATCGATCTTCTAGTTCTGTGTCATTTGTATGCTCTAGGAAAGGTGGTATGGATATTGAAAAGGTAGCAGAGGAAAATCCTGCTGATATTGTGACAATTATTGTTAATCCCGCCGAAGGATTTTCTGACCACCATGGGAGAAAAATAGCTTTTGCGTTGGGTTTAAAGGATGCTGCTTTTAAGCAATGCGTTAAAATGACACGCAATCTCTACAACCTTTTTATCGAGAAAAATTGTGATATGATTGAGATTAACCCTTTAATAATGACCAAAGATAATTCCTTAATTTGTCTCGATTGCAAGATGAGCTTCGATAGCAATGCTCTTTTCAAAAATAAGGATTTAGAAACTCTAAGGGACATTACCGAAGAAGACCCAAAAGAGTTAGAAGCATCAAAGTTTGATCTTAATTATATATCATTAGATGGAGAGATTGGTTGCATGGTAAATGGTGCCGGATTAGCTATGGCGACGATGGATATAATTAAACTTAATGGTTCTGAGCCAGCGAACTTTCTGGATGTCGGTGGGGGAGCGACAAAGGAAAAGGTTACAGAAGCTTTCAAAATAATCACATCAGATAAGAATGTAAAAGGAATATTAGTTAACATTTTTGGTGGAATAATGCGTTGCGATGTGATTGCTGAAGGAGTGGTTCAAGCTACTAAAGAAGTAGGATTAAAAGTTCCACTGGTGGTAAGACTTGAAGGAACAAACGTCGATGAAGGAAAAAAGATTATAGAGCAAAGTGGCTTGAACGTAATCACTGCGGACAATTTAAATGATGCTGCGGCTAAAATAGTTGCGCAGATAAAGTGAGCTCAATATGAGTATTTATATAAATTCAGATACTAAAGTTATTTGCCAGGGTCTTACAGGAAGTCAAGGTTCCTTCCATACAGAGCAGGCCATAAAATATGGAACAAAAATGGTAGGGGGTGTAACCCCTGGCAAAGGTGGAGGAACTCACCTAGACCTTCCCATTTTTAATTCTGTGGAGGAAGCAAAGATTACTACCGGGGCCAACGCAAGCGCAATCTATGTACCTCCGCCATTCGCCGCTGACGCAATATTAGAAGCAGTTGATGCCGAAATCGATTTAATAGTTTGCATCACAGAGGGTATACCTATTTTAGACATGATGAGAGTAAAGGCAGTTTTATCACGATCAAAATCAATTCTAATTGGACCAAATTGCCCAGGCGTTATAACACCTGGGCAATGCAAGATTGGGATAATGCCAGGGCATATTCATAAAAAAGGAACAGTAGGCGTAGTCTCACGATCTGGAACACTAACTTATGAGGCTGTTGATCAAACAACAAAAATTGGATTAGGTCAATCGTCTTGTATTGGTATTGGAGGTGACCCTATTAAAGGCACTGAATTTATCGATGTGATTGATAAGTTTTTAAGTGATGATGAAACACAATCTATAATAATGATAGGAGAGATCGGTGGCAGCGCCGAGGAAGAAACTTGTGAATATTTAATAAAAGAGCGCAAAAAGGGAAGATCAAAACCGATTGCGGGTTTCATTGCTGGGAGAACAGCTCCCAAGGGAAGAAGAATGGGGCATGCCGGAGCTATAGTAGCGGGAGGTATGGGTGCCGCTGAAAATAAAATGGAAGCAATGAAAAAAGCTGGGGTTATTGTTTCAGATAGTCCAGCCACTTTGGGAGAAGCAGTACAAGAGGCAATTCAAAAAAATTAGCCAAACAGTACTAGAAAACGTCAGTAAGTACTATAATATTGGTAAATTGATAAAGAAGTAAATAACCATGAATAAAATGGATTCTAAAAACTCAAAAAAAGCGGAAGACATCCTTAACGGAGGAAACTCTAGCTATCTTGAGTATCTACAAAATATGTACCTTAATGACCCTAAATCAGTAGATCAATCATGGTCATCTTTTTTTGAAACAAGCGATACCTCAGCTGAAAAAGCATCATGGTCCAGAAGTGATTGGCCTGTAGATCAGAAGCAAGATTTTGGAATACAAGATAATAGCTTTTGGAGTTCACAATCAACGGAAGCATTAGAAGAAAAGATTTTAGCATATTCGGAAAAATCTGATTTCTTCAAAAGCTCAGATAACTTAAAAGAAAAAGTGATAGATAGTTTAAGGGCTCTTATGATTATTAGAGCTTTCAGAATAAGAGGGCATCTAAAAGCAAAGCTTGACCCACTTGAAATCAATAGCCTGTCATATCATCCAGAACTGGATCCGAAAAATTATGGTTTTTCTGAAGAAGATATGGAGAGAGAAATATACATTGATAATGTATTGGGATTGGAAGTTGCTTCAATGAGCGAGATTATGTCTCTACTTGAGAGAACCTACTGTGGAACCTTCGCTCTACAGTATATGCATATTTCGAACCCAGAACAGTCAGCATGGCTAAAAGAACGTATTGAAGGATTGGGCAAAGAAATACAATTCACAGAAGAGGGACGAAAAGCTATATTAAAAAAGCTCATAGAAGCTGAAGGGTTTGAAAAATTTCTACACGTTAAATACACAGGGACAAAAAGGTTTGGATTGGATGGGGGAGAATCTCTAATTCCTGCTATGGAGCAAATAATAAAGAGAGGTGGAAATTTAGGAGTTAAGGAAATTGTTATAGGTATGCCTCACAGAGGAAGATTATCAATACTTGCTAACGTGATGAGCAAACCGTTTAAAGCAATTTTTAACGAGTTTCAAGGTGGGAGCTATAAACCCGAAGATGTTGATGGCTCCGGCGATGTAAAATATCATTTGGGTGCTTCGTCTGACCGAGAGTTTGATGGCAACAAAGTGCATTTATCTCTAACGGCAAATCCTTCTCACTTAGAGGCTGTTAACCCCGTCGTATTAGGAAAAGTAAGGGCAAAGCAAGAGCAGCTCAACGATAAAGAAAGAAAAAAGGTTCTACCTGTTTTGCTGCATGGTGATGCAGCTTTTGCAGGCCAAGGTATCGTTGCTGAATGCTTTGGACTTTCCGGTCTAAAAGGACATCGCACAGGTGGCACGATCCATATCGTCGTAAATAATCAAATTGGTTTCACAACCGCACCCCTCTATTCAAGGTCGTCACCATACCCAACAGACATTGCGCTTATGGTGGAAGCACCAATTTTTCATGTTAATGGCGATGATCCGGAAGCGGTAGTTCACGCTGCGAAGGTGGCCACAGAATTTAGACAAAAATTTAAGAAAGACGTTGTGATTGATATTTTTTGCTACCGACGTTTTGGGCATAATGAAGGTGACGAACCGATGTTTACCCAACCTAAAATGTACAAAAAAATTAAAACCCATCCGACCTCTCTTGAATTATACTCCAGAAAGCTGGAGGCAGAAGGAATACTAAGAGATGGTGAGTTGAACAACTTAAAATCAAATTTTCAAAGCTTTTTGAATGACGAATTCGAAGCAGGAAAAAACTACAAACCGAATAAGGCTGACTGGCTTGATGGAAGATGGTCTGGGCTTACTAAGCGACCGGACAACTACGAAAGGGGAAAAACCTCCATAAAGAGGGATGTGTTCAAAAAAATATCGAAGGTACTGACAACCGTCCCAAATAATTTCAAGATACACAAAACAGTGTCCAGAATGATAGAAAATAAAAAGGATACCTTAAACAAAGGAGAAGGTATTGACTGGGCAACAGCTGAAGCGCTTGCATTTGGCTCTTTGTTGAATGAGGGGTTTTCGGTTAGGCTGTCTGGCCAAGATTCTAAAAGAGGTACTTTTTCCCAGAGGCATTCCGCAATTATAGATCAAGAGACTGAAGAACGTTTCTATCCTCTTTACAATATAACACAAAATTCCATTGAGTTTGGTGTGTCTAAAATAGGTGGAAAATTGGATATCAGTCAAAAAACCCAATTTGAGGTAATCGACTCTATGTTATCGGAGTACGCAGTCTTGGGTTATGAGTATGGGTACTCTCTTGCGGAACCGAATTGCTTAACTCTGTGGGAAGCTCAGTTTGGAGATTTCGTTAATGGGGCACAGATTATGATAGATCAATTTATATCCTCAGGAGAAAAAAAATGGTTGAGAATGTCTGGGCTTGTAATGCTACTTCCTCACGGTTATGAAGGTCAAGGACCAGAGCACTCTTCTGCTAGATTAGAAAGATTTCTTCAGGCATGTGCAGAAGAAAATTGGATAGTTGCTAATGTTTCGACTCCAGCAAACTATTTTCATATATTGAGACGACAAATGCATAGGCATTTTCGAAAACCACTTGTCATAATGACACCAAAATCATTACTGAGAAATAAACTAGCAGTAAGTTCATTGAAAGATTTTACAAATGGCTCAAGTTTCCACAGAATACTCAAAGATGACGCCGAAACATCGCTTGACTTTAAGCTTACCGAGGACAGTAAAATTAAAAAAGTGGTTATTTGCTCGGGAAAAATTTACTATGAGCTATTTGTGGAAAGAAACAAGAGAAATCTAAAAGAGGTGTATTTACTTAGACTTGAACAGTTGTATCCTTTTCCCTCGCAATCAATGATTAAGGAGTTATCACGTTTTGAAAACGCGAAAATAACTTGGTGCCAAGAAGAGCCACGGAACCAGGGAGGATGGTTTTTCGTTGAACCAATACTGGAGATGATTTTAGGTCATATAAGCCATAGCTCTGGCAGGGCTGATTATGCTGGACGACAGTCCGCTGCTTCGCCAGCAACCGGTTTAGCAAAGCAGCACATTGAACAGCAGGGAAAACTGATTGATCAAGCTTTAGAGGTTTAAGGCGTTACTTAAGGGGGTTATAATGATAGAGTTGAAAGTTCCTACATTAGGTGAAAGTGTAACCGAGGCAACTGTTGGCACCTGGTTTAAGAAGGCTGGTGATAACGTCGCAGTTGATGAAATGATATGCGAACTCGAAACAGATAAAGTCACTATCGAGGTACCAAGTACTATAGACGGTGTTGTGTCAAAAATTTTAGTTAAGGAAGGGGAGACGGTAGAGTTAGATGCAATACTAGCTATATTAGAGGAAGGCGCAGCGGCAACAGAAAAGAATGAATTGTCAAATGATAAAACTCGCGAAAAAAATATTGCTGAAGAAACGAAAAATGTAAAAAATGCTCCCTCTGCAGAAAAAATCATGAAGGAAAAAAATATTGATCCGAGCTCCTTGAAGGGCTCTGGCAGAGACGGTCGGATTATGAAAGAGGACGTCATGAGCTTGCCAAACAATCAAAATACAAAGAAAAGCCTAATGCCTTCAATGGAATCAGAAGAAAAAGTAAAAATGACGAGATTAAGACAAACAATAGCTCGAAGGCTTAAAGAATCTCAAAATACTGCCGCGATGCTGACAACATACAATGAAGCAGATATGACAGCTATTCTAAGAATAAGAAGTGAATTTAAAGATCAATTCTTGTCAAAACATGGGGTTAAACTAGGGTTTATGTCATTTTTTGTAAAAGCTTGCTGTAAAGCTCTGGAAGAAGTACCCGAGGTCAATGCCCAAATAGATGGGGACTACATAATATACAAGCAATACGTCAATATGGGAGTAGCGGTAGGAACAGATAACGGTTTAGTTGTACCGGTTTTAAAAAATGCTAGTGCCATGAGCTTCTCTGATATAGAAAAGGAAATTAATAAGATGGGCTTACTAGCAAGAGATGGCAAGCTATCTATGGCAGATATGACTGGTGGAACTTTCACTATATCTAACGGCGGTATATATGGATCTCTAATGTCCTCGCCTATTATAAATTCACCTGAGTCAGGTATACTTGGAATGCATAAAATTCAAGAAAGACCAATGGCTATTGATGGAAAAATTGAGATACTGCCTATGATGTATCTTGCCCTGAGTTATGACCATCGTATTGTAGATGGAAAGGGTGCTGTTACCTTTCTAGTCAGGGTAAAAGAAAACTTGGAAGATCCACGTCGATTGTTGATTGATTTATAAATTTTAAATTAAGGATTTCAAATGGAAAAATTTGATGCGATAGTTATTGGCAGTGGCCCAGGAGGATATGTGTGTGCAATAAAACTCGCGCAGCTCGGAATAAAGGTTGCTTGTGTTGAACGAAATACTTCACTTGGAGGTACCTGTTTAAATGTAGGGTGTATTCCATCAAAAGCATTACTAAATGCTTCCCACAACTATCACAACTCAGTAGAAAATTTTTCTAAAATGGGAATAGAGGTAGATCCACCTGTCGTGAACTGGGGTAAAATGCTCAGCTATAAAGAGAGTATGATAAAAGATAATACTAAGGGGATAGAGTACCTATTCAAAAAAAATAAAATTACTTTAATAAATGGTTGGGCTAGCTTTATCGATCAAAATACAATCAGTGTTGATAATAAAAATTTTGAGGCAACCTATTTCGTTATTGCTACTGGCTCCGAGGCTTCTAGTCTAAAGAACATGGAATTTGACGAACAAGTGATCGTATCCTCAACCGGTGCATTGGAATTAAAGAAAATCCCAGAAAAAATGATAATTGTTGGTGCAGGTGTTATTGGTTTGGAAATGGGTTCAATATACAGTCGTCTTGGAACTGAAGTAACGGTTGTTGAATTCTTTGATAAAGTTTTAAATGGTATGGATCATGATATATCAAAAAATTTTAAATCTATATTGCAAAAACAAGGTTTTAAGTTCCACTTGAATAGCTCTGTTTCTAGGATAACAAAAGAAAAAAAAGGCGTAAAAGTTACTTTTAATCAAGTAGAATCCCATGATCAAAATGAATTATCTGCGGATGTCGTTTTAGTGGCGACGGGAAGAAAACCTTTTACTAAAAACCTCAAACTCGAAAACATCGGAGTCAAGTTGAACCCTAAAGGGCAAATTGAAACTGATAACAATTGGAGAACTACTGCAACAAATATATTTGCTCTAGGTGATGTGACATCAGGACCAATGTTGGCACACAAAGCAGAAGAAGAAGGTATAGCCGTTGCTGAAATAATTGCGGGACAAGCTGGTCATGTGAATTTTCAAGTAATACCCAGTGTTGTTTATACTGATCCAGAGGTTGCTGCTGTTGGCAAAACAGAAAATGAATTAAAGGAAGAAGGTATACAAATTAAAGTTGGAAAGTTTTCATTTATGGGTAATGGTCGCGCAAAGACAGTTTTTTCTAGTAACGGTTTTGTAAAAATTATAGCCGATTCAAATAATGATAGAATTCTAGGAGCTCACATCATTGGGCCTGCTGCCGGTGATCTTATCCATGAAGTATGCATGGCGATGGAATTTGGTGCGAGCACTGAAGATTTAGCAAGGACGTGCCATGCTCACCCAACTTTTTCAGAGGCGGTACGCGAGGCTGCACTTGCTTGCGGGTTGGGTGCAATTCACTCTTAAAATTTTAAAAATCTGTATTTAATTTCTTGCAAATCATTTAACAAACATTTATCAACATCCAAGGCAATTAACAGCTAGGAGAGAAGGTAATGGCAAAAGAAGAATGGGGAACAAAAAGAATGTGTCCCGAGACTGGCAAACGCTTTTATGATCTTAATAATAGTCCTGTGATAAGCCCTTATACCGGCAAAGAACTTACACTTGATAAATCTTCAACTGAAAAAACTAAGGTAATGAGAAAAAGCGAAGAAAATATCAATGATGCAAAGTTTGAAGACTCAGAAGAATTGTTGACTATTGAGGATGATCTCATATTAGATGAGGGCGAGGATTCTTCCGAATTAGATGATGAGCTTTTAGAGGATGACGATCAGGATACAGTTCCATTGGAAGAGATTACCGATGTAGCGTCTACAGACAGTGAAGAAAACTAATTTTAAACTAATTGTTTTAGTGTTAAACTTTTGCAAAAAGAAAAAGGGGCCATAGCTCAGCTGGGAGAGCGCTTGCATGGCATGCAAGAGGTCAGGGGTTCGATCCCCCTTGGCTCCACCAAGAAGCAAATGAAACAAGCGCGTTTTGAAAAAGTAGAGCTCAATCAAATTTTACAACTTTATGGTGTAATGGTATCACAGGGACTATGGAAAGATTATAGTATCTCTTTTTTGAAAGAATTTGTTGTTTTTTCTGTCTACAGAAAAAATTCTGATTGGGCCCTCTTCAGTATCAAGAAAACACCCAAAAATTCAAAATATGGAAGATTATATTCCTTAGTAGCAATGGATGGAAGAATACTGAAGTGTTCCAATGATTTAAAATCCACTCTAAGAGTATTAAAACATAAAGAACTTAAGCTGAATTTAGTCTAGGAGCACATAATGCGAGATTTTCAAAAACCTGAACGCTCTCAAGTATTTTCATCAAATGGAATGATAGCTACTTCTCACCCCCTAGCTGCAAAAATAGGACTTGACGCTATGAGTAAAGGAGGAAACGCGATCGATGCAGCTATTACTAGTGCCCTTATGCTGGTTTTATGTGAACCACAGTCTACTGGACTGTTTGGAGATGCATTTGCTATTATTAAAACAAAAAAATCTAAAAATATAATCGGTTTAAATGGGTCTGGCAGGGCACCGATGAATTTGACTAGTGACACTTTGCTGTCAAAAAACATGGAAAAGATCCCTTTAAATAGCGCCCACTCTGTTACTGTTCCTGGTGCAGTATCTCTATTTGAAGAGGTTGCGAATAAATTTGGTAACTTAGGTTTAAAAGAACTATGCACCCAACCGATAAAATATGCTGAAGAAGGTGTAGTGGTGAGCCCCCGTGTTTCCTTTGACTGGGATACACACAGAGAGAAGCTTATTGGATCCTCTGAAAAATTTTATCTTAGTTCTGGGAGACCATACAGAGCTGGTTCTTTATTTAGGGCACCTATGCAGGCAGAAGTATTAAGACAAATAGCAGCTCAGGGCTCAAAGGGTTTTTATCAGTCGGATGTTACGGTTGACCTTGTAAACTCTTTACAAGAATTGGGTGGAGTACATACCCTTGCTGATTTCGAAGATGTTAATGTTCAATATGTCGATCCAATATATGCAGATCTAAAAGATGGAAGTACATTAATCGAATTACCTCCAAACGGACAAGGTATAACAGCTATAATGATGAAAAAGTTAATGGAATTATGTAATATTGAACGATTTAAAGCTGACTCCTTTGAAAGAGTTCACTTAGAGGCTGAAATAGCTAAAATAGCATATTCTGCGAGAAATAATTTTATTGGAGATCCAAATTTTTCAGAAATTAAACAAAGTACATTTACAGATGAAACGTACTTAAAACAATTGTCGAGGGAGATCTGCTTAGGAGAATTATTAAGCGATAATCTCGAAGATGACTTTTTTATGCGAAATAAAGATACTGTCTTAATATGTGCAGCTGATAATGAGGGAAACGCTATATCTCTCATTTTCTCTACTTTTCATGCGTTTGGATCAGGGCTATGTTCTAGAAAATATGGACTACTTTTTCATAATCGTGGCGCTGGCTTTACTTTAAAGAAAGATCACGCTAATGAATTATTAGGTGGCAAAAGGCCTCTACACACAATTATCCCCGCTATTCTTAAAGAAAAAAACGGCAGCATAATGCCATTTGGTGTTATGGGTGGTCAATATCAAGCTAATGGTCACGCAAGAATTCTAAGTAATATAAAAGACTATGGCATGGAATTCCAAGAGGCCTTAAACTTTCCGAGAAGTTTTTATTTTGATGGTGTATTAAACTTGGAGAGAGGTTACCCAAAAGCTACAAGAGAGAAACTATCCCAAATGGGTTATAAAATAGAGGAGGCAACTATCCCCATAGGCGGTGCGCAATTGGTACGATTAGACTCTTCTGGTATACTTATAGGGGCATCGGACCCCAGAAAAGATGGCACTGCGCTAGGATATTAGTTTGCTATCAATGCATTATATCAGATAAAAGATATCTTCCTTCAGACAAGCTACCGAATAGTTGCTTCACCTCAGGGTGCCCAACTGGTTCTCCACTGTCATCGTAAAGTAAGTTTTGTTCCGACACGTAGGCGATATAATAACTTGAATCGTTCTCAGCCAAAAGATGGTAAAATGGTTGATCCTTTTTAGGTCTATGATTTTCTGGGATAGAGTTCCACCATTCTTCCGTATTATCAAAAGTAGGATCTACGTCAAATATAACTCCTCTGAAAGGATGTATACGATGTTTTACAACCTCGCCTATGGAAAATTTTGCATTTCTATTAAGCATTTTTTTACCTTTTAGACCAAAACCTTTGACTTTTAAATAATCGAATTTAAAAAAGTTACAAGTGATAAGATTAATAATAAATTAACTAGCAATCCAAATACAATAACTTTCTATGCTAAAAAAAACTTTTCTCATTTTTATTGCTTTTAATTACCTCGTTATATCTGGCTGCATGAATGTTCCAAACAATCAAGGGGACGCTTGCTCAATAATAAAGCAAAAGAAAAGTTGGAGATCTGCGTTAAAGAAGACTGAAAGAAAATGGGGGGTCAGCCCAGGAATGCAACTTGCATTTATAAAAACAGAGTCTAATTTCAGACCGACTGCTCGCACTCCAAGGAAATATTTTCTCGGGGTCATTCCCACAGGTAGGATTTCATCAGCCTACGGATATTCGCAAGCACTTGATGGAACTTGGAAAGAATATAAAAAGAGCACAGGACACAAATACCATAGAAGATCTAATTTCGCACACTCAACAAACTTTATCGGATGGTATATAAACAAAACTAATAGATTATTGGGAATATCAAAAAGTAATGCATATCTTCAATATCTTGCCTATCACCAAGGTCAGGCAGGATTTAAAACAGGGGCGTACAAAACTAAAAAAGCTCTGTTAGAGGTGGCAAAAAAAACGGCACTCAGTAAAAAAATATTCGATAGGCAACTTAAAAAGTGTATGTAACTCTTAAATTAGGGTTGACTAGACTTGCATGTGTTTATAACGTTCACTTAGTTAGAAACATTAAGAAACTTACGATGAATGAATTCTCCAAAAAAGAAAATTTGGATCAATTAGATAGGAAAATAGAGGAATTTAAGTCTAGAAAAAAGGAAAATAGGCCCAAACGGCTAAAAGTTCAAAACGACGGATGGAGAATGGTAATTGAGCTTGTCACAGGAATGGTTTTAGGGGTGAGCTTAGGAATGGCACTCGATTATATCGTAGGGAGCGAACCCATATTTTTGATAGTATTTTCTCTACTTGGCTTTATGGCTGGAGTTAAAACAATGATATCTACGGCAAAAAAGATGAATGAAACAAACAATTGATGATGCATAGATAGATGGAAAAACAGTCAGCTTTTAATATTCACCCGATGGATCAATTCATCATCGACCCTATTCTTACGGGAGACAGCTTGGAGTGGTATTCTTTTACGAACCAAGCATTATGGATGCTAATAAGTCTGGTGTCGATCTCATTTGTCTTTATTTACGGATCACGGAAGCATCAGTTGGTTCCTGGTCGGCTACAGTCTATTGCAGAGCTAATGTATTTCTTCATTAGAGATATGATCATCGATATAGCAGGACAAGAAGGGCTGAGATACTTTCCCTACATATTTACAGTTTTTATTCTAATATTGTTTGGGAACGTTCTAGGGCTATTACCCTACAGTTTTACCTATACCAGCCATATCGCTGTGACAGGATTTCTAGCACTTTCCGTATTTATTGCAGTTACAATTATCGGCTTTGTGAAGAATGGGATAGGATTTTTAAGTCTGTTTTGGATAAGTAGTGCTCCTTTAGCTTTAAGGCCAATACTTTTAATAATAGAAGTAATATCATATTTTGTAAGACCTGTGAGTCACTCTATAAGACTTGCCGGCAACATGATGGCTGGACACGCAGTGATAAAGGTATTTGCAGGCTTTGCTGGGGCCTTAGGACTAGGCGCGATAGCGCCTATATTCGCGATTACAGCAGTTTACGGTCTAGAAATGCTTGTTGTAGTAATACAGGCGTATGTGTTTACTATTTTAACTTGTGTTTATTTAAATGATGCTTTGCATCCAGGTCACTAATTATAATTTTTTTAAAAGGAGCAATATTATGGTTGAAGGAAACTTAGTAGAAATGGGAAAGCTTATAGGAGCAGGTCTCGCTTGTACAGGAATGGGCGGGGCAGCGATAGGAGTTGGACACGTAGTAGGAAATTTTCTTTCGGGAGCACTAAGAAACCCAAGCGCTGCTTCTGGTCAGACAGCTACAATGTTTATTGGTATTGCATTTGCAGAAGCTTTAGGCATTTTTAGCTTTTTAGTTGCATTACTGCTTATGTATGCAATGTGATTAAATACTAATTCTAAATGGCTTCCAATTCAGATAATAGCGCGGTGGGGATGCCTCAACTGGATTTCTCCACCTTCCCTAACCAAATATTTTGGTTGGTTGTTTTTTGCGTGGTTTTGTTTGCCATTGTAAAGTTTTTTATTATTCCACGGATGGAGGATATTTTTGCAAATCGAAGAAAAATTATTGATGGAAACGTGGCAAAAGCTGAAGAAATTAGGCTAAGAGTGAGTGAGATAGAGAAGCAGATTGAAGAAGAACTTCAAAAAGCTAAATCTCAATGCGATGAAATTATGAATGCTAGTGGAAACATTATTAAAGAACAAATGGCCTTAGCATTAGAGGATAGTAAAATCGCTACTACTCAACTTATAAGTGAAGCAGAAGGAAGGTTGAAAGAGCTTAGAGATGGTTCTGAGGCTGCAATCGAAAAAATATCAGAAGAATTAGCATCCGAAATAATTAGTAAGATTTCCATAGGGAAGTAGATTTAAATGAAAATATTCAGACGACTTAGATTAAACATTAAAGCTTTAAAGATAACGCTTCCAGCTTTTATCCTTTCATGTGGGGTAAGTTATGCTGCTGGCTCAAAAAAATTAATTAGTTTAGATAATACAGATTTTGTTGTTTTAATTTCCTTTTTGATATTTGTGGGAGTCTTAGTCTATTTTAAAGTACCCTCCATTGTTGGAGCTTTCTTAGACAAGAGATCTAATGATATTCAAAATGAAATTGAGAAGGCTGGAGAAATATTGGAAGAAGCAAAGAAAATTCTCTCCTCGATTGAGGCCGATCATATAAAAACAAGTGAAACAATTGGACAAATGGTACAAAGTGCCAAATCTCGAGCAGAAGATGACGAAGAAAAGGCCAAAAAAAATATTGAGGAACTAATGAAAAATAAACTCATTTCTGCCGAAGGACAAGTAATGTCAAGTGAAAGAAAAATTCTCGAGGAGATAGAAGGTCGCGCAATAAATTTGAGCATTGAAAAAGTCCGAATGAAGTTATCCAAAAGCTTATCAAGTAGTGATTATGATAACCAATTTGACTCATCCATCCAGTCAATAGAAGAAGGTTTAAAGAAAGTTTACAGTTAGAGTTTTAGGAATACTTTCTAAATTTTATTTAAGTCGTAGATCCTTTAAAAAGAAAATTACAATACTTATGGTAGACACTAAAAAATACAGCGTGACAGCGATAGGAAACGCAATGCTAGATCTCGTTTGTGAGGTACCCGAACAGTTTCTTAGCCAAGAAGGAATCTCGAAGGGAGTTATGAACCTAGTATCCAGGGAAAGATCAAATAATATTTTAAAATTAGTTCAACCAATCAAAGAGACTGCGGGAGGATCTGCAGCCAATACAATTTCAACTCTAGCAAAGCTAGGTTTAAAAACCGGCTATATTGGAAAAATTGCTGATGATCCTAAAGGTAAGTTATTCAAAAAAGATTTGTTAGACAACTCAATATTTTATAACACAGAATTTCTGGATAAAGGCTATACTGAAGCAACTGGTAAATGCATCGTTTTGATCACGCCTGATAAAGAAAGGACGATGAACACTTATCTTGGAGCTACAGAATTTCTCACCGATATTGATATAGATGAAGAGCTTATTGCCCAAAGTGAATGGTTGTATCTTGAAGGATATCGATTTGATGGGCAAAAAAGTAAAAAGGCTTTTTATAAAGCTATTGAAATTGCAAAAAAAAATAAAACAAAAATTGCGCTTACCCTGTCTGATAGTTTTTGTGTTGATCGACATCGGTCTGATTTTATCTATCTCTTGAGTGTGTCCGCGGACATGGTGTTTTGTAATGAGGATGAATTAAAATCGCTTTACCAGATTGATGATATTAAAAAGGCCAAGGAATTTATTGATGACTCTATAAGTTGCGTGGCCTGTACTTGTGCAGAAAGGGGTGCTTATTTATTTCATGGGTCATCTTCAAGCGAAATTTCAACAAACAAAGTAGCTGTAGTAGATACTACGGGAGCGGGGGATAGTTTTGCTGCAGGATTTTTATATGGACTTTCTAAACATTTTACCTTTGAAAAGTGTGCTGCTTTTGGAAATGTTATTGCCGGTGAAGTGCTAAAAGTTTACGGCCCTAGGGTAGAAAAAAGTTTGAAGAACGTGGTTATGAGTTAGCGGCTAATTATTCTTTGTTAATAGTCTAAAAACATCAGCTAAATCGGCTTCCTCTGTTGAGAGATCCATCATTATAATTCCCTGAGATCTTAAGCAATCAAGCAATTGATCTGTTTTAATTTCATTTCTGTCATAAGATATGGATAATTTTTGATTTTTATGTTCTTTTATGCTTGCTTTATCAGGAAGGTTTATTTTCTTTAGATTTAAATTGCTGTATTTAATATTTATAACTTTTAGATTCACTCTAGCAAGCAAATCACTTGTGTCATTACAAGCAATTAATTCACCCTTATTTAAGATCGCTATTTTTTCACAAAGAGCTTGAGCCTCTTCTAAATAATGGGTCGTCAAGATAATAGTTGTTCCATTTGCATTTAAATCTTTCATATAATCCCACAACATTTCTCTTAGCTCAATATCTACGCCGGCTGTGGGCTCATCCAAAATTACTACCTCTGGCGCGTGAACAAGAGCTTTACCAATAAGCAACCTCCTCCTCATTCCACCAGAAAGGGATCTCATATAAGCGTTAGACTTTCCCTCTAAACCAAGTCTTTTTAATAACTGGTTAATATTCCTTTCTGACTTTTTGACACCGTAAAGACCCGCTTGTATATCTAGACTTTCATAGGGCGTTAAAAATGGATCAAAGTTTGTTTCTTGTGGAACTACCCCAATACTTCTCTTAAATTCTCTTACATTGATATCCTGGTCAATATTTCTAATTTTTACTTTTCCAGATGTCTTAATCACTAGTCCTGCTAATATATTTATCAGAGTTGACTTGCCCGCACCATTCGGTCCTAAAAGGCCAAAGAAAGCACCTTTTTTTACTTGTAAGCTTAGATTTTTAAGGGCAACAACTGGCTCACTTTTATCATAACCTTTATATACCTTATTTAAATTTTGAACCTCCAGACCAAGCTCTGTTAATTCTGTTCTCATGATATTTACTCTTCACTTTTATAGTAGTATTAGACATAAAATATGTTATTTTTTTGTCATGTCGAAAGAAGTTATAATTACTAACAAAATTGTTGTATCATGTAATGGTGATGATAGCAAAGGAAGCAATCACCCTAAAGTATGGCTAAAAATAAAAGAGACAGAGAATTTTATAGACTGCCCTTACTGCGAGCGGAGATTTTCGTATCAACCACCAAAGGACTAGATTGTGAATAATCTTAACTCTGAGAAGCATCTTATTTTGGTAGATGGCTCGGGATTTATATTTAGAGCGTATCATGCTCTCCCACCTCTTACGAAGTCTGATGGAACACCTACGGGAGCGGTTTCAGGTTATTGCAATATGCTCTTTAAATTAATAAATGAGATTAAGGAATTTAAAGCGACTCATATTGCCGTTGTATTTGACCATAAAGACAAAACATTTAGGTCCAATATTTATCCGGATTACAAAGCAAATAGGCCCCCTCCTCCCGATGACTTGGTACCACAGTTTCAGTTAATAAGAGATGCTACCGAAGCATTTGGTTTTTTAGCAATTGATAAGAAGGGGTATGAAGCTGACGACATAATTGCAACACTGGCTAAGAAGGCAACTGATGAGGGTGCTATTGTAACGATCTTCTCATCGGACAAAGACTTGATGCAACTTGTTTCGGACGACATAAAAATGTACGACCCTATAAGAAATATTTTCATTGATATTGATAGGGTACGAGAAAAGTTTGGCGTTACGCCCGACAAGGTAATAGATGTACAAGCTCTTATTGGTGATAAAGTCGATAATATTCCGGGTGTGCCAGGTGTAGGCGTAAAAACTGCTTCTAGCTTGATTTCAGAGTTTCAAACTGTAGAAAACTTAGTTAAGAAATATGAAGCAATTGATAAGGATAGAATAAGGAATTTGATTTCTGACAACATCGATAAAATAATTTTGTCAAAAAAGCTCGTTACCTTACTTAAAACAGTCGAAATTAATACAAACCTTCAAGATTTTGAGCTAGCAACCCTAAATCTCAACAAATTGCTAGTTTTCACTAAACTAATGGAACTAAATACATTATCAAAAAGAATATCGTCTCAAATAGAAGAATTCAATTCATCAAATATATCCAAAGACGGCCAAAGAGAACTAATACCTTCACAAAAATATGAAATAATATCAACTGAAGATGATCTTAATAAGTGGTGCGAAGAAATATTGAAACAAAAGTTTTTTGCAATTGATACTGAGACCACTTCCCTTGATACTCTTTCTGCCGAAATTGTAGGTATTTCCCTCTGTATCGGAACTGGTAAAGCGTGCTATATACCAGTAGCACATGAGACCAATAAACCTGAACATAGAGACTTAAAACAGAAACAACTAGATAGAGATATGGTCTTAAGAAGACTCCAGCCACTTTTGGCTGACGAAACGATATTAAAAATCGGTCACAATATAAAATACGACATTAAGGTTTTATGCAAATATAAATGCCACGTAAATTCTTTTGATGACACTATGTTAATGTCACACTGTATAAATGGTGGACGACAAAGACAAAGCTTAGACTCAATAGCCAAGGATCTTCTAAATCATGAAACAATAAAACTTAAAGATCTTATAGGATCAGGAAAGAAAGAACTTAACTTTCAGAATGTGCCCATAAGTTTAGCAGCAGATTATGCCGCTGAGGACGCTGATATGACTTTTCGAGCGTGGAAAATTTTGAAAAAAGAGCTTATCAAACAATCAGTTTATAGTGTTTATCAAAATATTGATAAGCCGATGGTCCCTGTTTTAGTAGATTCAGAGCTAAAAGGAATTACGGTTGACAAGGAGCAGTTGCGAAGATTATCACAATTTTTTGAAAAAAAACTGCTAGAGTTGGAAACTAAAATATTTTCTATAGTGGGAGTTGAGTTCAACATTGCATCACCAAAACAGTTGGGTGAAGTTCTTTTTGAAAAGTTAAATTTACCAGGTGGGAAAAAAAATAAATCTGGTGGCTTTCAAACAGGAGCGGATATATTGGAAGACTTATCAGCGAAAGGTTTTGAGATTGCATCTTATCTCCTGGAGTGGAGAAAGACGTCAAAATTGAAATCCACTTATTCTGACTCGCTAATGTTACATATAAATAATTTCACAGGTAGAGTGCACACGTCCTTTAATCTAGCTGGCACATCCACAGGTCGTCTGTCGTCCTCTGACCCAAATCTACAAAATATACCTATAAGAGATACAGAGGGCAAAAAAATCAGAGAAACCTTTATAGCCAAAGAAGGAGCTGAGCTATTAAGCCTTGATTATAACCAAATAGAATTGAGATTATTGGCTCACATAGCTGACGTAAAAGGGCTTAAAGATGCATTCAAAAACAATATTGATATTCACGCGAGCACCGCATCCCAAATATTTAAGGTCGCTTTCGAAAAAGTGGATGCGTCTCTCAGAAGGAAAGCAAAGGCGATAAATTTTGGAATAATTTATGGCATTTCGGCATTTGGCCTATCAAGAAATCTTAAAATTACTCGTACTGAAGCGCAAGAATTTATAGATGATTATTTCAGACAATTTCCTGAAATTAGAGACTACATGAACACAACGGTAGAAACTGCAAAGAAAACTGGCTTTGTAACCACCTTGTTCAATAGAAAAATACACTTACCAAACATTGGGACCAAAGGTCCAATTGGTGGATTTGCTGAGCGAGCTGCTATAAATGCACCAATCCAAGGTAGTGCATCAGATATAATTAAAAGAGCTATGATTAAAATACATGAGTTTCTGAAGAGTTCTGAACTAGATGCTCACCTTTTATTGCAAGTGCATGACGAACTAATATTTGAAAGTAATAAGGACGTCATTGATAAAATACAAAATACAGCCTCGAAAATTATGGAACAAGCGACACTACCATATTTAGATTTGGACGTACCCCTGAAGGTTGAAGGAGGGCATGCAATTAATTGGTGTTTGGCTCATTAAAATCTAATAAAATTTCATCAAAAATTTTATTTAGTAAAGTTATGTCAGTATGACTCAGAACTATTTCCACTCCAAATACTCCTGAATTATTGAAAGGATACGACCCAATAGAGACATCTTTGTATCTATCTGCATACTGCCAAAGTCTTTCTGATATTTCACTTTCCTTCTTAAATATTTTTTTGGTCTTTGAAAGAATTGGTTCAACCTGATCTAGATCTAAACTTATTTCCTGTACCATGGCTTCAAAGATCTGTGGGACTCCAGCCATTACGAAAACGTTTTTGATTATGAATCCAGGAGCTCCAGAGATTTTATTTTTTATCAGCCTAGCTCCTTCAGGAATTCTCGCCATCCTAAGTCTAGCCGCATTTAGATCTTTTTTCCCATTTTTATAATTCATTGCAAGCAACTCAACAGCATCATCCCTCACAATCAAAGGAACATCAAACGAACTTGCAACAGCTTCAGCGGTTATATCATCGTGGGTTGGACCTATACCGCCACTTGTGAAGACATAATCTTTCAGAGAAGACTCGCTATTTATAACACTTTTTATAATATTATGATTATCTGGAATAACTCTTACTTCCCGTAATGCGATGCCTTTTTTAACTAATATTTTTGCTAAATAGTTGGAATTTGTATCTTTAGTTCTGCCAGAGAGAATTTCATTTCCTATAATTATAATTGAGGCTGTTTTCATTTTAGTTCCAAATTTTTCGTTAATAATTAAGTTTCCTCTTTACTGGATAAAGATTGGATAATAATCATACACTATATAAAAGTATTACTTAGAAAATGCATAAGAATAAAGACGGAATATACATATACGGTGAAGATGCTTATAAGGGCATAAAAAAGGCCTGTAATCTTGCCTCAAGAACACTCGATATGATTGGTCAATTCATTGAACCGGGCGTAACAACCGAAGAATTAGACAAAAAGTGTCATGATTTTATTGTGGCTCATAATTCGGTTCCTGCAACATTAGGTTATCGAGGCTATCCAAAATCTTGTTGTATTTCCCTTAACCATGTAGTCTGTCACGGAATTCCTGGAAGAAAAAAACTTAAGAATGGTGATATTTTAAATATAGACGTTACCTGTATTCTTGAAGGTTGGTATGGGGACACTAGCAGAATGTTCACCGTAGGTGACATTAATTTAAAATCAAAAAGGTTAATTGAAATAACTTATGATGCACTCCAATTAGCAATAAAGAACGTTAAACCTGGAAATACCTTTGGGGATATTGGAGCAGTAATACAAGAGTATGTGGAAAAGAATAAGATGTCTGTCGTTAGAGATTTCTGTGGGCACGGAATTGGAAGTGAATTTCATCAAGCACCAAATGTTCTTCACTATGGAGATCACGGCTCTGGGCCCAGGCTGGAAAGTGGCATGTGCTTTACAATTGAACCAATGGTAAATATTGGTCGACCAGAAACAAAAATTCTGAGTGACAACTGGACTGCGGTTACAAGGGATAAGTCGTTATCAGCACAATTTGAACACACGTTATTTGTGAGCAAGGAAGGATGTGAAGTCTTAACTCATTCCTTCAACAATACATACTTTCCTCAAGGAGCTAAATTGCACCGCAACAGTGCTTAAACTTTTTTCCAGAGCCACAGGGGCAGGGACTATTTCTTCTAACTTTCTTGTTTGGAAAGGAATTGATTTCTTCTGATATCGATCCACTATTTTTAATTTCTGGACTAGCTTTCTCTGCGTGAAATGATTTTATATCTGTTTCTGAAACAAACTTTGCAAAAAAAACTACTTTTATCGTTTCTCTCTTTATTTTTTCCAACAAACTCTCAAATAGTATAAACGCTTCTTGTTTATATTCATTTAAAGGGTCTCGTTGAGCATATCCCCTAAAACCTATAACAGATCTCAAGTGATCTAAAGTTGAGAGATGACTTGACCAAGAGTGATCTACAACCTGAAGTAAAATTTGCTTTTTAATCATTTTAAATGATTGTTCTCCAACCTCAGCTATTTTGTTATCTAAATTATTTTTAACTTCCTTTAAGATTATATCTCTTATCTCTGTTTCTAATATGTTGTCTTTTTTAACATAGTCACCTAATTGGATAGTTAGATTAAATTGCTCTTTGAGCTTTTCCTCTAACCCTTTTACATCCCATTGATCTACGAATGATTCCTCTGGGATGCTTTCAACAATAATATCCTCCACTACATCCATGTAGATGTTTTCAAACATCTCTGAAACATCAGCTGTCTCCATTATATTTCTTCTTTGAGAAAAAACCTCTTTTCGTTGAACATTTACTACATCATCGTATTTAAGGATATTCTTTCTTAGGTCAAAATTCCTAGCTTCGACTTTTCCTTGAGCCCGCTCAAGCGCCTTACTCACCCAGGGATGTGCAATGCTCTCACCATCTTTCAAGCCTAATTTGGACAACATTCCATCAAGTTTATCTGACCCAAATATTCTTAACAAATCGTCATCTAGACTTAGGAAAAAAGTAGTCTTTCCAGGATCACCTTGTCTACCAGATCGCCCTCTTAATTGATTATCTATTCTCCTACTTTCATGTCTCTCTGTAGCTAAAACATACAAACCTCCCGCTTTGACTACTTGCTCCTTATTCTTTTGAACTTGCTGCTGGATACTGCTCTTCTTCTGATCAAAATTTGGATGGTCATCGTCAACCTTACCCTTTAATTGCATTTCAACGTTACCACCAAGTTGAATATCTGTTCCTCTGCCAGCCATATTTGTGGCTATCGTTACTGCTCCAGGAGTTCCAGCTAGCGAGATTATCTCAGCCTCTTTTTCATGGTATCTGGCATTAAGCACGTTATGCTTTATGTTCTCTTTTCTAAGAAATTTTGAGATTTCCTCTGATTTATCGATTGATGTAGTGCCAACCAGAATAGGTTGTCCTTTAGCATTAGATTTTTTAATCTCATTTATAACTGCTTTATACTTCTCTTCCTTAGTTCTATACACTTGGTCATCTTCATCTATTCTGGAAATAGGCATATTTGTTGGGATTTCAACAACACCTAGACCATATATTTCTGCAAACTCATCAGCTTCTGTCATTGCTGTACCGGTCATTCCAGCCAGCTTTTCATAAAGCCTAAAATAATTTTGAAAAGTGACAGACGCTAGAGTAGTATTTTCCGGCTTGACAATTAATTTTTCTTTTGCCTCAATTGCTTGATGTAAACCATTGGATAGGCGTCTACCAGCCATCATTCTTCCAGTAAATTCATCAATTAAAATAACCTCTCCTCCCCTAACTATATAGTCGCTCTCCTTTCTGAATAGCTTGTTAGCAATTAAAGCTTGATTTACATGATGAACTAAGTCGGTGTTCTCTGGGTCATATAGGTCAGATGTTGCAGCAAGAAGTTCTTTTTCTCTAAGTAGTGTTTCCATCAATTGGTTGCCACTATCAGTTAAACTTCCCGTCTTAGTTTTCTCATCTAATTCAAAGTCACTTGCACCAAGTTCTGGGATAAGAGAATTTACCTTTGTGTATAGTTCTGACTTATCATTGGTTGGGCCAGAGATAATTAATGGTGTTCTTGCCTCATCGATTAGTATACTATCAACCTCGTCTACGATAGCGTAATGGGGAGTTCGTTGACAAATCTCTGACAAGTCGGACTTCATATTGTCGCGTAAATAATCAAATCCGAGTTCATTATTAGTGGCATATGTAACATCAGCGGCGTAGGCTTGTTTTTTTTCCCTGTCCTCCATATCTGGGACTATTATTCCCACACTTATATCGAGAGAAGTGAATACTTTTCCCATCCATTCAGCATCTCGTTTTGCCAAATAATCGTTAACTGTTACGAGATGAGCCCCTTTATCTTGAAGAGCATTTAAATACAACGGCAAAGTGGCGGTCAGCGTTTTCCCTTCTCCAGTTTTCATTTCGGCAATATATCCCTTATGGAGAAAATAACCTCCTATTAATTGCACATCAAATGGGCGCAAGCCAATTGCTCTTTCCGATGCTTCTCTGACAACGGCAAACGCTTCAGGCAATATTAAATCTAAATCCTGTCCATTCTCTATTCTCTGACGAAACTCATTAGTTTTTTGCCTTAAAAGGTGGTCAGAGCTGTTTTTCATCTCCTTCGACAGAGAATTAATCCTCTCGACAATGGGTCTTGCAGCTTTTAATAGCCTATCATTTGAATTCCCAAATATTTTTTTAAAAACTGAAATATTAATCATTTTTTTTCACTTATCTAAAGAAGCCTTATATAGCTATAATCCGAAATTGGAAAGTATAAGATTTACTGAATTATTATTAACTAAATAAAAATTACTATACTAATCTGTATATTTTTTGTATCAAAAAGATCATCGTTCGAAAAGATTTAAGGAATAGCTATGAAACAAACATATTATCAATTTCTTGCTACTATCATAGCAATAACTTTTTTTATCCAGTCATCACAAGAGATCTATTCACAGGAAGCTTTATCGGCAGATACCCCATTTGTAGAAGTAAATGGGAAAATAATTAAATTTGGTAGCGCCATTATCGCTTTTTCAAAGCTTCAACAGAGAAATGTGAATTTTGATGAGAACACAATTTTTTCTCAAATAGTTCAACAACTCGTCAATGAGGAATTGTTATCGCAAAAAATTGATAAAGAAAATAAACTGACTTTACTTGCACTTGAACATGAAAAACGAAGTGCAAAAGCCGCTCAAATGGTATCAAAGATATTAAAAAACTTTCCAAATGATGAACTAGTTAATTCAGCATATAAAAATCTTATCAATGAATTAAAAGGATCGCTGGAATATAATGCCTCACATATACTGGTAAAAGACGAGGATCAAGCGACAACTATTCGAAAAGATATTGACAATGGTAAAAACTTTGAAGCTTTAGCAAAAGAACACTCTATTGGTCCAACTGGAAAAAATGGTGGAAACCTTAATTGGTTTGACTTGGCTAGTATGGTACCGGAGTTTTCAACCGCATTAATGGTATTGTCCGAGGGAGATGTAAGTCAACCTGTGCAGACAAAATTCGGTTGGCACCTAATAAAGCTGAATGAAACAAGAGAAAAAAAGATACCAGAATTCAAAAAAGTAGAAGCTCAACTAAGACAAAACCTGCGACAAAGAAAAATCAATGATTATTTGAAATCATTAACTGAAAACTCTGAAATAAATTTTGTAGGACAAAATATCAACCCAAATGAAATTACCAATATCCAACTTCTAGAAAAGCTGGATGATTAATTTAAATAAACGATCTGATCAAGGTAGTAAATCTTTTACTCTTGCTGGTTTAAAATTCGCGACTTGTTGCTCTGGAACAAAATATCAAAACAGAGATGACCTATTGCTTATTGTACTAGATCCCGGTAGTCATATTTGCGCTTGTTTCACTGTTTCAACGATGCCATCAGCACCCGTTATTTTTTCAAGAAAAAATATAAGAAAAACACAGAATATAAAACAGAGACTAGTTTTGCTAATAAATGCTGGTATTGCCAATGCCTTCACCGGCAAACAAGGCCTAATAGCTTGCAACCAAAAAGCTCAGGCGCTATCCAGTCTTTTTCAATGTGATATAAAGAATATTTTCTTTTCTTCCACCGGCGTTATAGGGGAACAACTACCACACCATGATATTATTAAACATTTAGATCTCTTGAAAAACAATTTGTCATATTCTGGCTTAGAAGCCGCCTCGAAAGCAATACTGACAACTGACTTGAAGTCAAAAATTTATACAAAAAAATTTAAAGTTGACAATAAGGTTTTTACTATCTCTGGCATTGCGAAGGGGTCAGGAATGATTATGCCAAATATGGCAACTATGCTAGCTTTTATATTTACAGACTTTGCAATCGATAAAAAAACTCTTTCGGTAATAACAAAAAAAAGCATACATGAAAGTTTTAATAGAATATCAGTAGATGGTGATACTTCTACCTCTGATACTGTTTTTGTAGCTACGACTAATAAAAAGAACCTCGAGCTTACAAAAGATAAGAGAGAAAAAGCAATTGATGTTTTTTACAATGAGCTTAGAGGCGCGATGATAGACCTAGCGAAAAAGATTGTAATTGATGGAGAGGGTGCAACAAAATTTATTACGGTTAGAGTGAAAAATGCAAAGGATGTTTATCGTGCAAGAAAAATTTGTTTTTCAATCGCAAATTCTATTTTAGTAAAGACAGCAATTGCGGGTGAAGACGCGAATTGGGGTAGGATTGTAATGGCAATTGGCAAGACACAAATTAAATTAGAAATAAGCAAAATAAAAATATATATCCAGAATTTCTTGTTGTGTAAAAATGGTCAAGGAATAAGTGCTATCGATGAGATGAGCTTATCTAAAGCTTTAAAGAAGAGAAACATAAATATTACAGTAGATCTAGCAGAAGGAGATGATGAATTTACCGTGTGGACATCTGACCTGACCGAGGAATATATAAAAATTAATGCGGATTATAGGTCATGAAAACATTGCTAGTAGCTTTGATTGGCTTAATCAATGAAAACAATGAGGTTCTAATTTCATTAAGGAAAAATAGAAGTCAATATAACAATTTTTGGGAATTCCCTGGAGGAAAAGTCGAGGAAGGTGAAACTGTAAATCATGCTTTAGAAAGAGAAATTAAAGAAGAGCTAAATATCGATATTTCTAGCAACTGTGTTGCTCCTCTAACATTTGCAGTGGATTGCCATAATACCCATCAAATGATTCTTATGCTTCATATTTGTCGAAAATGGCAAGGTAGTCCCGAGAGTCTTTTGGGTCAAAAGCTTCAATGGGTTAGGCCCATTAACTTGGTTGATTATGAAATGCCCAGAGCAAATCTTTTTTTAAAATCAATTTTAAGAGATTGGATCGCAACACCCTAAAAAGAGGCCTTCATTCGATAGTAGGTTAAAATATATAAAGCGAGTAACACCAAAAAGACTATGGCGGCATTCATGGTTACGTTATAAAAAATTAATGCCAGTAGACTAGGCGTAATGAACGCCGGTAAGATTAGGAAGGTTGAAAACGAATTAGCAAAAGTTGAGTTATCTTGAAAAAATTTAAAGTTCCTGATCTTATCAAAAACTAGCTGATGAAAATGCTCCCTATCAGCTATTGAGGCTGGTTTTTTTTTGTATAATCTTCTGTAAATTGAGAAAACTGTTTCAACAACGGGCCAGAAAAAAATTAATAGTATTGACCAAGCCGTAATCTCGGGATTCCTTACAAGTAAAAGAATTGCTATCCAAGACAGGCAATGCCCTTGAAAATATGCTCCGCCATCTCCCAAAAATATCTTTCCCCAAGGAAAATTCAATAAAAAAAGCCCTAGAGAACTCAGAAAAAAAACAAGACAAAGCAAGACAACCAAGGCGTCAGAGGTTAACCAGGCAATTACAGTTAGGAAAAAGGACGTTGATAAAGATATACCTAAGGATAAGCCATTTAATCCATCTATTACATTAAATGAATGTGTAACGCCTGTTGTTGCAAATATCGTGAATGATATAGCTACCGGTGATAATAAAAAAAGTTGGTCTACAAATAAAACATCTACTCTATTTAACCATGTTTTAAGTAGAATAATAGCTATAATGGATGATATAGCAGCCCCTAACAACCGATAGACTGGCCTCACTTTGAAATGTAAATCGTCGAGCAAACCAAATACGAGAACAGGTGTTCCAGATAATATGATATAACCCAGATAGTTACTTGAAAAATTATCTGAGTTATACCACGCGTACACACAGCCCACCAATATGGCTACACCACCTATTCTAGGAGTAGCACCAACATGGCTTCTTTGGACTTCTTTCTCTCGTAGTCCTCTCGCGGAGTATCGATGATGAATTCTTCCTGATATAATTATCAAAATAGAAACTAGAAGGCTGCCGAAAAGGGCATTATCGTAACCAGGCAAAAACCGTGTAATAGCGTCAAGTTCCATTTTTTTCCCACTTATAATATCTCTATTGATTAATAGACATTTTTTAATATTTATTTGCAAGAAATTGTTTAGGTTTACTGAAAAAACGATCGAGTTTACACTTACTCTATTTTAGACCGTTTTATAGGGCAAATGTTGAGAATTCATCTTTTGGATATTTTTAGAGGAATTTCTGTTTCAGCTATGGTTGTCTATCACTTTTTTTGGGATTTAGGCTATTTTAAATTTATTGAATTAGAAAACATGACGCGAGGATTACCCTTGTTTTTTGCTCAATGCATAGGGGCAAGTTTTATCGTTATCTCAGGTATATCTTTTAGGCTTGCTATCCATTCCAAAAATTTTAGCATTAAATTCTTGAGGCGGCTGCTAGTTTTAGTTTTAACTTGTTCGGTAATAACTTCAATTACATTTTTTGTAGACAAGACAAGCTTTATTTTTTTTGGAATATTACACTTCTTAGCAACATGCTCGCTTCTTGGTTTGCTTTTTCTAAAGGTAAAAAATAATAACCATTTATTTATTCTCTTTGTTTGTTCTTTATTTGTTAGCGTAAGTAATATTACATTTGATTTACCCAGCCACTTTTCTTGGCTAGGCTTAAATAGCGAAGTACCAATTACCAATGATTTTTATCCACTGTTTCCGTGGGTTAGCTTTTACTTTTTCGGTTTGTGGGTTTCTGAACCTGTAAAAAGTTATTTAACACATAGAAATAGTAGCTACGAAAAAGACTATTCTAAATTTTTTATTATTTACAAGGGACTCCAGTTTTTAGGAAGAAACTCACTGACTGTTTATATTTTACATCAACCAATATTTTTTTCTTTATTCTTAATATTTATTCGAATAAGCTCTTGAAAATTTTGGATATATTAAAATGCATATAGGTTTTATTTTAGATGGAAATGGAAGATGGGCCTCTAATAAGTCTTTACCTAGATCTATTGGTCATAAGAAGGGCGCTGAAAATGTCGAGGAAATTTTAAAAAGTTGTATGGACCTTGGGATATCACACGTTACACTGTATGCATTTTCAACAGAAAATTGGAGTAGACCAATTTTCGAAATTAAAACTTTAATGAAATTGTTTCATTATTACCTGAAGAAAAAACTTACAATGCTGTACCAAGAAAACGTGAAGGTTGTCATAATTGGTGACATAAACCCCTTCCCAAAAGTTATTAAAGATTACATTAAAAACTTAGAAGAACTTACAAAAAATAATGATGGTATGTTATTAAATCTGGCTATGAACTATGGGGGAAGATCTGAAATTGTAAGAGCCACCAAGGGAATAGTTAAGGCTATTTCAGACGGCTCCATTAGTGTTGAAGATTTAGATGAGAGGCTGTTTGCGCAGTACTTATACACCCAGGGTCAAAAAGATCCAGACCTCATAATTAGGACAGCAGGAGAAAAAAGGCTCTCTAACTTTTTGCTCTGGCAATCCGCGTATAGCGAACTGTATTTCGTTGAAAAGAATTGGCCAGACTTCAACAGTTTTGACCTGATCAAGGCATTAGATCACTATAAGTTAAGGAAAAGAAAATATGGCTCGCTGGAAGTTAGTGAAAAGGCCACGCAAAAACAGGTGATCTGATTGTTCAGCTATCGGGTTTTTATCTTTCTGAAATTTTTTATATCTTTCTCTTTAATCGGTATTAATTCAGGTAATGCTAGAGAGGAAATATATGAAACTCCGAAAATTCTTAACACTTATGGTATGCCTGGGATTATTGACACTCCTACTGCTGAAGTGTTTCCTGAAGGGCAGTTTTCAGTCTCTTCCTCCATTTTTGGTGGTACAATAAGAACAAATCTCTCCTTTCAAGTGACTGATGGCGTAACAGTAAGCTTTAGATACTCTAGAATACCAAGTGCTTCTGGTGATCACAGTGGGTATTTTTGGGATAGGAGTTTTGATTTTCATTATTTGTTCAACGATCAAACAAACTACCTACCTTCAATCGCAATAGGTTTGCGTGACTTTATTGGTACAGGTCTATATACCGGAGAGTACTTAGTTGCTACAAAAAATTTAACTAAAAATATAAAGATATCTGGTGGTCTAGGGTGGGGTAGGTTGTCCGGAAAAAACAATAAAGCAAATATTTTTGGACTCAGCAATGAACGTTATGCTTTCTCTCACGGGTATGGTGGAACAATACACTCTAAACATTTTTTTTCTGGTACAAACTCCCCATTTTTTTCTCTGTCTTATAACGCAAGCCCAAGGCTCGAGATTATTGCTGAAATGTCTTCAGATGACTATGACATGGAAGTTTCAACTTTAAGAGGTTTTGAACGAAGGAATGATATCAATTTTGGTTTTAAATACGAAATTGCGCGAGGCTTTTCTGTTATGGGAAAGTTAATGCATGGAGATGCTGTCGGTTTAAGTGGGGTGCTAGCTCTTAATCCTCGAAATAGTCCCTATAAAAGCGGAATAGAACCAGCACCAATGCCGCTATTGGATAACAAAACCCTCATGGAAACTCAGTCCCTTATGGATAATGATGTTTTTTTTAGAAGTGCAGAGCTTCTTGAATTGGATGGTATTATTTTACTCGCAATGAATATAGACAATAAGTTTGTGAACATCGAAATTTTGGATAGAAACTATCTGAATGTCTCTCAAATGATAGGCCGGGTCGCAAGAATTTTGTCTAAGACAGTTCCTCTAAGTGTAGAATTTTTTAAAATTATTTTGGTTGATTATCAGTCGAGTTATTCAGTTTCTCAAATCATAGTTGAAAGAGAAAGTTTAAGAAAATTTGAACTGGCTTTTGATGGACCCGCTAAGCTTTGGCAAAATGTTGAGATACAAAATTCTTCATCAGGTATAAATGCAAATTTTAACCTGACAGATAGTCCGGCAACCTGGTCTATCTATCCTGATGTCGAAATAATGCTTTTTGACCCACATTCCCCAATAAATGGAAGTCTCGGATGGGAAGCAACCTTATCTTACAGACTGAGGAACTCGACTGTAATCAATAGTTCGATTAAGCAACCAATACTCACTGCACTCGATGATATTAAACGAGGCCCCAAATCTGGACTACCAAATGTCAGATCAGACTTTATGTTCTATTACAGAGACATAAGTACACGACCGTATATCAGTAGTCTAACAATTGATCAATATTACAAACCTTTCAAAAACTTTTATGGTCAAATAAATTTTGGTTACCTTGAAATGATGTATGCTGGGATAAGAGCAGAAGCAATTTGGAAGGACATAAAAAAGCCTTATGGAATTGGTTTAGACTTAGCAAGTATTAATAAAAGAAACACATATGGCGACTTTTCCATTCTTAGTAATAGCTATTCCACTATAATCGGAACGTTGTATTACGATTTACAGAGTGATTGGAGTATTCAATTAGACGCTGGAAGATATCTTGCAGGTGATTATGGGGCCACATTTTCATTATCAAAAACTTTTAATAATGGATGGGAGATTGGCGCGTATGCAACTTTAACTGACGTAAAGTTTTCTACTTTTGGTGAAGGCTCTTTTGATAAGGGAATTACTTTAAAAGCGCCACTATCTTGGTTTACAGGTAAGAAATCACAGGTTTATAGAAAAACTATTATTAAACCGATTACTGGTGACGGAGGAGCGCGACTTATCCTGGAAGATAATAAATTTTTATACAGTAACATTGCAAAATATGATGAAAAAAGTTTCAGAGATAATTGGAATAGAGTGTTTAGATGATAAAAACTATTTTTTTCCTACTTTTATTATTCTGTCTATCATGTTCCTCAGATAATATAACGCGTTCTGAAAAAGCTGACTTCTACAATATTTATAAAGATATTATTATCAGAAAACCCGCCGTCTCTCTAACTAGGGAGAAAAAAGAAGCGAAAGTATATAACAGGGAATGGCTCTCTAAGTTCAAGCAGCCGATTATATTATTAGCTTCAGAGGATGGGGAAAATACCGCCACCTTAGTTGCGCTTGGAAATTATCGCAACAAATTGACTTGGGTAAGTGCAGATGGAATAAGCTTAAGCTTTGAAAATGGTATTTTAATAGCTACAAGAGGTTACTCCCAAGATCTAATGGAGGTAAAATACAACGATCTAGATAAACTGTTTACCCAGAATGTTCTAAATCGGTTTAAAATTTATAGGTTTCTTGATGGAAAAAATGAATATAAGGAACTCACCTTTTCATGTTTTGTTAAAGCTAAGAAAAACATTTATTCTTATTTTTTAGGCCTGAGCCTAAAAACAACAAAATATACTGAAATTTGTGAAGCTGGCGATATTCGCCATACAAATGAATACTACGTTTTACCCGATACAAATATAGTCCTGAAATCAAAGCAATGGGTGAGTGAGGTAAATGGGTATGTAATTATCTACAATTATTATGCTTTTCAAAATAATATACTTTGATACAGGCCTTGTTGCGATTTTAACACACATTGCATCCTCCTAAAATAAAAGATAAAATTAAAAAAAATCTATTTTATAATAGCTAATTATATTGTATAAACTAATATGCTAGCAAACCGTAGGAGTTAACTAATGCGTATTTTTAAAATTTTAGCAACTTTAGCTTTCATACTGTCACTGAGCTCACCTTCTTTTTCACAGAGCACAGCGGCGGGAGGAGCCAGTGGTAGTGCAGGTGCAGCTGGTGCATCAGCAGCATCAGCCGGTGCGGCTGGAGCGGCAGCAGCCGTTTCAACTACAGTAGCTGTTGCAGCCGCAGCAGTAGCAGCAGTAGTTGTTGCGTTACAGTCAAGTAGCTCGACTTAAGCAAAAGTAAATAAATGAATATAAGGGGTAAGAGTATTCTTGCCCCTTTTTTTTGTGAGAATATCTCTCAGTAGTCTGTAAACTTTAAGTATCAGTCAACTAACTTTGATTTTGCAAATTAATGCTGATAGGCTTGGGTATAAGTCTATAAAAGGCATATTTTGGACTAAGAGTGACCGGGCAACAAATCTAACTAAAGAACACTTAAAACGTAATTTACCAGTAATTAGCTTTTCTGAACGAATGGGTATTTCCTTTTTTATAAATTGGTTTTGCCGATACTTATTTTTATCGTTTCCATGCCCGGATTATATTTCCAAATATCACCGCTTGATCTATGATCATAACCTAAAGATATTTTCCAATCAGTGTTTATAAAATATTCCAACTCTATGCCTGACCGAAACATTATCCATCCACCCAAATCTTCTTCATTATTTTTCAAATAAATTCCTGGGAAAAAATCGAAATTAAAGTTAACTTTGTGATTTAGATTAACTTTTCTAATAAATCCGTAACCTAACCAAAGCCCACCTTGATCTGTTAAAGAAATTGACCTTCCTGGTTGGAGAGGCCCAAGTTTTTTATTTTCATAAGAAGAATATTGGATCTCTTGACCGACAATTTTATTCTGAAACTCTACAGCTGACAAAGAATGTTTGATATAACCTTTAGTCGTGCTCTCTGAAAACCCATTTTTAATTGGGTTTTCATAAGATAAAACAGTTGAAATTGAAAATAATACTGCATATATACCGCCCCACATTCCAGACCTCCAGAAATGAACTATAATAGCAGTTTATCATTTACAAGAACACTATCGTTTTTTAAAAGTATGAGAAAGGAGAATATAATTGAGTAAGCCAACCCTTTCTATTGTAATCCCAACCTATAATGAGAAAGATAATATTTTCAAAATATTGGAAAAGTTAAAGAAAGTATTAAAGAGTATTACTCATGAAATTATATTTGTTGACGATAATAGTCCTGACGGAACTAGTGCAGTAATAAAAGATTGTATAAAAAACTCCTCGAGAATCCGTCTAATTCATAGAATTGGAAGAAAAGGACTGGCTGGAGCTGTTATCGAAGGGGTTTTTGCTGCAAACGCTGACTTGGTTGCAGTGATGGACTGCGACTTGCAGCATGACGAGACTAAGCTTTTAGACATGATCAATTTGTTTAACAAGAATAATTCACTTGATATTGTGGTCGGGAGTAGGTTTACAGAAACAGGGGAAATTTCTGATAAAGCTTTCTCCAAAATGCGCGAGTTAGGCAGTAAGGCTACAACTTTTGTAATTAAGAAAGTATTGAACATAGCGTCTACCGATCCTTTATCAGGTTTCTTTATGGTAAAAAAAGAAACCTTTTTAAAGAGTTCAGAAAATTTACAAACTCAGGGTTTTAAGGTGCTGGCAGACTTTTTAGCAACATCCGGAAAAAATATAGAAATTAAGGAGATTGGTTACAGTTTTAAAAATAGGATTGCAGGCGAAAGCAAGATGAGTTTTCTTACCGCCTTGGAGTTGATTGGTCTCGTTTTGTCTCAAATACTAAAAGGCAGAGTATCTATAAGATTTATACTTTTCTGCATGGTTGGACTTAGTGGTATCTTTGTTCAACTATTAATTACCGGCCTCACAATGCTGTTAATTAATCAGTTTCCTACTTCTCAAACATTGGGAATTGTTGCGGCCATGACCTCGAACTATTTTCTCAATAACATCATTACATTTCAGGAACGAAAGTTAAAATCTCTAGACTTAATTAGAGGACTATTTTCCTTTTATCTTATTTGCTCTTTAGGAGCGTTTACAAATATTGCTATCGCCACCTACATTTTTGGTCTTTCATCTAATTGGCTTATTTCAAGCTTTATTGGTGCTTGCTTCGGCGCTGTTTGGAATTTTACGCTCACATCTATTTTTACTTGGAAGTCTAAGTGAGAAAAATGAAAAGTAAGGCATACAATCAAACTCACTTGATTATATTTTTGTTTATTATTTTCTGCCTTACCAAACTTACAGTAGTGAAACATCTTCCATTGATTAACGATGAGGCTTATACGTTAACGATTAGTAGATACTTTTCACTATCGTACTTTGATCATCCGCCATTAATGGTGTGGATTTCATATTCTTTACATTTACTTGAAGTTTTTCAGTTGCATATCTTCAGAGGTCCTTTCATTGCTTTTGGTCTGTTAACAAGCTTTTTTCTATATAAGATCACATCTAATTTTTATTCAAAGGAGGCTGGAACCGTTTCAGCTATTCTATACTTTATTTCTCCTTTTTTCTTTTTCTCAGGCGGTCTTTTTATTGTGCCCGATGCTTCTTTAAATTTCTCTGTCGCTGGTGCGACGTATATAGCAATAAGATTAATTTTTAACAAGGAAGATAATATATATTTATGGATCTCACTAGGCCTACTTTTATCAATAGCCTTTCTATCAAAATACCAAGCTTATCTATTTGGAATAACTCTATTTATTGCTTTCATTATATGGAGAAGAAATGTGCTATTCACAAAAAACTTTTATATTTCTGTATTAATTTCTATTCTAGGATTGTTACCAGTTTTTCTTTGGAATATGGAGAATAACTTTGATAGCTTCAATTTTCATGGAAACAGAAGTTCATTCGGCTTTGATATTATTCACATTATTAACTCTATATTTGCGCAACTTTTCTTTTTGCTACCAACTACTGGCTTTTTAATTGTTAAAAGTTTAATGATAAAAAAATTCATTACTGTAAATGAAAAATTTCTTATTCTCCTGTCTCTACCAACGATAATTATCTTTAACATTTTAATTCTTTTTTCCGATACCAGTTTTTCTCACTGGGCTATGGTTGGATGGATGTTATTGATACCTATGGCATCAAATAAACTTATCTTGATGAAATCATACAAATACCGTCTGATAACTTTGAAAGTTGCTAGTGTTTTTTTAATCTTCGTCATGATTTCGAGTATTTTAATTCATGCAAAAACAGGTTTTATCACCAGAGTATTTGATCAGAAAATACCGAGGTGGGATAATACAAGGGAGCTGCTGGATTGGGGACAAATTGCAGAAATTTTGACAAAAACTCTTCAGAAAAAAGAGTTGGAGACTTTAGCAACACTTAATTGGTATGACAGTGGACAACTATCCACAGCTTTTTATTACAAGTACCTAGTTGGTGTAATCGGTCCAAATGGCAATCATTTTAAATATATTGATCTGAAAAAAAATTTTTCTACACTAGTTGATGTTCGACTTCTTCACAGTAATAGTTATAGCGATTTATCGGAGAAAATCCTGTCTTACAACTATAACATTACTAGCAAAGTTGACATACCTTTTTATAGAGGCATGCACCAATATGGAACTATCAGTGTAATTTCAATAGAAAAAATTCAATAAACTTTTAAGCTTCAGTTATCAATAAATGTTACACTTACTTTCCTTCTTACTATCAGCACTCCATACCATTATTGTCATCAATAGATAAGAAAACTTACTAACTAAATAGCTTTTCTTAAATTGTAATTTATAAAAATTTTTAAAAGTAATAGCTGCATAAACCAACTAAAAACATAGCTTGCTAAATAAATCATATGATATTGAGTTTTTCATCTGCTTGATATAAACATAGAACCATGAAAAATAAGTTAAAAACTATTTGTATCATTCCTGCTAGAGGTGGGTCTAAGGGATTACCAGGAAAAAATTTGCGAATTTTTAATGGGAAACCACTGATAGCTTGGCCAATTATAGCGGCTACAAACTGTAAGAAAATAGATAATGTAATTGTAACTACAGATAGCGAAGAAATTGCTATACAAGCGAAATTATATGGAGCTCAAGTTCCATCTTTAAGGCCACCTAATTTAGCCCAAGATAATACAACCACTGAAGTAACTCTAAGAGATGCATTAGATAAATTTGAAAAGCTTACAAAACAACACTTTGATATATGTGTTTTCCTGACATGCACAGACATTTTCAGAGATACCAATTGGCTTACTAATGCTATAGAGAAATTAGAGAATAATAATGCTCTAGAGTCAGTTTTTGCAGCCCATCCAACCCACAAAAATTTCTGGCAAAGAAATAAGGATGGAAAATTAAAAAGAGTTTCAGAAAAAATGAAGGTTTATTCGAGCAGACAGGAGAAAGAGCCAATATACAGAGAAGATACAGGACTGGCGTGCGCTTCTAGATCTTATTTGTGGCGCAGTGGAAAGAGAATAGGGAATAATGTCGAAATAATAATTAATAATAACTTTGAAACATCAATAGATATTCATAATGAGTTTGACTTTTTCTTAGCGGAAAAGGCTCTTGAATATTTGAAAAAAAATAATCCTGAAAAAGTGAAACTATTCCTATGAATATTAATACTGAGCCCTCAACTCCTCTGGTTTCAATAATTATAAGAACAAAGAATGAGGAAAGATGGATAGACCATTGTTTGAGCGCTATAGCTACACAAAGCATAAAAGACTATGAAATCATATTGGTTGACAATAACTCCGACGACAACTCCGTAAAAATTGCAAAAAAATACACAGATAGAATTATAAACGTAGATCAATTTTATCCAGGAAAAGCTATAAACGAAGGAATCAGGGCGTCATCTGGTAAATTTGTCGTGATTATATCTGGACATTGTATTCCAAAAAATAATATGTGGCTTCAAAAATTAATTGAGCCTCTAGAAAATGATCGAACCGGTTTACTTGCTGGTGTTTATGGTCGCCAAGAACCCCTATCTTCTACCTCAGCATTAGATAGAAGAGATCTTACTGTCGTTTTTGGGTTAGATGAACGAACTCAGAGAAAGGATAGCTTTTTTCACAATGCCAATAGTGCATTAACAAGAAATATATGGAAGAAATTTCCGTTTGATGAAACAACCACTAATATAGAAGACAGATTATGGGGTTCCGAGGTGATAAAAAATGGATATCATATTTTTTACACACCTCACGCCTGCGTTTACCACCACCACGGAATAAATCATGGGGGAAAAGTTGACAGAGCTAGAAAGATTGTAAATATCATTGATAATTTAGAGGGCTCACCAACCTCCCTTTCAAAGCTGATAATAAATAAGCTGAATATAATCGGCATAGTTCCTGTCAAAGGCTTGCCGACTAATTTTGAGGGACGAAACTTATTGGTCGAAAGTATAAAATACCTTAAGTCTTGTAAGCTCATTTCAGAAATTTATATATCAACAGATAACGAAGATACCGCAAAGGTAGCTAGAGATAATGGTGCATTAGCTCCTTTTATAAGACCAATTGAACTTTCAGCTGAAAATGTAAGTTTGCCAGATGTATTAAAATATACTATTGAGGAAATAGAAAAATTTAGGAATATTGATTTAGTAGTTATTGCAGAAGAGAATTATCCTTTCCGACCAACAGGATTACTTACCAAATTGATAAATAATATCATTGACGGTGGATACGATACTGTGTGTGCATCAGTTATTGAACAAAGGAGTATCTGGTTGGACGCTAAGGATCAAATTAATGCAATTGGAGATACCAAAATGATGTCAAGAAGCATTAAACCTGAAAAAATACACATAAATTTATTTGGTTTGGGAGCGGTAACGTATGTAGATAACATTAGAAAAAATACGATCTTGACAAATAATATTGGGCTTTCCCCTGTTCCAAAATATCCATATTCGTTTCAAATTGATAACCGAGATCAATCATGAATAAAGAAAAGATAAAGATAGGCATTCTTGGATGCGGCCGCGTATGCGAACATTATATACAGAAAATCTTAATATCAGAAAGAGTTGGCACCCTTTACAAAGTCGTTGCTTGTTGTGATGTGGACGAAAAGAAAAGCACATACGTTGGAAATATATTTTCTTGTAAATCCTATAATAATATTGAAAAGTTTGTTCAGCACAAAGAGATGGAAGTAGTGGTTATACTAACCAAAAGTGGCCAACACTACGAACACGCAAAAATATGCATGTTGAATGGTTTAAATGTAATAGTAGAAAAACCATTATCCCTTAGAATAGAGCACGCAGCGGATTTAATTAACATTTCATCTAAAACTGGGAAATTTTGTTCCTCAATCTTTCAGAACAGGTTAAACCCAGCAGTTGAAGTTACTAAAAATGCCTTTGAAAAAAACAGGTTTGGTAATTTAGTATCAGTATCTGTAAGACTGAGATGGTGTAGACTCCAAGAATATTATAACGATGGTTGGCACGGAACTTGGGCACAGGATGGAGGAGTTACAAATCAGCAAGCTATTCATCATGTCGATGCCCTCACGTGGATATGCGGAAGCGCAAAATCTGTTAGTGCAATGTCAGCTAAGAGAGCAAATGATCTACAAGCAGAGGACACACTGGTGGCAGCTATTGAGTTGGAAAATGGCGGTTTAGCAACCTTAGAGCTGACAACAGCCGCAAGACCAAAAGATCTTGAGGCATCAATAACTATTACGGGGACAAAGGGAGTCGTGCAAATTGGAGGAGTAGCTCTGAATAAGATTGAACAGTGGAATTTTTCTGACTGCATTGATAGTGAAAAAGACATAACCTACCAATATTCTGAAGAAGTTGATAATGGTTATGGTATAAGTCATTACAGACAACTCAAAAAGATTTATCAAACCTTCAGAAATGGTCAAATTGATAAAGTCCCATTTCTAGCAAAAGAATGTATCCATACTCTTAGACTTATACACTCAATTTATGCTAGTGAGGAAAAAGGTCGAAAAATATATTTATCAGAACAGATCAGTAGCTCAAAGCTAGGAATAGAAAATGATACAAAATAAGGCTCCCGGAAAAGATGTCTCAGTTGAAGATATGGCAGAAAAGTTCCCTCTAGCTTCAAAAAAAAATAATATACACTTTTCCAAGTTTGATGTTGGAGGTATCCCTTTCGGGGATAGTTTAATCCCTATTATGGCGGGGCCAAATATGGTTGAAAGTGAGAAGCTTATTGTTGAAACGGCAATTAATGTTAAGAAAGCGGGAGCTCATTTCTTGAGAGGTGGTGCTTTCAAGCCCTTAAGCTTTCCCTATAGATCCGATAAATATACTGAAACCCGTGAAGAAGGAATAAAGTGGCTAGGTGTTGCAAAAAAGGAAACTGGCTTGGGAGTTATAACAGAAGTCATGGAGGAAAAGTACCTCGACCTAATTTGTGAAGTTGCTGACATACTGCAAATTGGCTCAAGAAATATGCAAAATTATCCATTGATTTCAGCTGCGGCAAAAACTAAAAAACCTCTGATGATAAAAAGACACTTTGGTGCATCACTAAGAGATTGGCTTGGTGCAGCTGAATATGCGCTTTATGAAGGTAACGAGAAAATTATTTTATGTGAGCGGGGTGTCACAGTTCCCCATACACATAGAGATTCATCTAGATTTTTATTAGACCTACAAGTTGTACCTGCTGCAAAAGAGATAACACACTTGCCAATAGCTGTTGATCCATCCCACGCTACTTTCTGGCGTCCATGGGTTGCACCAATGTCGCTCGCTAGTGTAGCCGCTGGCGCAGACAGTATAATGCTGGAGGTTCATCCTGATCCTGAAAATTCAGCTGTTGACCCCCTTCAACCTATAGATTTCAATAGTTTTACAAAGCTAATGCATAGCATGGATAAAGTAGCTCATATTAACGGAAAACATATATTAAATGTTTAGACATCTAAATAAGATCATAGAAAATGAGATAAAGGAACCAAACTTAGACTTTTACAGTGTAATCGTCGGCACAAGGCCCTCTATGGGAGCAAGATCTCCAAAACTATGGAACAAAGTTTACAAATTCGAAGAAAAAAAAGTCAGGATGGTACCACTAGATGTTGAGAAAGGGAAGATCGAACAGCTTTTCAACTACTTAAAGCAAGATAAGCATTGTTTAGGGGGGGCTGTTGCTGTTCCTTTTAAGGAAACAGTATTTAATCTTATAAAAGATAATGTTGAGGAAGAGATAAAGGCGATTGGTGCTGTAAACTGTTTTTATCGCCCGCCATCTGGATCTTTAATCGATGCGTTCACAGGAACCAACACCGATGGTGAGGCAGCCATAGAACCTATAAAAAAGCAACTTACAGAAAATCAAAACCTAAACATAGGCCTTTTGGGGTATGGTGGTGCCGGGAAAGCAATATTAGCTTTTCTTTTAAGAGACTTTAAAAAAAAACATAAAATTCATGTTTTTAATAGAAGTCCAATTAATATAAAAGACTCTAAAAAATGTGATTTATATTCATATTCTCTAAATGACTTAGAGACCTTTATTCCTCATTTTGATTTGTTGATAAACGCTACCTCTGTTGGTCACGTAGAGAGCATTGATATAACCCCTATACCAATAAAATTACTTGCAAAAGCCAAAAAAACAATGGTTGTTTATGACATTATTTATGACCCATTAAAAACAAAATTGCTGAAGAATAGCGAAGAAATAGGGCTAAATACTATAAATGGATTACGCATGAATATTATCCAAGCGGTTCTAGCGTATAGTTATACTAATCATACTGTTTTAGCAAAAGAAGAAATCTATAAAATTATGAATTGATCATGTATTTGTTCCCAAAAAAACATGGTATTTCCTAACTAGTTTATTCCCGATATAGATTTCTATATCTTTTAAAAAGTTAATACTATCAAATTTAGATAGAATCTTATTGCCTATAGGAAAATCCTTATCAGCAATAATTAAAGTGTTTGTACCAAAAAAGTTTGTCTCTCCTCTCCATACATCAAACTGTGTTCTTCTTTTCTCCATAATAACATCTGCTTTAAAGTCACCGGAATGAAAAATATATAAAGATCCTAATCTATAATCAGAAAAAACAACTTTTTCCGTACCATATTCTATTTTTTCTTTTTCCAAATCTGTAATTATTTTTTCCCATCCAAATACAATAGCTGTCTCTCGATCTATATCACCGAAAAATGCGCTAATTGGATAAAAACTGATGTTTATAAATAAAATTAGTGAAATTAATGTTCCGTAGAAGATATGAAAATATTGCCATATTTTTACGTTTATGATGTTTGTCACGAATGGAATAAGCAAAATAATCGCGGGAGTTAACCAATAATATAAAACATTTGTAAACAATGACAGAAATATGCAGAAAACTATGGAGAAAATTAAAACAAACTTGCTTAATGTGTAGAAGTTTTTTCTCTTGTCAGCGTATTTTGCTGAAAAAAAGTTTTTCATTAAACTGATTATAAAGAACGGAGAGAAAGCTAAAAGTGCTCCTGACAAAAAGGCAACGCTATTTTTCAATATAGATGCAATATCTTTTTGATGGTCCAATCTTTGGTTTAAATGAAAAGAAAAAGACGCGAGATCATTGTTAAGGTTCCAAAAAAGAACAGTTGTTTGAGTTAAAAAGACAATAGAAGCCGCTGCAACGATATGGCCATATGATGGGCCTCCGATTGCTTTCTTATAATATAGAAAGTAAGCCAAAACTCCTATTCCTAGTAGAATAGCATTATATTTTGTCAATAAAGCTAAAGAAAATAAAATAACTGCCAAATACCAATAATGAAGTGCAATTTTACCCTTATCAATTCTTTCGAAATATAAGAAAAGGCAGAAAGAAGTCCCAAATAATAGTGTGATAAGCAAATAATCTGGAAATGAGATGGAAAAGAAAATAGAAAATATTGGAAACGTTAAGAATAAGACTATGGATTGCAAGCATGCTCCAAAATAAAATTTCTCTAAAATATACTGTTGCCAAACGACGAGAATTATTAATACCAAGACTAAGCTGAAAAACGGAAGAGCTCTAATCAAAAAATACTTATTGACAGAAAAAAAAGATAGAAGTGCTTGAAGCCATGATACTAATGGGGGATGGTCAAAGTAAGAAAGCGCGATGTTCTTTGACCATAACCAATAATATGCTTCATCAGGAAGAGGTTTACCATAAACAAAAAAGAGAGCTTTAATAGTTAGGAGAATGATTAGGACAAAAAGGAGAAATATGCTTTCTTTAGACTCTATTATTGAGTTACGTGGAGCTAGCTTTTTCACAATTTTATCTACTATATTTTTTATAATTTATTATTAGAACTTGCTTTATTCTTACATTTAATGGTTAACAAAAAACTTTTAGATATTTAAACAATACTAGAGTTTTTCGACATACCTACATTAATGTTATTGCA
>CACJUU010000008.1 GCA_902596605.1 uncultured Alphaproteobacteria bacterium | reverse complement strand
ACCACCGCTTTTAAATTTTTTAAGTAATTTTTCCCCAGATACTTGGCCCTTGAAAGCATGTCCAAACATTATGTGCGAATGTTTCAACGGAGTATCATTATTTGGTAGTTCCTTAAGCCCAAATATAATTACATCTTCTGGTGCATTTTCCCAAGAGCCTGCAGAAACAATTTCACATCCGGCATCTTTATAGTCTTTTGTTGAAATGATCCTCGTATCGCTCGCCTCAACAGATACTTTTATACCTTTCTTAATTAATTGAGTGGCCCCTTGAGGAGTTAGACCAACCCTTTTTTCGTTTTCACGATGTTCTGCTCTTAGCCATAAATGTTTCATTTGATTTCATTATTATCCTTTTTGGACATAATTTCATTCAATATTTCGTCAGAGTGTTCTCCGCAAGATGGTGGAGGGTGCCTGTAGCTTACAGGAGTTTCGCTAAATTTCACAGGGTTCCCAATTAATTCAACAAATCCTTTACAAGAATTTTTATTCTCCATTTGAATTTTCATCTTACGTGCAGATACCTGATTTGAAGCAAAAACCTCCGATAATTTATTTATGGGACCTCCAGGGACCTTCATCTTTTCCATCATACCAACTAAATAGTCTTTCTTATACTTTTTTAGTTCCCGTTTTAAGATTGGGATCAACTGAGACCTGTTAGAGACACGCATAATATTTGTAGCATATTTCTGGTTTTCACTTAAATCTGATCGGTTGATAATTTCACAAAATTTCTTGAATTGTTGGTCATTTCCTATGGCTACATTAAGATGCCCATCATAGACTTCAAAGACTTGATAAGGCACGATATTAGCATGCTCGTTGCCAACACGATCTGGATCTTCTTTTGAAAGGAGATAATTGGTGCCCATATTTACAAGAGAAGCTATTTGAGCATCTACTAAAGCTATATCAATATTTTGCCCTAGCCCCGAGTTCGTTCTATGATTAATGGCAGCAAGAATAGCAGTACACGCATAAAGTCCACACAAAAGATCTGCAACTGCAACGCCAACCTTAACGGGCTCTTCATTAGGGCCTCCCGTTATGCTCATTAATCCTCCATAACCTTGCGCAATCAAATCATATCCTGCTTTGTGGGAATTAGGGCCATTTTGCCCGTAGCCCGTAATCGAGCAATAAATAAGTTTTGGAAAATCTTTTGAGAGCGATTGATAGTCTAAGCCATATTTCTTAAGGCTACCCACTTTGAAATTTTCTATAAACACATCACAGTCTTTTAGCAGAGTTTTTATAATTTCTACATTTTCATCTTTAGATATATCAAGGCTAAGCGATCTTTTATTGCGGTTTGATGCCAAAAAGTAGCCACTTTCATTAGAGTCCTGCCCTCTATCATTTTTCATAAAAGGAGGACCCCAATTTCTTGTGTCGTCACCATTTCCTGGTTTTTCTACTTTGATTATGTCTGCTCCGTAGTCTCCTAATAATTGGGTGCAAGTGGGACCAGCAAGTATCCTAGACATATCTAGAACCTTCACACCCGTTAGAGGTCCGGTATTGGGAGGATTTAAATTACTTTTTTTGTTCAAGGCTATACTCCGCTCAGGTTTGCGTGTAGAATATAACGAAATGACGATTGGTGAACAAAAACTTTGTCATTTGATGGGAAATATGGCTATATTTAGTTCAATTTATAAACTCTTAAGGAGCAAAACCGGTGGTTAGAGAAGATTTTAGTACAATAATTAGAAAGATAAGAATTATTAGTGGTTCGATTTTATTTGCTTATGTTATCATGCATTTGCTTAACCATTCGATAAACATCTTCTCAATAGATTTAGCTGATGCCGTTAGAAGCAGTTACTTTCACCCGGTTTGGCAAAACCCTGTGGGTCTTGTTCTTCTATATGGGTCTTTTGTTGCCCACATGGTTTTAGGATTTTCATCAATCTTGACGCGAAAGTCTTTCAAGATGAAAGCGAAAGACTGGATCCAAATCATTTTTCCCGTTTTAGCTCTTTTGTTTTTACTACAACACATTGCGGCGAGTTTTGCGATAACAAAAATTTTTGGAGGAGAAGAAAGTTACTCTTTACTTTTCGCGGTAATGAATACAGATACTCCAAGTGAAATTATAATCGGCGCAATTCTATTTTCTTTGATGACTATATTCATTTGGGTTCACGGGGTTATTGGCCTCGATGCCTATTTGAAGCAACAGGCCGTTCATCATAATAGGTTTGGTTTTTATTTAAGATTTCCTTCTCTATTTCGCTTTATCTATTGGGTGGTTCCAATTGGCGCAGTGCTTGGGTGGCTTTCAGGTTTAAGAAATATGAGTTTTATTGCCCAAATACAATCTTTTGAATTGGATATGCCTATTCCAAACTATCTTGGGTCGATTATTTTCAAATTTGTACCTCAAGAAGCATTTCCTGTGCTCTTGCAAATCGAGCCGATTGTCATGAAATACTATCCAATATTTGTCCTTTTTGTTATTTTAGTCTGTTTTTTTAACGCAATAAGAGCACGATTTTTTGGGAGAATTATTGTTTCTTATCCTGGAGGAGAAACCGTTTCAATTCCAAAAGGGACGTCCGTTTTAGAGGCTAGTCGCAAGGGTAAAATTCCTCATCAATCGGTATGTGGTGGTCGTGGTCGATGTACTACGTGTCGTGTAAAGGTTACTGCTAATGAAGGAACATTAACTTCCCCAAGTTCACACGAAATTAAAGCGATTGAGCGGGTGGGGCTTGACGATAACGTTAGACTAGCCTGTCAATTGAGGCCGACAAGTAATATTTCAGTACAGCCACTATTAAACCCAGAAAACACGCTTGAAACTGTAAGAAGTGCCCGAGCGCTTACTGGTAAAGAACAAGAAACTGTTGTTCTCTTTGTTGATCTAAGAGATTTCACAAAGTTATCTGAGAAGAAGCTACCATATGACGTAGTATATATTCTGAATAAATATTACGCGGTCTGTGGCGAGATAATTGAAAAAAATGGTGGTCGCCTTGATAAATTCATCGGAGATGGCATTATGGCAATCTTTGATGTTAGTTCTGACTCTAATGTAAATTCCAAAAATGCGCTTGTGTCAGCTAATGCGATTTCTAAAAGTATGAAAACTTTGAATTCTGAGATGAAAACTGATTTCTCTGAAGATATGAGGTTTGGCATGGGGATTCATGCTGGAAGTATGATCGTTGGAATGATGGGATATGGCAAAACTGTTACAGAGACCGCAGTAGGAGATAATGTTAATATCGCGGCAAGGTTAGAAGAATTGACAAAGACTTATAAGTGCGAGTTAGTTGTATCAAAATACGTGGCTGATAAGGCAAATATAGATACCAAAAAGATGAAACCTAAAACTGTTGACATTCGTGGCAGAAAAGAGGTGCTTGAAGTTTTCACCTTTGAAAAGGCTGCCGATATTCCTGTTTAAATTTTTGATATAACTATATAATATCATTATATGAATAATACTTGGTATGATGACACCTTAATTAATAGGTTTGGACCGAACGAGCATCTTACAAATAACCATAAATGTGCTGTTCTGATAGTAGGGGGAGGTCTTGCTGGTCTCAGTCTACTATATAAACTAAAGAAAAATAACGTTGATGCAGTATTAATCGAAGAAAACCATATTGGTAGTGGAGCGTCCGGACGAAATGGTGGCTTTTGCCTCTCCGGTTGGGCACAGGACTATGATGTGTTATTAAAGTACTTATCAAAAGAAGAGGTGGTCACATTGGAAAAGATTGCAGCTTCTGGTGTAAAATGGATGAAAAAAAAGTGTCTTTCAGAGGGATATGAACACACCAATCTTCAATCGGGTGTTCTAAAATGTTTTCTCACAAATAATGTTGAAAAAGTAAAAAAACACGTAATCGCTCAGAATAAATTATTTCATCAAAATGAGGAGTTCCTTAATAAGGAAAATCTTAATAAGTATGTGTGTTCTGATAAATATACTTGTGGCGTTTTTAGGCAGGATTCCTTTCAATTTCACCCTTTAAACTTTATGCATGCGCTTGCCAAGGATTGTAGTAACTTGGGAGCATCTATTTTTGAAAATTGTAAGTTTGTCAGCTACCAAATGGATGGTGCGAAGATAAATTCTAGTGTTTTCAATGAGAATAAAATGGTAAATATTCAATCTGAAAAGATAGTATTTGCTACAGGTGGCTATGGTGGAAAAGAAATAAAGGATCTAAAAAGTTACTGGTTACCCATAAAAACCTTTATAGGTGTAACGAAGCCAATAGGGAATGAACTGCAATCCGTGCTGAAGAAGCCGGTAGGATTTAGTGATAACCGAAGGGCTGGAAATTACTACCGCGTTCTGCCTGGAAATAGGCTCTCATGGGGAAGGGGTATATCAGCGGTCGGTAAATTTACTTATTCAAATTTAAAAAGAGCAATTTCAAAAGAAATAAACTATTTTTTTCCTGAGTTAAGAAATGTCGAAATGGATTATGTTTGGTATGGAAATATGGCCTATGCAAGTCATTACATGCCATATGTTGGCTCTACTAAGATTGGAAATGAAGAAAAAAATGTATTCACCATCATGGGGTTTGGAGGACATGGAATGAATACAGCTCCGGGGTCTGCTATGGTTCTTGCCGATTTTATCCTTGGAAAAAATAATAAGTATGAAGTTTTTAATAGATTTAGAAGAAAATGGAACGGTGGTTTAATTGGTCCCTATATCGCTGAGATGAAGTATAAATATCTGCAGATGAAAGATTATTTTGACGTCGCTTAATTAAAAAGTAAAAGTTAATCGACAATTGAATAATTTTTTATCTAAACTTAGGGAATGAGAAATGCCAAAACACTAGAGTATGGTTTTTCAAATGAGGAATTTGAAATTCGTCTTCAAAGAGCTCAAGGACTTTTATACCAAAATAAACTCGACGCTCTATTAATTACCATTCCAGCAAACCTGAGATATTTTACTGGTATTGATACGAACTTCTGGGAGAGTCCTACCAGACCATGGTTTCTAGTCTTACCACTTTCTGGAGCTCCTATAGCTATAATCCCTGAAATAGGTGAAAATATTTTCAAAAAAACGTTTGTCAAAGATATTCATACATGGGCATCTCCCAATTTCAACGGAGATGACATTTCTCCCTTAAAATCTCTCTTAGAGTCTCTTCCAAGTCGTTTTGGAGCAATTGGTTCGGAATTAGGAAAAGAGATGAGTATCAGAATGCCGGTATTAGATTTTGGTCTTCTCCAAGATAACTTTAAGTTTAATATTGTTGATGGAACCTCTTTGATCTGGGCACTTCGAACGGTTAAGTCTTTTAATGAAATAAAAAAAATAGAAAAAGTAGCGCAAATCGTTAGTGAAGTGTTTGAAATATTACCCACAATTATATCCGTGAACGACAGCGAGCGGAGTGCATCAATTAAAGTGAAGAGAGAAATTCTCAAGAGGGGAGCGGATAATATTCCCTATTTGCCGGTTGTGTCGGGGAAAGGAGGTGTCTCTCAGATTATAGGAAATCCAACACATAAATTAATTTCTTCAGGAAACTTCCTTTTTATAGATACAGGTACAACATATGATGGTTATTTTTGTGATTTTGACAGAAACTTTACAATTGGAACAGTATCCGACGAACTCAAAAGAACAAATGAAATTTTATGGTATGCAACAGAGGAAGGCATTAAAAATTTAGTACCAGGTGTGAAGACACAAGATGTATGGAAAAAAATAAACAAAAAAATTGAAGACTTTGGTTTTATGGTTAAAGGTGAAGGTAGGTATGGTCATGGAGTTGGGCTACAATTAACCGAGCCACCATCAATCTCATCTTTTGATAACTCTATTATTCAGGAAAATATGGTTATCGCTATCGAGCCGTCGATTGAGTATAAACCTGGAAAATTTATAGTGCATGAAGAAAATATTTTTGTTTCAAAGGATGGACCAGTTCTATTAACAAAAAGAGCAACAAAAGAGTTGCCGCTAATTAGTTAGTTTCAAGCGATCACTACTTGCTTAGCCTTTATTCGTAAGTGAAATTGCCAGAGAATTAAAAGATTAACAGACCCCATAAGCGATGCAAACTGGAATGACCAAGTATAGTCGCCTTTTATATCAAAAAGTAGCCCTCCAAAATACCCACCTAAGCCCATACCTACCCAACCAAAAAAAGAACCTAGGGCCATTGCTCTGCCAGCTAACTTTGCTGAAACCATCATTCTTGCACAGACTAATATTGCTGACATTACACCGGAATATGTAAAACCAAAAGCCCCGGCAAGAATAAATAAACCAACTTTTAAATCTATGTATGGGAAGCCAAGAACCGTGATTGTTTGGCCGATAGACATTAGAATATATGTAGGTAGGGCACCAATAATATCTCCAAGTTTTCCACTAATTATACGTCCAACAATTCCAAAGACCATTAGAACAAGGAAAACGCTCGCGGCAAAGTCCTCTGAGAATGAAGCGTCCGTAAGTAAGGGTATTAAATGAACGATAGGTACCGACATGCATATACAGCAAAAAATCACAGCACACGAAATCCAAGTAATAACTTCTTTTTCACTAAGTGGAAAATCCCTGAAGTCATCTTTTATGGCAATACGAGCTCTTTCTCGCCATGGCGACTCCTTGATCAGGAAAGAAAAAGGAGCCATTATCAAAAGATATATGTAGGACAGATACATATACGCATCTTGCCATCCGTAAGCCTTAATTAGATATGTTGATAATAAAGGAATTAACCCTTGGCCAGCTGCCCCACCCGCCGCAGTTATTCCAATTGCTAAGCCAGGATTTTTCTTGAACCAAAAGCCCACATTGGCATAAAGAGGAGAGCCAACAACAGCATTCCCAAAAGCACCAAAACAAAAATATAATGTATAAAAATGGAGAATACTACTCTGCTTGCCCAATAGAAATAAGCAAGAGACCATAAAGAAGGTAGCAAAAAAGCCGAAAAGCCTTGTTCCATATTTATCGGCAATATAACCCCAAATTATGCCAAAAAAAGCAGATCCTAAAGACGCAACAGTGTAGCCAAAAGCTGTATTCGCGCGTGTCCACCCAAATTCATTTGATAATGGCTTTAAGAAAACAGATATCGAACCCATTGTGCCAAATGAAAGAGCGGTTAGAGTAAAGACAGAAATGACCATTACCCATCCATAAAGGGGATCTTTAGCTACACCATTTTCGCTGCTCAATTTCTATCCTTTAAAACAGTCTTTTCTGCACAATTTAAAAAGGCTCAAGACACTCTATGCCTAATGATAGGCAAGGTACCGTGTTCAAATTTTAACTGCTTAATGTAAAAGTTACAACTTAAGATTCTGCGCACTTATCCAAGCCTCGTATTTAGCGCTAACAATCTGATCATTCTCTGATATCATTTTCCCCGAAAATTCATTGGCGTTACTTGAAGCACACCATAAAGCAAATAAGCCTGTTTTTTTTGAGTTTATAAGGTCTTCTTTTCTTACTTTTGAGACTTTATTTATCCCACTAGCTCTAATTTTACCTTGCATATCGGTGTCAACCATCCCAGGGCTTAGTCCAATTGATGAGATACCATACTGGTTACCTTCAAGATGTGTTTGCTGATTAATCATATGAAGTGCCGCTTTTGTTGAGCAATAGGCTGTCCAACCCTCTATTGCGTTTATTGATGCGCCTGATAGCACATTTATTACTTTTCCTTTATTTTTTTGAAGGTTGTTCCAACAATATGATATTAATATAGACGGAGCTAAATAATTCACCCTAACGGCTTTCTCAAAGTCTTGTAATTCTATCTTTTCTAACGAAGTAATAGGTTCAATTACCGCACCATTATTGATTAAAATATCAACAGTTCCCCAAATTGATAAGGCCATCTCCGCTTGCTCTTTCAAAGAAGAAAGGTTTGATAAATTTATTGGAGATTCAACTGCTTGAAAGCCGTCTGTCACAAGCTGATTTACGGTGTCTTTACAATCATTTAACTTCCGACCCGAAAATATCACTCTATAACCATTTTTGGCTAGCGTTATACCAATTGATAAACCAATCCCCGTGCGAGCCCCAGTAATTAGGCATATTTTCTTTTTAAAATTCTCTGCCACTTCTTTTATTTTTTACTTTCAACTAAAATTTTTCAACCCAAGGTCGCAACTCAATTTCCCAAGACCAGGAGCTTTTATGTTGTTGATAAAAATGCAAATAGCTCTTTGCAATTTCGTCAGGATCTAGAAATTTGTATGAGCCGTCTTCTTGTCTCTCTTCACGATGGGCTGCACTGATGCCCCCATCAATAACGAAATGGCCTATGTGTATATTTTGAGGATGCAATTCTCTTGCTAAAGATTGTGCTAGGCCTCTCAATCCAAACTTTCCCATTGCAAACACTGAAGAAAGGGGGAAGCCCTTAACTGCTGCTGATGCACTGGTTAAGAAGATATTTCCTTCTCCTTTTTTTAACATTCTTTTTGCAGCTTGCTGTGCAACTAGAAAGCCTCCGTAGCACGTTGTTTCAATAGCTTTTTTAGTTTCATGAGGGTCCAAGTCTACAATAGACCCTCTAACCCGAGCCGAAGGGTTGTAGATTACAATTTCCGGAGTTCCTATTACCTCGTCAGTTTTCTTGAATAACTCCTCTACATCAATTGGGTCAGAAGCATCACAGGTATAAACATGAGCATTTGTTTCCTCTTTAAGCGATGCTAATTTTTCTGTATTTCTTGATGCTAAACAAATAGTTTTCTTTTCAGAATAAAACAGTCGCGCTAATGAAGCGCTTAGGCCCAAACCAACACCCACAATCAATACCGACCCTGCCATAAAAGCCCCCAAAGTAATTGCAATTTAATTAATGATACTGATTAATTAGCGCTTGGGTAATCATTATTTCAGCTTAATTTTATTTTTTCTCTTATCTTTACTACTGGACAGTTGACATCAAGGTCGACATCCGACCAACATACTGGTGCATCTTTTTCAATGTCATTCTTTAATTTAACATTATTGGCGAGACCTATTGGTAACCCATTTATTTTTTTTGCAAAACCTGCTTGGTAAAGTTTTCCCCAAACAGTAAAACCTCCTTCACCATCCAATAACTGCCCTTTTTTTAGGTTTTGTTTTGCAGTTGCAATTACATCTCCAGAAAATTCTTTCGTGCATCCTGTAGCTTTCTTTAAAATAGCAGCGGAAAAAACTGATGTGTTCAATTCCATGCCTATGAGATGAAATGGCTTGTACATTGAGGAATATCGCCCAGTATCATCTGTATTCATACCGTATTGGGTAAAACATTTTGCTGCATATTCATTTGCTGCTTCAAGCACTACATAAACGCCCCACCTGAGGTCTTTAAAAACTGGTCTTCCGTCTCTTTCTAAAGAAGATACGACTTCAACTGTGCCAGGGGACTCTAAAATACCTCCATCAACTTGAGGTCTTAAAACATGAGAGAGATGATCCATTCCAGCTGGGGGAAATTGTAGACCATTTGGAGGAGGTTTTAATAACGTAGCGTTGCTTATTGCAGCCATTTCCAAAGCTGATTTTGTTCCATCCAAAAAAGAATTAAACATTCTACTATTCATTCCGGCAGATAAAGCCTCTTCTCTATTTAACCCATAGTAATCCCAAACAGTATCGGGTGTACTATAATGATATTCAGGTAGATATTTTGTTCCTTTGCCTGCTGCGACCACGTTAAACCCAGAAGCACGTGCCCATTCAACGAGTTCCGTAGTAAGAGCAGGTTGATCGCCATAAGCCATAGAATAAACAACACCAGCCTTCTCCGCTTCTTTTGCTAAATATGGTCCGCTCAACACATCAGCCTCAACATTTACCATAACAATATCCAACCCTTGCTCTATAGCAATAAGTGCATGTTTCGTTCCCTCTACAGGATCTCCGGTAGCTTCTACCAATACATCTATTTTGGTCTGAGAGATCATCTTTTTCAAATTATCAAAAAATAATACTGACTCTATCTGTTCTTCAGTCCAGCCTACATCTCTGCAATTTTTTTTAGCATTTTCTACGCTGATATCGACAATTGACCTAACTTCTAAACCAATGGTGAATGGTGCTTGAGATAAAAACATGGATCCAAATTTACCGGCGCCAATCAGTCCAACCCTTACCCGTTCTTGATTAGCTTCTCTTTTTTGAACTTCATTATATAAAAACATCTGTTAATAATCTTCTGATTTTATACTCTAATATTTAATTGCTTTATATACTTTAAATTAATACCAACCTGAAAGGAATATTATATGAAAAAATACGTAGTAATAGGGCGCCCGAGGGCAGGATCATTGATCGCAGAGTTTTTGTTAACTGCTGCAAATGTTGAGTATGAATTTAAAAATATATCTATCGAAGAGGCACAGCAAGATGAATTTAAGAGTATAAGTCCTTTTTCAAAAATTCCAGTTTTAGTCTGTCCAGACGGGCAAACCATATTTGAAACAGTAGCAATTGTGACCCATTTGATAGAAAAGTTTCCTCAATTGGCTCCTCACAGCTCCTCGTCTCAGCGTAACCTTTTATGGCAGTATTTAGCAATGATAGCGACGTCAATATATGCAGGATATCATAGACAGTTTTACTCGCATCGTTATGCACCTAAAGATGTTGCAGAGGATGTTGGAAAGCTAGCCGCCCAAGACCGTGAAACCGCTTACAATTATATAAATATGAAACTTAATCCTTATTTATTAGGGGAAAACAAATCAGCAGTGGATTATTATTTGTATATGGTAACGAGATGGGACCCTAGTATAGATAATTTACTTAATGATAAAGATAATTTAGGTAAATTTATTTCTCACATGAAAGAAGATGATGCGGTAAAGAAAGTGTTATCATCTCATAAGCTATAAATTTCAGTTAGCAAGAAGTGCCACAAAAATTATATAAAAAGGAGAATATTTATGTCTATTTTTACTGAGGACCTATTTGAAAAGGGTATAGAGCAGAGAGTATCGACGGTTGGAGAGGATTATGTAAAGAAAAACCTGGAAGAAGCAGACGAATTCTCTCGACCTTTTCAAGAAGCAATGACAGCCTGGTGTTGGGGTTTTGGTTGGGGCGATGAAGTAATTGACGCAAAAACACGATCAATGATGAATCTTTCGATGATTGGTGCTCTTGGAAAAATGACAGAGTGGGAAACACATTTCAAAGGAGCAATTAAAAATGGAGTTTCTAAAAATGAATTGCGGGCAATTATACACGTTATTGGTATTTATTGCGGTGTGCCACAAGCTGTGGAATGCTTTAGGGTAGCAAGAAAGGTTTTAGAAGAAGAGAATTTAATTTAAAGAAATAGTGCTGTTATTTAATATGAATAACATAAAAGAAATGAAACTTTATTCTGATGCTTACAGAATATTCAAAGATTTGAAAGCGCTCGGTTATGAGGAGGACGATAAGCTTAGTCTAGAGGACGTCAATCAATTTGACCAATTGCACTATCATGGCACGCTAAGTGTTCAAGAGGCTATAGAGACTATTAATATTCAGGAAAATGATAATGTCTTGGAGGTAGGAGCTGGCTGGGGAGGCCCATCTCGATACATTGCTTATAAAACAAGAGCAAATGTTTCCGCATTAGAACTACAGCAAGATTATTCAGAGGTCGGGAAGGAATTAACACTTAAAACTGGCCTTGAAAGATTCGTTACGCATATAAACGAAGATTTTCTAAATTATTCCCAAAAAGATACATGCTTTGATAAAATTGTTTCTTGGTTAGCCTTATACCATATTCCTTACAGGAAAAAATATACTGAAAAACTTTTTAACTTGTTGAATAAAAAGGGGATGCTATTTATTGAAGACCTTACTTTTGGGAGCGAGTTTGAGAGCTCTCATAAAGAAATGTTAGAAAAGAAACTCTTTGCAAATTCGTTGGAAAAATATTCTGATTATTTAGATACCTGTGCTAACGTAGGTTTCGAAATTGTTGAGCATAAGGATATGTCATCAGACTGGGAAAGTTTTACAAAAGAACGTTTGAGGTTGCTTCAAATAAATAGAAATAATCACGAAAAAATTCACGGTGTTGAGGGGTATTCTACAATTGAGGACTTTTATAAAACCGTTGCAGAGGGTTTTACTGAAAATATTATTGGCGGTATAAGGTTAATTTGTAAGAAAAATTAGGTTCTTACCTCAAGAAGTGAATGGAGATAAATAATGGATTTGAAGAATTACGCAAAAAAAGAAAAAATAAAATACTTTATGGTTACATATACTGATCTCTTTGGGGTGCAGAGAGCCAAGCTTGTTCCTGCATCAGCCATATCTGATATGCAAAGAGATGGAGCCGGTTTTGCGGGCTTTGCTAGTTGGCTAGATATGACCCCAGCGTACCCAGATATGCTGGCAGTGCCCGACCCTCAGAGCGTTATAAAACTCCCTTGGAAAAAGGATGTCGCTTGGCTTGCAAGTAACTGCATGATGGAGGGCAAATTGGTCGAGCAGGCACCAAGAAATGTTCTTAACAAAGCTATTGATAGAGCAAAAAAGAGTAACATGAGGGTGAAGACCGGCGTAGAGGCTGAGTTTTTTCTCTTAACGCCTGATGGATCAGCTATTTCTGACCCATACGATAATGCTGAAAAACCTTGTTATGATCAACAGGCTCTGATGCGCCGATACGATGTGATAGCCGAAATTTGTGATTATCTCGGCGTATTGGGTTGGGGTCCGTATCAAAATGATCATGAAGATGCCAACGGTCAATTTGAAATGAATTTTGAATTTGATGATGCTTTACGAACTGCAGATAAACATTCTTTCTTCAAGTTCATGGTTAAATCCGTTGCTGAGAAGCATGGTCTTAGAGCGACTTTTATGCCTAAACCAATTGAAAGTTTAACAGGTAATGGTTGTCACGCTCATATATCAGTTTGGGATTTAAAGGGTAAGAAAAATGTTTTTGCTAGTAAAAAGTCAGATATTGGTTTGTCAAAAGAGGGTCTGAACTTTCTTGGAGGCATTATTAGTCATGCCAAGGCTATGGCTGCGATCACCAACCCAACTGTAAATTCCTATAAAAGAATCAACGCTCCAAGGACTTTAAGTGGAGCAAGTTGGGCTCCAAATACTATTACTTGGACAGAAAACAATAGAACTCACATGGTAAGAGTACCCGATGCGGGAAGATTCGAACTCAGGCTTCCAGACGGTGCTACTAATCCCTATTTATTGCAGGCAGCCATCATTACTGCAGGCTTAAATGGGGTCGATAAAAAATTAGATCCAGGGGAAAGATCAAATACAAATATGTATGAAGATGCAAAAGCAATTGCCAAGGCTGAAAAGTTGCCATTAAACCTACTTGATGCGTTGCGTGCCTTTGATAAGGATAAAAGCTTTAAAGAGGGACTAGGAAAACTCTTTTCTGATTCATTTATTAAGCTCAAAATGGAGGAATGGCATTCTTACACTGCACATTTTTCAGAATGGGAAAAAAGAAATACTTTGGATATTTAGAGTTCTGTACGGCTTTTTAGCTCTTCGATAGTCCTTTAATTTTTTCTAAGAGCTCCTTATTTATCTTTCTAGGGCTGTTATCCAGTCTATTTTGATGTCGTCTCTCACCAGGAAGCCGTATTCCTTTCAACTGTTTAATTTCCTTGAAGAATCCTTCGCTATGACTATCCCAGTCTGGTCCAGCTATAAGCTCAGGGTTAATAGCCAGGACTAGTTCTCCTCCCTTTGCAGGGCCGCCATCATTATTATCAGTTTTTGCTGCTTCAAAAGAAAAATTGTCTCCTGTTAATCCTGCAGAAAATAGTTCGATCATCATAGATATAGCTGACCCTTTATATCCTCCAAAAGGTAATAACACTCCCTTTAATATTTCTTTTGGATCATCAGATGGAGTTCCATCAGGTCCAAGACCTGTTCCATGAGGAACAGAGTGTCCGTCTCTAGCTGCGATTTGAACATCGCCCATTGCAAGTGTTGAAGTAGCCATATCAAAAACTAAAGGGGTTGAATTCTTTCTTGGCCAAGCAAAGGAAATGGGGTTTGTTCCAAAAAATGGTTCTGTTGCGCCAGCTGGTGCAACAGAAGGCTTGTAAACTGTACAAGCAATACCCGACAACCCTTGTTCAGCCAAGTACTCAGTCTCTGGCCAAAGAGCTGCAAAATGAAAACTATTTATAAGGCGCATTACAGCTATGCCATGCTTTAGAGCCGCTTCCGACAGTACTGGTAAGCTTTTTTCAAGCGAATATGGGGCATAACCTAAATTTCCATCAACGGTTATAACAGATGGCAGGCTAGAGGTTATTTTTGGCTCTGCCTCTCCATTTACTTTGCCTGATTTCAAGGATGCCACGTAGCCAGGAATTCTGAAGAGGCCGTGTGACAATGACCCATCTCTTTCCGCTGTTGCAACAGTTGTTGCTATAGCGTTTGCATTTTTTTTATTACAACCAAATTTACTCAACACATTAAATGCTAAATCATATATCTGTTCAACAGTAAGTGCCTCTATCTCTATATTACTCATTTGAATAATCCTTTCTAGTCAACGGCAGCCAAGGCTTCAATCTCTACTTTTATATCTGCTCTGAAAAGTCCTTTTACATAAATAAATGACATTGAGGGTCTTGGCGAAGCTAAAAATTCATTGGCAGCAGACTTAATCTTTACCCAGTCAGGTTCATCGGTCATGAAAACAGTGATTTTTGCTATATCTTCTTTCGTGCCACCTTGTGATTCAACAATCAAATTTATGTTTTGTAATGCTAATCGATATTGATCCTCTAGACCTTCTGCAACATTACCCTCCATATCGTTTCCAATTTGTCCAGATATTGATAACAATTTTTTTTCTGCCGGTATAATAGCGACATTTGAGTAATTAGCAGCAGGTTTTGGTGCGTTGGATGGATCAAGGAAGGTAATCGTCATTTGGTAAGCCTTATTAGTTATCATTAGCTTGATTATGATATCGTAATAACAACTTGCATGAAATTAAATAAACTTCGACATGACGACATTTCTGAGACCTTGACTTTGAAAAGCCAAAAGAACTAAAGTTATTATAGTGTTAGCTTTATAGGGTATTAAAATTATGGCAACTTATGAATGTGCTAAATGTGGAATGGCAGTAAATGCTTTTTGTGCTAAATGTGAAACTGCGCTAGAGAATGACTTTGTTACCAGTGATGAAGAAAAAAAAATACAAGTGTCAGTCTGTCCAAATGGCCATGGAAAGATAAAGTCACCCACTTGTTGTGGTGCTGACATGGATTGTAAGGGTTAATCTCTAGATGAATGATTTGAGTCCCGAAGAGGAATTGACCCAATTAAAGCGAGAGCTTTCTAAGTTAAAGCTTGAGGCTAATTTACGAAAATCTCTTTCAACTCAGCTTGAGGCACAAAAGAAAATTGCTGATCAGGCAAAAGAAGAAGCTTTAAAAAAATCAGAAGAATTGGAAGGAATTTCTGGCAAATTAGCTAAGTATCTATCTCCTCAGATCCATGAACAGATTTTCAGTGGAAAGCAAAGTGCAGAGGTAACAAGTTCTCGTAAAAAATTGACTCTTTTTTTCTCTGATATCGTAGGCTTTACAAGTATTTCAGATGAATTGGAGTCTGAGGAAATCACAAGCTTAATCAATTTTTATCTAAACGAAATGTCTATTATTGCTCTCAAATATGGTGGTACTATAGACAAGTTTATTGGTGACTCTATTATGATTTTCTTTGGAGACCCAACAACAAAGGGGCCAGAAGAAGATGCTAAGCTTTGTGTTGAAATGGCTGTTGAGATGCTTGAAAAAATGGATGAACTAAAAGGTTCCTGGGGAAAAAACTTTTCATTGAGAAATGATCTTGAAATACGGATTGGTATTAATACAGGGTATTGCACTGTTGGCAACTTTGGGAGCAATGAAAGATTAGATTATACAGCTGTTGGTGGAACTGTTAATCTTGCCTCCAGACTTGAGAGTGTTGCAAACTCGGGCTCTATTTGTATATCAGAAGAGACATATCTTTTGGTGAATTCTTTCTTCAAATTTCATGACCCAAAAGAGATAGACGTAAAAGGATACTTAAGAAAAATAAAATATTATGAGCTCGATCGAGATACCAAAGTAGAAAATAACCAAATTATTACCTTAACTGGAAACGGTTACAATATTTTAATAGATAAGGAAAAACTTACACAGCAAGAATATACTCAAATAAAGACTGCAATTGATAATATTCAAGCTCAAGAAAATTAAAAAATTTTTCTATCCACTTTATGTTTTCTATTTAATTATATGAAAAAAAACACTTTTGTTACACATCTTGAATGCTCCATTTCTGGTGAACGGTATGAAAAAGATCTCGTTCATGGTTTGTCGGATAAAGGAAAACCATTGTTAGTTCGATATGATCTGGAGAAAATTAAAGAATTGTTTTCAAAGGACTACATAAAAAAAACGGATAAAAACGGTTTTTGGCGTTATTCATTTCTGTTGCCGGTTGAGACATCAAACATAATATCACTGGGAGAGGTTTTAACTCCTTTGCTCTCACTTGATAATGTAGCCAAAAAACTAAATCAAAAGAAAGATTTATTGGTTAAAGACGAAGGCTTACTACCTACTTCTTCTTTTAAAGCACGTGGCTTAGGTGTTGCTGTATCAATGGCAAAACAATTTGGCATACGTCATTTGGCAATTCCATCGAATGGTAATGCCGGAGCTGCGATGGCAGCCTACGGAGCAAAGGCTGGAATAAAATGTACGGTATTCTGCCCAGACGACACTCCTGAGATAAATATCAGAGAAATAAGTCGACTTGGAGCTGAAATCTTTAAAGTCAATGGTCTTATCAATGATTGTGGAAAAATAGTACGTGAGGGCAAGGATGAAGTAGGGTGGTTTGACGTTTCAACTTTGAAGGAGCCGTATCGCATTGAAGGCAAGAAGACAATGGGTTTAGAGTTAGCTGAGCAACTAAACTGGGAGTTGCCAGATGTTATTTTTTACCCAACTGGAGGTGGAACTGGTTTAATAGGGATGTGGAAAGCGTTTTCAGAGCTACAAAAGCTAGGATGGGTTGGAAAAAAATTGCCTCGTATGGTGGCAGTACAAGCTGACGGGTGTGCTCCGATTGTCGATGCATGGCGGCAAGGCAAAGAGACCGCGGAGTTATGGGAAAATGCTAATACCATAGCAGCAGGGATACGGGTGCCAGTTGCCGTGGGAGACTTTTTGATAATCAGAGCTGTTAATGAAAGTAACGGCTTTGCAATTTCCGTAAGTGATAATGAGATTGTAGAAGCAAGAGATTTCGTCTCGAAAACCGAAGGAACTTTATTATGTCCAGAAGGAGCAGCTACTCTCGCCGCATTTGAAAAATCTTTAAGCGAAGGGCTGGTTTCAAATAATGATCGTGTTGTCCTATTTAATTGCGCGTCCGGTTTGAAATATTCTCTACCTGAAGTAAAAAATACATTAAACAAAGATCAATCTGTAGATTATTCTATGTTCTAAACTTATTTTGAGGAGTGAACGAAGATTTCACTCCTTCTCTTGGATCAGTAACAAAGATCTTTCGTTCCGGATGCATTCCCGCTCCAAATACAGCAGAAACAGCTGAATACCTCATCTTATGCAACAAACGCGTATCAGCATTTCCAACAGCGGGATGGATGCCATTGTTTTCATTCACTTTTCTATGCCAATCTTTCATTCTCTCGTCGTAGGTATTTTTGTTTTCAAGTTCAACACAATTAATTTCATTCTTATTTAGATCAACGATTATTTGATCACCTTCTTCAATGAGCGCGATTGGGCCTCCCACTGCTGCTTCGGGACCTACATGCCCAATTACTAAACCAACTGAGCCACCCGAAAAGCGGCCATCCGTCATAAGTGCAACTACGATGTTTTTTTCTCTACAAAGTGTTGTTATTCGTGAAGTTGAGTCCAGCATTTCAGGCATTCCAGGTCCTCCTACTGGTCCCTCATATCTGACAACTATCATATCAAAGTTTTCAAAAACCTCTGGCCTTTTGTCCAAGGTATCTAATAAAGCTTGTTCTCCATCAAATATTTTAGCCTGTCCTTTAAATACATTATTTTCAAGCCCTCCTTCTACTCCAGCAAGTTTTAAAATTGAGCTATATTCAGGAGACAAATTCCCACCCAAGACACGCAGTCCACCGGTCGGTTTATAGGGTGATGAAACACTATATATTACCTTATTATCTGGATTAGGTGGCGACAATCTTTTAATTTGTTCAGAAAGGGTTTCACCTGTGCAGGTCATGGTATCTCCATTCAACAAGCCTGCTTCCATAAGGTTTTTAACTATAACTTGTACGCCTCCCTTCGTGTCAATATCCACCATCGAATATTTCCCAAAAGGTCTGGCGTCTACAATAACTGGCACAACATTTTTTGATAAATGGTTAAATTCTTCTGAACTCATAATGTCTTGAGAAAAATTTTTGTAGCCTGCAGCTCTGGCGATCTCTGGAGCATGTAGCATTACATTTGTTGAGCCTCCAACAGCCATGGAAACAATTATGGCATTTCTAATTGACTCTCTTGTTACGATATCTCTAGGAGTAATGTTTTTTTCAATCATTTTTTCAAGAAACTCAACAAGCTGTTGTGGAAATTCATCAAGTCTTCTGCTGTCCTGTGATGCAGGAGATACCATGTGCAAAGGCTGCATGCCTACGACACCAATAAATGTTTGCATGGTATTATAGGTGAACATTCCTCCGCAACTCCCAAATCCTGGGCACGCTTCTAACGCAATTCGTTTTTTAAACTCTTCATCTGGATTGCCAGCAATTTGGTAACTGGAAATTATATCAATAGGCTCACCAGTTTTTGAGTCTTTCCCTGGTCGTATAGATCCGTCTGACATGATAATAGCTGGTCTGTTATGTTCTAAAACTGCAGCGAGTGTTCCTACTGGTGGTTTGTCACACGCTACTACTGCAATAACTCCTTCTAATCCTGAAGCGCTTAAGTGTTCACACATTGAATCATTTGTTACTTCTCTTCCAATTAAGGAATATCTCATTTCCTTAGTTCCATTGCGTATTCCATCTGAAGTAGCTATGGTAAACTCGGGTTGCACTAACCTCATTGATAATTTCTCTGGATCTGTTCCTATTCTATTCTTTAAAATCTCGTGAATTTTTTCTACTTTGCTTGAAACACCTATGTAGCATTGCGAGTCACCCTTGTTTCCAACAACACCAACCGAGGGTTCATGTATTAGGTCAACATCTGTTCCCAGTTCTCTTGCAATTCCAAAAGTTTGAGAATTTCTTCCCGGATTTTTATCAATTAATACTGTTTTTGAGTTTCTCATTTTTAATGCCTACATAGTTTTGTTCGTGACGTATATTTATTATAATCTTTACTCTAAAACAAGATAACAAAAATTAGTATGTAAAAGATTTTATGGTTCAAACAGAAGTAATACGCTTCCACTATATCAATTAATGTAAATAGCTTTTAATCAAGATTTGGAAAACAAACCAACACAGGCTTTACCATTTTTTATATTAAGATTCTTATTTTCTTTATTATAGACCTTGACTTCATTTAGCTCAAAGCAATCAATAATATTGCTTTCGTTAAGAGCTTTGAACTGTTTTTCAAAGCCTTTTGAATGGTAGTGGTCAAAATTAATTCCAATTACAAATTTGGTGCCTGAATTAAAATGAGAAATTAAGCGCTTCAGTGTTTCTGAACCCAGGTGCCCGTGTGTAAATGTCCCCGCGCTTACTACAGCTGAATAATCTTGTAATAATGAGTCAAGAGGGTCTTCAAGATTAAGTTCAAGCAAATTTCGATATAAGTTTTTTTCTCTAGATATTTGTATCATATCTTGTGATATATCAACTCCGTCTATGACAGCATTTGTAGCTTTCTTTTTAATTTCATTTGCAACTAATCCAGTGCCACAGCCGATATCACAGATAGGTCCATCTATTGTAAACTTTTCAACTAGAAGATTTGCCACTACAGTAGGGTAAGTGTAACCTAGATCTTTTACAAAAACGCTGTCGTAGAAAGGTGCAAAACCTTCATAGTATTTCTTGTTGTCATCTGGAGTTATTAGGTTGTAAGCTCCCTTAAGAAGATCCATCGCATTTTTTTCTGTCTTGCTCATAACAGTACCAATATTCCATAGTTCTTTGCTGCAAAAAAGGAAAATGTGTGAAAATTGAACGTTTGGCTAATTTGAAAGGTTAGTGACTTGAAAAAGATTGATAGAGCAGCCTATGTGGTGGACCGGTTGGATGAAATTTATCCCGAGACACCAGTGCCTCTGAATCATAAGAGTAAATTTGAACTACTTATTGCCGTTTTGCTTAGTGCACAGTGTACTGATGAGAGGGTTAATCAGGTTACCCCACACCTTTTCTCGCTTGCAGACAATCCGTTGGCTATGAGTAAATTACAAACAGAAAAAATTTATGAAATCATAAGGCCATGTGGTCTTGCACCACAAAAATCTGCAAATATCTCTAAATTGTCTATCATGATTATTGAAAAACATCAGGGTCTGGTTCCCTCAAACTTTGAAGATCTCGAGCGACTGCCTGGCGTGGGACATAAAACTGCAAGTGTAGTAATGTCTCAGGGATTTGGGTACCCAGCTTTTCCAGTTGATACACATATTCATAGACTCGCACAGCGTTGGGGCTTAACCAATGGAAAAAACGTAACGCAAACTGAAAAAGATTTAAAAAAGCTTTTCCCTGAAGAAAGGTGGAACAAATTACACCTACAGATAATTTTTTATGGCAGGTCTCACTGCACAGCAAGGGGTTGTGATGGAACTGTATGCGAGATATGCAAGACATGCTTTCCCCGAAGAAAAAAACCTTTTAAGGCAAAGAAACCATAATACTGGATAAAAACCATAGATATAATTTTTGATATTGATGGAACTATTTTAGATATCTCGCATAGAGTAAAGTTTGTTTTGCAGGACCCCAAAGACTGGAAAAACTTTTATAGCAATATGGATAAAGATCGACCGATCGAAGAAGTTTGTGCTTTGTTGAAGTCTTTGCTTAAAGATGACACAAACCAAATAATTTTTTGTACTGGTAGGGTTGAGGACTATAGAGAAAAAACAATTGAACAGATTAATAAAATATTAAAAGGTAATAAAAATATTGATATAGATAGTTGCTTATATATGAGACCACAAGGTGATTTCAGAAAAGATTTTATGGTAAAAAGGGATCTTTATAAAAGAATGATTTTTGATGGATTTAATCCAGTATTGGTATTTGAAGATAAAATTACGGTTGTTGAAATGTGGAAGGAGATGGGTTTAAAATGCTTAAGGGTTACAGGAGCTTAATAATTTAGAATGAAAATGAAACGCACTATAATAAGGCCAAACGGGGTGCCAAATTCTATATCAGAGCAGGTTGCAACCCCTATTATGCCATCGGTTGTTTATGCTTCCCAATCTCCCAATGCACTCGATGAACAATATGAAGGCAAGCAAAAAGGTTATACGTACGCAAGAGAAGGGCATCCTAATGCAGAAATCTTAGCTCGTTTGATTGATAACCTTGAAGGGAGTTCCACCGGTTTAGTTGTAAGTTCAGGAATGGCAGCCATTTCGTCTCTTATTATGGGTACCTTGTCTTTGGGAGACCATGTTTTAGGGGGCAGCCAATTATATGGTCGTACATTGAGACTGATGCGTGAAGATTTGCCTAGATTTGGAATTCAAACGTCGTTTGCTGATCCAACAAATATTGACTCAGTTAAAAGTGAGATTAGAAAAAATACAAAAATGATCCTAATTGAGTGTGTGTCTAACCCAACACTTAGGATTGCCGATGTAGAGGGTATCGCAAATTTATGTAAAAGAAACAATATTTTATTGGCTGTTGATAATACATTTACAACACCTGCATGCATGAAGCCTTTTGAGTATGGCGCCGATTTTGTTATTCATTCTATTACTAAATTGTTATCTGGTCACTCCGATACCACATTAGGGTATGTTTCATCAAAAGATCAAAACAAGATGGAGGCGATTTACAACTTTTCTGTTTCAATTGGTGCAACTCCAAGTCCTTTTGATTGTTGGCTGGCTGAAAGAGGTCTTGCTACATTTGAATTAAGATTTGAAAAAGCTCAAAAAAATGCAGAAATCCTTGCCAAAGCCTTGAAGAAAAATGGCAAGGTTAAAAAAGTGCTTTACCCCACCATGTCAGAGCACCCTGATATATCACTTGCAAAGCAACTCTTAAAGGGAAATGGCTGCAATATGGTAAGTTTTGAAATCGGTGATAATAGGGAAGATGCAAATAAGTTTATTGAAAATATAGAGGGTATAGCATTTGCTCCCACATTAGGAGATATTGGAACTACAATATCGCATCCCGGAAGTAGTTCACATAGATACTTAAATCTAAGTGCCCGTAAAGAGCTTGGTATATCCGAAGGCTTTTTCAGAGTATCTGTTGGTCTTGAAGATCCAGATGAATTAGTAGTTTCTATTGAAAGAGCGTTAAAAGCAATATAGCTTCTACCTCCAGAAAAAGTCTAAATTATTCGGTCTATAAAACGTTTTAGCCTTTCGCAAGACAAGTTTATCATCTTATCAGGCACCGTTAAACTTATGCGTACTAACTGGTGAGCATTTTCTCCAAATGATGCGCCTGGCATGAGTGCTAATTTTTCTTCCTCTAGTAGTTGTTTAACAAAAGCGTCGCTACTTAGTCCTGTTTTAGATATATCGGCAAGTAGGAACATTCCTGACTGCGGCATTATTGGCTCCACTCTATTTGTTTTTTTTAGAGCTTCATAAATATTTATGGCCCTATGATAATATGAATCCCTCATTTTTTTTGCAGTATGAAAATCATTTTTCAGTGCATACGCTGTCATATCTGCTATGAATGGTTGATTGCCAAATAGCATTGTTTCAGAGAGAGGCAAAACCGCATCGCAAAAGTCTTTGGGCCCAACCAGCCACCCACTTCTAAACCCTGGCGCTGCATGTGATTTCGATATACTTGAGACAACAATAGTACGATGCAATGCGTCTAGAACATTTAGTGGTGAGTAAAATTCCGTTTTGTTATCAACATCATAAATTAGGGATGCATACACTTCGTCTGAGATTATCCACAAATCGTTTTGGAGACAAACTTTAACAATTTCTTCTATTTCTTTTCTAGTCAATAATGCACCAGATGGATTATGTGGATTATTCAAAAGAAGAACTTTGCTTTTGCTTGTTATAGAGTTGGCTAAGTCACTAGGGTTCATTCGAAAACTATTTTCTTTTTTTAGTTCAATTCTTTTTATCGTTCCGCCTGCAGCGGCTACAACGCCTTCATAGGTAGCGTATAGCGGATCTCCTAAAAGAACCTCATCGCCTTCATTAACTAGGCCCATAATCGATACAAAAAGTGAGGTTTGAGTGCCAGGGAAACACAAGACATTATTTTCGGTTATATTAAGCCCACATTCGTTATTATACTTATTTACGAGGCTGGAAACTAAGTTTTGTTCTCCTCTTCCGTTGGAATAACCTGTTCTACCTTCTTTAATGGCCTTGATCGTAATGTTGGCAAGTTCGTCTGAAACTGAAATATCAGGCTGGCCTATGGTCAACAAAATTACATCACTATCAATTTCAGCCATCTTCTTTGCTTTCAAATGGGGCTTCCATTTTTCAGAGCCTAATTTTGCTACTCTTTTTGTTATTGATGCGAATTGCACGATATTTAAATTCCTTTTAACGAAAAAATACATTATTTGTTAAAGGACATGACCTCAACATGCAAGTTTTTGTCTGCTCTTTTCTTCTTTACAAGACTTTTATCGATAATAAAAAGTCGTGTCTATATACTGTATTTTTTTGTTTTTTTCCTTAACGTTTTTCATTCTTATGCTCAGGAAACAGTTATACCTGAGATCATAAGAAAAATTCCCCATGATAGTAAGGCTTTTACTCAGGGTTTTATTGTAGACAAAGGAATATTTTATGAAAGTACCGGTCTATATGGAAATTCAAGTCTTAGAAAATATAATATGCACTCTGAAAAATTGATAAAAAAAATATCATTGGAGGATAAGTTTTTTGCTGAAGGACTTACTTTATTCAATGGTAGGCTTTACCAACTAACTTGGAAATCGGGAGTTATGTTCGTATACGATAAAACTACTTTCGAGATAATAAAAATTTTGTCGTATAATGGAGAGGGTTGGGGGCTTACTAGTAACAACAAATATTTAGTAATGAGTGATGGTAGTAACATTTTAAAATTTCGTGATCCGAGTACCTTTCGGGTCATAAGGTCAATAGCGATTACCTATAATGGATTACCTGTGAACAATCTTAATGAGTTGGAGTTTGTTGGAAATGAGATTTGGGCGAATATATGGAAATCTGACTTAGTAGCATGTATTGATAGCGCTACCGGTGAACTAGTCAGATGGATTGATTTTTCATCAGTAAGTGAAAGAACTGCAGCTGAAGATGTATTGAATGGGATAGCTTATGATAAAGTTGAAGGCCGAATTTTTGTAACTGGAAAGTTTTGGAATTTTATATACGAAGTATCAATCCAGGAGCAGTAATAACGCTCAAGTGCTACTTAAATCTATTTGGAGAGACTCTCTTTTGCAACTGTCCAAAGCTTGATTTTTCCCCAAGGATAATCTCACTAGCCATTTTGCTTGCTGCCGCTGACGTTTGAAAGCCATATCCTCCTTGACCTGCAAGCCAAAAAAAACTGGGAACAATGCTATCAAAACCAATAACAAGGGTGCGATCAGGTGCAAAAGTTCGAAGGCCCGCCCAGCTTGACGTAATTCTTTTAACAGAATAGCTTACAACTTCCTCAAAGTTGAAAATGCCTTTTGCTAAGTCCTCATCATTTGCAAACGCGTCATGAGGAAAAGACTTAGTTTCTTCCGATGGGGAGACAATCATTTCTCCTGCATCAGGTTTCGCGTAAAAAGCTTCATTTAGTCCAAAAGCCATTGGCCAACTTTTATGATTACCACTATCATCAGGAGCAGGTACTCTAGCCATAGATCTTTTAAGAGGTAAAAAGCCCAAAGGTTCGATGCCACATTTCAATGCTAATTCATCTACCCATGCTCCTGCGGCATTTACAATGACATCACAAATAAATGTTTTTTTATCTGTTGTAATGTGCCACTTCCCTTCTTTAAACTCAGCAGCAATTACTTTGGAGTCGGTATAAATTTCTGACCCGTTGGCTTTTATATCTTTTGTAAAATGTTGTAATAATTTATCTGTATCAATATCGTAAATGTCCTCTTTATATCCAGCATATTTTACCGATCTATTATTGATTATTTCAATTAGGCTAAGCGCATCGCTGACAGATATTTCATTGTGGGCAAAACTTGAACATTGCTCTTTAAATGCATTTTTTTCGTCTTTTTTTCCTAAAATTAGGCTGCCCCTTGGGGACAGAACATCTACACCATCCTTAGAAAGAAAGCTTTTGCTTGCACTATTAAATTCCCGTATGACGTCGTTTCCGTAGTCTTCGATAAATGCAGCAGCGGATCTACTTGATGAGTGGTACCCAAGATTTCCTTCGGCTTCTAGCAAAGTTACCTTCGCTGATTTACTTAGTCTACCTGCAACTGAGAGACCAGCAATTCCACCACCAACTACTAATATATCTACCATTTGAAGCTCATTCACTAGACCATATATATCATTATACCAAAAGCAATACTACCTATTATAACTAACCAAATTAAGCTCGATCCAAGCATAAAAAGTTTAAGTATTTTTAATATGGGTCTGAAGCCAAAAAGAAGTAAAAAGCCAATTATGCCTAGAAAAAAAAGTTCCAATTATTGACCTCGTTCAAAAAAATTTTTATTTTAATTACTTAATATAAATTAACAATCTTCTAGAGTAATGCGACTCAAAAACAAAAAAGCTTTCGTAACTGCCGCCGGTCAGGGAATTGGTAAAGCTATTGCCGAGAAATTCTTCCAATTTGGTTCCGAGGTTCTCGCCGTTGACATAAACGATGATAATTTAACGCAATTAAAAGTCTCCAAGTCTCTTTGTATAGATGTCAGAGATGCTGAAGTTATCCATAAAGCGATAAAAGATTTTGAGCCAGACATATTGATAAATTGTGCAGGTATAGTTCATTCAGGTACAATACTTATATCTAAAGAAGAGGAGTTTGATGACGCAATTGATTTAAATATCAAGTCTATGTATCGCACTATAAAAGCTGCTATCCCTTTTATGCAGAATAAAGGTGGTGGAAGTATAATTAATATTGGTTCCGTGGTTTCATCTGTAATTGGCGCACCAAATCGTTGTATTTATGGTTTGTCAAAAGCTGCAGTAATCGGTTTAACCAAGTCTGTAGCGGTAGATTTTGTTAAAGAGGGAATTAGATGTAATTGCATATGCCCAGGTACTGTTGATACCCCATCATTGCATGAAAGGCTGGAAGCGACTGGTGATTATGATAAGGCTATGAATGACTTTGTTAATAGGCAACCCATGGGAAGACTTGGATTGGCAGATGAAATTGCTGATCTAGCAGTTTATTTGGCATCTGATGAAAGTAAATTTGTTACGGGGCAAGAGCATATTATCGATGGAGGATGGTCTGCTAGTTGATTGGTTGTCGTCTTGGAGTAAAGAATTTTTAAGAAAGTAGGAAATAAAATGAAAAATAAATATAGGCATATTTTTGAACCACTGATAGTCGGCAACCATATTATAAAAAATAGAATTATAATGGGATCTATGCACACAGGCTTAGAAGAGGGAGGACAAGACGACTTTTCTAGAATGGGAGAATATTTTGCTGAAAGGGCATCCACAGGCGTTGGTCTTATAATAACAGGAGGTATTTCCCCCAATGAAGAAGGTGCTCTTGACGGAGCTATTTTTAACCAACAAAGTCAAGTTGCAAGACATAAGCTTGTAACAGATGCGGTGCACAATGCGAATGTAGATACAAAAATTTGTATGCAGATTTTACATTCGGGTCCGTTGGCAATTAGTAAGGAATTAGTTGCCGCTAGTCCAGTTCGATCTAGAATTGGTCGTCTTGTTCCTAACGAAATGTCACTAGAGGTGCTCAGAAAGCAAATTGGTGATTTTATCAAGTGTGCAGAATTATGTAAAAAAGCTAATTATGATGGAGTGGAAATCATTGGTTCAGCTGGATATTTTATTTCCACTTTTTTCGTTAACAAAACAAATCTGAGAACAGACGAATATGGAGGATGTTTCCCTAATAAAATAAGAATTGCAACAGAAATTGTGGAAGGAATTCGTAAATCTGTTGGTGAAGATTTTCTGATTATATTCAGAATACCAGCAATGGATATGCTTGAGGGAGGAATGTCATGGGAAGAGATCTGTACTTTAGGGCAGGCCTTAGAAAATTCAGGTGTTTCGATAGTGTCTACTCATTTTTCATGGCATGAAAGCCCTATTCCAACCATTGCAACTATGGTTCCAAGAGCAGCTTTTACTTCAGTGACTAAACGCTTAAAAAGTGTTATTAATGTTCCGGTAATTACATCAAACAGAATAAATATGCCGGATGTCGCAGAGACAGTTTTGGCGAATGGTGATGCAGACTTAGTTTCGATGGCAAGACCATTTCTTGCAGATGGTAAAATTTTTGAAAAAATTAAAGAGGGCAGGGAAGACGAAATAAACACATGTATAGCTTGTAACCAAGCTTGCTTAGATCATGCCTTTGATAAAAAAGAAATATCATGTCTAGTGAATCCGAGAGCATGTAATGAAACCAACCTGAACTATTTACCAACTACCAATAAAAAAACTATTGCCGTCATTGGTGCTGGCCCAGCAGGACTCGCTTTTTCTGAAATTGCAGCTTCAAGAGGGCATCATGTTGAATTATTTGAGGCAAGTGATCAGATAGGGGGTCAGTTTAATTTGGCCAAACAAATACCCGGTAAAGAGGAGTTTTATGAAACAATCCGCTATTTTTCCACCATGCTTAAAAAAAATGGTGTTAAATTATACTTAAATAAAAAAGTTCAACCTATTGATTTAATGGATAAAAATTATGATGAGGTCATTGTATCGACGGGAGTATATCCAAGGTCTCTTGATATTCCTGGTTCTGATGAAGAGATAGTAATTTCGTATATAGATGCAATAAGAAACATAGATAAAATTGGGAAAAAGGTAGTCCTGATTGGAGCTGGGGGTATTGGGTTTGATATGGCTGAACTCTTATCTCATGGTAAAAAGAACCCCTCTACCAATATAGGCGACTTTGCTGAGCAATGGGGTATAGATTTTACCAATCATCCGAGAGGAGGTGTAACGGGTGTAATGGCTAAAGCAAGTAAATCTGAGCGTGAAATTTATTTATTGCAAAGAAAAGTAACGCCATTAGGGATTGCACTAGGTAAAACTACTGGATGGACTCACAGGTTAAGTTTGAGGAAAAAAGAAATAAAGATGCTTAAGGGAGTTACCTATAAAAAGATTGCAAAAAATGGTATTTACATCTCTATTAATGGTCAGGATCAGTTTATTGAATGTGATAACATTATTGTTTGTGCTGGACAGGAGCCAGACCGTTCATTTTTTAACTTGGCAAATAATACTGAATTTCGCATGCACCTGGTCGGGGGTGCTTATGAGGCTAAAGAATTAGATGCAAAGGTGGCAATTAAGCAAGCTTCGGAATTAGCAGCAGTTATTTAGTTTTTAAAGTATAATTTTTACAATTATGAAAGGAAGCAGATGGGTAACGAACAAAATTTTGATGCTATCATTATTGGGGCTGGTGTTATCGGCAACGCCGTTGCCTTTGAGTTATCTAAACAAGGTTTGAAGACTCTAAACATAGATAGAAATCACGTTTCAGGTTATGGCTCTACTTCGGCATCCTGTGCAATTATTAGAGTACATTACTCGACGTTTGATGGCTGCGCTCTTGCTTATGAGAGCTATCACTTTTGGAAAGATTGGATGGCATATTTAGAGGCATCAGAACACGATAATCTGGCTACGTTTATTGAGTGTGGGTGTATGATTTACCAAACTGAGCAAAATAACTATCTCGATAAAGTAATTAAAAGAGCTGAAGAACTGAATATACCCCATGAGCTATGGGATCCAAAAAAAATCAAAGAAAAATTAAGAATTGTTGATACCAATAAATATGGACCTGTAAAGTCAACAAGCGATAAAAGCTTTGGGTCAAAAACCGGAGATGATTTAAGGGGATCTGTTTTCTTTCCCACAGCAGGTTATATAAATGATCCTCAGCTTTCTGCGCAAAATCTACAAATGGCAGCTTCAAAGAAAGGAGCAAAATTTCTATTTAAATCAAGCGTTAAAGAGATAATTCAGGAAAAGGGGAGAGTCAGTGGCGTTGTTTTAGAAAATGGTGAGAAAATTAACGCAAAAATTGTTGTGAATGTTGCTGGGCCACACTCTATGAAGGTCAACCAAATGGCAGGCGTAGAAAATGATATGAATATAAAAACAAAAGCTTTAAAGGTCGAGGTTTGTCATGTGCCTTCTCCACTTGGATTTAATTATGAGAAAGAAGGTTTTGTAATTTCTGATAGCGATATAGGGTGTTATAGCCGACCTGAAATTGGAAACAATGTGCTTATCGGTAGTGAAGACCCGGAATGTGATGAAAGGTTGTTCGTAGATCCTGATATATGGGACGAAAGCTTTTCTGAGCAATGGAGAACCCAAGTTTTAAGACAGGCACAGAGGTACCCAGATTTGCCAATACCATCAAATTCAAAGGGTGTGGTGGCTTTATATGACGTATCTGATGATTGGATCCCCATTTACGATAAATCCTCTTTGCCAGGATTTTATATGGCGGTTGGCTCGAGTGGAAATCAATATAAGAATGCTCCGATGGCTGGAAAAATTATGGCTGAATTGATAGTGAAGTGCGAAGATGGGCATGATCATGATAAGGATCCTATCAAACTTCAATTAAATTATATTGATAGAGAAATTGATCTGGGCTTTTATTCACGTAACCGCATAATTAATGAAGAAAGCAGCATGTCCGTTTTAGGCTAATAACGCTATAAACGGCTTTAAAGTTTTATATTTTTCCAAGAGACTTTTTGTGCGCTCAAAGCCATTGAGGATCAATTCTCCACCTTCCATCATAGTATGTCATCGATTGGCATGGTAAACAATCGACCTTCTCTAAATCCATTTCTTATATCTAAGAGTTACTCTTCACAATTCCTAATTTGATAATTGGTCAAAGGCCTCCAATGCCTTTGCGCTATAAGTTAAAGAAGGCCCGCCACCCATATATGAGCTCATGCTTAAAGCTTCAACTAATTCCTCTCTTGTTGCCCCTAAATGAACTAAATGTTCGACGTGTAGTCCGATACAACTCTCACACCTCACAGCAACTGAGATACCAAGCGCAATGAATTCCTTGGTTTTCGTACTCAAGTGTCCATCCTTCTTTGCATCTTTACCCATAACTTCAAAACCTTCAAACGTAACTGGGGTTGCCTTTTTGAATTTAGAAAACGATTGTTTGGTATCGGTGGTTAATTTTTTCCAGTCCATATCCTATCCTTCTTTATTTTCTATACTTAAAGATTAAATTTTCTGAAATTTTATTCAACAGTTCATTAATTTAAAAATTTAAGTTATTGGCACTTTAATTGGAAAAATGCTAAATTTTTTGTCAAGGATAAAGGGAAAGTTAAATGTTTAGTTCTCATATGGTAGGAAATCACAAGATTACTTTACTGGATTTGAACTTGCTTTGTTACAGTATGCAATGAAACTGACTGAAGGACTATGCCATGTGCAACAAGTTCATGTAGATTATTTAACATATGCAGGTATGGATGACGAATAGATACTGAAGGCTCGTCCGATTATTTTTTATTTTAACTATTTAAATAGAAGTATAAATGAGTCAGGGGTTACCATGAAAGCGACATTATAGGATATTACAAAAATGATTAACGCAATTACAATTATTAAGAAAAAACAAGGTCTAACATATGAAAAGTTCCAGAATTACTGGAAAAATGAACATGCTGAAATTGTAACTAGATCTCCACTTGTGGGAACCTATGTTCAATCTCATCCAATCTATAATGACAAATTGACTTTTGAAGATACTATCGATGGTATTGCAGAAATTTGGTTTGATGACACAAACGCAATGCGTTCTTTAGCTGCCACTAAAGAATATAAAGATATCCAAGATGATGAAAAAGTCTTTATAGATGGTAGTGCTGTAAGGTTAATCATTGCCGAGGATATAATAACCGTCGAAGGTAACGTTTCAGACTACAAGCTTATAATTTTTATGAATAAATCTAGTAATGTTGAATTAACGGACTTCAGGAAAGAATTAGTTGATATGGCATATCAGTACTCAAAAAAAAATGTAAATAGGATGAAAGTAAGTTTGCCAAAAATAGCAGGTTATAAGGGCGATAAAAGCCCAGCTTGGGATGCTATTTTAACTTTTTGGTTAGACTTCAAAATCGATCAACAGTACATAGACGACACAGTAAATTATTTTTCGTCTGTTTCTGGAAAAACGGTTGAAAAATTTTGTAATTCCGTGGTAGTTCAACACGCAAATTAGAAGCTTTACTCAGGCAAGCCTGCTATCTTCATACCTTCAATCATAATGCTTTTTATTTCGTTGTTAAAATCTGGAGCTACATTTTTATAATCTTCAATACTTTTGATTTCTGGACGCTCTGTTTGATATTTTAAAAGCCATTCTTTACTTTCCGAAACTTTCCCTTGATGAGCTAACACTACTGCCTTGAAACCAAAATATCGACTATGATTATTTTCTCTAATCTCACGATCTACAGACTGAATGGCATTTTCCCAATCACGATTTCCAAGATGGCAGAAAAATATAACAGTTTCTCCATAATCTTCTCCTAGTGGATCAACTTCAGCGGCTCTGGTAAAGGCGTCAATTGCTGCATTAAAGTCCTTGCCTTCTTCTAATAAATTCATACCTCTAGCCATTAAAGAACGAGAATGGTGAGGATTAACCTCTAAAGCTTTATTAACATAATCTGTAAATCTATTCTTATCTTCATCAAAGAACGCCATGAACCCCATATTCATTATTGAGTCTGGATTTTGAGGATCTAGCTGAAATGCTTTTTCTGTATACTCTTTAAATTTTTTTTCATTTTCTGATCTATTATCCTGTGCCGACGACTCAAATATAAGAAAATTATAACCTTGAGCTAGAAGATTAAACGCAGAACTATGATTTGGATCTAACGCCGTAGCTTTTTCTCCGTGTTCTATTGATTTTTGAAGGTGAAGCAGTTTTTCTTCAGTTGTCTTAGACGCATTCATTAGTGCATATGAGTTCACAGCTTGCAAATACTCATCCCAGCTGCTGAGAGCATTCATCTCACGATCTGATAATTTCTTTCTTTCATTAGTAATAATTGCTGGGCTGATCAACGCAGCAGATTTTTGTGAAACTTCATCCTGAACTTCAAAGACATCATCTAATGATCGATCCCAGGTCTGTGACCAGATTTGGGTATCTTCAACAGCATCGGTTAGTTTTGCCATTATTCTAACTTTGTTACCGCCTTTTCTTATGCTTCCTTGCACCAAATAGCTAGCACCTAGGTCAGAGGCAATTTTTTGTGTAGGTTCTTTCGTATCTTTGTAAGGTATTACTGAATTTATAGATATAATCGGAAATGTCTTCAGTTTAGATAGATAGGAAATGATATCCTCAGTGATCCCAACAACAAAGAAATCTTGCTCGGAGTCATTACTTAAATTCAAGAAAGGAAGCACTGCTACTGATGGCGCTTTACTTGTTTTTGTAATTTTTTCAGCTGCAGCCTCTGCAAGTTTTTTGTCATTTTTTTCTCTAACTTGTAGATCGGGGTCCGCAATATCGTAAGCATGAACTTCAGTGTTTTTTACCTTTTGTTCCCCAAGATCATTGAATAGCAGTTCTGTCTTTTTATTTACAAAGTCAACTATACTTTTTGATACACATATTCCATTGGCTTGTGAGAGAGCCTCAAGTCTCGCGGCTACATTTACACCTTCACCGTAGAGATTATCTCCTTCAATTATCACATCCCCCATATTCAAACCTATTCTGAAGCTCATTTGGGATTCTTCAGAAACTGATTTATTTCTTTCCTTTACTAATTTTTGAAACTCGTTTGCGCAAACCACTGCAGAAACAGCACTCTGAAATTCAGCTAATACAGAATCTCCTGCCGTATTAAAAATTCTGCCACCATGCTCTTCAAAAAGTTTATCTAGGATTTCCTGGCAAGCTCTAAAGCTACGTAAGGTTTCTTCTTCATTCACTTCCATTGATTTGCTGAAACCAACAACGTCAGTAACAAAAATAACTGCGATTTTTCTGTCTATGTCTTGCTGAGAAGATTTATTTAATTGAACAACGTTCTCTGCCATGTTAAGTCCCTTAATTGCACTATTGTTACAGTAATCTTTTTTCTCTCAAAGTCACGCACTTAGAATAAATTTTTATAATTAAGTTTTAGAAGTATCAAATCTTAAGGCGTTCCAAAGAAGATTTTTTTTCACTCTTAATTTTAACAAATCTAAAAAAAAGAAGGATAGAACAAACTAATAAACCTAGTCCAATTCCGTAATAAACTCCTGAGCCGGCCAATGACGTCTTTTGAGAAAGATAATATGCAGCAGGGATACCTACAGCCCAATAAGAAAAAAAAGAAATAATGAAGGGTTTCTTTGTATCTGAGAAACCTCTCAAGAGTGCAGCGAAAAGTATTTGTCCACTATCGGCTAAATGGAAAAAACAGCCAACGAAGAGAAAAATTCCTGCATAAAATGCAACTTTCTCTACGTTTAGATCATTACTATTCAAAAATAGTGAGATTATAAAATCACCAAAAAATACGATTAGGAACGTATTAAGTACTGCCCACCCCAGGCCAAGCAAATAAACAGAGGAAGCTGCTTGGTCCAACTTGCTTAACTCATTGGCTCCAATTGTTTTAGCAATAATGACCGTACCGGCTTGTGAGATCCCTAGAGGTATCATGAAAAAAAGTGCGAATACCGTTATAGAAATACCGTGGGCCGCTAATTCTACGTCACCAATCCAGCCCATTAAGATAGAGGCAAATGAAAACATTCCACTTTCCGCCATAATTGTTAAACATATCGGCCAACCAAGTTTGAAAAGATTTTTAAAAATTTCAGCATCGAAAACAAAAAAATCTTTAAAGATTTGCTTTTCTTTTAAATCAGAAAGATGAATGTACAAAAGCCCAGATAGCATCATAGCAATACTGGTTAAAAGTGAAGAACACGCGACTCCACTTATCCCTAACTCAGGGAATCCGTAGTTGCCAAAGATAAATAGATAATTAAATGTAAAATTTGTTAATAAACCTAAGATAGATATAAAAAGAACAACTTGCTGCTTTTTCACCGATATCAAAAATGCCTTTATTACGTATGTGAGAAGTAAAAATGGCATCATCCACTGAACTATTTGAATATATTGAGAAACTTTTTCGACAATATACTCATCCTGTTCTAAAAATGTAAGAAATGCTGAAGTGTTGCTCACTAAAACCAAGCCAAATAGTGAAAAGGCAAAAACTAGCCATAGACCCATTCTGAAATTAATTCTAAGTGATTCTGTATCTTCCTTTCCAAAAGCTTTTGATACATTTGTAATTACAGCCAGTGAAAAGCCAGTGAGAGTTATGTATACAAAGAAAAGACATGTATGCCCTAGCGTTAAGGCAGCTAGTTCACTAGTCCCATACCAACCAATCATAGCAACGTCGGTTAGCCCTAAGCCTAACTGAGCTATTTGTGCTACTATTAACGGTAAAGAAAGCTTAAAAGTGGATAGCAGATGTTCTCTCAATTGCGTATCACAATTGCATTATATAATAGATTAAGAAAATGACCTACTCTGCCGCCTCGACATACCTAAATTCACGAATAGCTGCTCCGTCCAAAGCTCTTAATGCTTCTTGGTATCCTTCGCTATTATAGCCACTTTCAGCGTGTTCTAAGCTTTCCCATTCCAAAACAACTGTACGCGTTTTCTCACCACTTTCTTTTGTCATAACAGGAATTCCTCTAGCAAGAAATTTACCTCCAGCTCCTTTAATTGCTGGACCTGCCAAAGCAGCGTATTTTGCTAGCTTTTCTTCGTCAGAAATTGATTTATAGATAACTACCTGATAGATTTTTTTTGACATTGTTTTCTCTTTCACATTTTTGTTATAATTTAGTATTATAAAACATCGTTGTATATGATTACTTCATCAAGCGGTTAAAATTAATTAGTTTTAGTTTAGAGTTTGAACTGTTAACAGGGAGAGAAAAATGTCTGTAGGATTGGCACCAAGGCCATCGAATGAAGAGCAAAGAGTCAAAGCAGTTGTTAAAACTGGTTTGATTGATAACCCAAACCCTGAGTTATTCCAGGTATATTGTGATTTGGCTAAGGATATAACAGGTTTTTCTGATGCTACTTTTAGTCTGTATGATGGTGAAATGCAGTGCGCGATTGCAATTACTGGAAGAGATCCATCAGAAAAAAAACCAGGAGATAAAGGTCTTCGGACCGAGCACAATGTTTGTTCTTATGTTCTTTTAGATACCGAGCCACTACTAATGCATGATGTGTCATCAGATCCGATTTGGAAAAATCATCCAAGAGCTAAAGCTCAGGGATATGCAGGATTTCCTGTAATCAATAAGGATAACTACGCACTAGGAACTCTTTGTATGATAAACAGAGAGGGGCCTAAATCCCTAGATAAAAATCAAGTGGATTTAGTTAAAAAGATTTCAAGTAGCATTGCCCATCTCTTAGATGTTAAAACAGAGCAAAAAGAAATGACTTCTCAGAATATGTTAGAAGCTGTAGGGAAGTTCAAAAAGATCGATGAATCATTAACCATAGATGATTTTGAGTCTTTTATATCGTTGTCAGCTGGCCTTAAATTATCCGGCTCAAGTATAGAACCTCTTGAAGCAGTCGGATTATGTCAGCTTGATATCTCAGGAGATGTTCAAATGACATCAGATGGAGTTGAGTTGCAGAGAGAAATGCGACTTGAGGCAAGATTGATGAAAAAAGTTAAAATAACTGGGGACGATGCGAGCACAATGATAGATGAAATGATGAAGGAGTTGAACTAGAACAATGTATGCAAAAGTATACAATTTAAAATTTTCTGGCCTTAGCGAAGCAAAGGTTGCAGCTACTTTTTGCTCTGAAAATCTTGGAAAAAAAATAGTAGCTTTCAATATTAGGTCATTGAATATTTCTATCGGTCAATGTGGGAGTGTTTCTATATCACTAAAGTTTGAATCTGGAGGCGATTTAAAAAAGTTTGAAGAGCATTCGACAGGTTTTTTCAGTGAATTAAAGGACACCTTTGTTTACAAAGAGACCAATTTTTCAGGAATATTTGTTTATAATTATGACTCTGAAATTACGTCTACCGAGCTTACAGTAAATTAAATGTGCTCAATATAAATCTTGGGTAGACCGTGGAAGGCATAACGAAATTTAACAAAGTACACGATATTCTAGATTTTCATGTTAACAAAAATCCAGATAGGGTTGTGGTATCTATAGATAATGCAGACCATAAGAATACCGATATATTATCAAAGGTATCGTCTCTTGTTGAATTTTTAAAAGAAAGTGAGATTAAGTCTGGAGACCGAATTGCTTTTTTAGCAAAAAATTCATCCGAATTCATAGAGGTGATGTATGCATCGTCTTTACTGGAACTTGTGATGGTTCCAATAAATTTCAGGCTTGCCTATGAAGAAGTAAAATTCATAATCAAAGATTCTGGTTCAAAACTTATTATTTTTGGTGAGGAATTTAAAGAACTAGTTGAAAAACTTAATTCTGACAAAACTGACTTACAGCTTTCTGTGGAGATAAGTGAGCTAGGGAAATTATTAAAGTCGAAAAGTTCAGGTGCATTACATGTTTCATTATATTCAAATAAGGACGCCAACACACCACTTTTTCAAATGTATACTTCGGGAACAACAGGCAACCCCAAAGGTGCTTTGATTTCTCAAAAAGGAATTATGTCTTTAATTACGAATGGAATGGATAAATTAGGGCCGTTTGATCCAAATGCCGTAAACCTTGTTTGCATGCCACTTTTTCATATAGCGGGAAGTGCGTGGCTTTTCTTTGGGCTTGCATCAGGGAGTAAAAATATTCTATTGGTAGATATAGATCCTGAGAAGATTCTAGATATCATTGAGAATTTTAATGTAGCAACCACCTTGATGGTTCCAGCTGTAATTCAGATGGTAGTTGTAGCTGCTGAAAAAAATAGCAAAGTACTTAAAAATGTTAAAAACATTGTTTTTGGTGCATCACCAATGGCTGTTGATACGTTAAAGCGTGCGCAAAAAATATTTCCAAACTCAAATTTTACTCATGTCTATGGAATGACCGAAACAACTGGTATGTTTATGTCCTTGGACCCAAGCGAATTAAAAGCAAACAGAAGGCTAGAATCATGTGGAAAATGTTTCAGCAATTCAGAGATAAAAATAGTTGATGCTGATAATAATGAAGTTCCTACCAATACTATCGGAGAGATTATATGCCGCACCGATCAAATTATGGATGGCTATTTTAATAGAGAAAGGGCAAATAACGAGGCAATAAAAGATGGTTGGTTTTACACAGGAGATGCCGGGTATCTTGATGAGGAGGGGTATCTGTTTATAAGAGATCGAATAAAAGATTTAATTATAACGGGTGGAGAAAATGTTTATCCTGCAGAAGTTGAAAATGCTTTGATGTTGCAACCATCCATTATCGATTGTGCTGTAATTGGCGTTTCTGACCCAAAGTGGGGAGAAGCTGTTTTAGCTCTAGTCATCGTTAATAACGATAATTTTTCAGAGATAGAGGTGAGGTCATCTTTGAGGTCGCAATTAGCTGGTTTCAAAATACCAAAAACATTCCACGTTGTAGATAGTTTGCCACGAAACGCTGGAGGTAAGATTACAAAACATGTCTTGCGTGAAAAATATGCATATCTTGGTAAATAAATGCACATAAATTTAGATTCAAATGAAAAAATAAAAGGATACTATGATAGCCCGTGGCCCGCCGAATGTGGCGGTCCTAGAAGACAAAAAATACCTAGATCACCTGGATTGAATATTAGCAACAGCGAATATTTATCTCAGAAAACTAGAGCAAATGGTGAATGGAATGTAATGATGGTTCTTAGAGATCCCGGAGAAGTTTTTTTGATGGGAAACAACCATATTAATTCTACTGAAAAATATGGCTTTTTAGAAAAGATAGATCCTTATTCTCTAGAATGTATCTCGCGTTCACCTAATTTGCCATCTGGAGGCCATACTTGGTGTGGGGGTGTTGTTGTGCATGAAAATGGCTATCTCTATCTCAATAATGGAAATTATTGTTATAAGCTTGATCCAGGTTGTAAAGTTGTGGCCTCAAAAAAATTACCACAAAATTCTGCATATAACAGTTTCTTGATTATGAAAGATGGAAACCTTGTTATGAAAAATATCGAGCATGCATGGGATGCAAAGTCAAATTTTGTTATTTTAGAACCAGAGTTTCTTAATCAGGTTGCAGATGAAGTTGCCATTAATGAAAACTCGATGGGTAGAATAGCCATGGATATTGATACACAGGGAACACAATGGGTATATGTTCCAGGGCGAGACACTTTCTTTAGATACAAATACGAAAAAGCAAGCTTGACATTAGATCAGAGTTGGATGCCAAAATATAGAACACTGAATTATGAGGAGCAGAGTTTTAGTTGGGATAGCTGTATAAGTGATGGCGGATGTTGGTTTTTAGATAATGGCGATAATAGAGCTAATGTGACTATATTTTCTACAAGACCATTTGGTCAAGACCTTCCAGCTAGAGGGTCTGTTTTCCAAGGGTTATCATCATCGCCACAAAAATTATTTCGAGTTGATATACAAAATGATAAGAAATTAGAGGTTGTACAGCCTTTCGATAAACAAAGAGGAAGCATTTTTAGCCCCCCAGCATTTGATCCCATTAATAAGGTCGCGATAGCGTTTGACACAGGAAATGGCTTGCTAGCGGGTTTAAATTACTCAAAAGATCTGGGTTTTAAGAAATTATGGGAAAAGCCTACTAGAATTTCTATGCAAATGGTGATGTACAGCGACACGAAAGAGATTGCGGTAAATGACTTTCGTACCGGCTATGACAATATTGTCGTTTTCGATACAATTACCGGCGAAGAAAAAGGAAGGGTGCCTACAGAGAGTACGACAGCAAATGGCATGTTTCTTTCTCCTGGTTGGGAAAGAGACGTTTTTTACTGTTCAATAGGGGCTATTGCTAGAGCCTTTATAGAGTGATAAACTTAAACTCTTATAATGCAAAGAGGGAAGTACGTAATGGAACTTAGTGGAAGATGCTATTGTGGTGATATTCAATATGAAATTAAAGGCGAATTGCAAGCTAGTTTCCAATGTCACTGTCGTGAGTGCCAGTATATAACCGGTGGAAATGCAAATACTGTTATGGTTTTTTCAGAGGATGATTTCCAGTTTACAAAAGGAAAACCCTCGGTCTTCGCTAGAAAAGATCTAGAAACACCCGTTAAGAGGTTTTTTTGCGATAAGTGTGGAACTGGTTTTGGAAGCATTAGTCCCTCGAGACCAGGCTCATTTATTGTTAAGGTGGGTACTCTTGATACACCTGAAGTCTTTTCTCCTGATTTCGCAATATTTACTTGTGATATCAAAGACTATCATCATATTCCTGAACATATAACTTCCTTTGATAAAAGACCCCCTAAGAAAAACTAAACTAAAAATGTTACAGGAATGAAAAGTATCTTGGGAGGAATTGTTCCAGTACATAGTCTGGGTATAAGTCAGATCGTTGCCTATGGTGCGATGTTTTATTCTTTTGCGCAAATCAAAGTAGAGTTAGCTGAAAAACTGGGGATGTCCCTCGAGACGACTACCATGATAGTCAGTCTGTCTTTGTTTATAAATGTACTTATTTCCAGTTATGTTGGTTATTTAATTGATAGATCTGGAGGGTTGAAGGTTCTTTCGACTGGGCTCTTTGTCGGATCAATAGGATTTATCTCGCTGTATTTTACTGAGGACTTATTAGGGTTTTTGTTTTCAATGCTGCTGATAGGAATAAGTTTCAGTTCAGCGACTTACAACGTAGCATTTAGCACGGCAATTCAACTAGATGACCAAAACTCACGAAAGAACATTACCATAATCACATTTTATGGCGCTATCGCAAGTTCGGTCTGTTGGTTGACTATCGGTTTTTTACGCAACTATTTTGGGCTGGATTCAATATTTTTGCTTCTGTCATTATCTTTATTTCTAATGGCGGTATATTTTTTTATAAATTTAAACTTTAAAAAGGAAGAGAAGAAAAATGAGGCTAAAAAACCAATTATAAATCTTGTTCCCTTAAGATTGTCTAAAAAAGAAAAAGTCATAATTATTGTTTTGATGATTTTTGGGTTTACAGAATATTTAATTTTTTCTACCACTGCGCTGTCATTAATTCAGTTTTTTAACTCAAATTTTAATGATCCTTCAATTGCAATAGTATTAGCGAGTGTATATGGACCGTTTCAGCTAGTAGGTCGCTTTTTAGAGATGAAGTTTGCCACATTTCTTGATGCTAGATTTACAGGCCTAGTAGCTAGCACAATTGTACCGTTATCATTAATCATAATACTTACACCCAACTTCTATGTATGTATTATCGCTATGGCTCTTTTTGGTATGGGTCATGGCTTGCTAACAGTAACAGGTGGATATGTCCCAAATTTATTTTTTGAGCCACAAGTTATTGGGAGAGTTAAAGGATACATATGGGCTCCTACTGCGTTGGGGATGGCATGTGCGCCTTTTTTATCAGGGATATTTCACGAAAATATGAATAATTTAATTATTTTTTTGTTAGCTTTGTCAGCATGCCCTTTTTTTTCATTACTCTTTATTTTTAAAATGAAAACAAGGTTTTAAAGATGTCTATACATAAAGCGAGCATTGATGTAGTTGCAGCAGTGATTAAGAAAAATGATTTATTTCTTATCGCAAACAGAAGTTTTGAAGATAATTCCCAGGGGATATGGGAGTTTCCAGGGGGAAAAGTCGAAGAAAACGAGACTTTCACTTCTGCTATGAAAAGGGAAATTAAAGAAGAACTTTCTCTGAATATCAAAGTTGGTAATATGATAGCAACTATTGACTTGAATAAGACAGATAAAAATATTTATGTCCACTATTATTATGCAATTATATTATCTGGTCAAATCAGTCTAAATGTTCATTCAGAGTTTAAATGGGTGCCACATAATCAACTGAAAAACTTTACATATATTGATGGTGATGGACATATTTTAAATTATCTCTGACCAAAAAATTTGTAGGGAAGGGTGATTATAGCAATATGACGATATTTATGGTACATGAGGGTCTAGTTATAAGGAACTAAATTCTCCTTTGGTAATATAGGCTTATTCAAAATATGGTCTACTGCTTTTTCGCCTACCATAATGCTCGGGGCGTTGAGGTTGCCATTTGTTATCGAAGGAAAAATTGAAGAATCTGCACAAAAAAGATTTTCTACACCATTTACTTTGCATTCGGGGGTCACAACCGTTTCTTTATCAGCAGGATCCCCCATTTTGCAGGTGCCGCAAGGGTGAAACGCTGACTCAACGCTCAACTTTATGAATTCATCCAGCTCGCTATTCGACTTCAACGTTGCCTTCGGTTGAATTTCTTCGCCCGCATAATCTTTAAAAGCAGGCTGACTTAGAATATTTCTTGTTATTCTAATTGCATTTCGAAAATCCTTTAGGTCATCAGAGTGACTAAGATAGTTAAACTTTATAGTAGGAGAGTTTTGTGGATCTGCATTCTTAATGGCAACAAATCCCCTAGATTTTGACCGCATTGTTCCTACATGGAACTGAAAGCCATCCCCTCTGTGTGGTGATGATCCGTCATAATTTATTGCTAGAGGTAAAAAGTGATACTGCAGGTTAGGGTACTTTTGTTGTCTATCTGTTTTAAGAAAGCCAAGAGTTTCAAATTGATTTGATATTCCTAACCCTTTTTTGAACATATACCATTGTAAGAAAATTTTAGCTTTTGAAAATAAGCTAGTATTTCTAAAAAGAGTAACGGGTTGAGTGCATTTCACTTGAAAATATAACTCAAGATGATCCTGTAAATTATTTCCAACACCTTTTAAATCCAGAAAAGGTTTTATACCAATGCCCGCAATATGTTTTAAATCTCCTATTCCAGATCTCTGTAAAATACAGGGATTGCCAATGGGACCAGCGGCTAATATGACACCTCTTTTACATTGCGCAGAAAAAGTTTCAGATTTTCTTTTAAAAATGATTCCATTGCATTTATTATTTAAAAACAATAGCTTATCAACTAAACATGAAGTCTTTATGCAAATGTTTTTTTGTTTTGTTATATTTTTCAAATAGCCTTGGGCAGTAGACCATCTCTTGCCTTTATATACGGTCATTTCTGCAGCTCCAATGCCTTCTTGCTTATAGCCATTATAATCTTCAGTAAAAGAGTAACCACATTGTATAGCTGCATCTGAAAAAACTTTATGCAATACGTTTTTTTGTTCTGCAGTTTTTATACGGATAGGGCCATTTTTTCCTCTCCAAGCTGATTGTCGACTTTCACAACACTCCATTTTTTTGAAGTAAGGAAGAACATCTGCAAATGACCAACTTAAGGCCCCTTTAGTGCTCCAATTATCGAAATCTTGAGGATGACCTCGTACATAAATCATTCCATTGATTGAAGATGATCCACCTAAACCTTTCCCTCTCGGACAGATTAATGATCTTCCATATAAGTTTGGTTCTGGTTCTGCTCTGTAACCCCAGTTATATTTTTCCAAATTCATAGGGTAGGATAGAGCCGCTGGCATATCTATAAATACCGATCTGTTTTGTCCCCCATATTCAATTAATAGTACTTTCATATTGTTTTCTTGCGCTAATCTGTATGCTATTGCAGAACCAGAAGAGCCCGCACCCACAACAATGTAGTCAAAGTCGCCAGCAAAATGATTAATATTTTTATCTAAAATAGTTTTTGATCCTTTAATTCTTTATAAACCACATCGTTCTTAAGTATTTTTTTGTAATATTCTTCTAACGATTCATTACCGTATTCTGGTGTTTTATTGGAGCTATAAGAACCAATTTTTTCATCCCAGAATAACATAGACTCCGTCGCGTAGTAATAAGCAATCTTAAGGAATTCCCTTAAATCTCGTATTTTTTTTGAGACTATTGATAAGGGGATGAGAGCATAGGTGATCACAAGGAAAAGCTTAGGAGATATGTGAGTAATTTTTTTTTCTTTTTTGCATAGCTCAAATAATAACTCAGCTTGGCGTTTAGGGGAGATGGGTGGGCCTGGGCCACCTATTATATGAATTTTGTTCTCAGACTGCCTCCTGGTAACAAGCGGGATGATGAATTTGCTTAAGTCACGTGCGGAGATAGGCTTGCAAGATGTTAATTGGCCATTACCAAAAATTAAAAAGCTTTTTCCTTTTTTAACTCTATCAATCTGTCCAGAGAGACTTTTGAAAAAAGCTGTGGGTCTAATTATTTCATATTCAAGACTTGAATTTTGTAAAAGATGTTCAAACGCTAATTTCGCCTTTTGAAATTCTAGACTAGGCTTCTGAACACATATTGCAGATATAAGAATAAATCTCTTTATGCCTACCCTTTTGGATAAATCCAAAAAGAATTTATTTAGAGAGTATTCCACATTCCATGAATCCGAAATGCCTCCTTTTCTTGAAGCAATACAGGAAATAATAGTAGTTGGTTTTACGCTCAATGTTTCGAGAAAACTTTCAATTTGAGAGATATCTACAAAAACAATATTTTTCTTTTTCTCAAGATTCTTTTTGTTTCGTATTGGGCAAATAAGCTGAATTTTTTTTTCTAACAGAACTTTCGCAAGTGTTGTGCCGATATAGCCTGTATACCCTAAAAGTAAAACTTTAGTGTTAACTAAATCCACATTCATTTTGCAATCTCAACTTATTAGTTATAGCTTACGGTTTCCAACAAAGCTTCCTTTACCGCAGAATGAGTGATCTGTCCCTTTGAGACATTCAATCCCATCGCTAAATTTTGATCTTGTTCTAAAGCCTCTAGTCCCAAACTTGCTATTTTTGAAATGTAGTTAGCTGTAACATTATTAAGAGCATAAGAAGCTGTCTTAGGCACAGAGCCTGGCATATTTGCCACACAGTAATGTAAAACACCGTCTTCATAGTAGATCGGATTTTGGTGCGTTGTTGGTTTCGATGTTTCAAAGCATCCACCTTGATCAATGGCAACATCAACTAAAACAGAATTATTTTTCATTTTTGATAGAAATGACTTTTCAATTAGTTTTGGAGCGCTTGCACCGGGTATCAATACTGCACCTATCACTAGATCTGCGTCAACCAGTTGGCTTTTAAGCTCCAGAGGTTCCGAGTAAAGAACTTTAGCTGAGTTACCGAAGATATCATTTAGGTATCTTAATCTTTCTATAGACTTATCGAAGATTGTAACGTCGGCCCCCACTCCAATTGCCATTTGAGCTGCATTTGTTCCAACCATACCGCCTCCTAAAATAATGACCTTCGCAGGCTTTACACCTGGAACACCAGATATTAAAGAGCCAGGTCCTCCACAGGTCTTTTTTAAATGATAAGCACCTTCAAAAACTGCTAATCTTCCAGCAATTTCACTCATAGGTGCTAAAAGGGGTAATGCGCCTTTGTTATCAGTGATTGTTTCATATGCAATTGCGTGGCACCTTGCATCTATTAAGCCTTTTGCTTGTTTTGGATCGGCAGCTAAATGAAGGTAAGTGAAAAGAATTTGTTCTTCTTTGAGCATTTTCCATTCAGATTCTTGAGGTTCTTTTACTTTCACGATCATATTACTGTTTTTAAAAATCTCTTCAGGTCCATCAACAACTTTTACTCCCACTTTTATATAATCGTCATCAGTAGCACCAATGCCTTCACCGCTGTTTTTTTGAACAAGTACAGTATGATTTTCTTCGATTAATCGTGAAGCAGTTGAGGGTGTGACACCAACCCTATATTCACTTGGTTTAATTTCCTTAGGCACCCCAATTATCATTAAAATCCCCCAAAAAAAATTATATATTAGAGTATCACAATCCAGAGTGTTACCCAAAGTATTAAAAATATAATTTTTAATACTTTAAGTGTTATTTAGCTTGTATTCGAATTCAAAGGTATTATCTTCCAATCATGTTCGAAATTCAAAATACTAAAGAAATCCCATTGCTCAGGGTAAATGCTCACGTATTTAAACATTCAAAATTTGGATGCACCCATTTACATTTAGATTGTGACAGTACAGAAAAGGCTTTTTCGGTTGCTTTCAGGACTATTCCTAAAGATCACAGCGGCATAGCTCATATTTTGGAGCATACGGTCTTATGTGGATCAGAAAAATTTCCAGTAAGAGATCCATTTTTTATGATGACTAGACGCTCATTAAGCACTTTTATGAATGCAATGACTTATCCAGATATAACTGCTTACCCGTTTGCGACGCTGAACGATAAGGATTACAGGAATCTTCTGTCGGTATATTTAGACGCTGCCTTCTTTCCAAATATAGATGAGCTCGACTTTATGCAAGAAGGCCATAGGTTCGAATTAATTAAAGATGGCGATAAAGAAAAGCTTGCCCTTAAAGGAGTTGTATATAATGAGATGAAAGGTGCTATGAGTTCCGTTCCAAGGCAATTATGGCATGAGGTTTCGAAGTCACTTTATCCTACAACTACTTACGGATTTAACTCTGGTGGAGATCCTGATTTCATTCCTGATCTGACTTACGCAGATCTAAAAAACTTTCACAAAAAGTATTATCATCCTTCAAATGCTGTGTTTTTTTCTTATGGAAATGTAGATGCAAGTGAATTGCAGCAAGAAATTGAAGACTCAGTATTAAAAAAGTTCACTCCAAAACTTGATAATCTTAGGGTAAATCCGGAGCCTGCATTCGAAGTCGAACGTTATAGCCACGCATATTACAACCCACTTCCTGATGACAAAAATAATCATCATGTCGTGGTTGCCTGGTTGCTAGATTCTACGAAAGATCCTGTTGATCATTTAGAGGCTTGTTTGTTAGAAAACATTTTGCTTGATAATTCTTCTTCTCCCCTTAGAAAAGCTCTTGAGAGCACTGATTTAGGAAAAGCGCCATCTCCCATAACTTTTATGGAAACGGAGCAGAAGCAAATGGCTTTCGTAGCCGGTTTAGAGGGAGTTGAAAAAGGAAAAGAGAAAGATGTTGAGGAGTTAGTCTTAAGTGTTTTCAGGGATCTAGTTCTAAATGGTGTCGAGAAAGATTTGATAGAGGCGTCCTTACATCAAATAGAAATATCACAAAGGGAGATATCAGGTGGTATGCCATATGGTTTGCAACTTTTGCTCGGGACAATGCCTTCGATTTTGCATGACTCTAATCCATTAGAAGTTCTTGATCTTGAAGGATCTCTTTCAAAATTGAAGAAAAGATTGGAAGAACCTAATCATTTAGAGAAGCTTATTGAAAAATTCTTTATTGAAAATAAACACAGGGTCACCTTTCAATTGATTCCAAACACTGATTACGATAAAAATAAGATGGAGAAACTTGAGAAGTTACTCTCTGAAAAAAATAGGGCCTTATCAAGTTCACAGAAAGACAATATCCGAGATCTTACTACAAAATTAGAAACAAGGCAGAACTCAAAAGATGATCCTAGTTTGCTTCCCTGTGTAACGGTTAATGATATTGAGAACGAAAGATTTTATACCACTGGCTACAAACAAGAAGATGGCGATAAGATCAAATATCTTTACCATGCTGGAACGAATGGGATAGATTACACTACAAAAGTGTTCTCCTTAGAGTCAGCAAATTTGGATGATCTTAGATATAGTAATTTTTTCTCGGATGTTGTGACAAGTGTAGGCGTAGGAGAGAAAGATTATGAGAAAGTTCAGAAAGAACAGTCACTAAGTACTGGTGGAATAGGATTAAGTTTCAATGTTCTTCCGGATAGTTCAGGTAATAAATTTCTCCTCAGTGCTGGTTTGCATGGTAGTGCCCTTAAAAAAAACTTTTCGAAGCTTGAAAGTTTAATGAACGATACTATACATGGATTTCGACTAGATGAAATAAAAAGATTGGAAGAACTTACACAATTCGAAATTGCCGGAAAAGAAAAATCAATTACTCAGAGTGGCCATTTACTAGCGATGAATGGTGCGTCAGCTCAAATCTCAAAGTTTGGAGCTGTGTCAGAATTTGTCGGTGGCGTGTCGTCTATACATAATCTCAAAACGCTACGAGACTCAAACGGAAAAATAAAAATGGACATGTTGCTCGAGTCATTCTTAAAGTTAAAGAGCTTCATTAATCCTGCTTCCAAAATAGAGGTAGTTATAAGCGCAAGTAATCAAAATTTTGATAAGGAAACCACAACCAAAACCGGTTTAGAAACCTTAGACGTTCTAAATGGTGTAGACTTGCAATCTGAGGAAATTGCGTGGATTACTGGATCGGATGTAAATTTTTGTGCGCAGGCATTCCCCACCGTCGGTTATGATCATCCAGATGCACCGATACTTACTGTCTTAGGAGCTGTTTTACGAAATGGATTTCTTCACTCTGCAATAAGGGAAAAGGGAGGAGCTTACGGCTCAGGTGCTCAGCAGGATTCGGCATCTCGTTCTTTTAGATTTTTTTCATATCGAGACCCAAATTGCAAGGAAACTTTTAACGCATTCAATGAATCTATTGAATGGTCATTGAAATTTATAAACTCAGAAAAATTGGAAGAAGGAATATTAGGTGTTATCTCTTCGATTGACAAACCCGGCTCACCCGCTGGCGAGGCAAGAGCGGATTTTAATCAAAATATACGAGGAATAGACCAATCCAAAAGAAAAATTTTCAGGAGCCGAGTTATTAATTGTTCAGTTGAAAGGCTTGTCGAAGTTTCAAACAAATATTTGACGGGCGAACCTAAGAGGTCCGTGATTTCCGGAAAGCATTTTGAAAAAGAGATTAAAGACCTTGGTTTATCTATTCATTACGTTTAGCCATGTTAGGCCCTGTTATCACTCAAAATACTGGCTAGTGCTATAGACGCAAGCCTTGCTTCCGGTGGATCCGCCCGACTTGTGAGTAGAACAGGTACTTTAGCTCCTAGAACGATACCTGCCGCGCACCCTCCAGCAAAATATACAAGTGACTTGTAAAGAGTATTACCGGATACAATTTCTGGTACTACGATCCCATCCGATTGACCCGCAACAGGGTCATTCCCCAATCCTTTTTTAATTGCAGCATCTCTACTAATTATGAGGTCAAGAGCTAGAGGGCCAGAAAACAATGCTTCTTTAATGTTTTCTGTGGCCCATTCCTTCAAGTTATGAGCAATTATAGTTGACTCCATATTTTCCATAACAATCTCACTAGCAGATAAAAATGCAATTTTTGGGGTTTTTATACCCAGTGTTTTCAAACTTTTAACCATTGTTTCAATCACTGTTTTTAGAGTTTTTTCACTAGGTTTGATGTTTACTGCTGCATCTGAGACCATAATTCCTGTATTCATATCGTCATTAGTTATATAAAATTGGTGAACAATCTTGTTTTTTGTTCTTAGATTATTTTTTTTCGCAATTACAGATCTCATGAAAGTATCTGAATGCAAATCCCCCTTCATAAGGATATCTGCTTCACCGTTCCCACACAAAAGGGCACTGATATCCCCAGCTTTTTCTTCTTCAGTTTCATTTATTATTCTGAAACAAGATATATCCCAGCTTAAACCTCTAGCCTGTTTTTCAATTTGATCTTTAGGGCCTACAAAGATTGGTTCAATCAAATTTAAATCGAAAGCTTGTTTTGCCCCTGATATAGCGGACTTGCTGTGAGAAAATGCGATTGCTACTTTAGCTACTTTTGCCCTGTTTTTTGCCATTGTTAGCAAGCTTTTTGGAGCAAATACTTTTGATTGATCTAATATGAAAGAGCTTGGGCTCAATTTTCTAATCCTATTAACTAGCCAACTGCTTTCATATCGCCCTTTGATATCCCTGCAACAGGAACAGGGGCTTTCATAGCATCCCTTCTAAAAGGTTCTCCAAGTTCTTGATTTAGCATCACTTCAATGAATGTAGTTTTATTGTTTTCCATTTGTTGGTTAATGGCTTTTTTTAAAATAGATGTTAATTCTTCCATAGAGTTAGCAGTTGTTCCAATGAAGCCACAAGCATCTGCCATTTTTGCGTAAGATACCTTGGTGTCTAATTCCGTGCCTACAAAATTGTCTTTAAACCAAAGCGTAGTGTTTCTTTTTTCAGCTCCCCATTGATAATTTCTAAAGATAATCATAGTTATAGCTGGCCATTCAGACCTACCAATAGAAGTCATTTCATTTACCGAAATTCCGAATGCGCCATCCCCTGCAAATCCAACTACAGGAACAGTTGGCACTCCAATTTTTGCACCTACGATTGAAGGCAACCCATATCCGCACGGCCCAAATAAACCCGGAGCTAGATACTTTCTCCCTTTTTCAAAAGTAGGATATGCATTACCTATTGCACAATTATTCCCTATGTCTGATGAAATAATAGCATCTTTAGGCAATGCAGATTGAATAGCTCTCCAAGCCATTCGAGGCGACATTTTTTCGGGATCTCTCTTTCTTGCTCTCTCATTCCAAGTTGTTCCTGGGTCGTCCTCTTCGTGATCTAAAGAACTTAGCTCTTGAGCCCACTTTGACTTAGTTTGCGAAATATAATCAGTACGTTCTTTAACTTTATCATCAATCGCTATTTCAGGCATAAAATTGAGAATTTTCTTGACTACCTTCTTTGCATCACCAACGATACCCAAAGACACTTTTTTTGTTAATCCTATACGATCACTATTTAAGTCTATTTGGATTATTTTCGCTTTCTCTGGCCAATAGTCGATGCCGTAACCAGGTAAAGTTGAAAAAGGGTTAAGACGCGTTCCAACTGCCAAAACAACATCAGCTTTCTTTATTATTTCCATAGCAGCCTTCGATCCATTATATCCAAGAGGGCCACAATGAAACGAATGTGAGCCTGGAAAAGCATCATTATGTTGGTAACCGGTACATACCGGTGCGTGTAACCTTTCTGCTAATTGTATAGTGTCATTTATTGCATCGCTTAATACCACTCCAGCTCCATTAAGTATTACAGGAAAATTTGCATTAATTAGCAGGTTAGCAGCTGTTTTTATAGTGTCCTCGCCTCCATCAGGTAATTCAAATTCAATTAACTCCGGAATATCTATATCAACTTCCTTGTTCCAAAAATCCCTAGGGATATTTATTTGGGCGGGAGCAGATGCCTTTTTTGCTCTAGATATAACTCTATTCAACGTCTCAGCTATTCTTTGAGGATCTCTTACTTCTTCTTGATATGCCACCATGTCTTTGAATAGTGCCATTTGCTCAACTTCTTGAAAACCTCCTTGACCTATTGTTTTATTAGCAGCCTGAGGAGTTACCAAAAGAAGAGGGGTGTGGTTCCAATAAGCTGTCTTTACCGGAGTAACAAAGTTTGTGATACCTGGTCCGTTTTGAGCTACCATCATAGACATTTCTCCGGTTGCTCTTGTGTAACCATCAGCCATCATTCCAGCGTTACCTTCATGAGCAGCGTCCCAAAATTGAATGCCAGCTGAAGGAAATAAATCGGAAATTGGCATCATAGCAGAGCCAATAATTCCAAATGCATGAGCGATTCCGTGTTTTTGTAATACTTTTACAAAGGCTTCTTCAGTGGTCATCTTAGTCATATCGATATCCTTTTTCTTGAGGAATATAAAATTGATTAAAAAATTTAAATTTAATATTCTAATATGTACTTAATTTATAGGAGAATTTAATAAAGGTGCAAAGTTTAAAATCAGGATTAGAAAATATTCATTTCGATGACAGGGGTCCCAAGGATGATTTTGCAATTGTTTTTCTAAATTCTTTAGGAACTGATTTTCGGGTATGGGATAAACTATTATATGTTTTAGGAGAACGTTTTAGAACTGTCAGAATAGATAAAAGAGGTCATGGATTGTCAACGAATTTTAAAAACGACATTTCTATTGAGAGCCTTGCAAAAGATGTGAGTAATTTAGTTGATTATCTAAATCTTAAAAATATTTGTCTGGTAGGACTATCAATAGGGGGCTTGATTGCCCTCGAATTGATTAAGCAAAGACCAAAAATTTGTAATAAATTAATCTTATGTGATACAGCACCAAAAATTGGTTCAAACGAGATGTGGACCGAAAGAATAAAGCGTGTCAAAGAAGGAGGGATAGAAGCAATTTCAGATGATATTTTGACGCGATGGTTTTCTACTTATTTTTTAAAATATAGTGCTGATGAATTACAAATGTGGAGATCAATGCTCACAAGGACAACAAAATCTGGTTATATTGGATGTTGTGAAGCTATTGCCCGCTGTGATCTAACTGAACAGGCAAAAACAATTAATATGCCTACTTTAGTGCTAGTAGGGGAGGAAGACGGGTCTACTCCGATTAATCTTGTTCAAAATGCTGCGAGTTTAATTAGAGGTAGTATTTTTAAAGTAATAAAAAAGGCTGGACACCTGCCATGTGTTGAGCAGCCAAATGAAGTGGGCTCTATATTTTTGCAGTTTTTAGAGAATAATAAGTGAACTATATATCTAATCCTTTTTTTCCTATTGGTTTAAAGAAGCCCTCTAATGTAAAAGATTTGAATGACAGTACAGATATTTTGTTGAAGCTTTTAGATTTCTGTCCAGAGTACATGCCGACAGACTTCTATGACCAAAAGACATTTGCAGAAAATTTAGGTTTAAACTCTGTTCTTATAAAAGATGAAAGAAACAGGTTTAACTTAGGTAGCTTTAAAGCAACAGGCGCAACATATGCTATAGCAAAGATGGCCTATTCACGCTTGTGCGCAAAAGTCGAAATTTCATTAGAAAATTTAAGAAATACGTTGAGAGGTGTTACTTTTGTGACAGCAAGTGCCGGGAACCATGGTATTTCAATGTCAGTAGGAGCTAAATTATTTGGTGCAAATGCGATTGTTTTTCTTTCAAAAAACGTACCCAAAGCTTTTGCAGATCAGCTTGAAAACATAGGGGCAGATGTCAAGTTTAAAGGGGATAACTACGAGGCAAGTATGATTGAGGCCGAAAAATATGCACGTAATAATAATTATGTTTTATTATCTGACTCAACTTGGGAAACTTGTCAGTCGGGCGTTGATGTCATGGAAGGCTACATGATTATAGGTGAAGAGGTTCGCAGGCAACTATTATCACATAATTTAAATCAAATAACACATGTTTTCTTGCAGGCAGGAGTTGGTGGATTTGCGGCTGCCATTGCGTTATCCCTTCGAAAGTTTTTAAGGCAAGATGCCCAGATAATTGTTGTTGAACCTAGTCAAGCAAAGACCTTGTTTGTGTCTTTACAAAATGAAAAACCAAGTGTTGCCGAAGGCCAAGTGTCAACAATGGGGCGTTTAGATTGCAAAGAGCCATCCTGGTCTGCATTTTATTCGCTTTCAAAGACAGCAAATTATTTCATGCACTTAGAAGATGATTATGTCGAGAAAAAACTGAAATTTATAAATGATTTTGGAATTACAACTAGCCCTTCCGGGGGTGCAGGCATTGCAGCCTTGATATATGCCACAGAAAACCAAATTTTCGAGATAAATGAGGATTCGTTTGCTCTTGTGTTTTTAACAGAAGGTAAAATTTAAAGAGAATTAATTTAGAAACTTTTCGTCGAATGGATAAGAGGTAAGATTTTCAAATCCACTATCTGTCACAAGTAATTGATCTTCAAGCTTAATTGAAAATTCGCCGTTTTCACGGCTGATTAATGCCTCTACACATAACGTCATTCCTGGCTGAAGGACATAGTCAAATGCACCCTCTTCATAGTCCTCTGGATATGTTATCAGAGGAAACTCGTCGCATAGCCCAACACCGTGAAACCTGCAACTGTATTGTTGTTTTTTATACATATCATCAAGTTGATGTCCTTTAAAGGTTAAATCTTTAAAGTGAACACCAGGAGCAACAAGTTCAGCATTCTTTTGGATATGTTCCAATGCTATTTGATAATCTTGTTTCATTTCCTTTGTTGGCTCTTGGTCTCCTATCCACCATGTTCTAGAAATATCAGTGCAAATCGAGTAACAACCAACTAGATCAGTATCAAAAGCCACTATTTCATTATTCTGAAGTATTCTAGAGCCACATTCCTGAAACCAGGGGTTTGTTTTGGTACCGGACGAGAGTAATCGAGTTTCAATCCACTCTCCACCTCTTTTAATGTTTTCCGAATGAAGAATTGACCAGATATCATTTTCAGTCATACCTGGCTTTGTTTCTTTCTCCATAACATGTATTGAGGTTTCACATGCCGAAATAGAGCATCTCATAGCTTTTATCTCTTCGGCAGATTTTATAGATCGCGCATGCTCCATTATTTTTTCTCCATTTTCGATTTTAAAGTCTCTACTTTCTAGACTTTTAAACCCATCGAGCATTATTTTATCTATCGCCAATTTCTTATTGTTTTTTCTTTTTTTTTCGAAGAATTGACTCACTTGATGAGAAAAATCTTCAGCGGCAGACTTCACATTATCTCCTTTTGCAAAATAAAACATAGATGCGCCAGTTCTAACTTCATCGACGTACAGATAATTGGATTCTAAATAATGCGTGCTTTCTTGGTAATCCCAAAGAATACAGTGGCCGTCATCAAAAATTAAGCAGGATCTAAAAGGGTTATGTGTATTCCACAAAAGCATATTTGATGTGCCAGTTGCGTACCTAATATTTAATGGGTCAAAAAGCAAAATGGCATCGACTCTGTTCTTCTTTAATTGCGTTACGACTTGTTCTTTTCTATATGAATTAATTATAGATACGTCCGGCAATTGTAAGCCTTTATTATTCCATTCTTTTAGAGCTAGTTCTGTCGGTTCAGAAAAAACATTGATTTTTTCTGGGGCCTTGCCAGGATTTATTTTATTTTTAAAAGAAGGTGCCTGCATTTGACTCTCCCAATACAATTTTTATGTTAATATTTTTTTTAAATCTTTTAAATATTTTTTAATTACGTTAGGTTGTAATTCATTTATTGAGGGGAAACACAATGGGAAGAGCTATTCTTTCGTCAGAAATATCAGGATCGATTTGGAAAATTAATTGTAAAGTTGGGGATGTTGTTGAATCTGGTCAAGACGTGATAGTTATTGAATCTATGAAAATGGAAATCCCCGTTGTTTCAAATGTTTCTGGCTCGGTTGTCTCTATTTTTGTAGTTGAAGGCGAAATGGTCGATGAAGACCAAAAATTAATAGAAATAAATACTAAAGATTAATCTAAAAGAAAAATATGGATAAAGAAGTTTACGCCACTGAAAGCCTTGTAAAAGTTTCTAAAACGACTTGTTATATGTGTGCATGTCGCTGTGGCATTGATGTGCATATAAAAGACAATGAAGTAGTTCATATAGAAGGTAATAGAGATCATCCAGTAAATAAGGGTGTTTTATGTGCGAAAGGCGCTTCTGGTATTTTTCAGCATAAAGCAGCCTCTAGGCTAAAAAAGCCACTACGTAGGGTTGGTGAGCGTGGAGAGGGGAAGTTTGAAGAGATATCCTGGGATGAGGCTCTTAAGATAGCGGTTGAGTGGTTATCTCCCATTCGTAAAAAATCGCCAGAAAAACTCGTCTTTTATACTGGTCGAGATCAATCTCAGTCATTTACTGGTTGGTGGGCACAAAAGTTTGGCACACCCAACTACGCAGCTCATGGCGGTTTTTGTTCTGTAAATATGGCTGCTGCAGGTATTTATACTATTGGAGGTTCATTTTGGGAATTTGGTTCTCCTGATTGGGATAAAACAGAGCTAATGCTTCTTTTTGGTGTGGCAGAAGATCATGATAGTAATCCTATTAAAAGAGGGTTAGGAAAGTTGAAAAATAGAGGTGCAAAAGTTATCGCAATTAATCCAGTTAGGACTGGCTATAATTCAGTTGCAGATCAATGGTTAGGGATACGCCCAGGAACCGATGGCCTCTTGGTTCTTTCGATTGTGCATACACTGCTTAAAAAGAAAAAAATTGATTTAGATTATTTGCAAAGTTTTACAAATTCACCATTCCTTGTGAGCATTACATCAACTAATGAGAGTAATGGATTGTTTTTAAAGGATAAAGAAGGCTGCCCTCTTGTAATAGATCATTTTTCCGGTGAATTAAAGAGATTTTCAGATAAGGGAGTGAGGCCGTCTTTGACCAAGTCTTATAAAAATGAAAATGGTTCCTATAAGACTGTATTTAGTTTGTTAACTGAAAAATATTTGGATAACGCATATTCTCCAAAATTAGTTGCACCGCAGTGCGGATTGAAGGAAGAGCAAATATTAAGGTTGGCCGATGATATAGCTACAACTGCGTTTAACAAGTCAATATACATTGATCAAAGTTGGGTAGACTTTAGAGGGGAAAAAAGGTCGGGGTTCACCGGCAGGCCGGTTAGTTTCCATGCGATGAGGGGTATTTCAGCGCACTCCAATGGATTCCAAACCTGCCGAGCTATACACTTGCTTCAAATTTTAATTGGTAGCGTTGATGTTCCAGGTGGATTTCGGTATAAACCGCCTTATCCTAAGCCGTTTGATGCGCACCCTAGACCACATTTTAAATTTAGTCCTGATAGTGAATTAGATGGACCTCATCTTGGGTATATAAGTGGACCCGAAGACTTAGCTTATACTGAGGATGGTAAGCCAGCAAGAATTGATAAAGGTTTTACATGGGAAAACCCTATGTCTTCACATGGATTAATGCATACTGTAATATCTAACTGTCACAGTGGAGATCCTTATAAAATAGATACTTTATTTCTCTACATGGCGAATATGGCATGGAATTCCTCTATGAATACTGAGGAAACAATCAAGAAATTAACAGAACGAGACCCTGAAACAGGCACATATAGAATTCCTAGGATAATATACTCCGATAGCTATTACTCAGAGACTGTTGCCTACGCTGATCTTATTTTGCCGGATACGACATATTTAGAAAGATATGATTGTATATCGTTATTGGATCGGCCTATAGGTGAGCCCGATCAAGTTAGTGATGCAATACGCTGGCCAGTTGTTAAGCCAGATAGAGATGTGAGAAGTTTTCAAGATGTTTTGCTGCAACTTGGCGTTATGCTGGAGCTACCAGGAATGGTAGACAGCGACAAGCGGCCATTATATGAGGATTACGCTGATTACATGCAGAAACATCAGAGACGCCCGGGCATTGGGCCCTTAGCAGGATTTAGAGGTGAGACTAATACAGATGTTGGCCGAGGAGACATTAGCTTAGATCAAATTGAAAATTATATAAAGAATGGAGGTTTTTGGAGTGAAAAAATCCCCGACGAAGCCCAATATTATAAACCATGGAATAAAGCATATCAAAAGTGGGCTGTTGAAATGGGTTTCTACGATAAAGAAGAGCCTTTTGTCTTTCAAATATATTTAGAACCACTAGCAAAGTTGCAAAATTACCAGCATTTGCCAGATAATTTGAAACCTCAGAAGCATTTGTTTAATAGAATTGACGAAAAAATGGATCCATTACCAATTTGGTGGTCAAATCATGATCCAAAAAAAGTCAAACAATATCCAATACATGCAATTACACAGAGACCCGCAGCGATGTATCATAGTTGGGGCAGTCAGAATGTTTGGTTGAGACAAATTCATGGTTCTAACAAATTATTTGTGTCTAAAGGTATTTGGAAAGAAAAGGATTTCAAAGATGGAGACTGGGCAATATTGACGTCGGAAAATTCATCAATAGTTGTTCCGGTCGCGCTTATGAAGAGCCAGAATGAAGATACAGTATGGACATGGAACGCAATTGGCAAAAGAAAAGGATCTTGGGCTCTAGATGAAAATGTGGAGGAGGCTAATGAAGGTTTTATAATAAATCATCTCATTTCTGATCTTTTGCCCAAGAATGATAGCGGCTACAGATATAGTAATTCTGATCCTATTACTGGACAAGCTGCATGGTATGACCTATTGGTTAACATTGAGAAGGTGGATAATCCCAGTAAGGTATCTCTCCCGCAGTTTCCAGTATTGAGCTCTCCTGTAAATGTTGGGGTAGATAAAAAGAAATGAGTAAGAATTGACAAAATTACCTAAATGCGAAGATAAAAAATTAGGGCTTCTAATTGATCTTGACACTTGTGTTGGATGCCACGGATGTGTAGTGAGTTGTAAAGAGTGGAATTCATCAGGAGACGAAAAGCAGTTAAGTGATATCAACTCTCATCAGAAGGATCCAGTTGGTACTTTTTTAAATCGAGTTCATTCATATGAGAGAGAAAACAGCAGCACGAATGAAGCTGAGACGTTTTACTTTCCAAGATCTTGCCTTCACTGTGAAGATGCACCTTGTGTGACTGTTTGCCCGACGGGAGCAAGTTACAAGAGAGAAGAAGATGGGATAGTTCTTGTTAATGAAGATGATTGCATGGGCTGTGGGCTTTGTGCTTGGGCGTGTCCCTATGGAGCTCGAGAGCTAGATTTAGTAAGCGGTGTGATGAAAAAGTGTACTTTGTGTGTTGATAGAATTTATAGTGAAGAGCTTCCACCAGAGGACAGAGTGCCCGTGTGTGTAAAGAGTTGTCCCACTGGCGCAAGAGCATTTGGTGATTTCAATGACCCTAATTCAGACGTTTCAAAGAAGGTCAGAGAGAGAGGTGGAGTTGATCTTATGCCTGAAATGCAAACAAAACCGGTTAATAAATATCTACTTCCTAGAATAAAGTCTAAGGATGCTGTCAGCTCTGTTGGGTCAGTTGTTGAGGAGGAAACAGATGCTACAGGGCTACTTGGTTGGGTGGATAGAGCTCTTAGTAAATTCTAATGCATCCTGCTCCATCAATAATCCTTTTTACTGTTCTTTCTGGTTTCGGTTTTGGGCTGATTTCAATTGTTGGACTGCTACAATTTTTGAGCCAGATCAGCGCAGGTGATATTGTGATTTTTTCTGTAATTGGTCTTTTTTTTTCAATTATCGGATTGATTTCCTCTTTTTTTCATCTTGCAAACAAAAAAAATGCAATCAAATCCATGTCTCAATGGCAAACTAGCTGGCTAAGTCGAGAGGCAATTTCCTCGATCTTCTGCCTATCGATTGTTGTGGGAAACATTGGTTGGGTTTTTGTACAAAATCGATATATCAACGAGGTTGGCATTATATTATTTCTTCTATCTTTATTTACTATTTTTACTACTTCCATGATTTATGTACAGTTAAAAACCGTTCCATCTTGGAATAATATGTTTACGCCTGCTCTTTTTATTTTTACAGCTTTGGCAGGTGGCTCAATTCTATTATTGGATTACGCTAGCTTAGTTTTGCTATTGATTTTTGGAGTTCTTCAAGTCTTGTTTTGGTATATTGCTGACCAAAGTTTTATACATAAAGAAACGAGTGTTGGTACCGCTTTGGGATTTAGTAAAAATGAAGATATCAGAGCTTTTGACGTTGCTCATACTAATAGAAACTATTTGCTTAATGAGATGGTTTATAAAGTTGCTAGGAAACATGCGATAAAAATAAGATATATCTCTTTCTTTGCGGCATTTGTTTTGCCAATGTCATTAATTTTAATGTTTCCTGGTAACTTTAGCATTAGCGTTTTAGTGATAGGGATTCATTTTGTAGGAATTTATTTTTCAAGATGGTTATTTTTTGCTGAGGCTAAACATTCGGTTAGTTTCTATTACAATTAAATACTAATTGAGTATAAGGTTTGCTTTATTAATGTTTGTTTAGATAAACTAACTTCGTTTACTTAATAAAAAAGTTACTTTAAATAAATTTGAACGTATAACATATTAAGTTGTCTAGGATAGATGGTAAGAAGGTTGCTTAAATAATGGAAAATGATCAAAAATATCTAACAGAAAATAGAGAAAAATTTAATAATGATTTGTTAGATTTTATATCTATACCTTCGATTGCTGCTCTGCCAGAACATTCTAAAGACGTTCAAAGAGCTGCGGCCTGGTTAAAAGAGCGAATGTTAAAAGCTGGCATAGAGAATGTGGAGCTAATGGATACTGGTGGGCAACCTGCAGTTTATGGTGATTGGTTGCATGCCGGAAGTGATAAACCTACGGTACTTATATATGGTCATTATGATGTTCAACCTGTAGATCCGCTTGACTTGTGGGATATTGATCCCTTCAAACCGATTATTAAAGATAACAAAATTTTTGGGAGAGGAGCTTCTGATGATAAGGGTTCCATGTTCATACCTATCGTTGTGTTTGAGTCAATATTTAAAACGTCGGAGACTTTCCCGTTCAACATCAAATTCATTTTTGAAGGGGAAGAAGAAGTGGCCTCACCAAACATGCCTGAATTTGTTTCCAAAAATGTCAACAAACTGACCTGTGACATGATTTTTTCAGCTGATGGTGGCCAGTTTTCTGAAGATGAGTGTGAATTAGCAGTAGCTTATAAAGGTATTTTAGGTTTTGATATTGAGGTAACTGGTCCAGATACCGACAAGCATTCGGGTATATATGGTGCGGCGATTGCAAACCCTGTAATGGCATTATCACAATTGATCGCTTCCATGAAGAATGATAACGGAGAGATCGCTGTTGAAGGTTTTTATGATGAAGTTATTCCTCTTACTTCTAAAGACAAAGAGGAGATATCAAGAGTTCCTTTTGATGAGAAAAAATTTGTAGAACAGACTGGCGCCATTTGTTTAGATGGTGAAATTGGCTATACACCATTAGAGCGAGTAAGCGCACGCCCTACTATTGATTTAAATGGTATTTCGGGTGGTTATCAAGGAGCAGGTACTAAAACGGTTCTACCTTCGAAAGCCTTTGCAAAAATAACTTGTCGTTTAGTAGCAGATCAAAAACCAAAAGAGATACTTAAAAAGATTGAAAAACATGTTGAAAAACACCTGCCATCGGGAGTCACTGGTAAGGTTATACCGCTTCAAGATGAAGGCGATCCCTTATTAATCCCCAGTGACTTGAATTCAATGAAATTGGCAAAAGAGGTACTTAAAAATATTTATGGAAAAGATCCATATATTATAAGAGTTGGAGGCTCAATTCCCATTCTTTCTGCTTTTTACCGATTTTTAGGCGTCTATACTACAACATTTTCTTTTCAACTTAATGACGAAAACTGGCATGCGCCTAATGAATTTTTCCGATTATCTAGCTTTTATAAAGGGCAGGAGGCATATCGACAATTATTTCATAAGATTGGGAGCCTTAGTTCCTAATGCTTATGAAGCTTAAATGTATCTCATACACCATCTTATTCGTAGTTTATGTTTTTGTAACCATACCTTTATTTGCTCAAGATAAAAGAGACAACAACTTTTCAGAAAATGAGATGGCAACAATAAAAAAGTTAGCACTGGAAGCATTGCTCGAAAATCCTGAAATACTGCGAGAGGCTTCTAGAATTCTACAAGCTAGAGAAGAACAAAAAAGGAATGATATTGTCTCTAAGCAAATTAGAGAATATAGCTCAGAACTAACTGACACTGAAGATACGGTTGTTATTGGTAATCCAGACGGAGATATAACAATTATTGAATTCTTCGATTATAACTGTCCTTATTGCAAAACTGCCGCAAAGGACCTTCAAGATTTAATAAAATCTGATGAGAATATAAAGTTTATACCCCGTGAGTGGCCCATTTTGAACAATAATAGCATTATTGCCGCAAAAGCTGCTTTAGCAGCGATCGCACAGGGTAAGTACAAAGAATATCATTGGAGGCTTATGAAAGAGGGCAGCTTAACAGAGGCTAAAATTTTTGAAATAGCAAAAAATTTAAAGATTGATGTCTCCAGCTTAAAAAAAGACATGGAGAGTGAATTCGTTATAAACCATATAGCAAAGTCAAATGCACTAGCAAGACGAATAGGTTTTTCTGGCACACCTTTATTTATTATCGAGGATAAATTTTTTCCGGGCTTTGTGCCTTTAGAGGAGCTTGAACTAATTATTTCTGACATCAGAGAAAGTAGAATGTAAGCGATTAGATGCATAAACATTGATAATTTATCAAATGCCTAACGTTGAATAGGTGCTAGCTACTCTACTTATCGAAACCATCATAGCGGCAGTGCGCAGGTCAGGAATATCTGTATCTGAGTTCCAACGAGCACTTATTACATCATATGTAGTTCGCATAGTATCTTCCAGTCCTGATCTTACTAAATCGAGCTCTGAATCGCCTTTAACAATCTCTTTTTTAAAATCGTCAGAAAACTTTTCCTTAGTCATAGACTCAATTCCACTGATTAAAGAAGACAGTTGGTTTTCTTGCGCACGTCTTTGTAGTCTACCAAATCTTATTCTGCTTAAATTTTTGATCCATTCGAAGTAGCTAACTGTAACTCCTCCAGCATTTGCATATAAATCTGGAATAATAATTTTACTATTTTTATTTAATATCTTATCAGCATTGGACGATATTGGTCCGTTTGCTGCTTCGATGATTAAAGGAGCCTTAATTCTTGCAGCATTTTCTTCAGTTATTACCAACTCCATTGCTGCAGGAATCAAAATATCGGCATCAGCTTCCAGAAGCTCTGGCCCTTTATCGGTAAACCCCGGATAGCCTTTTATTGAGCCATTTTTTATTATATGGTCTCGTAATTTCTGGATATCGATCCCTTGTTCATTTATTATAGCTCCATCCCGTTCCAAAACATGAGTTATTTTTGCATCATCCTCTTTCGATAAAAATAGTGCAGCATGATAGCCAACATTACCGAGACCCTGTATTATTACTCGCTTTCCACTTAACCCTGGTGAGAGCCCAGTTTTTTCTAAATCAATTTTACAGTCAAAGAATGCGTTTAGTGCGTATTTCACGCCACGCCCAGTAGCTTCAGTTCTGCCAGCAATCCCTCCTTTGCTTACAGGTTTTCCAGTAACGCAGGCCCATGCATTTAAATCCGTGGGGTTCAATCTCCTATATTCGTCTGCCATCCAGGCCATTTCTCGTTCCCCAGTTCCCACATCAGGTGCTGGTACATTCTGTGATGGATGAATTAAATCTCTTTTAGCCAGTTCTTGAGTAAATCGTCGGGTAATTTTTTCTAGTTCTTCCGCACTCCATTCTTTCGGGTCAATGATTAGACCACCTTTTGATCCCCCGAAAGGTACCTCAACAAGCGAACACTTATAAGTCATAAGAGCTGCTAAAGCCTCAACTTCCTCTTGATTTACATCTAAATCGTACCTTATGCCTCCTTTAACAGGTTCAAAGTGATCGGAGTGTACTGATCTATAGCCTTGAAATGTATAAACTTTATTCCTTAATCTAACGCCAAATCTTACTAAATAAGTTGAATTTGCTTGCATAATTTGTTCTGCAAGATCGTCAGTTAAAACACTCTCTGATTTATTACTGTTTAAAAATTTTATAGCTTGCTTGAAATTGATTTCAATCGACTCTAAAAATTCTTTTCCTGCCATTTCAATTTCCCCTACGGAAAGATTAACATGTTTACTTTATTACTTAAAGCTATTAGAGATTCTTTGTCTATATGAGAAAAGATTAATGAGAATATTGCAAATTTTAGAAGACTATGACAGATAAGAGTTTTGGTATTCTTTTAGCTGTTACCGCAGGAATACTTTGGTCCACTATAGGATTAAGTATCAAGAGCATTGAGCAGGCCAATGCGTTTGAAATATTATTTTTCCGTTCAATTTTTATTTCAATTTTTATTGGGTTTTTGCTCCATTTTTTTTTCAGGTTTAACTTTTTTCTTCTTTTAAGAAACTGGTTGTCTTACTTGTCTGGTGGTACTGCACTATTTTTTGCATATATAGGAGGAATTTACGCTTTATTAACTACATCAGCAGCAAATGCTCTTATATTATTTGCTTGTGCCCCAATATTTACAGCTATTTTGTCACCAATATTTCTAAAAGAAACAATATCATCCAAAACATTGCTGTCCATTGCCATTGCTTTTACCGGCGTCGTTATTATGATTTGGGGTGATTTTGGTGGCGGTGATTGGAAAGGAAACTTATCCGCTATTATTTCAGCCATCGGCTTTTCTTTTTTTACTATTAATCTAAGACTAAACAAACATATGCAAATGTTGCCATCTGTTTTCGCTTCTGGGATCATCGCATCCTCTGTTGCTTTCTTAATTATATTGTTTTCAAATTATAGTTTTCAGCTTATCAGCAAAGATTTCTTCATTATTTTCATCTTAGGTGTCTTCCAGGTAGGTGGTGGCCTTGTTTTATATACTTTAGGCTCAAAATTTGTTCCTGCAACGCAACTAACCATATTAATGCTTGGAGAGGTATTTTTGGGACCGGTTTGGGTATGGATTTTTATTGGAGAAGAGGTTTTACTCAATACCATTCTGGGAGGATCTTTAATTTGCTTTGCTGTAGTATATAATGCACTGTATTCTAACACCGACAAATTAATAAAATAATAATTAAAGCTATTTTGTGGTACGGAGTTTTATTATGAAAGAAAGAGGTGTTTTTGCTGAGAAATCCAACTGGAATATTTTGAAGTTGTTAAAGATCAGAGCGTCTGAATATGGGGACAAAGAATTCATTAGATTTGACTCCGGCACTTCTCTTTCGTTTAAATTGCTTGACGAGCAGTCAGACAAATTTGCTTATAAACTTTTAGATATCGGACTTAAAGAAGATGAAAATGTCTTTTGTTTTTTAAAAAATAGTCCAGAGTTTCTTATTTCTCTATTTGCTGTAATGAAGATTGGAGCTATTTTTGTCCCGATAAATACAGAATTAAGAGGGCAATTCTTAGAGCACCAGTTTCTTAATTGCGAGCCAAAAATATCTATAATAGATAATACTTTATTGGAGGTGTTTAAAGATATAAAGTCACAAAAAAACCAACTGAGGGGTACTATAGTAACTAAGTCTTTTGATAAAAAATCATTGCCAACGGCTCTTCATGCCGAAGAGATTTTAAACTTTCAATCGTGCTTAGATAATATCATTAATGATAGCGAAATAAGTTTACTAGAAACTGCTTCAATTCATAAAATTTGTGCGATAATGTATACGTCTGGAACCACTGGTCCGTCTAAAGGTGTCTTGTTGCCTCATGGACACTTCTTTTCTTACGCAATTATAAGTGCTGAGGTTGCTGAGTTTTCTGATAGAGACACACAGTATATCTGCATGCCGTTATTCCATATTAACGCACTAAGTATTCAGTGCTTCGCAGCTCTATATGCGGGCATGAGTGTTTATTGCGTAGAAAGATTTAGCCCCAATCGATGGTTAAGTGACGTTCAAATCTCAAAAGCGACAACAACACATCTACTTGGTGTCATGCCTGAGTTTGTTTATAGCACGGAGGAGAGCAAGGAAGATAAAAATCATTCATTAAGATTAGTTAGTGCCGTTCCTATCGGTGAATGGGGAAAAGATTTTGAAAAACGTTTTAATATTAAGTTTTTGCAAGGTTTCGGGATGACTGAGAGCGGCATGAGTTTTTGGGCTTCACTTAATGAAGAGACTTGTGTTCCAGGGCGTGCTGGTTACCCAGTAAATGAATTATATGAAGTCAGAATTGCTGATCCAGAGAATGATGAAACTCTGCCTGTAAATAAAGTTGGAGAATTACTAATTAGGCCTAAACACCCAGGAATTTTTTCAGCGGGTTACTATAAAATGCCAGAGAAAACTGTCGAGGCTTGGCGAAATTTATGGTTTCATACAGGCGATGCATGCTATTTTGACGAAAAGGGAAGGATGCATTATTTTGATAGGATAAAGGACTGCATTAGGCGTAGAGGTGAGAACATTTCTGCTTTTGAGTTGGAACAAGTTATTAATTCATACCCGCAAGTAGATGAAAGTGCAGCAATAGGGGTAAAAACGGAAAAATCAGGCGGTGAAGATGAAGTCCTCGTTTGTATTGTAAAAAATAAAGAAGACAAAATAGATAACGATAAATTTCTGCTATTTTGTCAAGAAAAGTTACCTCGGTTTGCTGTTCCAAAGTATATCAGATTTGTAGATAGTATCAGAAAAACTGGGTCTGGGAAGTTAAGTAAGGTAGATGTCAGAAAGGAAGGTCTAACAGATGACGTTATATTGCTGACTCCTGATCGTTAAGTATAAATTAGGCTTAAAAGACAAAGAAAATCAAAGCAGTGTTTCTGTCTTAGATTTATTTTCAAGAGCTTTGTATTGGTCTTTTTGTAAAGCGTTTTCACTTAAAATTACGGCTTTTTTTATCGGTGACCCCTCAATGCTCACGCGAAAATGCTTTATCTCATTTACAAAGATTTCCTTTTCCAAGAAGAGGGCCTTGCGTTTTGTTTTTGAATACAGCCTCTGACCTACATTATAAACAGGTTTTTTACTGTTAAGCTTGGATAATATTAAGTTGAACAATGCCACTACAGCCTCCGAAAACATTTAAGGCCTTTTTTTATAGAGGGCTAGCGACCGACCTCATTGATTACGATACAACAAACCGGCGTTTTTTCAAGCATTTTTAAAGGACTAGTTCAATAATTGAATGAAAGTGTGGCCTCAATTGTAAAGCTCGCTACAAAAAAGGTTGTTGCTATTGACAAGCGCTCAATGAAACGGGTAGCCTTACTATAAACAAATCTTGGTCTTTAACGTATGACCTAAAATGGAAGGAAAGAGATATGTATAAATTTTTGATGTCAACTGTCGTTGCTGGCACCATGGCTTTAGCCACAAATGTCTATGCGGCATGTGGATCAATTTCTATGGCTGATATGAACTGGCCATCAGCTACACTAATGGCAAATGTCGATAAAATTATCCTTGAAGAGGGCTATGGCTGTGAAATCGAAATGGTTGCCGGTGCAACTACTACGACTTTTGCGTCTATGAATGAGAAGGGTCAACCTGATGTTGCTGCCGAATTATGGATAAACGCCGTAAGGGAACCACTTTTCAAGGCAATGGACGAAGGAAGATTGCATTCAGCAAGAGAAATGCCAATCACTGACCTTGGAGAAGGATGGTGGGTTCCAGATTACGTGCTCACAAAGAACCCAGGTCTAAAGACTGTTTTAGATATTCTTGAAAGACCAGATCTATTCCCAGCAAAAGAGGATCCTTCAAAAGGTGAATTCATTGGATGCCCTGCAGGATGGGGTTGCCAACTATCAAACATAAACCTCTTTAGAGCGTTTAAAATGGAAGATAAAGGCTGGATCTTAATTGACCCAGGTTCACAAGCTGGTCTTGATGCATCAATGGCAAAAGCTGTGCAAAGAGGAGACAACTGGTTTGGGTACTATTGGGCTCCAACAGCTCCCATCGGAAAATTTAATATGCAGCTTGTTCCGTTTGGAGTTCCATTTGCTGGTGCAGAGAACTGGGATGGTTGTATTGCAAAAGCAGAACAAGACTGTGCTGATCCTAAGCCATCGGCTTGGACTAAGTCAGAAGTTCACACTATTGTGACTACAAATTTCAAAGAGTCTGCTGGCGCAGATGCTATGGGTTATTTTGCGAAACGTATTTTTCCAGGTCCAATAATGAACAAAATGTTGGTATATATGGAAGATAACCAAGCTAATGGTCCAGACGCAGCTGTTGAGTTCTTAATCGAATATGAAGATGTATGGACACCTTGGGTGTCTGCAGACGTTGCTAAGAAGGTTAAGGAATCTCTTTAAGGATATACTTTTATTTAGGTCGTCTTGGGTAACTGAGGCGACCTTTTTTTTAATTTTGTTAAAAAAGGGTCCCTAATGGATTGGTTGGCAGAGTTTCCAAGCTTAGGCAAACGAGACTTAAGAGATTTGAAAAAAGGTATTGATGGATCTTTTAGAGAATGGTCTAGGTCAAATGGAGATGCTATTGAAGCATTCTTTGATCCTCTTTATTTCTTCTTAGTGTGGTTAGAAAAACTCTTAATAGCTACACCATGGCCAATAATACTTATAATTGTTGCGGGACTTGCCTATCTTGGATCTAGAAGCTGGAAGCTAGCTTTAGGATCTGTAGTTTCTTTTATGTTAATTGGTTATTTCGGAATGTGGAAAGATATGATGGCAACTATTTCATTAATATCTGTCTCTACACTCATTTGTATAGCCGTCGGAATCCCAATTGGAATACTAATGTCACGCTATGATCGTGTGCAAAGTGCAATAACGCCAATCTTAGATTTAATGCAAACTATTCCAATCTTCGTATATTTGTTGCCGGTGGTAATGCTTTTAGGAATTGGAAGAGTGCCAGGCTTGATAGCTGTTTGTGTATACGCGATACCTCCAATAATTCGTTTAACTAATCTAGGCATAAGGTTAGTGGATAAAGAGATTCTTGAGGCTGCAGATGCTTTTGGCTCTAGCTACAGACAAAAGCTCTTTTCGGTTCAAATCCCCTTGGCATTACCAAATATTTTTGCTGGAGTAAACCAAACTATCATGATGGCGCTTGCAATGGTTGTTATAGCTTCAATGATCGGTGTAAAAGGATTAGGTATGCCGGTTCTGCAAGCTGTTCAAAATCAATATTTAACTCTCGGCTTGATGAACGGTTTAGCAATTGTCGCGTTGGCAATAATTTTTGATAGGGTATCACAGCGATACGGACAAAGACTTCAGGCTCATCGGTACGGAAAAGAGCATGAGTAAAACGAAGCTTAAAATAGAAAATCTCTATAAAATCTTTGGTCCTAGAGGTAAATCTTTTATAGATCCTGTAAAAGATGGAATGTCAAAACAGGAGCTATTGGATAATCATAGTCATGTCCTTGGACTAAACAATATTAATTTAGATATTCCTGAACAAAGAATACAAGTGATTATGGGACTATCAGGCTCTGGAAAGTCAACTCTTATAAGACATATCAATCGTTTGATTGAACCTACAGCAGGCGCAATTACCGTAGATGACGAGGATATTCTTTCCATGTCACAACTTCAGTTGCGTGAATTCAGGCGAAAGAAGACGTCTATGGTTTTTCAAAAGTTTGCTCTATTACCGCATAAAACAGTAGCGCAAAACGTTGCGTATGGCCTGACCATCCAAGGAGAGCAAGAAAGTATAGCGAAGGAGAAAAGCCATAAGTGGATTGAGAGTGTGGGATTATCAGGTTTTGAGGAAAGATATCCTGCTCAACTCTCCGGTGGTATGCAACAGAGAGTTGGTTTGGCTAGAGCATTGGCAACAGATGCTCCCATATTATTGATGGATGAGGCATTTTCAGCCTTAGACCCTTTAATAAGAACTGACATGCAAAATATTCTTTTAGAACTTCAAAAAGATTTACATAAGACAATTATCTTTATTACGCACGATTTAGATGAAGCGCTCAGAATTGGAGATAACATTGCAATATTGAGGGATGGAAAGATTATTCAAAAAGGTGATCCTCAACAAATAATTATGAAGCCAGCTGATGACTATATCTCTGATTTCATTAAAGATATTAACCGTGGGAAAGTAATTGAAGTTAAATCCATTATGCAAAAAGGTAGTAGTAAAGGCACTTCTTTAGATAGCTCTTGTTCTCTCGAAGACGCTTTAAAGGTCTTAAATAATGAAAAGAACAATGAGTGTAGCGTCGTCGATGATAAAGGTAAAAAAATAGGAAAAGTCACATTAGACGCAGCTATAGGTGCACTTTTCAGAGAGAAAGCTTCTAGAAATAAAGAAAAATATAAATAGGATCTTATATTTTTCGACTTAAAACACAATCAGCTGCTATCATGCTCTCTTCGTATATAAAAAACGGATTTATCTCTATTGATTCGCACCCATTTTCTTCTTGGCTATGAATATCTGCTATTTTAAATATTTCATTTATAATCATGTTTAAATTTACTTTACTATTATTGCGATAGCCATTGATTAAATTGAAAAATTTCATTTTTTTAATTTCTTGTGAAATATATTTTTTTGATACAGGTAATATAAAAGTTTTTGTATCCCTGTATAATTCAGTTAATGCTCCTCCCATACCAACAACTAATACATTACCAAATGTTTTGTCACTTCGAATGCTTAAAAACATTTCTGCAATTGGAGCTGGAAGCATTTCTTCAATAAAAAATATACCATTATTAATCGCCTGTAAGCCCAATGATTTTTTAATTTCATGATATTTTGATACGAGCTCCTTTCGACTATTAATGTTTAATTTAACAGCTCCTAACTCGGTCTTATGTAAAATTTTTGAGCTAGTAAACTTTAAAGCGATTGGAAATTTAATTTTTACTTTTTGTAAATCTTTTATATTTTTTACAAGCTGAGCATTGGGAACCTTTATTCCTTGTGCTTTGATACTAATTTTTCCTTGGTACTCGTTTGCGTTTAGAAATTTATCATTTTTGCGTTGTGCTAGCTTAAATTTTTGTAACTCTTTTTTATCACTGAAATTATTGTAATCTAGAAGGTGTCTTACTGCGTTTAAACAGTTATATATGCCCTGCATTGGGACACCGCCTAACCTCAAAATCTTATTGCCAACATTTTCATTTATATTTTCAGGCAGAGTTGAACAGATAATGGGAGTAAGTCCAACGAGTTTACTCTCATCTATAAAAGCCTTTGTATCGTTTAAATAGAGTTGTTCAGTATCGTTTATTTGCGTATGAGGAAAATCCTGTACCAAAATTGCTGTGGAATAGTCGTTTTTCAATGCGTTTTTAAATACTGGACCTGTCTTTTCTGGAATACCCCATATGGGAGTTGTGTAATCCAAGGGGTTTGATATCGTTGCTATTTTTGGTAACACTTTGTCCAGTGATTTTTTCTGACTTTTTCTAAAGTTTGGTAACTTTAATTCTAAATCTTCTGCGTTATCTGCAACCATCGCAGCTCCACCACCAGAACAGGTAAGTGCTAAAATTTTATTTGTTTTTATTGGACACGAAATACTAAATAATTTAGCTGTTTCAAGTAATTGTATTGGGTCATGCACTTCCGTGATAGCCAATTGCTTAAAAAGTGCTGAATACATTTCATTATTTCCAGAAAGAGATCCGGTATGGCTTTTAGCAATCCTTTTACCAATTTGTGATTTACCAGATTTGTAAACAATAATAGGTTTTCCTGCATTAAATGAAAATTTTGAGGCCTCCACAAATCTAGTTAAATCAGAAATTCCTTCGATGTGTATAGCAATGCAGGACACATTTGTCTTTTTGCTGAAATATTGAATTAAGTCTTCAATTTTTGTTACAGCTTGGTTCCCCGCGGATACCATAAAGCTAATTGGAAGTGATCTAGTCGCCATAATAATATCTGATGATAGCATTCCACTTTGAGTAATAAGCGCAATTCCCTTTTTGCAATGTTTGCCTTTGTGTGAAAATGGCCAAAGTGCAAGGTTGTCACAAAAATTAATAAATCCATAACAATTAGGCCCAATTAATGGAGTATCACCGCATTCCTTAATAAGTCTATCCTCAAGGTATTTTCCAGTCTTACCGATTTCTTTAAACCCTGCCGAATAACATACTATTCCCTTGCACTTAATGGCTTTAAGAGCTCTTACAGTTGAAATTACCTCTTTAGCAGGCACAGCGATGAACGCAGCATCCGGACTCAACGGGAGGTCAGAAACCTTTCTTAAACATTTATAATTATCGATTTTCTTTCTGGTCGGGTTAACAACAAATATTTTCCCCTTATAACCTCTTCTTTTTAACTCCCTTATGGGAACAAATATGTCTTTGCCACCGATAAAAACGACTGATTTTGCCTTAAAAAAACGATCAATGCTTTTAAAAGAGTTTAAAATCATGCCCCAAGAGGTCTAAGCATTGAGCGTGTTACAATATGCCTTTGTATTTCAGAGGTTCCATCCCAAATTCTTTCCAAACGTGAGTCTCTCCAAAGCCTCTCAATAGGCATCTCTTCCATTAAGCCCATTCCTCCAAAAATCTGAACAGTATCATCTGCTACCTTATTAAGCATTTCTGAACAGAAAATCTTAACAATAGCCGCATCCTCATCCATCATTTGACCAGTAAGAGCCCTGTCTACAGCATCTTTTACTAAAAGGTCTGCGGCTCGTAAGTTCATCTTCATGTCTGCTAGCTTGAAACCTGTAGCTTGGAAAGTTCCTATTGGCTTGCCAAATTGTTTTCTTTGAGCAGCCCAGTCTAAAGCTAAATCAAGAATTCGTTCTGCCTTGCCACAACAAGTCGCTCCTACCCAAATACGACCCATGCCAAGCCATTTCCCAGATAATGAAAGTCCATTACCCTCAGTACCTAGTATCTTATCAGCAGAAAGCCTAACGTCGTTAAAGCTTAACTGGTAATTTTTATATCCCCGGTAGCTGATACACTTTGTACCCTCTTGAATATCAAATCCAGGAATACCAACATCTACTAGGAAGGCTGTAATTCTTTTTCTTTTTCCGCGAGGCGTTTCATCTTCTCCTGTAGCAGCAAATACAATCGCAAAATCTGGCATACATGGTCCAGAAATAAAATGTTTGGAACCATTCAAAATCCAGTCATCTCCTTCTTTCTTGGCGTTAGATTTCATACTCATGATATCGGAGCCCGCGTCAGGTTCTGTTAATGCAAATAATTCTCGTTTATCACCTTTTACACAGGGATAAAGGTATTCTTCCATTTGCTTTTCGTTGCAGGCTAGAAGTATTTCGGTAGGACGTGCTATCCATGAATGTAAAGCATGTGAAGATTTTCCATACTCCCTTTCAACTATCATCATTGAAGAATAATCCAATCCCCCCCCACCGTATTTTTCTGGAAGATTAGCTGCAAATAATCCTACTTCTTTTGATTTTTCTTCTATTTGTTTGCCTATTTCATCAGGAACATAACCAAGTTTATCCACATGGTCTTCATGAGGATAAATTTCGTCAGCCATGAATTTTTGGACAGTATCTAATAGAATTTTTGAGTCGCTTGAAGTATCATACATAGTTTATCTCAATAATTAGTTTTTTATTAATGAAAGTTTTTTTCTTGTTTCATCTGGGGTAAGAACTCTTCCACCCATTAGGGTGATTATTTTTATAACTTTTTCAACCAATTGTCCATTCGTAGCAAGCACGCCTTTTGAAAGATAAAGATTATCTTCTAAGCCAACACGAACATTGCCCCCCATAGTAACGGCTGCAGCAGCCATTGGTATTTGCATTCTTGAAATACCAAACCCAGACCAGGTTGCGTTTGATGGAAGATGATCCTTCATTGCCTTCATAGTATCAACACTTTGGTCAGCGCCCCACGGTATTCCTAAACATATTTGAAACATTGGAGGTTCTTTAATTAATCCCTCTTCAATTAGCTGTTTGGCTAATCTAATATGACCTAAGTCAAAAACCTCTAATTCTGGTTTTACTCCCCAAGATTTTGTCAATTCGGCCATTCTTCTCAGGATAGGTAGAGTGGATATATAAATAGAATGATCGTTGACACCAAAATTTAAGGTTCCACAATCTAAGGAGCAAATTTCTGGCTTACATATCTCTATATGCGCGAGCCTCTCATCAGGACCTATCATGTCCGTTCCGGGGCCAGGCATCGAAAAATCATTTTCATCAGGAACCCAATCACCGCCCATTCCTGCAGTAAGATTTATCACTACATCAGTTTTATCATCTCTTATTCTGTCAACCGCTTCTTTAAATAAGTTTACATCTCGGGATCCTTTACCAGTTTCTGGATCTCGCACATGAACATGGGCTGCAGAAGCACCTGCTTTCGCAGCTTCGATAGCAGCATCTGCAACCTCTTTTGGAGTTACTGGAACATGAGGACTTTTATCAACTGTCTCACCGGCTCCTGTAACCGCACATGTCACTATTACCTCAAAATTCATGCTAACCTCATTATTTATTTGGATGATTGTTTTTTATGGCACGCAAAATCGCAGCTATTGCGTTATCACGATCTTTAGCCATTTCAAGAAAATGCTTACCTTTTGACATATCTTTACACCCATTAACCATCTTATCACGTAATTCTTGTGTTAATTCAGGTGCTTTAAGTCTAGTCCATGGTAATTGTAATGCAGGACCGAATTGGTCTAGATTTGTAGCCATACCTCCTTCACCACAGGCTACGTGAAATGCCATGCATTGACCTTGGTAAGCCATCCTAGGTGCTGGCCCATTAATTAGTGCTAAATCAATTTGTTCGGGTGTTGCTTCATCATTTGCGACCATGTGTAATGCCTCTCGCCACAATGCTTCCTGTAAACGAGTTGCAATAAATCCTGGAATTTCTTTTTTAAGCACAATTGGGACTTTACCGACCGCTTTATAGAAGCTGACCGCCTGATCAACACATAGTTTATTCGTGTATTCACTAGCAACAACCTCTACCAGTGGAAGTAAGTAGGGAGGGTTAAAAGGATGTCCTACTATTGCTCTATCTTTTGTATTGCAGTTTTTTACGATGTCTGAAATTAATAGTCCAGAAGTTGATGAAGCTATAATAACGCTTGGGTTTAAAAATAAATCAATTTGGGAATAAAAATCTTGCTTTACATTTAATATCTCTGGAATGCTTTCCTGCACAAAGTCGACCTCGCTTAAGCTCTCTTTTAAGTTGGTAAAGATTTGCATTTTTTCTAACGATGCTGTTTTATCAATGCCTAATTTTTCTAATGTTTCCCAAGCCGTTTTGATTAATGACTTATAATCATCTATTTCATTCTCTGAGTGGAGATAACATTTTACATTAAGGCCTTTGGCTAGAAAGTGAGCGGCCCAACCAGCTCCTATGGGTCCACCTCCAATGCTGGCCACTGTTGAGATATTATTTAAACTTTCCAAGCTATTTTCCTTTGAAATTTGGATCTCTTTTTTCAACAAACGCCGCCACACCTTCAGCTGCATCGTCAGATTTAAGCATATTCGAATATGTCGACAAATTGCCTGACCGCATTTCTAAAAAAGCCTCTTTTAAAGCTTTACATTCTATCGCTCTTAAAACTTCCTTTACGCTTTGCATTGCTAGTGGAGCTGTCTGCGACATTTTTTCTGCCCACTCTCTTGCAGAATCTAAAAGTAAGGATTTATCAACCACTTTATTTACCAATCCAAAGCTTTTTGCTTCCTGAGCTGACATTCTACGACCAAGAAAAAACATTTCCATTGCAATATTGTATGGAATTCTTCTGGGTAACCTTTGAAGTGCACCTGCATCAGGAACAATACCTAGCGGCATCTCAGGCAGACCAAATTCAACGTGTTCTGCCGCTATAATCAAATCACAGGACATTGCAAGTTCAAAACCGCCACCAATTGCGTGACCATTTAGAGCACAAATCACTGGCTTGTTCAAATTCCAATTTTCTGTTAATCCGGCAAAACCACCGTCACCATAGTCCGCCTTTTCCCACCAATTGTCTAGCGCCATCTCTCCAGAATTAACGGCTTTGAGGTCCCATCCAGCTGAAAATATCTTATCTCCTTCACCAGTAATTATTCCAACTCTAAGGTCGGGATTATCTCGTAATTCCGCAAAAGCTTTTCCAAGATCTTGACTAAGTTTAAGGTCTATAGCATTTACTTTTGGCTTATTGATTTTGATTTCTAGTACTTTTTCTTTTACTTCTACCTCTAGATGACTTGTCATTTTTTATTCCTATTGAAAAGCAGGAAGAACTTCTTCACAGAACAACTCTAGTGATCTTTTCTGTGAACCATGATCCAAACCCATCGATGCGTAATAGATAAAATTATCCACCCCGAGATCTTCATAACGCTTTAATTTTTTAATAACCTCGTCTGGTGTTCCAAACAGTAGATTTTCTTCAAGCATAGTTGGATTATATTCCTCTCTATTTTCTAGTTCTTTCAAAGCAATTTCCTTGGGAAAGCCGTCTTTAACGTCACCTAAATTTTTAAACAAATTTTCAAATTGGCCTAATATACGTTGAATAGCTTTGATATAGACACTCGATTCTTCTTTGTTTTTATAGACAGCAGCGTGCCTCATCATCGCAAAAATAGGTTTAAAGCCATCAGAGGCACTTTCTAAAGCATCATCAAGACGTTGTTTATAGAGCTCTGCCTCTGAAAATGGTCTAGTTAGAGGCCAAGACATTATATTGCAATGATTTTTCACTGCATAGTCATAGGTTATAGGTGCTCTAGCAGCCACCCATACAGGGGGTCCACCTATTTGCACAGGTTTTGGAACAGATGTAGATAATGGAAAAGACCAAAATTCACCATTATGCTCATAATCTCCTTCCCATAGCTTTTTGATAACTGGGAGACTCTCCTGCATATATTTCCATGCATCAGATTGCTTGAGTCCTGGGTGCATTCGGTCAAATTCTCGTTGATATGCCCCTGAACCTATACCAAATTCAAGGCGACCCTCAGTAATTAGGTCTGTGAACGCAGCCTCTCCCGCAAGTTTGATTGGGTGCCAATAGGGGGCTGCTGCTACAGCAGTGCCAAGCCTTACATCGTTTGTATTTTCTGCCCACCATGTGATTATTTGAAAAGGGTTTGGAGCAATTGTCATTTCCAAGGCATGGTGTTCAGCAGCCCATACAATATTAAAACCACTTTGATCAGCCATTTGCACCATCTCTAGTGTATGATTTTTCACATCCTTCATTGACAAAGAGTTGTCTGCTCTTTCTAGATTTATTGCCAAATCAAATTTCATCTACTTAATCCCCCTAAAAATGCTTTATACTTTATTTCATAACAAATGGATTGGCTGCCGGTTCATCTGACATATTCATCCAAACCGTTTTTGGCCGAGTATAGTCATATATCGCTTGAAAACCACTTTCTCGACCATAACCTGAGTTTTTAAATCCTCCAAATTCTGCAATTGGAGACACAACCCTATATGTGTTAACCCATACTATTCCAGCATGAACTGCCTTACTTACTCTCAGGCACCTAGAATTACTTTTTGAAAAAATGCCAGCTGCCAACCCATGTTTTGTATCATTAGCAAGAGATATGACCTCTTCCTCAGTTTTGAATTTTATAACGGATAGTACAGGTCCAAATAATTCAGTATCTACTATCTTTAGTTTTTGACTAGGGCAGTCTACAATTGTTGGCTCAAAAAACAATTCACCAAGACCTTCGGGTGATTTGCCGCCGCACAGCAAAGTTGCACCTTCTTCTACAGCAAACGCAAGTTCAGTTTTAATATTTTCGAGTTGCCCTTTAGTACATAGAGGGCCCATTTGGGTTTCGTCCAATAACGGGTCTCCAATTTTTATGTTTTTTGCTTGCTTAACGATTAAGCTCAAAAATTCATTTGCTATATTTTCTTGAAGGTATAATCTCGACCCAGCAACACAGCTTTGACCTGTTGCACCAAAAATTCCAGCAATAGAACAATTAACCGCATTCTCTATATCCGCATCATCAAATACAATAAAAGGTGACTTGCCCCCTAGCTCTAAAGACACTTCTGCAAAATTTTCAGCAGAATTTCTAATAACATGTCGCGCAGAAGTTGGGCCTCCTGTAAACGATATCCTGGCAACTTTGGGATGGCTTGTTAACTCTTTTCCACAAGGATCCCCATGACCAGTTATAATATTTACGACCCCAGGAGGTATGCCCGCTTCTTCAACGCATTTACCAAAAGCAAGCATAGCTGCAGACGCGTGTTCAGACGCCTTCAAAACGATAGTATTTCCCGCAGCCAATGCTGGGCCAATCTTTACGGCAACAAGAAACAATTGTGAATTCCATGGAACAATTGCTGCTACAACGCCTAATGGCTCTCTGTTTGTAAATACAAATAAATCTGGTTTATCAATTGGTAATGTTTGACCAGAGACTTTATCAGCGCACCCAGCGAAGAAATTAAAAAATTGCGAAATATATTTTGCTTGCCATTTAGTTTCCTTTAACATTTTCCCGGTGTCTATGGTTTCAATTTTACCCAATTCCTCAGATTTGCTAGCTAGTATATCGGCTAATTTTCTTAGATGCTCTCCTCTTTCTGTTGGAGTCATTTTTGACCATGGTCCATCAGTAAATGCTTTATGAGCTGCTTCTACTGCGCTATTAACATCCGTTGTCGATGCTTCTGGTATAGTGCACCAACTCTCTCCCGTTGTGGGGTTTGAACTTTCAAAGGTCTTATTATCAGAGGATAAGACCCACTCTCCATCTATCAACATTTTAAAGTTTTCTAATCTGCCCATTTCTGCTCACACTTTCTGGTTATTCGCCCTTAAGTCTACAAGAGAAAAATGATCAAAAACAATAACTATTTATTGTAAGATATATAAAAAGTTATTTTCATAACCGTTATTTTAACCAATAATCTAACAATCAATATAGGTGAATAAAATGTCTAAAAAAATTATTGGAAATCCATTGATTATAAATGGACGGAAGCTGTCATTATCTAAGGCCGTTAGAGCTGGTGACTTTGTGTATTTAACGGGTCAAGTTCCTATGAAAAACGGTGTGGTCATAACTGAAGGCACCATAGAAGAGCAAACAAGAATAGTGCTCGATGAAATTAGAAATACATTGATAGAGGCTGGATGTGAATTGCAGGATGTTGTTAAAGCTATGGTTTGGCTGAAAGATAGGGAAGACTTTCCAGGGTTTAATGCAATTTACGGGGAGTATTTTGACCATGAGCCTCCAGCTAGATCCGCCGTGGTTAGTGATCTTTTGGTTGATGTTTTAGTTGAAGTAGAAGTAGTAGCTTATAAACCTGAGTTGTGACATGAAGAGACAATATTTTAATGGCAACTGCTTTAAATATTTTTTTAAGAATCCCAAGTTTAAAACTATTGTTTTTATACATGGTTTAGGACTCAACCAAGATGTCTGGTCATGGCAACTTTCATTGTTTAAAAACTATAATGTACTTATATACGATCTTCTTGGTCATGGTGACAGTAAAGATCCTGTTGGTGAAATTTCTTTAAGTATGTTCGCAGATCAACTTCTACAAATAATCAATCACATTAAATTAGAAAAATTTATACTAGTTGGGTTTTCTCTTGGATCAATGATTTCTCGAAAATTTGCATCTTTACACCCAAGCATAGTAGAGGCATTAGTTCTTTTAAATTCACCCAATAGGCTTTTGGATCAGGAAAGGGATGAAATTCTAGAAAGAGCAAAGTTGTTGAAAGATGAGGGTCCAGAGTCTACGACCGATGCGGCGATAAATAGATGGTTTAGTATTCCTTTTCAAAAAAGTAATCCTCATATCGTTCAGCTTGTGCGGAACTGGGTAAATAATAATAAAAAAGAAATCTATGCAAAAGTTTACCCCATACTCTATTTTGGATCTATTGACCTTAAATCGTTACATGAAAGCAAGCCGACACTTATAATAACCTGTGATCAAGATTTTGCTAATGGTCCTGACGCTGCAGAAGAAATTGCAAATCATTTTAAGAATAGCAATGTCCGTATTTTACAAAGCTTAAGGCATATGGCATTGGTCGAAGACTATAAAAAGGTTTTTGTAGAAATTGATGAATTTCTTGTATCATTGAATTTACATTAACATTTTTTTGATACTTAATTGCAATGTAGCTTTAATGATAGTAACGTGCTTTATTTATTTGCAAAAGGATAGGAGCTCTAGATGCTTAAAGAACTGAGAAAGATTGTAACTTTTGATGAAGATATATACAGTGAAGGAGGAAAAGAAGCCAATCCTATTCTTCGCATAGTTGGTGTTGCCGCAGTATTATCTAATCCTTGGAGAGGTTTGGGGTTTGTAGAGGACTTGCAACCAGAAATTAAAAGAATTGCTCCTGTGATGGGTAAAGCTTTGACCGACCGGTTGATTTCAATGGTTGGTAGTGGAGAAAAAATTGAAGCATATGGGAAGGCAGCATTAGCTGGGACCAGTTGCGAAATAGAGCATGCTTCAGCCATTATTCATACTTTGCAATTTGGAAACTTTTATCGGGAAGCGGTGGGAGCGAAAAGTTACCTAGGTTTCACAAATACAAGGGGTCCAGCAAATACACAAATTCAAATACCATTAATGGATAAGCACGACACTGGAAGGCGATCGCATTATTTAACCGTTCAGTTCTCTATATATGATGCGCCTGATGTCGATGAAATAGTCTGTGCTCTTGGAGCTGCTACAAGCGGTAGACCCCATCATAGAATAGGTGATCGATACTCAGATCTAAAGGCTCTCGGCAAATCTGTTGATAATCCAGCTGGTATATAATCGAAGAGGAGAAAACAAATGGTACTAGATAAATTCTACATTGATGGCGAATGGGTCCCCCCTGTAAAAGATGAAAAGATTGATATTATTAATCCATCAGATGAATCAGTTATTGGGACACTAAATGTTGGCTCACAGCTTGATATTGATAATGCAGTAAAGGCTGCAAAAACTGCGTTTTCAAGCTATGCGCGGACAAGTGTAGCTGAGCGTTTAGACCTGTTGAGAGAAATAAGAAGCCAGTTTAAAAATCGCTTTGAGGATTTTGTGGAAGCTATCACTAAAGAAATGGGGTCACCTGTAAAGCTCTCTCGTGGTGCACAAGCAGCTGTAGGGTTAGGTCATTTAAAGACGGCTATAAGGGTACTGGAAGAACATAAATTTGAATACCCGTTTAGTGGATACACTGTAAGGCACGAGCCAATTGGAGTGTGTGGGCTTATCACACCGTGGAATTGGCCAATAAACCAAACTATATCGAAGCTTGGACCGTGTCTTGCCTCAGGGTGTACAGCAATCTTGAAACCGAGTGAATTATCACCTCTATCAGCTAATATAATTGCTGAGATAATGGATGCCGCAAAGGTTCCTAAAGGAGTTTTTAATATGGTGCATGGCTTGGGTCCGGTTGTAGGAGAGGCTTTATCTAACCATAAGGATGTAGATATGATGTCTTTTACTGGTTCAACTAGGGGAGGAGTCGCTGTTGCTCAGGCAGCAGCAAAATCGGTTAAGAGAGTAAGTCAGGAACTTGGAGGAAAATCACCAAATATAATTTTCGATGACGAAAAGTTTGAGCAATCGGTCACTGTTGGCGTGCAAAAAATTATGGAGAATACTGGACAGTCTTGTAATGCCCCAACCCGAATGATAGTACCGAAAAATCGACAAAATGAAGCTTTGGAAATTGCAAAAAATGTTGCAGAAAAATTGATAACTGGTGACCCTACGAAAGAAGACACAGACATTGGTCCGCTCGTAAGCCAAGCTCAATTCGATAAGGTGCAAAGGTTAATTGAATCAGGGATTAAGGCTGGTGCTCAATTAGTAACTGGTGGATTAGGTAAGCCTATAGGGCTTAATGCCGGTTATTTTGTAAAGCCAACTATTTTTGGAGATGTAAATAACTCCATGGAAATTGCACAAGAAGAAATATTCGGCCCCGTCTTATCTGTAATCCCGTATGAAGACATTGATAATGCGGTTCAGATTGCGAATGATACAAGCTATGGCCTTTCCGCTTATGTATGTGGTAGCGATTCAGAAAAATTAAGGAGTGTCGCAAGGCAAATAAGGGCAGGTCAAATCCATGTTAATTATGGTAGCGGGGGAACTAATGCACCATTTGGTGGCTTTAAGCAATCGGGTAATGGGCGAGAGAAGGCTGAATGGGGTTTGGAAGAATTCTTAGAGACTAAAGCAATAATGGAGTAACGTATATCAGCGGGGGGATTTGATTTGTCTATTGATGCGGAAACAAGCAAAAATTTTACGGTAGATTGTTTGCAGTATGCGAATTGGTCTGAGGAAATCTTTCAGCAGATGAGACAAGGTAGAGTTGACTGTGTTCACGTAACCATCGCCTACCATGAAAATTTTCGGGAAACTGTTTTAAACCTTGAGAAATGGAACGAATATTTCAATAGTTATTCGGAGTATATTGTGCAAGCAGGTAGCTATAATGAAATATTATCTGCTAAGAAAAATAATAAAACAGCGATTATTTTCGGTTTTCAAAACCCGTCTCCAATAGAAGACGATATTTATTTGTTAGAAGTTTGGCAAAAGCTTGGTGTTAGATTTATGCAGCTCTCTTATAATAATCAATCGCCTCTTGCTACTGGTTGTTATGAAAAGAATGACCCTGGCTTAACAAGAATGGGGAAAGAAGTTATTAAAGAGATGAATAGACTTGGGATTGTTGTTGACATGAGCCATTCTTCTGATCGGTCAACTTTAGAGGCAATTGATAATTCATCACGACCTATTGCAATTACTCATGCTAATCCTGCATTCTGGCATTCTGCTTTGAGAAATAAGTCAGATGAAGTTCTAGACCGAATGTTTAAAAACGGTGGTATGTTGGGATTTTCTCTTTATCCACATCATTTACATAATGGGAGTAATTGTACTATCAAAGACTTTTGTAAAATGATTGCAAAAACGGCAGAAAAATTTGGATCAAAAAATATTGGGATAGGAAGTGATCTTTGTCAGAATCAACCTGATAGTATTGTTGAGTGGATGAGAAATGGAAGATGGACCAAAACAAAAGACTATGGAGAAGGAGATTCTTCTAACCCTGGCTTTCCTATTCAGCCTAATTGGTTCAAGTCAAACAAGGATTTTATCAATATTAAGGATGGATTAAAGCATATTGGATTTGATAATGATGAAATTAATTCTATTATGGGACTCAATTGGATGAAGTTTTTCGAAAGTTCTTTTAGCAAAGAGATCTAAGTTGGCAGTAGAAAAAAAAATACAGCTGTGTGGTCCACAGCCAAATATAAGAATGCCTTCCGAGGTTATGAAACTTGAAAGAATGGGATCCTTCCATCCATCAAGGCTATCTTTTGCAAGAATATTGATCCGTAAAATGATACAGCAAAAAACCCGTATTAGTTGCTCGCGTTGGGAAATGGATGAAAAGGGATTTGGTAATGCGGTTTATCAGTTGAACCTTTTTGGTAAAGACTTGGCATTAATTGCATTTTCTGATCATCTTGAGAGTTCACAAAGGACTGATAGAGTTATTGCATCAAGTTGGGATACTTCTTTTGCGCTGTTTGATGGCGTTCCATCGATTTCAGACATTGAAAGACTTAAAACACAGTTACCTTTTCAAGAGGCGGGTAGGTATAGAAATACTGAGCTAGTTCTGAGTAGGGCTAATAAATCTGTAAGGATGTTTGAGCTGGTAGCGCAGTCATTAAGTGAAGGTGAGCAACCTCCAAGCGAGCTGATAAATGAAATCGGATATTTAATGCGAACTACGGCAGTGTATGGAAACGGAAAATTCGGCATTGATGATAGAAAAAATCACTGTGAACATTCTGACTTCTCTGTCCCATTTCAACTTGAAATGCTAACAGTGTACTTGATTAGAGGCTTCTCACTAGACTTAGTTAATCATGTTGCGAAAGCCCGTAACCCTAAAAAATTTGTTCCCCTTGATAAAAAAATTCAAAGATATCTAGGAATTGGTAATGCAACTGGGCTTGGGATGGCTCCATTTTTAGTCAAACATCCTGTCTTATTGAATAATTGGTTTCAAGTTCGTGAAACCGCATTGTCACGGATGATTAATTTAGCAGAACTTTCTAAGGAAAAGGCTGAAAGATTAATCGAGTTAACATCTAGAGTTAGGGCTTTTCTTAACTCTTGGAATACTGACGATAACAGACAGAAGAAAAGAATTGATACCTTGGAAGCTGACTGGGCATTATTAATAAATGAATTTACCTTAGAAAAATTGTTAAAAAGCAATGCTTTAAAGAATATTTTTAATGTTTCAAAAAATTATTCGATAGAATGTCAAGAGTTAGTAGTATCCTTGTTTATGGAAATTGGTGGGGATTTAATTGACGGGCTAGATCTATGTTTAGAGAGTACCAAATTGCCTATGCTCTATCCTAAAATGAGAGTGCATGAGTTAGCTGACTTAATAAAAAAGAACTTCTCTTGGGCTTTAAAAATAGATTTTTCTTTGAAAGAAAATCAATCAAGGTTTTGGTACGTTTCAGAAGAAAAATTGGAGCCAAGATTGGGGAATCGCTATGAAGAGGAAGGCAAAGATTTAGAAAGGCCTTTAGATATTGCTAAGCGGGTGTGTTCTTTACATGCCGATCTTGAAAGTATCGACAATGATATGATAGTAGCTGAATTTTTAATAAAATATCCTGAACACCGATTTATTATTCGCAGGATACAAACAAATGCTTGGGCTCCATACTCCGAAATACACGATAATTTAATTGATGAACATTGCAAACCTATAGATATGCTACGTTGTAAACTATCCTTTTTTGGCGCGTCTAAATTTGATCCGAAATCAGACAGATGGGTTAGAGTAAATTTATTTCAAGGAGCACCTCTAAAAAACGAGCTTAATGACCAAAAAAATGACGACTGGTGGATGCCTACACTCGAATATTGCTAATGGATCTTTCTTTCTCGGAGCTAAAAGACTTAGTATTTAACGCGAGTATGGGTAGCAACCTTCCTGCCGGGGTCTGTGAAGATTTATCGTTTGGTGTTACCTTTCTAGAGTCACGTTCTTTGCCCGGTGGTAAAGAGCTTTTATATTCCCTAAAATGTGAACGCCACCTACCTGTATCACCTCAAAAAAACGGCGTAAGTCTTATTTTTAAAAAATCACGGGCAATTTTCGAAGGTCTTAGCGCAATTGATTTGCTTGTTTCAGAGGCTTGTAAAAGTGTGATATTAGAAAATATTGACTCTTCGATGCTTTTGGTTGGACTAGCTTCTAACTATTATGGTCTTAGTTTTAGTTTTTATAAAAATAAAGAAATCTGTGCTGCACTTTTTAATGATCAACTTAATTGGGAAAACGACAACTTCAGACGTAGCAACGATATAGAGATACGCTTAAACAATGGTGAGCTGAACAATCCATTAGCTAAACGCTCAAGAATCTGTTTAGATGACAATGTATTCAATGAACTTTCTAATCTAGCATCTAACATGCTGGTTCCGGAAAGCGAACTATCTCGAACAACGGGAGCAGGGGCTGGAAATATAGATAATGATTAATTGTGTTAGTTAAAGTTACCTAAGCCTTGTAACAATGGCGCAAAATTTTGAAGCACACCGGGAAGCGACCTTATATCTTCAATCACTCCATCTTTTGCAGATACGATTGCTGAAAACAAGTCATTTCGATCCTGTGATATTTCATCAATTGAAAGACTATTAGATCCATCATAATCAATATTAGCCATTAACGTTTGGGTAATCAGAGGCAAAAAAGGTACAATTGCAATATACACTCCAAAGGTAGTGGTCTTATCTAAGTCATCATTAGTATTTTGGCCTAAGAGAACTGAAACCAAGCTTAGGGAACGTAGTCCTCTATTTAACTCAGCTCGGTGAAGTCTCTTGTCTTTGTTCACATCTAAAAATTTAAATAAACCTTGAAGGCATATGTCTTGTTCAGGGTTTCTGCATGATTGTACTACTGAGCTCTTTAGCAAGCTAAGTAATTCTCCGTATTTACTCTCTATTAACGGATCATTACTTTCGCATTTATAGTAGATTGTGTCCTGCGTTTGCTGGTTTTTTAGAAAACTGTAATCAGACCCATCCCAGTTTTCTGGAGGATATCTTTCTATTAGTTGTCCTCTATCTATTTGATAAAAGTAGTTGAAGTTTGGATTGTTATCACTCGTTTGAAATGCCGTCCAATTTTCTACATTTTTAGGAAACACAAAATTAAATTCAACTTGAGTGTCATCTTCATAAATATAACCATTGCTTCCAACAAATAATGCATATTGCTCTATTGAAAACTTACAAGATTTACCAGACCAATACCCATGATACTTTAAAGGAATTTGATCAGAAAACGCGTTGCTAGTTACTACGTAAAAAGAAAAAATTGCAAGTATAATCGTTCTCATATTACATCTCCTTTCACCCAACGGGTGGACTAACCTGGCATCTGGGTTTAGTTTATACTATAAATTGGTCAAGATATCGAAAGTATTTTTACAGTGAGGAGTTTCAAATGGCACTAGAGCACGATAACTCAATAATGGAAAACTTATACTGGTGGGGTGTGCCCACTCTTTTCAGATGCCCTCAGGATAAAGTTTTAGGAAGTGACATTTCATTGGTGGGTGTTCCGCATTCTACAGGAAATGGGACAACGGAAAGAGATCAACACCTTGGCCCTAGGGCTCTAAGAAATATATCATCAATTGGTAGACGAGCACATTTAGATTTTGGTATAAACCCATGGGATATTGCAAAAATTGTTGATGCAGGTGATGTGCCTTTCCCGAGAGCGAATGATAACGAACATTGTATCGCGCAAATAACTAATTTTTTTAAAACAATAGATAATGCCAACTCTAAACCTATCTCTATTGGAGGAGACCATTCCATAACGGGAGGGATCATTCAGGCTCTTGGAAAAGGCAAGCTTTCAAATGGAAAACCTGTCAGCTTGCTACATTTAGATGCGCACACTGATGTTTTTACGAAAGTCGACCACTTTTTAGGTGCAAAAAAGTCTGCAGCGCATTGGGGTGCATATCTTGTGGATCAGGGAAATGTGGATCCAAAATCATCGATGCAAATTGGTCTAAGAGGACACCCACGCACATTGGATTGGCTGGAACCTAGTTATGAGTACGGGTACAATGTCGTGACGATGAAAGAATTTAGGAAAAGGGGGCTTAAGTCCGTAATAGCACAAGCAAAAAAAATACTCGATGGTAGACCTGTATATATTACGTTTGATCTAGACTGCCTTGATCCAACAATAGCACCTGGTGTAGCAAATCTGGAAGCCAGTTCTAAGGGCTTTGATATAGACGAAGCTATAAGTTTAGTAAGATTAACTCGGGGGATGAATGTTATTGGTGGAGATATAGTTTGTATGATGCCCACAAAAGATAGCCCAAATAATATAACCGCACACACAGCAATGGCTATAATGTTCGAAATGATTTCAATTATTTCAGAAAGTACCTAACATAGACCAGAAAACTATATTTGAAATTTAGAAATAATGCTTTAATTCTTTACCAAAACAAATGTGAGGTTTGTGATGAAAAAAATTAGATTTGCTACTTATTATGGCATGCTAGGTCTTATATTTATTTTCAATATTAACGCTGGCGGAGGAGGTTCATATTCTTCCGGCTCGAGCTCTTCTGGGGCCAGCTCTGGGGGAAGTAGTTTAACTTCAGGCGATATGATGAAGGCGATGCAGCTGAAGAATAGACTGGGTTCAATCGAAAAATTGCTTTACAGCGACCAGTTTAGTCAAGCTTTGACACAGGTTAGACTGTTAGATAATGAGTACCCAGATAACGCTGATATAAATAATTATTATGGCTTTATCTACAGGAAAATGGGGCAGTATAATAAGAGCGCGCAGTTCTACAAAAAAGCACTTCAGCTAGATCCACGGCATAAGGGGGCTCTTGAGTATCAAGGAGAGTTATTCATTAAAACCAATAAAAAAGAGTTAGCAGGAAAAAATCTTATTCTACTCAAAAACATTTGTGGTACTTCCTGTCCTGAATACAAAAAACTAGAAAAAGCGTTGAAAAAAGCATATTAGATTAAAAGGTGGGCAGGTAGAGACGATGAATTTATTTAGTTCTGAAAGAGCAATCTGAATGTGTGGAATAGTCGGTCTATTTGCAAAGAAAGAGAATATATCTGCTAATTTAGGGGTGCATCTTTCAAAAATGCTTGAAAGTATGAGCGATAGAGGTCCCGATAGTGCTGGTTTGGCGATTTACGGAAAGCCATTGGCTAGTAAAACTAAGATAACTGTCCAGTCTAGATCACCCAAACACGACTTTCAAAAGCTAAAAAAGTTTTTATCTGCTAAGAAAGAAATATCCTTCAGTTTTAAAATTCATTCCACGCATGCAGTCATAAAGCTTGACGTAAAGCAAAAAGATCAGGTTACCAATCTCATAAAAGATTCCTTCCCCAATTTGAGAATATTAAGTGTTGGCAAAAAAATGGAAATTTATAAAGAGATAGGAAAGCCGGCTGAAGTCGTAAAAAGATTTGAAATAGCTAAAATGAAGGGGTCTCACGGTATTGGCCACACCCGTATGGCAACAGAATCCGCAGTTACAACACTTGGTGCACATCCATTTTCTACAGGCGAAGATCAATGTTTGGTACATAATGGGTCGCTATCAAATCACAACTCTCTTCGACGAGAATTAATTAGAAAAGAGATGACCTTTGAAACAGAAAATGATTCTGAGGTAGCTGCCAGCTTTATTACTTACAGGATGAATAGTGGAAAAACGCTTAAAGAAGCTTTGGAAAGCGCCCTTGTAGAGCTTGATGGTTTTTATACGTTCGTAGTTGGTACGGAAAACGGTTTTGGCGTTTTAAGAGATCCAATCGCCTGCAAACCCGCTGTACTGGCAGAAACTCCTGATTATGTAGCTTTTGGGTCTGAGTATCGAGCATTAACCTCTTTACCAAAAATAGAAAAGGCCAAGGTCTGGGAGCCGGAGCCCGCTACTGTTTATTTTTGGGGACACTAAAATGCATATTCTTGATTTCAACAAATTATCCTTGAGAGACATTAATAAAACTTTGCAAGGATCTGATAAAAATGACTTTTTTTCTATAAGAAATCCAAAAGGAAGTCACGCGTTAGCTGTTGGTATTAATAAAAAGATTGCTGTGAAAGTTGTTGGTAGTGTTGGATATTACTGTGCAGGAATGAATAAATTTTCTGATATCAAAGTTGAAGGATCAGCTGGCCCTGGATTAGGCGAAAATATGATGTCAGGGAACATTCATGTTACCGGTGATGTAAGCCAATATGCGGGAGCTTCGGGACATGGGGGAAGTATCCTAGTCGATGGAAATGCCTCTTCAAGATGTGGTATATCAATGAAGGGGGTAGACATCATCGTAAAGGGAAATGTTGGCCACATGTCTGCCTTCATGGCACAGAGGGGCAATTTGGTTATTTTCGGTGATGCTGGACATGCTTTAGGGGATAGCATATACGAAGCTAACATATATGTTGCAGGTGAAGTCGCCTCTTTGGGTACAGATTGTATTGAGAAAAAAATGACAAAAAAGCATCTTAGTAATTTAGAAAACATTTTATCAAATGCTAATGTTTCTGATTATAATCCAGATACCTTTAGGCGTTTTGGCTCTGCTCGTTCACTTTATAACTTTAAAGTAGATAATGCTAAAATATATTAGGAATATTACGTGAAAAAAAAATCAATAACAGAACCAAGAACTTCGCATACTTTCGATGCATATACAAACTCAGAAATTAGAAGAGCAGCTGAGACTGGTATATATGACATAAGGGGAGGGGGGTCTAAAAGAAATTTACCAAACTTTGATGATTTATTATTTCTTGGAGCTTCAATTTCAAGGTATCCTTTGGAGGGCTACAGAGAGGCTTGCAATACAAAAGTGATCTTAGGCGACCGATTTAGTTCTAATCCTCTTAATCTCGAAATTCCAATTACTATAGCAGGAATGAGCTTTGGAGCTCTATCCGCACAAGCAAAAGAGGCTTTAGGAAGAGGTGCTAGTTTGGTTGGAACTTCAACAACAACAGGTGATGGGGGAATGACAAAAGAGGAAAGAGGTCATTCAAAACAGTTAGTCTATCAACTTCTTCCTTCTAGATATGGAATGAACCCTGATGACCTTAGAAAGGCAGATGCAATCGAAATCGTTGTCGGTCAGGGTGCAAAGCCAGGTGGTGGAGGAATGTTACTTGGTCAAAAGATAAATGATAGAGTTGCAGAAATGCGCACACTGCCAAAAGGAATCGATCAAAGATCACCATGTAGGCACCCTGATTGGACAGGGCCAGACGATATGGAGATCAAGATACTTGAGTTAAGAGAAATTACTGGGTGGAAGGTTCCTATATTTGTAAAAGTTGCTGGTTCCAGACCATATTATGATGTAGCTCTAGCTGCTAAATCTGGTGCCGATGTCGTGGTTGTCGACGGAATGCAAGGAGGTACAGCAGCAACTCAAGAGGTATTTATCGAAAATGTAGGTATACCCACGCTGGCGTGTGTGAGGCCTGCAGTTAGAGCATTACAAGAATTAGGCTTGCATAGGAAGGTACAGCTTATTGTTTCAGGAGGAATAAGGAATGGAGCTGATGTTGCAAAAGCACTGGCTTTAGGTGCTGATGCAGTATCGATTGGATCTGCTGCATTGATTGCACTTGGAGACAATGATCCCAGGTATCAGAAAGATTATGAAAAATTAGGTACGACTGCTGGTTCGTTTGATGATTGGCATGAAGGTCTTGATCCTGCAGGAATAACTACCCAAGATAAAAAACTGGCTAAGCGTTTAGACCCTAAGCTGGGGGGAAGGCGGTTGGCAAATTACCTTAACGTAATGACAATGGAAGCGCAAACTATTGCAAGAGCTTGTGGTAAAAATGATCTTAGAAACTTGGAACCAGAAGATCTGTGCGCTTTAACGGTGGAGTCGGCTGCGATGGCTGGAGTGCCCTTAGCCGGGACCAACTGGATCCCTGGCACATAATTATCCTAAAAAACTTTTTCTAATTTGCTCCAAAGTTTCTACTTCATTAGTTGGCTTATCCCATCTAATTCTTTTGAACCTAGGAAACCGTAAAGCAATTCCTGACTTATGTCTATTACTCAAAGACATTCCATCAAATGCAATCTCTACGACTAATGTTTTTTCAACCTCTCTAACAGGCCCAAATCGGTTTATAGTTTTTGATCGCACAAATTTATCTAATCTATTTAACTCCTCATCGGTAAAGCCGGAGTATGCCTTGCCTATAGGAACAAGTTCCTTTTCTTTGTTAAACACACCAAAAGTATAGTCCGAGTAAAAAGAACTCCGCTTTCCATGTCCTCTTTGTGCATACATAATTATCGCATCTACATTCTTTGGGTTTCTTTTCCATTTAAACCATTTGCCGCGTGGTCTCCCGGCAATATAAGGGCTGGAAACTGATTTGATCATTACACCCTCATGTATTTGCTTGTTGGAAATATCTCTTATTTTGTCTAAAAATCTCCAGTCTTTAAACTCAATTGTTTTCGATAAAAACATTGGAGATCTATTTGTACTAAAAAACGAATTCAGAACTTTTTTCCTTTCAATAAGCGTTTTATCTCTTAAATCATCGCCGTTGAAAAACAAAACATCATATACCTTTATAAAACATGGATTTTCTTTTATAAACTTTTCTGAGGGAGCTTTTTTGTTTAGCCTTTGCTGAAGATCGTTAAATGTTTTTGGTTCATTATTAATTCCAGCGAGTAATTCTCCATCTAATACAAAATTACCTTGTATTATCTTAATGATTTCTGGAAAAGACTTAGAAACTTCATCGCCTGTCCTTGAATAAAGGCGACATCCTTCACTATGACTTACAATTTGAACTCTAATTCCGTCCCATTTATATTCAGCAACGAAATCTTTTGGATTTGCTGCTGCCAAATCTTTTTCCATCACAAGCGGATGAGCAAGCATCATTGGATGAAAAATGTCATAGATCGAGATTTTCGGTTTACTACCCTTATTCTCGAGCCACGAAAACATATTAGTGTAAGGAAAATGTAATCCATGCCATATCTTTTCAATTTCTTCAAGATCAACGTTGCCATAATTTGCTAGCGCCTGCTTTACAAGCCTGCTTGATACCCCAATGCGCAAGCCTCCCGTAAAAAGTTTAATAAAAGCCCATCTCTGATCAGCCGTACTGATGTTTAGAATATTAATTATATGGTTTCTAAGCTCATCATTTTTAGCCTTTTTTAGGTTTTCAAATAAGGAAGAAAGTCTCGGCATATTGCCACCTTTTTCTTGGTCCCATAACAAAGATATAGTTTCAGCTAAATCACCTACATAGTCGTAAGATAGGTTAAATAAGTGTTCGTCTTGCTTTTCTTTGATTAAATCTTTAAAGAATGAAGCTTTTATGTTTTTAAAGCTAAGTGAGCCGGTAATTGCTGCCAAAGCATACCCTCGGTCAGGGTCAGGTGTTGAGCTAAAATATTGTTCTAATAGTGATAGTTTTCTGTTCCTCGAGCTCGTCAAGATAAGATCCGATAGTAAATTCGAAAAAGCTTTCATTATAGTTCGATTGTTTCGTCTCTATGTTGAAGAGAAAGCGGCTCAGCTTGAATCCCGTTTTTTTCGCACCAATATTTTAGAGCATCTTCTCTTCCGTGTGTTATCCAAACTTTTTCTGCACCAGTTTGTTTAATAGTATTAGTAAGCTCATTCCAATCGGAATGGTCAGATATAACAAGAGGAATTTCAATTTGGCTTTGCTTAGCACGCTGTTTGACTTGCATCCAGCCTGAAGCATAACATCTAGTAATATTTTCAAACCGTCGAGACCATCTATCCTTGAGTGCAGAAGGGGGTGCTACAATGATTTTCCCTTTAAAGTCTTTTTTGTTGTCTAAAGTAGCCTTTCTTAGGGTGCCAAGCCTAATTCCCTTGCTTTGATAAAAGTCACACAATTTATCCATTGATCCATGAACAAAAATATCGTCTGAAAAACCTGCTTCTCTAAGAAGCCAGATAATCCTCTGTGCTTTACCAAGTGAATAAGCTCCAATTAAGAATGTATTTTCTCTATTTTTGGAAATATTGTCCAGCAATCGCATTATTTCCATTTCTGGTTTATTAAATTTAAATATTGGCAATCCGAAGGTAGCCTCAGTAACAAGCAAATCACATGGAACGACCTCAAAGGGATCTAAATGTCGATCTAATATTGTTTTATAGTCCCCAGTTACCACAATTTTATGCTTTGGTGTCTCTAGTAAAACTTGTGCGCTTCCTAATATATGTGCTGCAGGGTAAAGCGTAACGCTTATCTTTCCTATTTTCACCGAATGCCCATATTTAATTGTTTGAAAACTGCTCGCACAGTTTTCGCCATATCTAATTTTCATAATTTCAGAGGTTTCAGGAGTGCATAGTACATGTTTGTGACCTGCTCTTGCGTGATCGGCGTGCCCATGGGTTATTATTGCCCTTTCTACTGGAAAAAAAGGGTCTATATATGTATCGATGTCTCTAATATAAAGTTTGTTATCAATAGATATCATAATTAGAAAGATTAGTTATTACTGTAAGTTTTAAACATAATCCAATTGATATTTGGCTCAAGAAAAAAGGTTGGTCTTTATATGAACATCAAATTGAAACCTTAAGCTTGATTAAGAAGGGGTTTGATGTAATTTTACACGCCCCAACGGGCGGAGGTAAAACAATTGGTGGTTTTATGCCATCGATCGATGATTTTATAAATAATAATTATAAGAGCCAGGAATTCCATACTTTATATATATCACCCTTAAAAGCCTTAACAGCCGATGTTCAAAGAAATTTACTCAATCCTATCAATGATTTAAAAATTAATATTAAAGTAGAGACCCGAACAAGTGACACGTCAACATATAATAAAGCTAAGCAAATTAAAAAGCCTCCTAATTTTCTGATAACAACTCCTGAGTCTTTCGCACTTCTGATGGCACGGACGGATGTCATTAATTTGTTTAAGAATTTAAAATTTGTTATTATTGATGAGCTACATACATTTTTCGATTCAAAAAGAGGGCACTTATTAAGCTTAAATGTAGCAAGGCTACGATCTATTAAACCGTTTCAAGCAATTGGGCTATCAGCTACTCTAAAGAATACTACTCTTGCTAAAAAATATCTTTCAAATAACAAGAATACAAAGCTCGTCAGTACTCATTCAAAGGTCATACCAGAAATCACGATATTAAATTCAGGAAATAGAATTCCTTGGTCGGGTCATTCCCCTAGATATGCTCTTTCAGAAATATATTCAGAAATACTCAAATTTAAGTCATCTATTCTTTTTGTAAACACACGAGCTCAGGCAGAAATATTATTTGAAAGCCTATGGGCAATTAACAATAAAAATAAAAAAATAGCGATTCATCATGGAAGTCTAGAAAAAGGACTTAGAAAAAAAGTAGAAAAGGAAATAGTAGAAGGGTATGTAGAGTGTGTAGTTGCCACCAGTTCATTAGACTTGGGTCTTGACTGGGGTAATATTGACTTGGTTATGCAGATAGGAGCCCCTAAAGGAGTCGCAAGGTTGGTCCAGAGAATTGGTAGAGCAAATCACACGATCAATACTCCTTCACGAGCTATTCTAGTTCCAACTAATTGTTTCGAGTATGTAGAATGTATTGCTGCAAAAGAGTGTGTGGAGTTAAATTTTCTAGAAGATGAAATATACTCTGAAGGCTCTTTAGATGTACTTGCCCAGCATATTGTTGGCGTTGCAATTTCTCAAAAATTTAAAAAAGAAGATTTATACAAACAAATTAAAGATGCATGGCCGTATAGAAATCTTAATATTGAGGATTTTGAAAAAACTCTTTCATTTGTTGAAAATGGAGGTTATTCCCTTCAGGCTTATGAAGAGTATTCACGGTTGAGGACGGATGGGGAATATTATGAAATTAGGGATAAATCACTAGTTACAAAATATAAAATGAATATTGGAACTATTGTTGAAGCCGAAATGTTGCGTTTAAGGGTAGGCAATAGATATTTAGGAAATATTGAGGAGTGGTTCATTAGTGGTTTATCAGCAGGAGATACGTTCATATTCGGCGGAAAAAGGCTGATGTTTGAGAAAGTTATTGGTAATATTGCATATGCTAAAATAACCGCCCTTGAGCATCAAAAAATACCATCTTTTAAAGGAGGAAATTTACCGCTGTCGACCCATCTCTCAAAAACTGTAAGAAAGATATTTTCCAAACGACTTGAGGCAGCAGATCTTCCTGATAGTTTAAAAAAATGGTCAGAGCTGCAGGCAAAGTTTTCTTCCTTTCCAAAAGAGAATGAATTCCTTGTTGAAACCTTTAAAAGGAAAAATGGTAAGCAGGAAAAATATTATATGGCAGTTCACCCATTTGAAGGAAGAAACACGCACCAAACTCTAGGATTTCTCATTCTAAGACGAATTAAAAAGCTTGGCGTACAACCATTTGGATTTGTTGCGAATGATTATTCAATTTTATTTTCATTTTCTAAAGAAATTGAAGACATCGACTTCCTTTTTTCTCAAGATATTTTAATCGAGGATTTATATGAATGGTTAGAAGAAACTCCATTAATAAAAAGATTATTTAGAGAAATCGCTATAATCTCCGGATTAATTTATAAAAATCTACCAGGCAAGCAAAAAACGGGTAAACAAGTGACCTTTAATACTGACTTAATTTATGAAGTACTAAGAAAGCATGAGCCACACCATATATTATTAAAAATCACTACAGAAAATGCTAAGAAAGACCTCGTTGATCTTGATAGGCTTTCAACATTTCTGTTTAGAATTAAAAACAAAATAAAGATAAACAAACTCAAAAGAGCATCTGCTCTAGCCTTCTCTTTACTCTTTGAATATCATAAAGAGACACCAGATAAAAATGAACTAGATAATTTTTATTTAGAGAAGCTCGAGAACGAATTGCTCGAAGAAGTTAATGCATCATAAGGACGTCATTTTTGCTGATAAAGAGTTCTCCTTCTTTGCAAATGGTGAACTTTACTGGCCAAGTAAAAAGACTCTGATTATTTCTGATCTACACTTTGAAAAAGGTTCTTCTTTTACCGAGTCAAATCAGTATATTCCACCTTTTGATACTATTGAGACGCTTAGACAACTTTCAAATTTTATAAACAATCATCCTGTCGAAAAGATAATTTTTCTAGGCGATTTGATTCATGACAAATTTGCCTTTCAAAGGATGACTGCAAAATCAAAAGAATTTTTTTTTAAAGTCCTTAAAAATATCGATTGTACTTTAACTGTTGGTAACCATGATAATATAAGTTTTCTAAAAGATATTGGATTAACATTAACTGACGAGGTTGTTATTGATGGAATTTGTTTCAGTCATTACCCATCAATTGATCAAAAGTTTTCTGTTTTTGGTCACTATCATCCAAAGGTTAAGCTTATAATTAATGCTAGGGGAATTTGGGTTGCATGCTTTGTATTAAATAAAAAAAGAATATTGATGCCATCATATGGTTATTATACGGGAGGCCTCTCTATAAAGAGCGCACAAATACAAGAGTTATTTGATGCCCAATACGAAATTTTTCCTTTAGCGAAAGAAAAAATTTATAAGCTGAGTTTAAAAAAATAATATCTCTTTATTCAAAACGTTAATTGCCGATGGAAGAACAACACGGACATGATGACGTATTAATTATTTTAAGAGATTGTGGTCTTTGCATTATTCCTGCTCCAATGCTCGTTAAATTATCTTTTTTAATAACCTTGTTGAATTCACCTCTTTTCTTCGCACCTGACCATCCAGTATAGATTTCAAGTTTCATATCAGAATAAGAAATATCAATTTCAATTGAGCTTTTTCCAGTTGCCTTCCACATATCGTAGAGATATCCATCCCTTTTGACCTTGACAGCAGATAAGTCTGGTATATTTTTTATAAAGATCTTGGAGGGACTATTCTCCTTACTTTTATTTGCCGCCTTAAGTTTTACAAACAATGTTTGGCTATTAGGCTCGTTAAATGCTTGCTCGACCAAAATATTTGGAAAGTCGACGCCTTCAAGCGATGGAGCATTGAATTTTTCTAGATTGGGGTTTCTAAATAGGTTTGACCATGCACCTGATTTCCCAACTTCAGCCATCATAGCCAGTGCAGCCCATTGCCCTCTTGGCCATTTTTCATTCAAATTAAACCAATAGCCAAAGTTTATATTATTTTCACCAAACCATCGCGGCTCAAAGTGTGCTTCAGCAAATGCTCTTAAACGCATTTCTACTGTTGTATCTCCAAATTCCTTTGCACAGGCTAACCCTAGAGCCATAAAGCGCGGTTCAGGCTTCATTTTTATTTCTTTGTTGATATTGTCCCAACCAAGTTTTTTAACCGCAGTTCGGTATAAAAACTCCGCAAAAACTGGATCTTGAGGCATCATATAAAAGGCTATTGTTAATCCATTAGATGGTCCAGCTGCATGAATATGATCTATTAATGGGTCATAATAGATTGGTGTCCATTCTAGTGCTCCTGAACTATCAAAGCCGTAATACTTATCTTTCGTATGTCCTACCCATTCTGGATAAACAGAGTGAGTATTTTTTTTAAAAATTGCATCATAAAGTTGAAGACCTAATCCTGCTGCCGATAAGCAATAGGGCCATATTTTCGTATTTTCACAATGCGGGCCCATTCTGTTTTTTGTCCATTGTGAAGATAAATGTTCAACTAATCTATGTTGTGTCCAATCAAACTTCGATCTATCGACACCAGCTACTTGGAAACTCGATCCCCATGTGTCTTCGCCGGTTGTATAGACGTGTAAACTTTGAATTAAATTTAACCAACCTTTAAAAAATAAATTCCCATCTGCACCAATCGGATCTTTCTGTAATCCCCAAGGCTCA
>CACJUU010000007.1 GCA_902596605.1 uncultured Alphaproteobacteria bacterium | reverse complement strand
GAGCTGGAAAATCTGCCTCCGACGTTACCTTTAGCATCATTTCAACAGCCTCATCTGTTTGAAGGTTCGCAAGGTCAGCAGCAGTAGTGACCCCGGCCCTGGCACATATTTTCCCAAAGTTTCTAAGACCTTCTGCATCACCTGAAAGCCAATCCTTGCCTAAACCTACATGCCTAGTAACTAAAGCAATGGTTTCAGCCCCTCTTATCTCCCCAGATGGAAGACCATCTTCACCGAGAGGAAGGCCCTCGTGATTTATGCCCGTTCTCAAAAATCCTGCCAGCTTTAAGCCTACTGAGTTTATATTCAGTTTATGTCCAGATGCATGTAGTATTCCTATAGGTCTTTGATCTGAAACCGCATCTAGCATTTTTCTGTCTAATGCTTTGTCATCAAAATAAATTGGGTCTAATCCCCATCCTGCTAATGGGTCGTTCGGGTCCAATAAATTTTCATTCTCTTGTTTAAGCTTCTGAATAAGATCTTTTACATTTTTAATGCCAAGGCTCACTGTTCCATCCGGCTTTTGTCTATCAAAATACCCACAATATAATTTACTCCACAATGCCCCTTCAAATAAATGACTATGCCCTTCAACAAGACCCGGCATTAAAACGCAATTTTCAAAACTTTTATCTAGTTCGTATTTGTCCTCAGGTTTAATTGTGTTGAGGTCTCCCACTTGAACAATTTGACCATCCAGAACACTCATGTATTGTGCCTCTGGATTTCTAGGGTTCATTGTAATTATTTTTTTTGCCTTAAAAACTTTTAACAAAAATAAACCTTTCAAAAAAAACTTCTGTTTATGCGAAAGCTTGATATCATTAACATTAGATGTGACTTTTGAATGAAAATCAAATGTTTCTATTGCAAATTAGTTTACCTTAGGTCAATCTAATTAATTGGGGGCGTTAAGCAAAATCGGGCAAAAATTCAATTAACAGAAAGGTCGAGAAATGAAAAAACATTTTTTAAAAACGTTACTTCTCACTGCTACTCTAATTTTTACGTCATTAGGCGTAAGCTTTGCAGAGCCGAAAAAGGGCGGCACTCTAATAGCTGCTGTTGGAAATAATCCAAGGCATTTAAATCCAGCTGTTCAATCAGGAATTGTGACTGGGTTTCCAGGAGCACAACTCTTTGCAACACCAATTCGATATGACAATAATTGGGAACCACAGCCATATCTTGCGGAATCATGGGAAATAAGTGATGGTGGAAAGACAGTTAAATTAAACCTTGTAAAAGATGCTGTTTTTCATGATGGGGTTCCAATAAAGTCTAGTGACGTCAAGTTTTCACTGGAAACGATTAAGAAGCATCATCCGTTTAAAACGATGTTCGCACCGGTAGTATCTGTCGAAACACCTGATGAGCATACTGCGGTTCTAAAATTATCTTCTCCACACCCCGCTTTAATGCTAGCCATGTCATCACAATTGATGGCTATAATACCTGAGCATGTTTATGGAGATGGCCAAGATCCAAAAACACATCCGCAAAACTCCGAAAATGTTGTTGGATCGGGTCCTTTTAAGCTCGTTGAATTCAAATCAGGTGAGCATATCATCTTGGAAAGATTTGATGACTTTTTCATCGATGGCAGACCATACTTAGATAAGATGGTTCTAAAAATCATCAGAGATCCAGCTACTAGAACAATAGGTCTTGAGAATGGTGAAATTGATTTCTATGCTTTCGAAAATGTACCTACAAATATTAACAGGTTAAAAAAGAATGCAAACCTTAACGTAACACCTGATGGATACGCAGCCATCGGACCAATTGATTGGTTAGCTTTCAATACCAAAAGTGGAAAAACGGCGGATGTGAATGTGAGACGGGCTATTGCTTATGCGATAGACAGAAACTTTATTCTTAAGGCCATTATGCTTGGAGTTGCTGATGAGGCACGTACAGGTATTCACCCAGGAAGTCCATATTATGAGCCAGATGTAGAAGCGTACGATATCGATATTGATAAGGCAAACAAGATTCTTGACGACGCTGGTTACAAAAAAGGTAGTGACGGTATGCGATTTGGATTGAATGTCGACTTTGGTTGGCCCGGGTTAAGGCCCAATGCGGAATACACAAAGGCGGCACTCAAGAAAATTGGTATTGACGTTACAGTTAGGCAGTCCGCTGACTTTCCAACATGGGCGCAAACTGTAAGCAACCATAATTTTGATCTAACCTGGGATACCGTTTTTAATTGGGGAGATCCTGTTATAGGTGTTCATAGAACCTATCAGACGTCTAACATAAAAAAGGGAGTCATCTGGTCTAATACTCAACAATATAGTAACCCAAAAGTGGATGCTATAATGGAGAAGGCTGGAGTAGAAAACAATATGGATAAGCGAAAAGCTCTATATTCAGAACTTCAAAAAATGCTGGCAAACGACTTGCCCGTATATTGGACAAATACTCTTCCTTATCATACCATTTACAGCAATAAGGTTGGCAATCCCCCTATGGGAATTTGGGCAACCAGCTCTCCAATGGATATGACATATATCAAAGAGTAAACCAAAACGATGAGAAGGGGCAAAAGTTGCCCCTTCCCATTTCACACTAACTTATTCCAGTCATTTATACATGCCATTTTTTGTTTCACTGATTAGGCGCCTTTTATCCATGCTCATGGTTTTGCTTGTTGTAGTCGTCTTGAACTTTCTCATGCTCCATTTAGCTCCTGGTGATATAGCCGACACAATTGCCCAAACAATGGGGGGTGCAGATGAACAAGATATGGCCGAGCTGAGAAAGCAGTATGGGCTTGACCAACCGTTTTTTATTCAGTTATTTAATTATGTTGTTAAAGTTGCTTTATTGGATTTTGGACAATCCCACTTTTACAATCTACCAGTATTTGACTTGATCATGGAGAGATTTCCTGCCACCTTACTATTAGTTTTTTCTGCGCAGATACTGTCTTTATTCGTAGGCATACTTTTGGGAGTATACGCTGCTCAAAACCCTAATGGTCTATCAAGTCTTTTTGTAAATATGTTTTCTCTATTTGGATACGCAGCTCCTGTGTTTTGGACTGGAATTCTTTTATTGATTGCGTTTTCACTTCACATTCCTATTTTTCCAGTCTCAGGCATGAGGGATATAACAATTGAAAGCGGTAATTTCTTTGTTCATTTCTTTGACGTACTTAGACACTTATTTTTACCTATGATAACGCTGGCCTCTATATTTTTTGCCTATTATTCGCGTCTTTGCAGAGCGAGTATGTTAGAGGTACTGGGTGCAGACTTTGTTCGAACCGCTAAAGCAAAAGGATTATCCAAGAAGGACGTGTTACTAAAGCATGCACTGAAGAATTCTTTATCCCCAGTTATAACTTTTGCTGGACTAAGCTTCTCCGCCGTTGTCTCAGGAGCTATTCTGGTAGAAACAGTTTACAGTTGGCCAGGTTTGGGAACATTAGCATTTAATTCAATTATATCAAGGGATACACCCGTTTTACTGGGTATTCTGATTTTCTCAACTCTCATGGTAACTGTGGGAAATCTTTTAACAGATTTAATGTTAAAAGCCTTAGACCCAAGGATAAAAATTTGAGGTTTCAAAATGTTAGAAAATGAAGAAATGGAAGAACCTATAATCAAGCCTGTTAAAGAAATTTTTCTGACATTCTTCAAGAGTTACTCAGCGGTCACAGGACTGATTATTCTTATTGGTATTGCAGTGATGGGCTTTATAGGACCACTATTTTATCCTACTGACCCCTTTGATATGGTATGGATGCCATTTTCGCCTCCAGGAACCGATGGATTTTTGCTGGGAACAGATTATTTAGGTCGTGACATTTTATCTCAAATTATCAACGGTGCGCGTGTTTCGATCGCAATAGGTTTTTCAGCGGCTTTAGTTTCGTGTTTTATAGGTGTTGGTATAGGTTCATTCGCCGGGTTCTATGGCGGTTGGGTAGAGGAGACATTAATGAGACTAACCGAATTTTTTCAAGTTTTACCTACCTTATTGTTTGCCATGGTAATCGTGGCATTATTTGGCTCATCTGTACTCTCGATAACTCTGGCGATAGGAGCAGTGAGCTGGGCGAGTGTTGCAAGAATTACAAGATCAGAGTTTTTGAGAATAAAGGAGCTAGACTTTGTCTTAGCCTCTCGCTCTTCGGGGAGCAATAATATGGCTCTAATTTTCAAAGTTATTTTACCGAACGCGGCAGCTCCAATAATTGTGCAATCAGCATTGTTGGTAGGAGCGGCAATTACATTTGAGGCAGGCTTAGCTTTTCTAGGTTTGTCAGACCCAAATGTTATAAGTTGGGGTCAGGTAATAGGGTCGAATAGAATATATATTCTTGATGCGACATATACAGTAACAATTCCAGGAATAGCAATTTTTATAACAGTGCTTGCTATATCTCTTGTAGGTGATGGTCTTAATGATGCGTTAAACCCAAAACTTAGGTCAAGGTAATGGAAGACCTAGTTTCAATAAATAATCTGAATATAGAGGCAAGGACAAGAGCCGGCACTCTAAAAGTGGTAAATGATCTCTCTTTTACGATAAAAAAAAGTGAGACTTTGTGTGTTGTCGGAGAGTCAGGATGTGGAAAATCTGTAACAGCATTGTCCTTGATGAGCTTATTACCTGAGGGAATATTAAAGGTTTCGTCAGGAGATATATTATTTGACAATACTAACCTAGCTCAATTATCAGAGGCAGAGCTTGAAGGTATAAGAGGTAATGAAATTTCAATGATATTTCAGGAGCCAATGACTTCTCTCAATCCTCTTTTTACAGCTGGAGAACAGGTTTCAGAAGTTATCAGGCGGCATAAAAATCTTAATAAAGAAAAAGCATGGGCAAGTGCGGTTGAGCTACTAGACGCTGTGAAAATTCCTAATCCAGATAAAAGAGCTTTTGATTATCCTTTCCAGCTTTCTGGTGGACAAAGACAAAGAGTTATGATCGCAATTGCGTTGGCGTGTCAGCCAAAGATCTTGATCGCGGATGAGCCAACAACAGCATTAGATGTGACCATTCAAGCAGAAATACTCGCTTTGATTAATATGCTCAAACAAGAAACAGGTACGGCAGTGATGTTTATTACGCATGACATGGCGGTGGTAGCGCAAATGGCGGATCGTGTTGTGGTAATGCATCCAGGTAAAAAAGTCGAGGAGGGAACGGTACATGAGATTTTCAATAATCCTCAGCATGAGTATACGAAGTCCCTCTTAGCAGCGGTTCCAAAACTCGGAGAGATGGCAAGTAAGAAATACCCTGAACCCATGCGGTTAGTTGGGGAGAAAAAGACAAAGGCCTTAAAGCCCATTGTTGGAACGAATGAGCCTTTGCTTAAGGTAAATAATTTGGTCACCCGCTATCCGGTCAAAGGGGGCGTATTGAGAAGAACGATAGCACGCGTGCATGCTGTTGAAGATGTATCTTTTACTATAATGAAAGGAAAGACTCTTTCGCTTGTGGGGGAGTCAGGGTGTGGTAAGTCAACGGTGGGACGCTCACTCATTCGATTGGTAGAACCCACCTCAGGGAATGTGAATTTAGATGGTCAGAATATACTATCACTAAATCCAAAGGATATGCGGGAAGCCCGTAGCAATATCCAGATGGTTTTTCAAGATCCTTTTGCTTCATTAAACCCGCAACGACCACTTTTTGATCAAGTAGCGGAACCATTGCGTAACTACGGAATAGTGAAGCGTGAAGTATTGCAGGAGAAGATTGGGGATCTCTTTGATCGTGTAAAGTTACCACGTAGCTTTATGCAACGCTACCCGCATGAACTTTCGGGTGGTCAGCGTCAGCGGATAGCAATTGCGCGTGCATTAGCGCTTAATCCTAAATTGATTATAGCGGATGAGGCGGTGAGTGCGTTGGATGTATCGGTACAAGCGCAAGTGTTAAACTTAATGATGGAACTCCAGGTTGATTTGGGTCTATCTTTTTTATTCATCAGTCATGATATGGCCGTTGTTGAGCGGGTAAGCCATGATGTTGGTGTCATGTATTTAGGACGCTTGGTAGAGATCGGTCCTAGACAAGCTATCTTCCGTAATCCGCAGCATCCTTATACACAGGATTTGTTAAAAGCGGTACCTATAGCGGACCCAGATAAAAGGAAGTCGGAAAGAGAATTAAACTTTAAACCACTTCCATCACCTATTCATGATTTGACGCATGATCCAGCGCCCTCAGAATATAAAGAGGTGGCAAAAAATCACTATTTACTAACAACGGATTGCGGGTATTAAAATTTTAAATTGAGGAAATAGATATAATGCAGAGTATGTTTAATGATATCAATCGGGCTCGCGAAGTATTGAAAGGAAAAATTGTAAATACACCAATGCTTAAATTGAATGAGGATGACATTCAGGAAATTCTGCCTGAGAATGCTGATGTGTTTATAAAGCTAGAATTATTTCAGCAAACGGGCTCGTTTAAGGCGAGAGGTGTGGCCATTGGACTGGAGACTCTAGAGGAAGATAAAAAAGCACAAGGTATTGTAACTGTCACGGGAGGAAATCATGGCATTGCTACTGCTTGGGGTGCAAGTCAATACAATATTTCTGCAAAAATTATTATGCCAAAGACTGCAGATCCATTTAGAATTGATAAGTGCCGAAGCCTTGGTGCGGAAGTAATACTTGCTGAAAATGTTGATGATGCCTTTGCAAAATTAGACGTAATCGAAAAGGATGAAAACCGTTTTGTGCTTCACCCATTTAATCAAGAAAACATGATAATTGGTTCAGCTACTTGCTGTGCTGAAATTATAGACCAGATGGGCGATATTGATATATTAATTATTCCGATCGGTGGGGGCGGTCTGATAGGTGGTATGGCACACTATCTTGAACAGATTAATTCGTCTGTTGAATTATTAGGAGTCGAACCTACAGGAGCGGATAGTTTCGCACAAAGCTTGGAACATGATAGTGCGGTAAGGATTAATAAAGTGAACACAATAGCTGACAGCTTAGGCGCTCCAATGGCTATGGACTTTTCTTTCAACATCGCAAAAAAGAGAGTAAATCAAGTTGAAAAAGTTACTGATGATGAAATACGCAGAGCAATGATTACCATGAGAGATAGGCTTGGATTTATCGTTGAACCTGCCTGTGCTACCTCTTTAGCTGGACTATTAGAGCGATATAAAAAGAAATGTGAGGGTAAAAAAGTTGGAATAATTGCATGTGGCTCAAATATTTCATTCGAAAGATATAATGAAATACTAAAAGACTATAAAGACTAACTCCACCACCTAAATAATCCAATTATCGCAGCACAGGAGTAAAAGAATTGTAACAATAGTATTCCACGATGACGATTTAAGTAGGCCCATACTCCAATTGAAATAGCAGAAACTAATAGTAAGAAAAACCCAATAACCTCCAAACCGAGGTTCAATGCTACAAATACTGAATAGAAGATTGCTGTGATTACCCCTACCCATTCAAAAATATAATAATCCTTTTTTTTAATCATTTGGTTTTCTCTTTTTTAAGTGAGTAAAGTTAAATATTCCGGTTAAGTTTCTAGGATCAATTTCTGGTTCAAAGATCTTATGTTTAATAACTTTTTGGGTTCCAGTTACGGGAAGATCATCCATGAATAAGATATAGCCTGGAGCCTTGAAGTAAGCCATTTTTTCTAAGGCATGATTGAAAAGAATTTCTGCTACCTCTTTAAATTCCTTCTTGCCATCTTCAAGAACTACGCAGGCCATAACTTCTTCCTCTCTAATATCATCTTTCACTGCTATGCACGCAATCTTGGATACAAATTCTATTTCAAAAAGGCAGTTCTCAACTTCTGCTGCAGCAATATTTTCTCCAGCACGCCTAATAATATTTTTTGCTCGATCAACAAAGTACAACATTCCCGTTTCATCCATAGTCACCGTATCACCAGTATGAAACCAACCATTTTTCCATGCTTCTTCTGTTTCTTTCTCTTTGTTCAGATACCCGCTAAAAGCTCCCGCTCTAGGTGCTTTCTCTGAATGCCTGACAACCATTTCACCTGGCGTTCCTATCCCCACTTCCTGATCATTTTCATCTACTACTTTAACCTGAAGATCTTCTCGCGGTCTTCCCATTGCTCTGGTATGTATCTGCCTTGGTTCCTCGTTATTATAGAGCACTCGACACATTTCTGTCATACCCCAGCACTCAATCAGTGGAATGCCAAATCGGCTCTCAAATTCTTGGTGCAAAGCCGGCTCGACTCCTGCACCGAACCCTACTCTTAGTTTACCAAGAGATGCTTTTGTTGCGGACTGATCCGACAATAAAACAGCAATAATTACACCCAAATAATGAAAAATTGTTGCTTCTGACTCATTAATATCTTCCCACCAACTTGAAATACTGAAACGCTCTGGTTGAATAAGGCTATTCCCAGTAAGCATGGCTGCAAAAAAAGTAACTATACCAGCATTTATGTGGTAGCTCGGCAAGGGGTTCAAAATCTTATCTTTTCCAAAAGACAAACTTATTGGCGCTCCAATATTCGCATAGACTTCGCCACACATTAGCTCATATTCATGGGATAATATGCATCCCTTAGGTCTTCCTGTTGTTCCAGAAGTATAGAGTAAACTTGCTTCGGTTTTTCCGTGGACTTGCGTTCCAAGATCAGATGAGGACTTAAGTGTTTGAATAGTTTCAATTTCGTCATAGGTAACTATTGGAACGCAAAGATCTTTGTAGGCTATGGCTGTTTTGAGCTGTTTCAAGTATTGCTCTGCACAAATTGCTAAGACGGAACCACTATCTGCCAGCAAATATGCTGTCTCGTCAGGAGAATAATCAGGGTTTATAGGCACTACGGAAACTCCGATTTTATTAAGTGCTAGTTTGACAATATAATGTTCTGGGGTAGACCCTAGTAAAGTAGCAACTCGCAAATTGTTGTTATAGCCATTATCTAAAAATATGGTCGATATCTCATTAGCTTTCTCAAAAGTTTCTTGATAAGAGAAAGTCGTCATACCTTTTTGATTTCTTGAAGGAGATATTAAAAAGGGTGCAGAAGGTGTTTTTCTGCAAATAACTTCAAAGGATTTAAAAATGGTCGAATCTTGTTTATTCATTTGAAAATTTCCGAACTTTAAATGATATCTATTGTTATTCTTACCCAACGGCAATAAGATTAAATAAAAGCTTTAATGGGGGAAAGACTTAATTTCATTATATCTGATTATGACGCCACTTTCTTATAATTGAAATTAAGTTTTAATGAATTTATGAACAAAATTCAAAAGATCACAAAGGGGAAACGAGACTTTTTTTCACCCAAGGGTAGGCAAGTAGATGATCTAGCCCTGGACAGGATCAAATCCATCTTAGCTGACCTAGAAATAAGAAGAGATCTTCTCATAGAGGCACTGCACAAAGTTCAAGATGCCTATGGATACATTAGCGCTGGAGACATGGTGGCATTGGCAGATATTTTCAAATTATCCCAAGCTGAGGTTTATGAAGTAGGTAGTTTTTATCATCATTTTAAAATCGTAAAAGAGGATGGAAAGAAACCCAATAAATCAAAATTAAGAATTTGTGATGGGTTATCATGTGAAATGGCTGGTGCACATGCACTTTTTGATTTAGTGAAAGATGAATTATTAGCTGAAAAAATTGAGATTGAAAAAGTCCCCTGTATCGGTCGATGTGCCTCTGCACCTGCGGCTCGGTTTAACAATTTACCTATCGATAATATGAACATAAAAAAAGTTAAAGAAATACATCGCGGTGGAATGTCGTATGTCCTTAAGTTACCTCAATATGAGAATCTTAATGAGTATGTCAGTAGGGGTGGATACCGAACACTCAATAAAATCAAAAAAGGGGAACTAAAATCAGAAAACCTTATTAAATTGATTTCAGATTCTAAACTTAGAGGTTTAGGCGGCGCCGGGTTCCCCGCTGGTAAAAAATGGGAAATTGTTAGGTCTTTTGAAGGGCCGCGTTTGATGACCGTGAACGGTGATGAAGGAGAGCCGGGCACATTTAAAGATAGGTTTTGGTTAGAAAGAAGACCTCATCAGATGTTGGAGGGGGCCTTGATTGCAGCTCATATCGTTGAATGCAAAAAAATTTACATTTATATGCGTGATGAGTATCCTGAGGTATTAGAAATATTAAAAAGAGAAATAAGTGCAATTGAAAAAGAAAATATTGCAGATATTTCTATCGAACTAAGACGAGGCGCGGGCGCATATATTTGTGGCGAAGAAAGTGCAATGATAGAAAGCATAGAAGGTAAAAGGGGCTTGCCGAGACATAGACCACCATATATTGCTGAGGTGGGGTTATTTGGAAGACCTACGCTAAATCATAATATAGAGACTTTAAACTGGCTCCCTGAAATAATTGAAAATGGGGTTGACTGGTTTAAAAGAAAAGGGTGGAACGAGGCTCATAGTGGCGTGAGATCTTTTTCAGTATCAGGTCGAGTTAGAAATCCTGGAGTAAAAATTGCTCCAGCGGGTATTCCTCTTCAACAGCTAATAGTAGACTATTGTGGGGGAATGCAAGATGGACATACATTAAAGGCTTTTTTCCCTGGTGGAGCATCCGGGGGAATTCTTCCAGCCAATCTGGCATCATTACCACTCGATTTTGGAATTTTTGAAGAATATGGAGGTTTCATTGGCTCTCATGCAATAGTAATCTTATCTGATCACGATAATATCAAGGAGGCAGCCTTGAACACTATGCGTTTTTTTAAGCATGAAAGCTGTGGGCAATGTACGCCATGTAGATCTGGTACAGACAAAATGATTAGTCTACTAGAAGATAACAATAAAGAATTAGATCTTTATAACGCTCTTATCAAGGTTATGAGTGATAGTTCAATTTGTGGGTTAGGCCAAGCGGCTAGCAATTGTGTGTCTCATCTAATTAAATATTTTCCAGAGGAGTTTTGATTATGAGCCTCGATAATCCAACGACTAACGAAAAAATATTTTTTACTTTAGATGGCAAACGAGTGGAAGCTACCAAAGGAGAAACCATTTGGCAAGTTGCTAAGAGATATGGAGTCACTATTCCACATCTTTGTTGGAAAGATGCTCCCGGATATAGAGCAGATGGAAATTGCAGAGCATGTATGGTTGAAATAGAGGGTGAAAGAGTCTTAGCTGCTTCTTGTGTTAGAATGCCTTCAGAAGGAATGTCGGTTATATCAGAGGGAACAAGGGTCAATAGTAATAGGAAAATCGTTTTTGACCTTCTCGCATCAGATATGCCGATTAAAGAGCAGAGCCCAGACCCAGAAGCCCATTTCTGGACGCAAGCGAGAAATGCAGATTTTGACAGACCATCTTTTCCAAGCAGTAAACCAGGTGCAAAGAACGAAATTCCTGTAGATAGTGTATTCCACGACGCTTCACACCCATCGATTTCAGTTAATCTTGACGTGTGCATAGCTTGTGGTCTTTGCGAAAGAGCTTGTAAGGAAGTCCAGGTTAATGATGTAATTGGTATGGCTAAAAGAGGTATTGATACAGTTCCTGTTTTTGACATAGAAGACCCTATGGGAGCTTCCTCTTGTGTAGCATGTGGAGAATGCGTTCAGGCTTGCCCCACGGGTGCCCTGATGGAAAAGTCTTTAATGAATGCAGAGTCAACAAAAAGAATAGCCTATCCGGAAAAAAAGATTGAAAGTGTTTGTCCATTTTGTGGTGTTGGATGTCGTACTGAGGTAAGTGTAAAAGAAAATCGGATAATAAAAGTCGATGGCATTCAAGGTCCCGCGAATAGGGGTAAACTGTGTGTCAAAGGAAGGTTTGGAATGGACTATGTTATGCATCCTGAACGACTTACCAAACCTTTAATAAGAAGGGCAGGTGTCGAAAAGAAACCAGACTGCGCATACGATTTTTCAGATATAAATGAAATTTTCAGAGAAGCAACATGGGAGGAAGCACTAGATTTAGCCGCTAAAAAATTTTTGAAGATACTTGAACAAAAAGGAGGCCAAGCGCTTAGCGGGTTTGGGTCAGCTAAAGGAACGAATGAAGAGGCTTATTTATTTCAAAAATTTATAAGACAAGGCTTCGGCACTAATAATGTCGATCATTGTACAAGGCTATGCCATGCTTCAAGTGTTGCTGCTCTTATGGAAGGAATTGGGTCAGGGGCAGTATCAGCGCCTTTCACAGCTGCAGATGACAGCGACTGTATTATGATAATAGGAGCAAGGCCGGAACAAAACCATCCAGTTGCCGCGACTTACTTTAAACAGGCAGCCAAAAAAGGGAAAAAATTAATTGTTATGGATCCGAGGAAACAGGGTTTAATGCGTTTAGCAAGCCATCCTGTTGTATTCAATGCTGGTCGCGATGTCGCAATGCTTAATGCAATGATTAATGTAATAATTGAAGAAAATTTGTATGACACGCAATATATCCAAGCTAATGTGGATGGTTTTCAATCTTTGACTCAGAATGTAAAGGATTTCACCCCAGAGGCAATGGAAGAAGTCAGCGGAGTTAAAGCAGAGTACATAAGAGAAATTGCACGTACATTTGCTACCTCAAATAACAGTATAATTTTTTGGGGAATGGGTATCAGTCAGCATGTTCATGGAACTGATAATGCTCGCTGTCTTATAGCTCTATCGTTAATCACAGGTCAAATTGGTAGAAAAGGAACCGGGCTTCATCCTTTGAGAGGACAAAATAATGTTCAAGGTGCTTCTGACGCTGGCCTTATCCCCATAACATATCCCGACTACAAGTCAGTTGAGAATTCAGATATGCGTAAGCATTATGAGGATGCATGGGGAAGGTCTTTGGATCCTGTTAAAGGGCTTACCGTAGTTGAAATAATGAATGCAATAAATGATGGCGATATATCCGGAATGTATATTATGGGAGAAAATCCAGCTATGAGTGATCCGGATCAGCGGCACGCGAGACACGCTCTTTCAAAACTAGATAACCTAGTAGTGCAGGACATATTTTTTACTGAAACAGCTTGGTTTGCTGACGTAATTTTTCCAGCTTCAGCTCAAGCAGAAAAGCTGGGTACATACACGAACTCTAATAGGCAGATTCAATTAGGTCGACCTGTTTTAGAAATGCCTGGTGATGCTAGACAAGATTGGGAATTAATAGTTGATTTAGCCAAAAGATGCGGACTGAAATGGGAATATGACGGTGTTTCAGATGTTTACAAAGAAATGGCAAGTCATATGAGAAGTTTAGATAATATAAGTTGGGATCGTTTGGAGAAAGAAGGGTCGGTCTGTTACCCAAGCTTTGGTCCTGACTTGCCTGGAGAAGAAGTTATATTTTTCTCTGGGTTTCCAACCGAGACAGGAAAAGCCAAAATTGTGCCAACTGACCTGCTTCCTCCGGATGAATTGCCAGACGAAAAATATCCATTTGTCTTAACTACTGGTAGGGTGCTAGAGCACTGGCATACAGGTGCAATGACAAGAAGAGCGTCTATGCTAGAAGCACAAGAGCCTATTCCAGTCGTAAGTATGCATCCAAGAGATGCAAAAATTCAGGGTTTCAACAAGGGTGACTGGGTTTGTGTAAAAACGAGAAGGGGAGAAATCGAGCTTCAACTCAAGCTTGATAGAGATGTCAGTGAAGGAATGCTATTTATGCCATTTTGTTATGTCGAAGCTCCTGCAAACTTCTTAACTAACCCACAACTTGACCCATATGGAAAAATTCCTGAGTTTAAATTTTCAGCTGCGCAAATAATTAGGTCAAAAAAAACATCAAACTAATTTTTGATTATTCATTAATAAATGCTGATAAACCCTCTAGGACTTTGGTCTGGTTTTATGGTAGTCTTTTAAAAGCGGTGACGTAGCTCAGCTGGATAGAGCACCAGATTTCGGCTCTGGGGGTCGAGGGTTCGAATCCTTCCGTCATCGCCATTAATTGTGTCCATTAATTATGTCTAGATTTATTTCAAAATCAGTTTCTAATTTTCTTAATATCTCTGGGCTTAGGTGGCTCTTAAAATCGCTGGAAAGAATTTTTTCAAGGTTTTTTCTGGCTTCGTTTAACATTGTATCATCTTTTTCTTTCATCCATAACTCTGGTGACAACCTTTTTGCCGATTTTGGATAATCAAAATCAGTACTCATTCTTTTCAAGGTATCAGTCTCTCCTAAAAAGTGCTTATCACGTTCAATTACTTGCCTTATAGATTCTAAATCATTGGTTAGCACTGGTACATCTATGCTACGCATTGAACTCAAAATTGATCCACATAGTTCATTATCGAGAACGAAAGATTCAAGGGATACACCCATTAGACCGCTAAGCATACCGCTTGCTTGTGTTATTAAATTTGCTCCTGACTGTGCTGATGTTGCTATTGAGAGAGCTTTCTCATAACCTGCTTGGTAATCAGGAAGATTGCTGTCTGATGCACCAGCGATCGATGAGTTTGGGATCTTATAGTAATGCATCATTTGACTAAGCAAAGAGGTGGTTTGCGCTTGCTCTCCACTCCCTCCAGCCATTCCACCTGTCCTTAGGTCGGTTACCATGGCTCTAGGACCACAAATAACTTTTGAATCTGAGTCCAAAAGCCAACATATCAACAAACCTGATAATGCCTCAGCAATCGTTTGACAGACTGATCCAACAATGCTGACAGGACTAGAGGCACCTCTCTGTCCAAATACGTTTGCCATAACAGGGATACCGTATTTGACACTTTCTCTCATAACTTCGCATGCTTCAACATCTAACCTAAGTGGAGGAATAATGAAATTTATATTTAGAGACAAAAAAGGTGATCGCCTAAAAGCATCTTCTCCACCAGCTATGAGGTAGCAGACTTCTGCCAAGGATTTTACGGTATTAGAGTTGGCGACGCTTGTCATGACATGTTTATTGGTAGCAGATAAAGATATAACTGCTGTATAGATATCCATCAGGTGTGGGTCTGTAATATCTGTCAGTACTAATGGCCTAGAGAAAAAACTCAGATTGTCTAATCTATCAACAACTCGGGCTGCATTTAAGAGATCTCTTCCCAAAGAGGGCCGATAAATTTTTTTTTCATAGTCTAAAATAAGTGGAGCAGCACCTCCTGTTCCAAAATAAACATTTCCTTTTGATAGATCTAAGTAGCTCTCTCGATTTTGTTGATGCAAACAAATTTTGTTGTTGAACGATTTTAGGCACTGATCAATCAGCCCTAATCCAAAGCATAACCGATTATTTTTTCTAATAATCGTTTTATTATCAATAAAACTTTCTAAAAACTTCGGAAGTTGTTCAAAGCCTATTTCAGAGAGAATGTGCTGCACCCCAGCATCGATCTCGGCCTTGTCTTTTTCAGATAGCGTGTTTAGGCTTCTGCCGAACACGCTTGAATCTTTAGAGATATCATATTCAATGCTCTTTTGAGCTCTACGGGAACGTGATCCTCTTCGTCGACTCATAGAAGCGTTTTTTTAATAGACTAAAAAGCTTAATCGACTTTTATATTAATGGCAGATTTACGACCATCCTCGGAAGTCTCTATTTCAAAGGAAACCTCTTGGTCCTCATCAAGTCTTTTTAAACCTGCGGCCTGCACAGCAGTGATATGGACAAAAACGTCTTTGTCTTCACCCTCTGGTGCTATGAAACCGTAGCCCTTTTTTTGGTTGAACCATTTTACGATACCTTTAGTCATACTATATCTCCTTTGACCGTCTATATTTCCGATCTTTTAGTCTGCATCTCAAGCAAGAACTCGATACATCAGATAGCATGGTAAAGCATAACCTATCCTAAAAAAATCGTTGATGATAGCGATAGACTAATTACATCGTCTTTTCAATTTATTTTTTGTTATTTTATTTTTTTTGTTAAACTCAGTGATATCTCTGTAATACTTAAGAATTCTAAATTAAAGGAAATTACCATGGTAAATAAAGTCGCATGGATAACTGGAGCAGGATCAGGTATTGGCGAGGCATCCGCTATTAAGCTTTCAGAAGAGGGTTTCATTGTTGTACTTTCTGGGAGAACCAAGGAGGCTCTTGACTCAGTGGCCTCAAAATGCGAAGGACAGGCCTCGGCGAAGCCTCTTGATGTCTCCAATTCGGAAGATGTGGAAGGGGTGTTTAAGAATATCATCTCAGACTATGGTCGAATAGATGTATTAGTTGCTAGTGCAGGTTTAAACGCGAGGAACAGAAACTGGCATAATGTGTCAGATGAAGATTTCGATCAAATTATAAAAATAGATTTGAACGGTGTGTTTTATACAAATCGCTTAGTGTTAGAAAAAATGAAGGAGCAAAGAGAGGGTTTAATTATAAATATCTCATCTTGGGCAGGGAAATATGTGACCACACTCACAGGACCCGCATATACAGCAGCTAAACACGGTGTAAATGCTTTGACCGAAGGCATAAACATGGAGGCAGGTCACTTTGGTGTGAGAGCTTGTGCTATTTGCCCTGGTGAAGTGGCGACCCCAATTCTTGATAAAAGGCCCATACCCGTCTCCAAAGAAGACAAGGCAAAAATGGTTCAACCGGAAGACTGTGCGGAGACTGTTGCATTTCTAGCTAAGCTGCCGCCAAGGGTATGTATAAATGAGATTACCATAAGTCCTACTTGGAATAGACTCTATGTAGCTGGCCTTACAGATCAAATTCCAAAAAAATAAAATTTTAATGACCCAATTTTCAAATTTAGCCCAGTCTATTTTCTGGATGCTAGGGACTATGATCTCCTTCACTCTCATGGCAGTTTCGGGAAGAGAATTGTTTTCGTCTTTAGATACCTTTGAGATTATGCTTTATCGGTCATTAGTTGGGATTTTTTTAGTTATATCTTTTGGAAAATATTTTAATACTCTTAAGGAAATTCGGGCAGATAAGCTTTCGCTTCATTTTTTACGAAATATAAGTCATTTTGGCGGTCAAAATTTCTGGTTTTATGCTGTCGCGTTGATACCTTTCTCTCAACTATTCGCTTTCGAGTTTTCAACCCCTCTTTTTATAGTATTTCTAGCTCCTATTTTTTTGGGCGAGCTATTAACAAAGGAAAAGCTTTTCGCAGCAGCGATCGGTTTTATAGGTATAATGTTTGTAGCAAGACCCGATCTAAATGTGGTAAGCTGGGCATTGGTAGCAGCATTTCTTCTACCTATTTGTTTTGCAGCAACAGCTATTGCTACTAAGTTACTGACCCGTACATTTGGTTTAACCTGTATACTCTTTTGGTTAGTTATTATGCAAACGGTGTTTAGTCTCATTTGCGCAGGGTATGATCTCACAATCAAATTACCGACAAAGTCTGACTTGCCATTTTTACTCGTCGTTTCTGTCACAGGTTTGACTGCACATCTTTGCATGACAAAGGCATTCAGTTTAGCGCCAGTTTCTGTAGTAATGCCGATTGATTTTGTAAGGCTACCCCTAATTTCTGTGGTAGGGTACCTATTTTATAATGAATTTCTTACATGGCACTTAGTTTTGGGGTCGATATTAGTATTTGTTGGGAACTATATTAATATAAAAGCAGAGGAAAGGGGACAAAGTTATGAAAGAGTTTCAGGATCTGAAAGATAGTATTAGGACAGTTCCGGATTATCCAGTTCAGGGTGTTCAATTCAGGGATATTACTACACTTCTTCAAAATCCACATTTATTCAAAAAAATGATTAATGCTATGACAAATCAATGGAAAGCATATCAGATAGATGCAATTTTAAGTATTGAGTCTAGGGGATTCATAATGGCGGGAGCTCTAGCTTACAATTTAAATACTGCGTTTATCCCACTCAGAAAACCTCAGAAGCTACCATTTAAAACGCACTCTGTTTCATATGAACTTGAGTATGGGGCAACGGATATGCATATACATACTGATGCGCTCGATGGGCACACCAATCTTCTAATAATTGATGATCTATTAGCAACAGGTGGAACGGTTATAGCAGCACTTGATTTGATTAAGAAATTCCAAGATAAAATAATTGTTGGCGCTGGTTTTGTTATTAATCTTCCTGAATTAGGTGGTGGAACAAAACTCGAAAAGCTCGGCGTTGAGTCAAAATATTTATTAGAATTTTAATAAAATAAATTCAAATTAAGAACGAATCGTTATTTAATATAAAAGAGCGAGATTGGTATTAATCCAGGGAGGGGCACATGACTGATTCCAAAGCAATGATGGCTATGTTCGATGCATTTGATAATGCAAACCAGGGTCTTGCTATTTGGGATGAAGGAGACAATTTGATCGGTTTCAATTCTATATACAGAGATATTTTTAAAAATAATATGCTTAGTGAACCTAAGATCGGAATAAACTTTGGCCGGTCCTATGAAGAAGCATCAAAGAAACCTGAATTCCAACTTACGTCAGAAAATATTAAACAAAGATTTGCGATTAGGAAACAAGCACGTAAAGACAAAAAGCCAATTGAGAATGAATCTAAGCTCGAAAATGGTATTTGGTTAAACGTTAGAGAAACAGCCTCTAATGACGGACATATGATAACTGTTATTACTGATGTAACTGAGAGTAAAAATAGTGCTGAAATGCAAAGCAGGCTCTCTAATGCTATAGACTCTATACCTTCCCATGTAATGTTTTGGGATAAAGATGAAAAATTAATAAAAGCAAATGAGCTGGCAATAAATGAGAATCTTAGTGATGGAATAGAATTAAATGAAGGGATGTCTTATTCAGAGTTTTTGGCAAGTCAGTTTGCAAGAAAGTTATATTCCGTACCTAAAGACTTTTCTGTAGAAAAATTTGTTGAAAAAAGATTAAAGGAACGAGCTGAGCTTACGTCTAAATCGACAAAAGTTAGATACAGAAACGGTAAAACTGTCATCAGAACAGAAAATAAGCTTGATGATGGAGGAATACTAACGATCCTTAATGACGTCACTGATTTGGAAAAAAAAGAATCTCAAGAGCGCCTGCTGACAGAGGCAATTGACAATATGTCCCATGGCATTCAGCTTTGGGATAAAGACCTAAAATTATTAAAATACAATAAATATATTGAAGAAAAGAATAATTCTTTTGGTATAAAAACTGAAGTTGGAATGACTTGGGATGAGAGTGTTGAAAGTCAAATTGAAAATAATTTCTACAATATTCCAGATGATGAAACCAAGCAAAGTTGGGCAAAAAAAGCAGTAAAATATTTTCAAGAATTCAAGGGTGAAAATACTACAACCTATAGTCTATCAGACGGCTCTTACACTATGGTTAGTGAGAAAAGACTAGATAACGGAAATATCTTACAGATAATGTCAGATGTCACTTTCCTTAAAAAACAAGAAAAAGAGTTGAAGAGACTACAATTAGGTATTGAACAAGTAAACAGTGGGGTCTCTTTTTGGAGTAATGACAATAAGCTAATCTATGCCAACAAGTTTTTGAGGGACTTTACTAAAAAAAGTACTGGATATGATTTGGTAGCAGGTACGGATAGGGTTGAGTTTCTAGAGCACTCAGTATCAAAGGGATTTATTTCATATGGTGAACGGACAGCAAGAGAGGTTCACGAGTCTTTCATGGAATTAATTGATCATTCTGAAAAGGGTGCAAATTTAGAATTCACAACCGAGTCAAAAGGCAAAAAAGAATTTTGGCTTAATACGGCATTTAGGCTTCAGAGCGGTGATTGGATGCAGATAATAACTGATATCTCTTTTCAGAAACAAAGGGAATCTGAATTGAATAGGTTATATGAGGCGATAGATAAGATGTCTGGCGGAATAATCGTTTGGGATAAAAATCATAAGTTGGTTTTTGCTAACAAAGAAATGAGAGATAATCCATTTGGGTTTGAATTTAAACAAGGTGTTTCTAGACACGATATGCTTGAACATCAACAGAAAGCTGGATACTCACCAATACCAAAAGGCAAATCAATAAACGACTGGGTAAAAGAGTCATATGATAATATTAAAGAAAAAAAGGAGGGTGTGACTACAGAGATAAAGGTGAAAGATGAGTATATGTTAAATAGCCAGATTATTTTGGAGGATGAGTCCTACATACAGTCTTACACATACATAACTGAACTAAAGAAACAGCAAAAAGATCTTGAAAGATTGTCTGATGCTGTTGATGCAATGTCTTCAGGAGTTATAGTGTGGGATCAAGATCAGAATTTGTTTTTTGCTAATGAGGCAGCGAAGAAAGTTCAACATAATCTAGGTTACGAATTGGTCAAAGGATGCTCCAGGTATGATATGTTCAAGAATACCGTTGATAAAGGTGCTTTTTATCTACCTGAAGGTGTCTCTATCAAAGGCTATCTAGATAAGACAGTTGATATGTTGAGGGAAAAAAAAGAAGGCTATTCTAGAGAAATGCAGATTGATGATCGAGATTGGCTTTCAACAAATGTTGGCCTAGAAGATGGCTCTTTCATCCAAAGTTATACTGATATATCTGAGATCAAAAAACAGCAGAATGAGCTGGACAGAATTAAAAGAGGTATTGATGAATTTAAGTCAACGGCAGTGGCAATATGGAGTAATGACGATAAATTAGTTTTTGCGAACAAGTTTTTTAGAGATTTCGCAGCAAAAATGAATTTCGATATGGTGCCAGGTGTAGATAGGCTAGATTTTCTTAGAAAACAATTTTCAATAGGTGCTATAACCACTGAAGAGAAATCTCCGGAGGCCTATGCAAAAAGGTTGAAGCGTGATATGGATAATAATCCAGATGGTGCAAGATTTGAATTTGTATTCAGTAGTGATGAAGGTCAAAGAAATGCGCTTCAATCGGCTGTCAAGTTGGAGAGCGGAGACTGGATTCAAATCATAACAGATATTACTCTAGTAAAGTCACAGCAAAAAGAATTGGAAAAGCTGTCAGATGGAATCCAGAAGTTAGTAAATCCAATTATTATCTGGGATTCAAATAATAAAGTTTTCTTTTGTAATCAGGCGGCAGTTGATGTTCAATCGCATTGGGATTTTGAACTTAAGCCAGGTGTTGAGAGAGAGGCGATGCTCCAAAATTTATTAGAAAAAGGTATTCTTGATCTTCCACCCGGAATGAATTTGAAAGAATTTATAGGGTTTCAAAAAGGTCGCATGGTAGAAAGCAAGGAAGGAATAACCGTAGAGTCACGGTCTGGAGATATAACATATTTGGCCACTTCACGATTGCTGGATGATGGTGGGTTTATTCAGAATTATACTGACATTTCAGAAATAAAAGAGCATGAAGAGCTTATTGAAAGTCAGCGAGAAAGATTTGATCGTGTGCTAGGTGATTTGCAAGCAATCGTTTTCGAATCTGATCTTGAAAATAATAAAGTTACTTATGAAATTCCCTCTGCGTTGAAGGAAACTTGGGGAGAAATTTCTACTTCGGGAACTCAGGAAGAAGGCTATAAAAACCTCCGCAATGATTTTTTAAAGCCTTACAAGGATGCTTTTAGAGACCATGTTACTGGAAAAACTCAGGAGGTCAGTGTGGAACATATTAATGTTCATGAGGGGAAGGAAGTTTGGTATCAAACCCGAGCAAAAGCTACTTTTGAAAATGGACGTGCTACAAAACTCACAGGAATAGTAGAAAATATCGATAAGAGAAAAAGTTTGGAGCTAGAGGTTCAAAAAGCTCAAAAGCAAGTATATGACGCTATCAATAATATTGAAGGTGGGGTTATTCTTTGGAGCAGTGATGATAGAGTAATTTTAATAAATAGCTATATGGAAAAGCTGACTGGGGAAAAACTTAATGAGGGTATCCACTACAGGGATTTAGTCAGATTATTCATAGAAAAAGGTCTTTTGCAATTAGATGGTCAGAATTCTGAAGCTTGGATTGAAGAAAGGCTAGAAGCTCGAAAAAAAGTTACCGGTTTTGAAGAGCAAACGATGCCACCAGCGCGAGATGGTCGTTCATTTAAAATGTCGGGCCGGAGACTCCCTGATAAAACTTTTATACAAATATTTACAGATGTAACAGACCTGAAACAAAGAGAGATTGAGTTAGAGAAGATTGTCAATGAACTTAATATAGCAAAGGAACAAGCAGACGGTGCCAATAAGGCGAAAAGCCAATTTTTAGCAAACATGAGCCATGAATTAAGAACACCTTTGAACGCAGTAATTGGCTTAACAGAAATGCTAAAAGAGGATGCTGAAGACGATGGTAATGACGATTATTTAGAGCCATTGGAGCGTATTCATGGTGCAAGTAAACATTTGCTTAATTTGATAAACGATGTTTTAGATTTATCAAAAATTGAGGCAGGAAAGGTTGAGCTTTATAATGAAAACTTTTCATTGCCTGCTTTACTTGAGGAAGTCGCAGATACTTCTAGAACTTTGGTAGAGCAAAAAAATAATCAATTATTGTTAAATATAGAACCAGGGATAGCTTTCATAAACGCGGATGTTACACGTACAAAGCAAATTGTTCTCAACTTGATTTCTAATGCTGCGAAATTTTGTGAAAATGGAAATATATCAATAAACGTCAGATCTAAAAAAAGCGCTAAAAAAAGACTTATAGAGATTGATGTTAAAGATACTGGGATAGGTATGACACAAGAGCAAATTGATAAGCTGTTTCATGCTTTTACTCAAGCCGATGCTTCTACCACTAGAAAGTATGGAGGAACGGGTTTAGGTCTTACTATTGTGCAGAATCTTGCAAAGTTGATGGGTGGAGATGTTTCAGTAAATAGTAAATTAGGAAGAGGAACAACGTTTAAAGTTACCATCCAGGATATCGAAGTTGAGAAAGCTTCTGGTGTTGATGCTGAAGACCTAGAGAGCCTTAACCGGCAGACTGCTTTAGTATCTAAGAAAGATGGGAAAAGCACAATTTTGGTAATTGATGATGACCCAACAATCAGAGACCTTATGACGAGACACTTGGAGAAAAATAATTTCAGTGTACTTCAGGCTCTCGACGGCGCACAGGGTATTAAGATGGCAAGAGAATATAAGCCTGATGCAATTACCTTGGATATTTTGATGCCTGAAATGGATGGATGGTCAGTATTGCGTACTTTGAAAGCTGACAAACAGGTTTCCGATATTCCTGTCGTGATGGCATCCATAATTGATGAGAAGAAAAAAGGCTTTTCATTGGGTGCTGCTGATTATTTATCTAAACCCGTTGAAAGGGATAGATTGATCGATTCAATAAGTAAATTATTAGGTGGTAAAGCAGGAAAAGTTGTGTTGATTGTAGAGGACAATGATGATTTGCGATTCACTGTAAGAGAAGCACTTACAAGTGCAGAATATATTGTGTTAGAAGCAAGTAATGGGCAAGAAGCTCTGGATGTTTTAAATAATAAAGATAACCAAACTCCAGATCTAATCTTATTAGATTTGATGATGCCAAAAATGAACGGGTTTGAGTTCTTAGAGGCTTATCGGAAAGACTTTGAAAATCAGGCTCCGGTAGTGGTAATAACAGGAGCAGATTTAGATGAAGACGATAAAAAGTTTTTGTCATCTGAAACAAGCAGGGTTTTAGAAAAGTCTTCTATGAGTGATACTGGAATAGCTGATCATTTGGTTAAAACAATTGAATCAGTGGCTGGAGTATCCAAATGACAAAGATTTTATATGTAGAGGATAATCCTGATAATGTTTATATGCTTACTCGTCGGCTTAAGAAAAAAGGTTTTGAGCTAATTATCGCTGGCGATGGCCAGGAAGGAATTGATAAGGCTATAGAAGAGAGCCCAGACCTTATTTTAATGGACCTAAGTTTGCCAACCATGGATGGTTGGACTGCTACGGCCGAAATAAAAAAAATCGAAGGGGTCAAAGATATCCCGATAATAGCATTATCTGCTCATGCAATGCCAGAGCATCGTGATAGAGCTATTAAAGCAGGATGCAGTGACTATGATACAAAGCCGGTAGATATCAAAAGGCTTCTTAGTAAAATGGGGCAATATATAGAGTTGCCAGAATAAAATGAATTCATTAAATCAAAAAATACTTATTGTTGATGATATTGAGGACAACAGGTTCACTCTTGAAAGAAGATTATCTAGAAACGGCTATACCGCTATAAGTCAAGCTGACTGTGGGAAAAAAGCTTTAGAATTAGTGAAAGAGGAGAGTTTTGACCTTATATTGCTTGATTTGATGATGCCAGATATTAGTGGCCTTGATGTGTTGAAAACGCTTAAAGCTGATCCCAAGAATAGAGGTATACCTGTTGTAATGGTTACAGCGGCGGATGAGATAGAGACAACAGCAGAATGTATTAGTAATGGTGCTGAGGATTACATAACAAAACCAATTAATGCTACTTTACTAAAAGCAAGAGTTACCGCTTGTTTAGAAAAGAAAAGATTTAGAGATAGTGAGGAGCACTATTTAAGTAAAGTTGAAGCTGATAAAAAAAGAACACAATCATTCTTGAAGCAGATATTGCCTGAAAAAATAGCTGAAGAACTTAACTCATCGGGACTAGTGAGGCCAAGAAAATATGAAGATATAGCAATACTTGTTTGCGATTTAGTTGGTTTCACGGCTTTTTGCGAGTCTAATCCTCCTGAAAATGTGGTAGAAAATCTTCAAGAGATTTTCGAAAAGTTTGAAAGTGAAATCGAAAGATTTGGACTTGAAAAAATTAAAACTGTAGGTGATGCCATACTGGCGACTGGAGGGTTAACCAGAAGTTTAGAGAACCAAGTGCTTTCAGCATCGAAGTGTGCAGTAAATTTGAAAAAGATAGCGATTGAGTCGGATCCTAATTGGGCAATCCACATCGGCATTCATTCCGGACCACTTGTGGCAGGGCTAATAGGTAAGAAGAGTTTTCAGTTTGATGTTCTAGGTGGGAACGTAAACACAGCGTTTAATATATGTGATAGAACGGAACCTAATGAAATTTTGATCTCTAATGAGGCTTGGATGTCCGTAAGAAGCGAAGTTGAGGTCCAATCAAAAGGGTTAATGAAGCTCAAGAGTGATAACCAGATAGAGGTTTTAGAACTTCTCAGTATAAATAATTAAAGGAGATGAAAATGGCGGTATCAATGCAAGTGGCTTATCCGATAAATGATGATACAAACTTCGACCTCGACTATTATATAAAAGCTCATTTGGTTATTATTAAGGAAAACTGGTCAGAGCATATTCAGCAAATGATTGTTACAAAAGGAACGTCCGGAGGTAAGGATGTTCCTTCCCCCTATTATGCAATTGCCACTGTAATTTTTGAAAACGCTGAAGAAATGAGAGCTGCAATGAAAAAGGGAGGCCCAATATTCAAAGATATAGGCAATTACTACAATACCAATCCAATAATGATGTTGGGTGAAGTTGTTGGATAGTATGCTGTTATTTTCGTAACTGAGCTCCCTATTAAGTGTTAAATGTTGATCTTGTAGATACTCTTTAAAGCTCTCGCTTTTATCTCGCCTCTGCTGAGACCTATGTCGGCTAAGTCTCTGTTAGACATCTTTTCAAGCTCTCTAAGGGTCTTTAAATACTCTCTTCTTTTTTTTACTCTGTCCAATATTGCAAAGTACATTCCAATGAATATTTGGCTAACCTTTTCCAAAAATGTAAGATTGGTTGTTGTTATTTTTGTTACCGCCATCTTGGCCTCCATAATTAGTTTAATGTTGAACTATATTTGAATCTAATACTTATATATTTAGTTTAGTGCTAAACCACCATTGATATTTTTAGTAATCGGCTATCGAATAAATGCATGCCAAAAGTTAAATAGTGAAATAGCCAATCAAAATGTTAATATTTTCAAAAACCAATATATGAGAAGTAAATGACTAATATTGAAGAACTAAAAGAAAAAGCAAAAGTAGGATGGGCATCATTCATATCTTTTGAGGCGTTAACTAGTACGGCCGCACCGAAGCTTGTGCAATTCAGTGGCGCAAGAGAAGGAATGAGGCTATTGGATGTAGGCTGTGGTACGGGAGTAGTTGCTTTGACAGCATCAAGACAGGGAATGGAGGTTGAGGGTATCGATCTAACCCCAGAGCTAATCAATAGGGCAAACGAAAATTCAAAAATAATGGGACTTAAAGCAAAATTTGTTGAAGGAGATGCAGAGTTCCTGCCCTATAAAGAAAATGATTTTGATATTATACTGAGCCAATATGGCCATATGTTTGCTCCAAGACCGTCAATTGTTGTAAAAGAATTGGCAAGAGTACTGAAACCTGGGGGCATTTTAGCGTTTTCTACATGGCCAAAGGAGTTGTTCATGGGAAAATTTTTTAAGCTTATTGAAAGTTTTTCGCAACCTCTTTCACCTGGAGTTGCTTCTCCAGTTTTATGGGGAGATATGGCAGTCATAGAGGACAGGTTAAAAGATCATTTTGATCAGATTGAATTTGGTAGAGATACTATGTTTGCGCCAACTATGAGCCCAGCACATATGCTCAAATTATTCGAAAAAAATGCTGGTCCTTTAGCCAATCTGGTAAAAGCCCTGGCTGATGATCCAACTAAATTAAGCAATCTCCGTAATGCAGCGCTGGTATTAATTGAAAAGTTTTTTTTAAATAACTTTCTTAGACAAGATTTTTTAATGACGAAATGTATTAAGAAAGCCTAGATATTTTAAGAAGTTTATCTTTTCCTCATTCTAGGGTCCAGAGCATCTCTTAATCCGTCTCCTAAGTAACTTACGCTTAAAACAGTTAACGAAATGCATAAGCCCGGCCAGAAAACTCTCTCAGGATACTGTTGCAAATAGTCAACTGCGTCGTTTAACAGACGACCCCAGGTAGGGAAATCTGGTGGAAATCCAAGACCCAAAAATGACAAAGCGCTTTCGGTTATAATACCATTTGCTATTCCCAAAGTTGCCGATACTAATATTGGTGATAGAACGTTCGGAAGTATGTGTCTTCTAACCACCAACGAGTTTGAAGATCCACTGGCTATAGCAGCTAGGACAAATTCTCTTTCCTTTAAAGCTAAAACATCAGCTCTAACAATTCTTGCAGTCGGCATCCAGCTGGTAATCCCTATAGCAAAAACAATCAAAATAAACATACCTCTTTCTGGTCCATAGGCAGAGCTTAGAGGCTCTCTGAACAAAAGCATCATCACTAAAAGTAATGGAAGTAGAGGTAGAGAAAGAAACAAATCTGTAAGCCTCATCAAGGGTCCATCAAGCCTTTTATAAAAACCTGCGGTAACCCCAATAAAGGTTCCAAGAAAAATTGTAAGAGCCATAGCACATAGACCAACGGCGATCGAGGTCCTACCTCCCGCCAACATTCGGGCCAGAGTGTCTCTGCCTAGTTGATCAGTACCGAATGGATGTATAAAGCTAGGGCCTTGATTTCTTGACCTAATATCAATGGCATTTGCTTCAAATGGCCATAAAAACGGTCCAACTAAAACTGAAATTACAATTAAGAGAAAAATAACACCACCAAACATAGCACCTTTGTGTTTCTTAAACTGATCCCAAACATCTCTGTATAGTGACCCTACCTTTTCCTGGTTTCTTTCCTCAATCATATCTAATCCTTGGGTCTAACAAACCATAAATAATATCTGCCAGCAAATTGAAGGACACAATTAGGAACGCAAACATAAATGTTATTGTTTGAACAGTCGGAAGATCGTTAGCGTATATTGCTCCTATCAATTGGTGCCCTATACCATTAACTTTGAAAACTTGCTCGGTTATCAGAGCACCACCAAATATATATGGAACATTTATCGCAATAACTGTTACGACTGGTATCATTGAATTTCGTAAGACGTGAACGGTTATTATAGTCCATTCTGTTAATCCTTTTGCTCGGGCAGTTCTTACATAGTCTTGATTTAGGTTGTCTAATGACGCAGATCGCATAAACCTGTTTATTTGAGCGGTGGTTTGCAATGCTAAAACCATAACTGGCATAACCATTTGCTTAATCTGGAATTTAAAAGTTTCCCAATCAACTACGGTATGTGTTGTATCATAAATAGATGGCAGCCATCCCAGTTGCACTGAGAAAATAACAATCACAAAAACTCCACTAAAAAATGGAGGCACAGAATAACCAACCATAGAAACGAAGGTTCCAACGTTGTCAAAAATAGAGTATTGTTTGTATGCAGAGTACAATCCAATTGGAAGAGCGATCAAAATTCCGACCACGTAAGACATTCCGACAACCCATAAAGTTTGAGGAAGTCGCTGAACGACAATATCCATTACTGGACTTCTTGTTTGCCAACTGATAATTCTCTGTTTTCCCTCAGAAAAAGTAGTATTGAATAAATAATCAATAAGCACTTGAGGCTCTATCCAGAAAAATTGTACTAGCCATTTGAAAAATTGGATGTGTATAGGTTGCCCAAGCCCTAAAGCTTCACGCATTTTCTGCTTTACCTCTGGGGGAACTGTTAGTGGCACTTGTGCCATTGGGTCGTTTGGTGCAAGATTTAATAGTAAGAATACTACCAAGCTAATTATCACAAGCGTTGGAATGGCTATAAGTAACCTTCGGATAATAAAAGTAATCATGTTTTGATTAAATCATAAAAAAGTGGCAAAGAGGCGTGATTCGTCACGCCTCTTTGAATAATAAGTTACTTAATTCTGTACCAGTCAGCGACGTTCCAAAGCTCGGAATCCCAGGTGTTCAAAACAACTCCACCCAGAGATTTAGCATGAGCTGATACTCTTCCTCTATGCACCAAAGGTACTATTGTGTAGCTATCTTTGGTAAGCATGTTATTTAACTGAATACCAATTTCACCACGCTTTTTTAGATCACCGGTAGCGGACAGCTTATCTAAAAGCGCATCATAGGCCGGGTCGCAATATCTATTGATATTTGCGCCTTGCCACTGGCTTTCTGGCTTAGGTTCATTTCCACATCTATACGCCGAAAGATACGCTTGAGGATCTGTACCATCAAATGTATTTGCATACATTTCAACATCCGCATAGAACTTCTGATAAGTGTCAGGAGAACCTGGGTCGCCTCCAAAGAATACGGAAGCATTAAGGTTTCTAAGTTCTGTCTCAACACCGATTTGCTGCCACCATTCTTTAATAAGAGCCTGAAAGTCTTGTCTTACAGCATTGGTCGATGTTTGGTAGAGTATAGATAGTCTTACGCCGTCTTTGGCTCTTATGCCGTCAGAACCCTTTTTCCATCCTGCTTTCTCTAACAACGCATTTGCTCCAGCTATGTCCTGCTTAAGACAATGCGTATTTTTTGCAGCGTAGAGGTCAGGTGCTGGAACTAGGTCACAAGTTACATCGCCTGCTTTTCCGTAGCCAATCTCTACAAGCAAAGGTCTATCGATTGCCATAGATAAGGCTTTTCTCACGTTGATATCAGAGAGAAAAGGATGCGGTGCCTTTCGAGTTGACCTTGTATCTGCGTCAAGAGAGGGAGATGGATCTGTCATATTCATTTCTAGTCTCTCAACCAAAGGCCCAAAACCTGCTATCGCCACGCCTTTACCCGCTTTTTCCATATTTGCGATAACTTCAGGTGCTAGTTGTAGATTCCAAGCATAATCAAATTCGCCTGTCTCAAGCACTGATCTACCCGCTGCAGTTGCATCTCCACCACCTTTAAAAGTAACGGTGGCAAATGCTGGCTTACTTGGATCCCTGTAGTTGTTATTAGCCTTCATCTGAATTACGTCATTGGGCTTGAATTCTGTCACAACAAAGGGACCTGTTCCTATAGGCCCAAAGTTTTCTGCGGTACAGTTGGGAGCTTTAGCACCCATGCAGTTTGCAAATTGCTTTTTCTGTAGAATTGGTGTCTGACCACCCACGAAAGGACCGTAAGGATTTGGCTTTGATGCTGAGAAGCTAACCACAATTGTTCTATCATCTGGCGTTGCGATATCAGTTACACCATCAAATTTCTCGAGCTGTGCACATCCACCATCTGGATCCATGCAATACTCACCAGTGAATTTTACATCAGCTGATGTTACCGCTGATCCATCTGACCATTTAAGCCCACTTTTCAGTTTCCAAGTGATTGACTTAAGATCAGCACTCACACCACCATTGGCAACAGTAGGTATTTCTTCTGCTAAAAATGGTACAAGTGCTCCTGTTTCATTATACCTAGCCAACGGTTCAATGATCATTGAAGAAGATTCAATGTCCTTAGTACCACCTGAAAGGTAAGGATTTAATATTGAAGGTGCTTGCCAATAGATAATGCTAACATTTCCATCTGAGCCCCTCCCTGCGAAACTAGCAGTGGCTATGAGAGCTGCCGCTAATCCCACAAATAATGATTTAATACGCATATAATTTCTCCCAAGTTAAGGGCCTAAAATCAGAAATAGAGCAAGATTCTGATTCCATAACCCGTTATAAGCAGTGATTGAGTATGCAATATCGTTTTGTCATTGTAAATGATGTATTTGAAGTTGTAAGATGAAAAACAAATTTGGCGTGAGTCGGAGATGAGATAAGAAATGTTAGATGAGAAAAAACCGCTTGCATCGTTTGAAAATCTACGTGTCGAGTTCGATACCAAGGATGGAAAAATCGTAGCAGTTGAGGATGTTTCCTTTGAGATAAAGCCAAAGCAAACCGTATGTCTAGTAGGGGAATCTGGCTCAGGTAAATCTGTTTCGTCTCTTTCCATGATGCGATTAGTCGAGTTTGGTGGGGGAAAGCTCTCAGGTGGAAAACTTTTTTTTACCAGTAGTGAAGGACGAAAAATAAATCTCTCGAATTCTAGTCAAAGAGAAATGCGAGATATACGAGGTAATGAAATAGGGATGATATTTCAAGAACCAATGACAGCTCTCAATCCTGTTTTTACAATCGAAAGACAACTAACAGAAGGATTAATTGTTCATAAAAAAATCTCAAAGCGCAAAGCTAGAATGGAAGCGTTAGAGCTTCTTCGTTTGGTACGAATTCCTGAGCCTGAAAGGCGAATGCAGCAATACCCACATGAATTATCTGGAGGAATGAGGCAAAGAGTAGTTATCGCAATGGCTCTAGCATGTAAACCTCGTTTGCTAATTGCAGATGAGCCAACAACAGCTTTGGATGTGACCATTCAAGCAGAGATACTTGCTTTAATTAATAGGCTTAAAGTAGAAACTAATGCAGCAATTCTTTTTATAACACACGATATGGCGGTAGTAGCACAAATGGCTGATCGTGTTGTGGTAATGCATAACGGAAAAAAAATGGAGGAGGGAACGGTGCATGAGATTTTTAATAATCCTCAGCATGAATATACGAAGTCCCTCTTAGCAGCAGTTCCAAAACTTGGAGAGATGGCAAGCAAGAAATATCCCGAACCCATGCGATTAGTAGGAGAGAAAAAGATAAAGGCTTTAAAGCCCATCGTTGGAACTAATGAGCCTCTGCTTACAGTGAACAACCTAGTGACCCGCTATCTAGTTAAAGGGGGTATGTTAAGGCGGACGGTGGCCCGTGTTCACGCTGTTGAGGATGTATCCTTTACAATAATGAAAGGAAAGACGCTCTCGCTTGTGGGGGAGTCAGGGTGTGGCAAGTCAACGGTGGGACGTTCGCTCATTCGATTGGTAGAGCCCACATCAGGGGATGTGCATTTAGAAGGTCAGAATATACTGTCACTAAATCCAAAAGATATGCGGGAAGCCCGTAGCAATATCCAAATGGTCTTTCAAGATCCTTTTGCCTCCTTAAACCCAACATTAACTTTATTTGACCAAGTTGCGGAACCGTTGCGCAATTTTGGAACAAATAACCCAGGAGAGTTAAGGGTTAAGATTGGGGATCTCTTCGATCGTGTAAAATTACCAAGAAGTTTTATCCGTCGCTATCCACATGAGCTATCTGGTGGTCAGCGTCAGCGGATAGCAATTGCGCGTGCACTAGCACTCAATCCTAGTCTTATTATTGCAGATGAGCCTGTCAGTGCATTGGATGTATCGGTACAGGCGCAAGTATTAAACTTAATGATGGAACTCCAGGTTGATTTAGGATTATCCTTTTTATTCATCAGCCATGATATGGCTGTTGTTGAGAGGGTGAGCCATGATGTTGGTGTTATGTATTTAGGACGTTTGGTAGAGATTGGTCCTCGACCGTCGATCTTCCGTAATCCGCAACATCCTTATACACAGGATTTATTAAAAGCGGTACCTATAGCGGACCCAGATAAACGGAAGTCGGAAAGAGATCTAAACTTTAAACCACTTCCATCACCTATTCATGATTTGACGCATGATCCGGCGCCTTCAGAATATAAAGAGGTGGCAAAAAACCACTATGTGTTAACGACGGATTGTGGGTATTAATAAGATGATCCAATTATCGGCTTTAGAAATTCTGGAAAAATTAATTAGTTTTCCCACAGTAAGCGATAGAAGTAATCTTGACCTTATTGACTGGGTAGAAAATTACTTAAACTCATTTCAAATAGAGACATATAGAAAATATAATGAAACCAAGAATAAGGCCTCACTTTTTGCTCATGTAGGTCCGCAAATAGAGGGAGGTGTAGTGCTATCTGGCCATACGGATGTAGTTCCGGTTGAAGGCCAAGATTGGAGTACTGATCCTTGGGTGCTGACAGAAACTGATAATAAACTTTATGGTCGTGGATCCTGCGATATGAAGGGATTTGATGCATTGGCTATTTGGGCAATGATTGAAGCCAACAAGAGTGAACTGAAAAGGCCTCTTCAAGTAGCACTCAGTTATGACGAGGAAGTTGGCTGTATAGGTGCGCCTCCGATGATAGACGAAATGATAAAAAAATTGCCAAAAGCCAGTATGGTAATTGTTGGAGAACCATCCACTATGCTCGCAGTAACTGGACATAAGGGTGCTTTAGGTTTTACAACACATTTAGTTGGCAAAGAGGTTCATTCATCAATATTAGATAGAGGTGTTAGCGCAATAATGAATGGAGCAAAGTTGATAGACTGGGCTAACCAGCAGAATACAAGCAATAAAAAAGCTGAGCAGACAGAGACCGCAAAGTTATTTGACCCTCCCTATACCACTTTACATGTAGGTGTTATAAAAGGAGGAACAGCACATAATATAACCGCAAAAGATTGTCATTTTGAAATGGACATAAGAGTTGTCTCGGACCAAAAAGTTGATTTTTGGATTGAAAAATATAACGAAAAAGTAAAAGAGATAGAAACTGAAATGAAAGCCATCTCAGAAGATGCAAAAATAATTGTCTCGAATAGATCTGCAGTGCCAGGGTTAAGACCGGAAACTAATGGTGAAGCTGAAACTTTTGTCAGACAAATCACTGGGGATAATGGAAACCATTTTGTTTCTTATGGCACCGAGGCTGGTCAATTTCAAGAACGAGGGTATTCCGCCGTCATATGTGGGCCAGGTGATATTTCCGTAGCCCATCAACCTAACGAATACATTGAGAAATCTCAGTTTGAACTTGGCCTAAGCTTTATGAAAAATATGATCAAAAAGCTTTCTTGAAAATAAGAAAAATCCAGTTTTTTAATTCCAGTTTTTTAATTCCAGTTTTTATTGACAGGATTGGGCTTAGTAAAATACGATTTAGTTATAGAAATTTAAAGGAAATACAAAATGCACATAGAACCTGGAGTAGTAAACGGCGCAAAAATTGGACTTAGTTATTTAACCGGCGCAGCAGCGATAGCATTAGGATTAAAATTGCTTATTCAGCGAATGTTTAATAGCACATCAGTTGTGGTAACAGCTGTCAGATGTCTGATAACAACTATTTTTGTTTTTTCCTTTTTTGAGGTTCTCCCACAGTACCCACTCGGTGTATCAGAGGTCCATTTTATATTTGGTGCAACTATGTTCTTATTTTTTGGTGCAGGAGCAACAGCTTTTGGTTTGGTTGCAGGTTTATCTTTGCAGGGAATTTTGTTAGCTCCATCAGATTTACCGCAGCTCTACATAAACATATCAACTCTACTATTTCCTTTATTTGCGGTTTCGTACATTTCAACGAAGATAATACCGGCCAACATTTCGTATACTGATTTGAAGTATAGGCAAGTTATATCATTAACAGGAATATATCAGGGTGGAATAATTCTTTGGGTAGCGTTTTGGTGTTTCTATGGCCAAGGATTTAATCAAGAAACATTTTATAATGTCGGTGTATTCTCCTTAGCGTACTCTACGGTCATTGGCATAGAGTGTCTACTAGATGTTGGATTGCTAGCCACATTCAAAAGTTACAAAAAAAGATCTTTGCCATCTGTATTTAATCAGAGGTTGATTTCTGTAAAAGACTGATTATTTCTCTTACTCAGATAAGAAATTTAAAGTTGAATTAATTTTCAGAACTCGGATACCTTCTGGGTTACTCACGCTAGCATTTAAAATGAAAGGTTAATCACCATGGGTTCTATAAACTTCGAGAAGTTAGACAAGCTTGCTAAACTCTCAGTTAGTACTGGGGTTGCTCTGCAAAAAGGACAAAACTTATTAATTACCGCTCCATCAGATGCACTACCACTAGTGAGATTAATAGCAAAGCATGCTTACAAAGCGGGAGCAGGCCTAGTAACACCTTTTTTCTCTGATAGTGAAATAACGCTCGCAAGATATAAATATGCTTCCGATGAAAGTTTCGACGTAGCTGCAGATTGGCTTTACAAGGGTATGGGTGAAGCTTTTGATAATAATACGGCTAGAATGGCAATTGCCGGTGATGACCCAATGTTATTATCAGATATGGACCCGGATAGAGTTGCGAGAGCAAATAAAGCTAACTCGAAAGCTTACAAACCAGCAAGAGAACGAATTACCCAGTTTGATATTAACTGGAATATTATAGCTTGGCCGGGCTTAGCTTGGGCAAAAAGAATGTTCCCTGATCTTGCTGAAGGTGATGCGCAGACTCGATTAGCTGAGGCCATTTTTATGGCTTCGCGTGTTAACGCAGAAGATCCCGTTGCATCATGGAAGACACATAATCAGACACTAAAAGAGAAAAGGGAATGGTTAAATCAAAAAGATTTCAAAGAGATACATTTCAAGGGGCCTGGAACAGATTTGAAGGTCGGTTTGGCTGATGACCACGAGTGGATGGGTGGTGCTTCAATGGCTCAAAATGGTGTGATTTGCAATCCTAATATTCCTTCTGAAGAAGTGTTCACTACCCCGCACGCGCTGAGAGTTGAGGGCTATGTATCTTCTACTAAACCCTTATCGCATCAAGGAACGTTAATTGATAATATTCGAGTTGTTTTTGAAAAAGGCAGTATAACAGATGCAAAAGCTAGCAAAGGTGAAACCGTTTTGAAGAAGGTTTTAGAGTCTGATGAAGGAGCTCGAAGATTGGGAGAAGTAGCACTGGTACCTAATAGCTCACCAATTTCAAACTCTGGACTTTTGTTTTATAATACACTTTTTGATGAAAATGCTGCTTGTCATATAGCTCTTGGCCAGTGTTACTCTAAATGCTTCAAAGGAGAAACAAACCTTTCAACGTCAGAAATAAGGGAGCGCGGAGGTAATTCAAGCATGATCCATATTGATTGGATGATTGGGTCAGGTGAAATTGACATTGATGGTTTTGGGAAAAGTGGAGAAATAGTGCCTATATTTAGGAAAGGTGAGTGGGTTGATTAAAACAAATATACTAACATCAAAAGTGCTAGCAGAAGGCTTAAAAAAAACAGTAAAGCTTGAAGGTGTCGATGAAAAAAAAGAACCGTATGAAAAGACAAAAAAAATTACCAAAGGCGTAGTTGTAGCTTTGAGTTCAGAAGCAAAACAAAAAGTAATTAAGTCCCTCTAGGTTTCTTTAAATCACCCCATATCATAGAATTTTCTTAAAAGATCCAAAGCGGTAGGTTTCAAATTATTTGGGTTTGACCAAAATTGGTCATCATTTATATCGATGAAACCTGGAATGCCTTCAAGTGCTTCAGTATTTAAGTTCTTCAAACCCATAGACCATGCCGAAAACTTTCTTTCCTCAAAACTCCCATCCTCTAGAACTGTTATTGTATGATGTCTAGGGTCAGCAGTAATTCTATCCCACGTGGGCGAGATTGATTTTTTTGGTCCCTCAATGATTTGAAGGAAGTTGCCTCTTTTAAACTTTTTATTGTACCTATAAATAAGTAATCCTGTGATTTCATAAGCTTCGTTCCATTCTCTTGCTTTTTGTAATAATTCTTTAAGTTCACTATTGCTTATTTCTGACTGAGAGAAGCTGTAATAGACAATATATTTCAACATAGCATCATTTAATCATTATAGACCAAGTATTCTTATGGTAAGGTATAACCCGTAACAAACCAAATTAAGATTATCAGGGAGATAACTCCGATGAGAGAAGCCGTTATAGTATCGACAGCCAGAACCCCCATTGGGAAAGCATTCCGTGGATCGTTCAATAACACACATGCACAAACTTTAGCAGGGCATGCCATTTCAGAGGCAGTAAAACGAGCAAAAGTAGATCCGACTGATATTGATGATGTAATATTAGGGGCAGCAGCTCAACAAGGTACTCAGCAAGGCAATATTGCAAGGCAATCTTTACTTAGAGCTGGCCTGCCTACAAGTGTCTCTGGTATGTCAATAGACAGACAATGTGCATCGGGTATGATGGCGATAGCTACTGCAGCCAAACAGATAATTGAGGATGGAATGAATGTTACAGTAGGGGGCGGAGTTGAGTCTGTTTCATTAGTCAGAAATGAAAATTTTAGAATGGATAATGCTAGAGATCCTTGGCTTGAGAATGAAATGCCTGAGCTTTACATGACTATGATTGAAACAGCCGAAACAGTAGCAGATCGATATGGGATATCTCGTGAAAGACAAGATGAATACGCGTTACAGTCACAAATGCGAACAGCACATGCTCAAAGAAATGGGTTTATGGATGATGAAATTGTGCCTCTTAAGTCGATAATGAAATATTACGATAAAGAAAATAAAACTGCGACTTATCATGAGGTGAATTTAATAAAAGATGAGGGAAACCGACCTGATACAAGTTTGGAGGGCTTAAGCGCGCTCAAACCGGTTTTTAAAGATGGCATTCACATAAGTGAAGGAAGTCACATCACTGCAGGAAATGCCTCTCAATTGTCAGACGGAGCATCTGCAAGTATTTTGATGGAGTCAAAAGAGGCTGAGCGGAGGGGGCTAAGCCCTCTGGGAGTTTATAGAGGTATGGCTGTTGCCGGTTGTGATCCTGATGAAATGGGAATAGGTCCGGTATATGCGGTACCAAAGCTCCTGAAAAATAATGGGTTAAAAATGGACGATATTGATCTCTGGGAGCTAAATGAAGCGTTCGCAAGCCAAGTGATTTACTGCAGAGATAGGTTAGGAATTCCAAACGAAATTTTAAATGTAAATGGAGGAGGGATATCTATCGGTCATCCATTCGGAATGTCAGGTGCTAGGCTTGTAGGGCACGCATTAATTGAGGGGAAACGGCAAAATGCAAAGTTTGTTGTTTGCACTATGTGTGTTGGAGGAGGTATGGGGGCTGCTGGACTCTTCGAGGTTTTGTAATTGCTTAAATTAAAATATCCAAGAGATTTAAAGAAATTTGAGAATTATGAGTTGGGCTTTAGTGATTGGTTTTTAATTGATCAGCAACTTATCAATGCCTTTGCACAGCTTTCAGGTGATGATCAGTGGATTCATGTTGATACAGGAAGAGCATTAAATGAAATGCCAGATGGAAAAACAATTGCTCACGGATTATTAAGCCTTTGCATTTCTCCAACTTTAGGAAAAAACAAAATTCATATTGAGAACCTAAAGCATACTCTAAACTATGGGATTGATAAAGTTAGATTCATTTCTCCAGTAAAAGTTGGGTCATTTATAAGGCTTAAATCAAAGATATTGAAAGTCATAATACGTGAAGACAATTCCGTTCTTGTCAGAATTGAGAGATTGATGGAAATTAAGGGAATAAAAAAGTTAGCTATGTATGCTGAAACTTTGTCATTAATGTATCCCGGTGATTGAGTTAATTGAAAAGGCTTTCAACAAAGCCTACAAGAGATTTCTGCAAACCTTCATTATTTAAATGGAACCTGTCTATTTCCATTTCCCAATCCATTTCCTTGAAATGATCTTTATTTTCAGCAAACCAAACTTCTGAAGTATATTCTATCTCTTCATCATCACAAATTTTTGCGGTCACTAGCCATGATTTAAAGTCAACCTCTTGCAGAGTTTTTATAAGCTGCTTGCACATGTGACTGTTTCTATCCATAAAATATCCAAATAGAACGGCTCTAATTCTATGATCTGTATTTGTTTTCCCCATTGGTATGGGATCTAATTCCAAAGCACTTTCTAGAAGTTCTATTCCCTTTTCTGTTGAACCAGTTCTAGAAAGTATTTCTCCATACACCGATAATACTCTGGGATCATTTGGAACCATCTTAAATGACGTGCGAGCATGTCTTTCTCCAGCCTTGAAATCGTGGGTGCTTAAGGCAACTTCGGCCAGCATTCTATGGACTTCAAAATCATTATCATTTAGCTGTTGAGCTTTCTCTATACACTGCATGGAATTATCCCACCACTCTTTCATATCACCTTCTAAATAACCACGACCCATTCCCTGACCAATCGCGCAAGCCTTCCAGGCATATGCCTGCCCATTATTATTGTCAGCCTGAATCGCTTTATTGAATGAATCTATAGCTTCAAGGCAAGCCTCTTTCTTAAATTTATGGTGCAACACTTTGCCTCTAAGTAATAATTCGTATGAGGTAAGATTCTCAGTTGGTTTACGATTAGCTCGTTCGAGACTTGAAATTTCAATTTCGCCCAGAAGTGCTATTGATATTTTTCTCACAATCTCATCTTGCACATCGAAAATGTCTTCTAGTATACGATCATACTTATTGTTCCAAAGAGCTTTACCATCACTCGAGTCTGATAATTCTACGGAAATTCTTACTCGCTTGCCTGATGTACGAATGCTACCTGAAACTGCGTAATCTACTCCAAACTTTTTGCAAAAATCTCGTATGCTGCTAGAGGCATCACGAAATTCGAAACAAGACTGTCTGGATAAGACCTCAAGTTCTCGTATTCGTGAAAATTCTGTAATTAAATCTTCAACAACACCATCAACTAAATAACCGCTGTCTTCATCATTGTTCATATTATCAAAAGGTAAAACTGCTAATTTTGGTTTATAACTTTTAACCGCCTCTTGTGCGTCCTTTTCTTTAAGTGCATCGGTCTTAGAAATTTTTTTGCCAGAGGGAGAGATTCCATATACTTGAAAGGCCTCGTCAATATTTTTTAAAGATTTTGTCCCAGCATCTTCAATACTAAAATTTATTCTTTTATTAACCTGATCTTGTACTGCTGTTGAAAGTAATATTTGTCCAGGAGAACAGGCAGTCTCAAGTCTAGCTGCAATGTTTACGCCGTTACCATAGACATTATCTCCCTCTATTATGACGTCATCGAGATGTATGCCAACTCTCCAGTCCAGCTGAGATTCTTCAGAAAGCGTATTATTTCTATCATTAATAGCTTTTTGAAAACCTATTGCTGCGTTCACACATTCAACAGGACTTTCAAACTCCGCTATCACTGAGTCACCTGCTGTATAAAAAATTCTTCCGCCAAATTCCTTTATCTGTGGATCAATTATAGATCGGCAGGCTTTTAGGTTTTCAAGTGTTAGTTCTTCGTTTTCATCCATTCTTTTGCTAAAGCCGACACAATCGGTAGCAAGAATTGTTGTTAATTTACGTTTAACTTTTGACATTTTTTATTACAGAAAGCTTTGATTTTAATAGGCAACCAAATGCCCAATTCAAAATTTAGTGTAAAACGAACAAATGACCAAAAGCTATAAAAAAATTAGTTTCCATCGCACGTTCCTTGAAAGTCAGACATGGGCGGACATGTACAAATTAGATTTCTATCCCCATGGACGTTATCAATTCTATTTACGGGCGGCCAATACTTATCCACACGAAAGGACCCAGGAGGAAAACAAGCTTGCTCCCTAGTATATGGTCTATTCCACTCTCCAACTAGATCTTCCACAGTATGAGGAGCGTTTTTCAAAGGATTATTATCCGGATCGATACGACCCTCTTCAATATCCTTTGCTTCATGGAAAATCGCTATCATAGCATCACAAAATCTATCAAGTTCTGCTTTGGTTTCACTCTCTGTTGGTTCAATCATGAGAGTTCCTGCAACTGGAAAACTCATGGTTGGTGCATGAAAACCACAATCAACTAATCTCTTTGAAATATCATCTACAGTAACACCTGAATCTTTAGTTAGGGGTCTAATGTCTACGATACATTCATGTGCAATTCTTCCATCAGGCCCAGTGTAAAGAATGGGATAAAACTCTCCTAATTTTTTTGCAATATAATTGGCATTCAAAATGGCTACTCTTGTAGCTTGTGTGAGCCCTGTGCCGCCCATCATTAAACAGTAAGCCCATGAAATAGTCAAAATTGAACCTGATCCAAATGGAGCAGCAGATACAGCTCCTCCATCATTATCCTCAACTGGATTTCCTGGAAGAAATGGAGTTAAATGATCTTTAACCGCTATCGGCCCCATTCCTGGCCCACCACCACCATGGGGGATCGCGAAAGTTTTATGAAGATTTAAATGGCTTACATCAGCCCCAATTTCGCCTGGTTTAACCAGTCCAACCATTGCATTTAGATTTGCACCATCAAGGTAAACCTGACCACCAAATTTATGGGTAATTGCGCAAATTTTTGAAACATTAACCTCAAACACACCATGAGTTGAAGGGTAGGTAATCATGCAACATGACAGCCGATCTTTATATTCCTTAGCTTTACTTTCGAAGTCGTTTATATCAACGTCCCCATTATCTGATGTATTGACTGGAACAACCTGTAATCCAGCCATCTGTGCTGAAGCCGGATTTGTGCCATGTGCCGACATGGGAATTAAACAAATGTCTCTGTTATTATCTCCCCGTGATTTATGATATCGCCCAATTGTAAGCAGTCCAGCATACTCTCCCTGGGCCCCTGAATTAGATTGCATCGATATAGAGTCATATCCGGTCACGTCACACAACATTTTAGACAAGTTGTCTATCATTATGTTATAGCCTAAGGTTTGTTCCTTGGGAGCATAAGGGTGGACTTGAGAAAACTCAGGCCAAGACAGGGGGAGCATTTCTGCAGCCGCATTGAGTTTCATGGTACATGAGCCAAGTGGTATCATAGATCTATCAAGCGCTATATCTCTGTCAACAAGACGGCGCATGTATCTTGTCATCTCACTCTCAGCTCTGTTCATATGAAATATAGGATGAGTAAGGAAATCAGTAAGTCTGTATAATTCGTTCGGAATTCGATAACCCTGAGTTAAGTCTTCATCTTTTCGTTTTATACCAAATGCTCTCCATACTGCCTCAATTATAGCTGGCCTGGTTCTCTCATCCAATGATATTCCAATTCTAGACTTGCCTATCTTTCTTAGATTAATTCCTTCACTAATTGCTGATTTGAGAATTACATTTTGCATGGGACCGACGTCTATCGTAATCGTATCAAAAAAATGTTTTTGTTCCACATTGAAACCATGTGCCTCCAATCCCTTGGCTAATCTAACGGTTTTTCTGTGGATCCTTTGCGCAATAGCTTTTAGCCCATCTGGCCCATGCATCACAGCATAAAAAGATGCCATTACCGCTAGAAGAGCTTGTGCCGTACACACGTTGCTAGTAGCCTTTTCACGTCTAATATGTTGCTCTCTTGTTTGTAGAGCCAATCGATATGCTTTATTGCCTTTACTATCTATGGAAACACCTACAATTCTACCAGGAAGAAAGCGCTTATAAGTCTCTTTGGTAGCCATATAAGCGGCATGGGGCCCTCCAAATCCTTGCGGAACACCAAATCTTTGTGTTGATCCCACAGCGATATCGGCTCCCATGGAACCTGGTTCTTTAAGTAAAGTTAACGACATGGGGTCTGCTGAAATCGTAACAAGAGCACCCTTTTCGTGCAGTTTATCAGTCACATTTGTAAGGTCTCTGAGCGTGCCAAAAGTTCCAGGATATTGGAATATTGCTCCAAAGCAATCTTCATAGTTAATGTCTTTATCCGGATCACCAATAATAATATTTAATCCAAGTGGTTGTGCTCTTGTCTTAAGGACTTCGATATTTTGTGGGTGGCATTCTTGGTCAACAAAGAAATTGATGGACTTATTTTTGGTAATTCTTTTTGCCATAGTCATTGCCTCTGCACATGCAGTCGCTTCATCAAGTAAAGAGGCGTTCGCTATTTCCAGTCCAGTTAGATCACTGATCATTGTTTGAAAATTAAGAAGAGCTTCCAAACGTCCTTGGGAAATCTCTGGTTGGTAAGGGGTATAGGAAGTATACCAAGCAGGATTTTCTAAAACATTTCTTTGAATTGCAGGGGGTGTTATAGTTCCGTGATACCCTTGACCGATTAAGCTCATCATTTTTTTATTTTTTAACGCTGTTTCTCTAAGATGGAAAAGCATCTCTCGTTCAGATTTTGGCTTATCCCAATCAAGCAATTTTTTTTGTCTTATGGATGGAGGAATTGTTTGATCAATCAATTGATCAATACTATTCAGGCCAAGAAGCTTAAGCATTTTTTCCATCTCCCGAGGCGATGGACCTATGTGCCTCCTATTAGCAAAATCGTAAGGTAGATACTCCGTTGGCTCAAAATTATTATTTTCAAAATTCATTTTTTCCCCCTAATAATTTAGTTATTCGATATGTTTCTTGTATTCGTCTTCACTCATTAGACCGGCAAGGTCTCCTTGATTTTTTAAGGACATTTTAAAAAACCAAGCTTCGCCTGTTGGATCGTTGTTAACCATAGATGGGTCATCCACTATTGCATTATTGATCTCGATAATTTCACCATCAAGAGGTGCCAGGATATCCGATGCTGCTTTTACACTCTCTATAACAACTATTTCTTGTCCTTTGGTAACTGAAGTTCCTACATCTGGTAGTTCAATGAATACAATATCTCCCAATTGTTCTGCAGCATACTCTGTGATACCAACCTTGACGGTATCTCCATCAGGCTCAAGCCATTCATGTTCTTCTGTAAATTTCATATTACTATCTCCTCTTAATTTCTTTTAAAACTGGTTGGTACGAACGGTAATTTTGTAAGTGTTACAGAAAAGAACTTGTTTCTTACTTCACCAAAAATTGGTTCATCAACATTGAATTTATTATGGTTCAAATACCCCATTGAAATTGGCCTTTCAAGAGATGGTGAGTAGCCGCCAGATGTGATCATACCAATTTCATTTTTCCCTTTATCATCGCTAAACAGTTTAGTCCCAGATCTTAAAGGAGCTTTCCCATCGGGAAAAAAAGCCTCTCTCTTGAAATAAGGTTGTTCTTCAATTTGTTTTAAAATCTTTTTTTGTCCTACAAAACCGCCTTCTCGCTCTCCTCCAGCCCGTCTAACTTTTTGAATAGCCCATTTTAAACCGGCCTCAATAGGAGTGATTGTTTCATTTAAATCTTGTCCATAGAGGCAAAGCCCGCATTCCAGTCTGAGGGTATCTCTGGCTCCCAGTCCAATCGGTTCAATGCCATCTTGTTCGAGAAGGTTTTTACAGAACACTTCACATAGACTATTAGGTAGTGATATTTCAAATCCATCTTGCCCTGTATAGCCAGACCTTGAAACCCATATTGTCTCTCCTTTATACAAAAAGTTTTTTACATCAAGATACGTTAGGGAACTCAATTCTCCGATTTGGCAGGATAATATCTTTTCTGATTGAGGGCCCTGAATAGCGATAAGTGCTCTTGTTTTAATTAAGTCAACATCGATTTCTTTAGAAATATTTTCTCTAAGATATTTAAAATCAATTTCCTTTCTCGAAGCATTTATAACAACAAAATAGTGATCTCCTCTATTTGATATCATTAGGTCGTCTATGATTCCTCCCTCTTTATTTGGTAAAAACCCATACCTCTGTCTGTCTTCACTAAGACCTAATACATCAATGGGGAGAAGTTTTTCCAACTCAGAAGCAATGAATTGCATAGACTGTGTATTAGACGAAATGACTAGCTGCCCCATATGACTAACATCAAAAAGGCCTGCAGACTTTCTGCAATATAAGTGCTCTTTCATAATTCCTAAAGGGTAATTAACAGGCATTTCATATCCAGCGAAAGGTATCGCTTTAGCACCGAGAGATCGATGAAGATCGTATAAAGCTGTCTTTTCAAGCTCTGTCAAAACTTAACCTTCTTATTCCGGTATTAAATGGTTTTACCGGCATTCGTTAAAGATGTGTGTAAGTACACATCCAAGAATGCCCCCTCTGTTCCTTTGCCTGAGATCGTTATCCCTTCGGCGGACTATTTAAAGTCGCTCTCCAGAGTGTTCAGTCTATACCGGTCCTTTTTGCCTGAGAGTTTCCGGGGCGGTTGCTCCTTCGGCAACTATTACTAGTTTCTCCCGATATTGTTAAAACGTTATAACAAAAGCTTTTAACTTTCAAGAATTTTGGTGAAATAGATATTCAATTAAAAAATAAACCTATTCAGAACCGTTAAGTTTATCCTGTGTTTTTAATTCGAAATCCGACGCGTCATGTCTTTCATGCAACTGAAACTTTGGGTTTCCTACTATACGATTAACCATCCGTGCTTTACTTGCTGTTTGTCTTTGATCTATTTTTTCAGCCCAAGCAACGACATTTTTATATGAAGACACATCCAAAAAGTTACCAGCGCTATATAATCGACCAAGCACGAGCTGTCCGTACCATGGCCAAGAGGCTATATCAGCAATAGTGAATTTTTCACAAGCTAAGTATTCAGTTTGACTTAATCTTTGGTCCAATAAGTCCAACTGACGTTTGGTTTCCATCGCATATCTGTCTATTGGATATTGAAATTTTTCAGGCGCATAGGAATAAAAATGCCCAAAGCCGCCTCCCAAATACGGCGTGCTTCCCATTTGCCAAAATAACCAGGAAAGGCATTCAGTACGCTTGTCTAGTTCTGTTGGCAAAAACTCTGAAAATTTTTCGGCTAAATATAAAAGAATAGCACCGGACTCAAAAACTCTTTGTTCTTTCCCATTTGATTGATCTAGTAACGCTGGTATTTTTGAATTAGGGTTTATTTCCACAAAACCAGATGAAAACTGCTCACCTTTGTTTATTCGGCAAAGCCACGCGTCATACTCAGCACCTCTGTGTCCTAAAGCTAGCAGCTCTTCTAACATTAATGTTATTTTTACACCATTTGGTGTACCCTGAGAGTAAAGTTGCAAAGGATGCTTCCCTCTGGGAAGTTTCTGTTCATAAGCAGAACCAGCCGTGGGTTTGTTTATGCTCTCAAACGCTCCTCCACTAGGCTTATCCCATTCCCAAACCTCAGGTGGAATATATTTGGTTTCTTTATTCATTTTGATGCCCTCTATGACTCCATAAAAAATTTAATCTTTTAACAAAAGTGATAAGCTAAGGTAATTATTTAATATGCCGTTGTGAGTAAATCGTGATAGTAAACTATCATGCTTTCACGCTTTCGAAACAAAAAAATTCCTGACACATATCTTTTTATTAGTCATTTTTTAGACCACTTCATAATTCTCGTCTTTGCCAAAGCAGCTTACGATGCAGGGCGGGACATAGGGCTCACCTATGGTGAAACCATACAGCTAGCAACATTGGGGTTCATTCTGTTTGGTATTGCATCACCAATAGCAGCCAGAGTAGCAGACATTTTTTCAAGATCTATTACAATGGTAGTATTTCATTTTGGGATAGGCATCTCGTCGATCCTGATAAGTTTTTCTTACACATCACTCCATCTGGTATTAGGCTTGTCCAGCTTGGGTTTTTTTGCTGCTATTTTTCATCCGGTCGGAATAGCAATGCTATTGGAAACAAAAGAGCGCGTCGGTCTACGCCTTGGTCTCAATGGATTATTCGGAAATATGGGCGTAGCTAGTGCTCCATTAATTACAGGCATTATTATTTTTTATAGTGATTGGAAAATGGCTTTTTTGATATCTGGAATAATATGCATAATCTACGGAATATTTTTTGCACATGCTCTCAAACCTATGGAGTTACCAAAGGAAGGATCGCCTAAAACAAAGTCTGAAAAGTTTTCTCATGGCTGGAGGCAAGCTCTTTTAGCCTTAGCAATTAGCACCACCTTTGGAGGTTTCGTTTTTACAGCGGTAACTTTCCTCGTTCCTCGGTATTTGGAGCTTTATATGGAAAACCTTGTGCTTTCTGTTGCGATGACTGGACTCCTTGCTTCTTTTGTCTATGCAATATCTTCTTTTTCACAGGTTGTTGTTGGATGGTTTATTGATCGTATATCACCGAAAATAGTTTTATTTATTGTCTCAATTGGTCAGATAATCTTTATATATTTGGCGTCTCAATTCGACGGTTACAAGCTATTATTCTTTATGACGTTAGCGGTCTGTTTTGTTTTCGGGCAAATTCCAATTATTGATGCTGTTATGGTACGGTATGTTCCTGATGGTTGGAGGAATCGCGTTCTTAGCATGAAGTTTGTTCTCAATCTTGGAGTTGGCGCTACTGTGCTACCAACATGTAGTTTTATGTTGGACAAGGGATATAAGTTGTCGGAGCTTTTTAGTTTTTTAAGTTTGTTTTCTGTTATTATTGTTCTGGCATCTATTTTATTACCGTCACAAAGTTCTACTCGTGCTGAGAAGATGATTTTAAGGAAATAATAAAGTTGTTGGGCTATTTTCTTTTTCCAAATGTTATAATTCGATGTAACTTTCTGTAACAAAAATAAAAAATTGTGAGACATATATGAATGACTTTAGGAACAGAGATTTTTTTCATGAGGGAATGAGAGAGTTTCAGGATCTTTTTGACGGGCGCAGAACAGCTGAAGCCATTGAAAAGAACAGAAAGCACTATGAGTTTTGGGATGATGAAAAAGAATTAATAAAAAATGCGCAATTCTTTTTTATAGCGAGCTCTTGGAAAGAATATATCGATTGTAATATAAAATCAGGAGATCCGGGATTTGTGAAGATACTTGAGGGAGGAGTAATTGAATATCCAGAATATGATGGGAATTCAATGTATCGGACAGCTGGAAATATCATGAGAAATCCAAATGTTGCGTTATTATTCGTAAATTTTGATGGAAAAAGTCGCCGTATAAGGATTAATGGACAGGCGAGTATTCATAGGGATAGAAAATCCTTGGAAAAACACCACGGTGCTAAGTTTGTTGTGCGAATAAAATGCGAAATTTATCCAAATTGCCCGCGATACGTACCAAATTTAAAAGAGAGTAAACCTTCCCCGCATATTCCTCGAAAAGGAAAGGGAGTACCTCCGCCACCAGAGTGGAAACAAAGGGATTATATTCGAGATATATTACCTAGGGGCGATCCCCATAGGAAAAAGTGAATTACGGATACTCTATCAGAATAAGAAAGGAAATAGATTAACTAAAAAATCGATATGGATATTCCTACAAGTACCAAGAGTATACCAGAAATTAAATTCGTTAAACTAATTGCGTTTGGAGAAGATAAAAGTGACCTAATTTTTGCAACGAAAAGTATCATTAAAATATTTCCTATCATCGGGACGGAAAAAGAGAGAACTGAAATTAGAAAAACATCAATAAGTCCTATTAATTCAAAATTGAAAAAACCTGGAAGAAGTGTCATGTAGAAAAGTGATGCTTTGGGGTTTGCAGTTACAGCGATGAAGCCTGCATAAAAACCTGCAACAAATCCTGATTTAGTAAGACGGTGATCTTCACTTAACAGCTTATTCCTTGAGTATATTATATGCAATCCCATCAAGACTAAAACAAAAGAAGCAAAGTATCGAAATATCAATAAAATATCGAAATAAATTGATATAAGAAGACCCAAGCTAAAATAAACCGCAAAGGGCCAAAGCATATCACCTAGAGAAACGCCTAGAGCAAGCGAAATTGAAGATTTAGCTCCACCAGAAACTGTCCTAGCAATTAATGCCACCCAAACAGGACCAGGGGTAAGAAACAAAATAATTAATGCAAAAAAATAAAGGATGATTTGACTGTTGTCGATTGTCATTAAATTTCCAAAAAAACTATTTGTTTCACTTTTTTTTGATTAAAGTGCTAAAGACTAAATGACAAGGCAAAAAGAGGATAATTTATGGAAACTGCATATGAGACTCTAAAAAAGAAAATTGATAGAAATGACTTAATCATACTGGATGGAGGCGTCGGAACTGAGTTGCAGTTTAGAGGTATAGAGATGGACGAAACTTGGTGTGGGTCCGCCTCACTAAATACCCAAATTTTAGAACAAATTCATTTAGATTACATAGATGCAGGTGCTGAGGTGATTACTACAAACACCTACGCATCTAGTCGATTAATGTTAGAAGCAGCAGGTCTGGCAGATAGCTTTGAAGACATCAATTCTAAAGCGATTTTTGCCGCTCAAGAGGCAAAAATAAAAACAAAAAAAAACGATATATTAATTGCCGGATCGTTGTCTCATAGACTTCCCATACCTGACGGTGCTAAGCAATCTGATCCAAAGCATGGTGTTTCCGAAAGTAGATTGAGAGAAAATTGTGAGGAAATGGCTATGTTTTTAGCTGAAAATGGTTGTGACATTATTATTTTAGAAATGATGTACCACCCTGATAGAATGCTGTCAGCCTTTGAAGCTGCAGCAAAAAGTAAAAAACCTATATGGGCTGGGTTCTCAACTCGTTTGAGCGATACGGGTCTTGTGTTAAGTTTTATGGAAGAAGATGATATTCCTTTTGAAAGTGTTGTTAAGATAGTCAAAGATTTTAATATCGATGTTGCTGGCATTATGCACACTGACGTAAACGCCATAAGCGAGTCGTTAAAAGTATTAAGAAACTTCTTTGATGGACCACTAATGGTTTATCCGGACTCGGGCGGGTGGGTTTCACCGAATTGGGACTTCAATAGAGTAATACAACCTAGACAACTTAAATCTTTTGCTGAAAAATGGATTAAGGAAGGGGTAAATATTATTGGTGGCTGTTGCGGGTTATCACCAAATCACATTAGAGAGATAGCCCAATTAAAATAAGAATGTCAGTTAGGATTTGTTTCTTATTAAACCCATCGGCATAGAAGAAATACGCTTCATCTCTTCCGAAGAAAATAGCTTAGGATTTTTTATAAAGTCTAACATCATATCCGACGCATCTCCTCCCCAAAAAACTTGTCCATCGACAACAAACGTTGGTACGCCAAATACGCCATTTTCTATAGCCTTGGATGTGTTAGTACGTAATATTTTTTTGAGAGAACTTTCTTCCCGTCTCGAATGCGTTGATGATTTGTGTTCATTTACTACGGCTTCTAGTTTTTTTATTCCCTCTTTTTGATCTGGTTGTTGTCCCTGTTTGTAAATAAGGTCGAATATTCCTTTAGTTACTTCATAGGTCGAATTTCCTGCGATACATGACATTAAGGCCGGAAGAGGGTTGAATGGGTGTGAAGGAGGCATAGTATATTCTATCCCTAACTTGTCAGCTTTCCATTTGAAAAAACGATACGTAAATATTCTCTTAGGGACAATTTCTGCAGGTCCAAGTTGGCCCCAATGTTTTAGAAGAGCGCCAAACACCACTGGATGTATTGTGATGTTAAGCTCATTCTCAAACTTTTTAAATTGCGAAAATTGTAAATAAGCGAATGGAGAAATAAAATCAAAATACCAATCAACTTTTTTCAAAATAGTCTCCTAATTTAAAACGAGCCTCCATCTAGAAGGAACTTGTTCTTTCTGATTTAGTATAATAGCATTTCTTCTATAGGAAACGCTATGTATAAACTTTACACTGCACCCACTCCAAATGGATGGAAAGTAGCTATGGCTCTTGAGGAGTTGGCAGCTCAATACGAGGTGCAGATTATAGATTTACAATCAGGAGAGCAACATTCAAACTGGTTCTTACAAATAAATCCCAATGGACGAATTCCAGTGTTAAAGACAATGGAAAAAGACAGCACCATCATTTTTGACTCAAACGCAATTCTTCTTTATTTAGCAGAAAAGTTTGGCCAGTTATTACCAAGTAATGAACCCGATAGAACATTAGTCTTACAGTGGTTAATGTTTCAAGCAAGCGGGATAGGGCCAATGCAAGGGCAGGCAGTGGTTTTTGAACGATACTTCCCAAACGATGTTCCTGCCGCGCGCAAACGATATCATAATGAAACAAGAAGATTATATGAAGTCTTAGATGTACGGCTCAGCCAATCTGAATGGCTAGCTCGAGACTTTTCTATTGCGGATATTGCTAATTGGTCTTGGATAAGGAGTCATAAATGGGCACGAATTTCTACGGATGGTTTAGAAAATTTGGAAAGATGGATGCAGCAAATGCGTATGCGCCCAGCTTGTGACAGAGGTCTTAACATCCCTCCATCACCTGGAAAAGCAGATAAGGTAAAGTCTTTTGGAAGTGCGATGACTACGACATGAGTGAAATTGAAATTAATGGTATGGCTCATGTAATATTGACGGTTTCACGTTTTAGTGAAGCAAGACAATTTTACAAAAGTCTTTTGCCAAAATTTGGAATGATCTGTGTTATGGATGGACAGGATTTTTGCTATCATGTTGGAGGTAGAACGGCTATAGGTATAAGAAGATGTGATCCTGAATTTTCAGCCGAAACCTTCCAACAATATAGGGTTGGTCTTCATCATCTATGTTTAAGGGCTAAAAGTCGTGATGATGTCGATAGAACTTATGAGCTTTTGACTCAGATCAATGCAAAAGTTGTACGTGGCCCCGAAGAACGAGATTGGGCTCCAGGTTATTATTATGTACTATTTGAAGACCCAGATGGAATTCGGATAGAGGTAAATTTCATTCCTGGTGCTGGTCTATTAAAGGAGGGCGAAGAGTTTAAATCAAAAGATGATTACATTCGAAAGGATGGTAAGGATATAAAGTGATTATTATTAGGTTAAATCAAAATAGGGTAAAAAATGCAACAAAATTTGCTAGATGAGTATATGGATTTCGTAGATAAAGTTACAAGTGAAGCTTCAAAATCATCTGATAAAATGAGGGAACGTATCAATTATCTCAATTCCAAAGATATCGAGATGTCACGATTGTTAACAGCTGGTATTGGTTTATCTGGAGAGGTTGGAGAGTTTAATGAAATAATTAAGAAAATAATGTTTCAGGGAAAGACTTTTGATGTTGTCGCGCATGAACACATGAGAAGAGAATTGGGAGATATAATGTGGTATGTAGCGCAAGCTTGTCTAGCGCTGAAGGTTGACTTAGTGGATGTTATAAATGGTAATAAAGAAAAGCTTTCAAATCGATTTCCACAACAACAATTTAATGAAAAGTTTGACGCTAACATAAATAAAGGGGACGTTTAAAGTCCCCTAAATATTTTAAGCACGGTTTCCACGTAGAGCGAAAAATAAACCCCCGACCCACATAAACACGTGAAGATTGTCATACAGAATTACGTCTAGAAAACTTTCGGGTTCGCCAATCCAAATCACGCCCGTTGTTATGCAACCTATAGTAAATCCGCTGAAGCGCGTTAGGGTGTCTCCCAACCAACTTGGTATTTTTCTTGTGTTAAACAGTCCACCCGCAATTAAACCGAGTCCACTACCTAACTCACCAAGAGCTACCACCCACCAAACAAGAACAGAAAGACCATAAGATTCTGCTTCAGCAGGGTCTATGGGCAACTTCATCAATCCCATTTGTATGAACAATAACGCTAAAGGTATTCTTAATAACCAATGAGAAGTGCAAAATTCTGGTATAGCGCTGTTAAACCGTTCTAATCTTTTCACAATTGCATTCATCTTTCACTCCTATTAGGCGCAGTCGCAAACAACTGTTTTTAAATCATTGCACCCACAAACACTCACGGAAGTGTTTGCGGACGCGACAAATTTTTCAGGACTGAAGGAGGTGTTTTTATGGCTTCCATCGCACAATGGATATTTTGCACTCTGACCACATTGGCAAATGAAATACGACTTTCCGCTTACGACGTCGAGCTTAGTAAATTTCTTCTCTTTGCTACTCATATATTACTCCAAAATCCCAAAATTTTGTATCAATTCTTAGTTGACAGCGACTAAATCAAGCGCTTTGTTGCATGAGCTTATCGCACTCACCGACATTCCCATGTCGTGCTGTCTTTTGCATTCAGATTGCAAATCTCTAATATCTGCTAGGGTCTTTTCGTTGAAAGATGCTGTTTTTAGAGCTTTCTTTATTTTAGTGTTGAATGCCGCCATTTCGCTACAGCCACTTGCATACACGCTTGAGCCAAAAAGTGTGATGACGAATACAGACATAATAAACTTCTTCATTTTTAATTCTCCGCTTTGATTGTACGCAATTAAGTAGGTCTATTTTTTTTAAAACCAAGCTAAAAAAAATTTTTTTCCAAATCTGAGGCAAAATGACACACCCAGTTGTCATCTTTTCGATCGAGAACATATCTGTTGAACAAAACAAGGAGAATTAATTATGAGAACCAGGCGAACGTCAACCGCAGCTATGAAAACAAAAGGTCAATATCCAAGTGATAGAGAAACACTTCAAGACTCCGTTGAACTAATTTTCGGGTCAGATCCCGAAAAAATGAAAGAAATGGCAGCAAAGATGAGAACTAGGTTTGCTCAAGCAGCAATAGTAGGCGCTGTTGGTTCTATAGTTTTTTATTACTTACTGCTAAATCACCATATCTAATGCAAAGCAGTGATAGAAACTTATCTCAAGCGCGTTTGTCTGAATTAATTGAGGTAGCACTTAGTGACAAAGTAAGTTTCAAGGCTATAAAAGATGAATTCGGGCTAAAGGAGATCGAAGTAAAAACTTTAATGCGAAAAAATCTTAGATCGGGAAGCTACACTGCGTGGCGTAAAAGAATTTTTCGTAAAGGAAAGTAGGACGCCAGTTGAATATCGTGTGGTTCAAAAGAGATCTGAGGATGCTCGATCACGGGCCTCTGTCCGATGCTTGCACGAAAGGAGAAATTTTACCTCTTTACATTTTAGAACCAGACCTCTGGAAACAGCCCGATGTTTCGTACCGGCATTTTTTACATCTTCAGCACTACCTTAGGCAACTTGACGATATGTTCATTAAAAGAGGCGCTAAGCTAGTAATCAAAGTTGGAGAAGCGCTTCCTGTATTAAAGTCTTTGGCAACCCGACATAACGTCAAAGCAATTTTTTCTCACTATGAAACATGGAATAAATTTTCAAAAGATCGTGATTCAGCAATCCGAAAGTGGACCGATGAAAACTCTATAGACTGGAAAGAATATCAACAAAATGGAGTAGTGAGGAATTTAATTTCTCGTGACGGATGGTCAACCCTTTGGCACAGTCACATGCGAAAAAAAATTTATGAGGTACCTAAAAAAATATTATGTGTATCTGAAGACTCTGATAATTTACCATCATGTCAAGACATGTCGCTGGAATTTGATGGTTTCGAACCAAATTCTAACCTCGGCAAAATTGAGCCAGGTATTGTTTTAAAAAGTTTTTTGACTGAGCGGGGTGAAAACTATCAGATAGAAATGTCTGGACCTTTGTTATCTGCAGCTTCTTGTTCTAGACTGTCTACACATATTGCCTTCGGGACTATTTCTATCCGAACTATTTTCCAGAGGACACAAGAACAAACCCAAAAAAAGCTAGACCTAGTTGGAGATAAATTAAAAAACTGGCGAGCCTCTTACAATTCATTCCAGAAAAGACTCCGATGGCATTGTCATTTTATCCAAAAATTGGAAGATTTAAGGAGCATAGAGTGGAAAAACATTCATCCTATTTATGATAAATTGGAGAGAGAAACCACTTATTCGGAAAATTTTGAAAGATGGAAGCGTGGAGAAACAGGTTTCCCCTTTGTTGATGCCTGTATGCGATCATTGATATCAACTGGATGGATAAACTTCCGTATGCGAGCAATGCTTGTTAGTTTCGCTAGTTACAATTTATGGATAGATTGGAGGCAAACATCTCTTTATCTGGCGCGTCTATTCTCAGACTATGAACCTGGAATTCATTATTCTCAAGTGCAGATGCAGTCAGGTACTACCGGTATTAATGCAATAAGAATTTATAACCCAATCAAGCAAGGATTGGAACATGATCCTCAAGGAAAATTTATAAAAAAATGGGTTCCAGAGTTAAGGCATATGCCTCGGGCAAATGTCCATACGCCCTGGGAGACACCAGAATTATTAGGTAAATATTATAGCCCCATTGTTGATGAGAAACTATCAAGGAAAAACGCTTCGACAAGGATTCATCAACTCAAAAACTTAAAAATAGCAAGATCCCAATCGGAAGCTATTTGGAGGAAGATAGGTAGCAGAAAAATTTCTGAGAACGATTATCTTAAATCGAGAAAAAAGAAGTCAAAATTACAAAAAGAATTTGAGTTTTAATGTTTCCATTTTCTTAAGACAAACTATATTTTTCTCATGGATAAATCAGGTAACAAACCAATAGCTTTATTTTATGGTTTATTGTGCCATGGCATTTTTCTTGTGGCTGGCGCAGTAATGTTTATGACGATTTTGACCGGTTTTCAATTTTCAGTTGGACCCTTCGAAGGCTTTGGTGCAGTGGTAATAAATCTTTTGTTGTTAATTCAGTTTCCTATAGGCCACTCATTCTTTTTATCTAACCGTGGTATGAAGATATTAGAGATTTTTGCGCCTAAAAGTTATGCCAAAACTCTTAGAACAACGGTCTACGCTACTATAGCTTCCATACAACTTATACTCTTATTCTCGCTCTGGAATTTTTCCGGAGTTTTTATTTGGCAAATTGAAACACCAGCAAGCTTATACATGATCATACTTAACTCCCTTAGTTGGGCTTTATTATCTATTTCATCTATACAGGCAGGATATAAAGTGCAAACTGGTTCTTTAGGCTGGACATCTGTATATCAGGGAAAAACCCCCATTTTTCCTGATATGCCTACTCGTGGTCTTTTTTCGATAATAAGGCAACCCATTTATTTATCTTTCAGTCTAGTTCTTTGGACAAGTCCATCCATGAGTTTGGACTTATTTATCGTTGCGTTGTCATACAGTCTTTATTGCTATTTTGGTCCTATGTTGAAAGAAAAAAGATTTCAAAAAATTTATGGTAAAAGGTTTTCCGACTACCAACAAAAAGTGCCTTATTATATGCCATCTATTTTTCGACGCATGTGATCGTTCGAGATGGTAATAGGTATAATGAAAGAGTTGAAAAACTAGTAAGAAACATAATATTATATCGAAATAGAGGGTTTATAAACTAAACTTTTAGAAGGAGGATTTTTTGGTAGATTATAGTGATTTTTCACCGGCTCCCATACCCAGCAACGAAACCCGAAGACTTGAGGCAGTTCGAAAGACGGGGGTAATGGATGTCGCCAATAAAGAGCTGTTTTTAATCTATACAGAGCTAGCAAAAGAAATATCGAATATGCCTGTTAGCTATACTGGCCTAATTGACGAAAAAAGACAGTACATGTTATGTCACATTGGATTGCCGGAGGACCGTCCTGAAAGTCCTAGAGAGAAAACATTCTGTCAATTCGCTCTAAACAGTACTGATCCGATAATAGTAGAAGATTGTAGTAAAGACGAGAGGTTCAAAAAGCATCCTGTTGTTACTGGAGATCCATATGTCAAATTTTATGGGGGGTTCCCTTTAGTTACTCAGGGTGGTTTAATATTAGGGACGCTTTGTGTTGTCGATACGGAATTGGGTAAAAAACTCGATAATAATCAAATTACACTAATACAAAAGCTTGCGGCAAGACTGGCACATCAACTTGAAACCCAGGGTGATCAGAGAGAAATTACTGCATCTCGAGCAATTGATATGCTTAATGTGGTTGTTAAACAAAATCCAAATATGACTATTAGAGACACAATTAATTTCTTAACAGTTATTGAAGGAAGACCAATAGATGAATCAGGAAAACAAAATCTTATAAAATTTGACTTGCTTGACGCATCTGGAGTTATGACTAAAAAAGCTAGAGAGTTCCAAAGTGAATTAGATCTTGATCAGGGAATATTCAAGAGAATATCAATTACTAAAGAACAAGCTCAAGTTAATCTCGATAATATGCTCTCTGAACTGGGAGATATTTAGATGTTTGCAGTGATTTATCAATTTAAGTTTCCTGGTGTTAGTGAGGCAAAAGTAGCGGCTGGATTTTGTTCAGAGTCCTTGGGCGGAAAAATAGCAGAATATGATTTTCTAGGACTAAATATACTAATAAGTAAAGATGGTGATTTAAATATTCATGTGAAATTTGAGGATGCTAAAGCCTTGAAAAAGTTCGAAGATGATTCAGAAAAACTACTAGGTGATTTGAGGAATAGCTTCGTTTTTAAGGAAAATAAGGTTTCTGGCGTTTTTGCCTTTACCTACGAAAAAGAAGCAGTTGCAACAGATATTAAAATTGAAGGCGCCTCTGTTGTAAGGAACTAATAGCCGAAATTTTTATCTGAACTGGTGTTAGATTTAGATGAGAATCCCATTAAATTGAAAAAATTTGAAAATGTGATATCGTCAAACGAGTAAACAGTTCACCAACTTATTTTTTGTGTCTTTATTATGTTCTAAGCAATTGAGGGAAGTAACTGAGATTAGTAGCACAAATAATGATCTTTCTAATTGGGGTCTGGGCGCTCTTTGCAGGTATAATTGCACTGTTGGGCTATTCTTTTTCTTTCCCTTTTGAATTTAATCAATCAATAGAGGATATTCCCTTTCATCGATGGCAAATCGTAAGGGTGAGTGTTTTTCTTACCTTTGGTTATCTCGCTATACGACACTTTTTGTTTGGTAAGGAAAGAATGTTCCCGATCCAATTTCTTGATATATATTTAAAGTCCATAGGAGGGTCAGGCCTTATTATTTATTATCAGAATGGAATAACTGATTATCGTGAGTATGCGACGCTCGGGTTCTTTCTATTAGCAGCGTTACTCTCTCATTTTTTAGCAAGACCAGAATATAAAAAGATTTTTTTCAAAAGATAAAAATTCCATTGAAGATTGGTTGAAAAATAATACTATTAGATTCTGAACGATTACCTAGAAATGTTATTTGCGGGAAAAATGGATCTAACAGCAGTAGCCCTAATGCATCAGGCTGGTCGTTTCTATAAGTTCAAAAGGAAAAAACGAAGGGTTATAAATGGCTAGTGTAAACAGAAGACTAACATCTATTTTGGCAACTGATTGTGTGGGATTTAGCAGTCTAATGGAAAAAGATGAAGAGAAAACACTAGATAATTTAAAGGCCTGTCGTTCTATTATAGATCCTTATATTGAAGAATTTGGTGGAAAAATTTTCTATACAGCAGGAGATTCTGTTATTGCTGAATTTGCAAGTCCCGTCTCCTGTGTCAACGCTGCGATAAACTTTCAAAAAGCTATTGATGAAAGGAATAAAGTAACCGAAGAAAGCTCAATCATGACATGGCGAGTGGGAGTGCATATGGATGATGTGATTGTTGAAAAGGATAACATTTATGGTAGTGGCGTTAACATAGCTGCACGGTTGGAGGCTGCATGTACTCCTGGCCAAATACTTATTTCATCAACAGTGAAGGACCAAGTTGATAACAAAATAGAATTCAAAGTTGAAGATGCGGGGACTAAGGCATTAAAAAATATTTCTGATAGTTATCAGACGTTCGGCATTTCTCCAACAGGTGGGAAAGTAGAGAAGACTGATGGTAAGAGCTACGCTAAAAAGGAGTCTGAGAAAAACTATAAGCCAAAGCTGGCTGTCATGCCGTTCTCGAATGCTAGCAATGACGAAGATAGTGGGTATTTAGTGGATGGGATTGTAGAAGACTTAATAACCGAGTTTTCAATGATAAGAGAATTAGAACTAGTCTCCAGACAATCATGTTTCGATTTTAGAGACAACGAGATGGATCTTAAAGCATTCTGTGAAAAGTTTGGCGTTGATTATGTTGTTGTTGGAAGTATTCGTTCATCGGGTAAAAGGGTAAGAATCTCTGTCGAATTGTCTGATGCGAAAGACGATAGTCAGATATGGAGCCAAAAGTTTGATAAAATCATCGAAGATATCTTTGATGTCCAAGATGAAATAGTCAGACAAATTTCAGGAAAACTTTTGGGAGAGATTGAATTATCTAGCTTGGAAAGAGCTCAACGAAAACCCACCGAAAACCTGTCCTCTTACGAATTACTTTTAAAAGGGAAGGTTTTACACCACAAAATACAAAAGGATGCGTTGCAAAACGCCTTAACCACTTTCGATGAAGCTATAAAAGCTGACGAGACTAACGGCCAAGCGTATGCTTGGAAAGCCTGTGCACTTGGACAGGGGTTGAGTAGAGGTTTTATTGAGGGTGATATGGCTGAAATATGGAGTGAAGCAGAAGGATGCCTGAAAAAAGCACATGAACTTAATGATAACGATTTTGAGGTTCATCGATTGATGGCTGAAGTAAATTTATCGGGCAGAAATTTTAGAGTGGCAGAAAGGCATGCTGCCAAGGCATATAAGATGGTTCCGAATGACCCACGTGTCTTATCAGTTTATGGAGAAGTGTCGCTACGGCTAGGTAAAATCGATCAGGGTTTAGATGCCTTGAAATTAGCTTTAGAGATCGACCCAATTGCACAAGGTAAAACAAATTCTGACTCCAGAACATCTCCAGTATTGTTCGGTGAGTATTTGGCCAGAAATAAAGACAATTGTCTCGAGTTAGTGGAAAAATTAGAAGATATAGACCCTAAATCATGGCTTTTAACAGCAAAGCTCTGCAGTGATGAAGAACACGATATAACAGAAAAAGTATGGTATAAACGTGGAAAAGAGGAGTTTAAGGATAAAGATTGGGCAGCTGAAGTTGATAGTTTTCGGCTGAATAATGATGGTGCAAAAGAGTCGCTAATAGAGTTTGCTAAAAGCCTTTTCTAAAGATCGCAACAAACTGAAGAAAAAAATTTTATAGGTTTAAAACCTGTTCACCTAATTTGATGCCGCTTGAAGCTGCATCCAGAATTGTATTACCTGAACACCAATCGCCACAAATACCAACCTTTTCCCTTTCATAATATAGATAAGGGTTTCCCAAAGGCCGCTCAGTGAACCCATAAAGCCAACGGTGGCCAGCTTCGTAAGTTGGTTTAGGCAAAGAAAAGGGGACGGTATCTATTATCTCTTTGAGCAAAAGCTCTTTAATTGTATTTTTATCGTTTTTAACGACTTTCTTAGCAAAAGGTTCTTTAGTGTGAACGGTTAAGCATAATAACTGCTGCTCACATTTGAATCGATTATTTTCTACCTGAATAAGAACTTTTTCGTTCGAGAAATGTTTTTCTTTTACAGGTTCTGGATTTATGTCAAAGGAAAAGAGAGCTGCTGCAGAGCTCCTCATTTGGACTTTCTCTATAAGACTGTCAAACTTATTAATTTGTTTATTAATTAGAGTTTTAGCTTGATTTGGAGGTATTGAAAGGACCAAGAGATCATAAGTTGTTTTTTCACGAACCCCACCCCTAGATTTCACAACAATCGTCTTATTGTATAAATTTAACGATATAGCCTCACAGCCCTTCCGTATATTTAAATTCGTCCCGCAGTAATTTACAAAGTCGGCAACTGAATTTATGGGCTCAAATAGATTTCCTTTACGCTGGATTATTCTTTCTTTCTCTGCTCTTTTGAATATTTCTAACCCAAATTCTGGCAATTCTTCATGGTTGTTAAAGTCAGGTATAGAACTCGCACCATGATGAAATACAGCTCCATCAGTTTGTCGTGTGCTGAGCCTTCCACCTATATTCCTGCCTTTATCAAGTATAAGAACTGAATGACCAGCTTCGATTAATCTTTTGCCACATAATAATCCAGAGATGCCAGCACCAATTATTACAGTTTTCTTCTCAGTCATATATAGATCATAATTACGTTAGAGATTTTTTTTGTCAGATTTATCCAAAATAAGAGATAAATTATTTAATTTTATTAAATAAGCAATGAGAGGGTGACCTTTTTTTTCAGAACATTCTTTATGTATAAAAAAGCAATTTATACATAGGGTTAATTTTCTTTTTTTTCCAATATCTATTCTGGTTATTGGAATTGTTTCATCATAATCAGGATGCGGATTATCTGTTGCCTTACAAAAATCACACTTTGCTTCAGGTTGGTTATAAATAAAGTTTTGCATTTTTAGCTCTTTTCTAAGCATCTGAAATCAGCTGGAGGTCTGTGTCCTTTAAAATCAATATGACAGATATTTTTCTCATGACGTTGGCACCAAACTTGAATGCCAATTCGAGTAAACCCCACATCTACCTTTATATAATCTCTCAGAGCTATGTCTGGGTTGTCTAAATTTTTATATTCTTTGAGGCAGGCTTCGCAGACAATGGGCTCATTTACATTATATAATAGATTTTCGTAGTTATCGTTCAAAACATCTCCTTAACAATCGAAATAAGTTTTAATAAAAATATTTAAAGCAATACATAATCTTAGTCTTAAAAACTTAAAAATTAATATTGGAAAATTATAATTCTTTGTGTGCCCTTTCTCTAAGAGGAGCCTTGGTAATTTTACCATTTACATTCCGTGGAAGTGGTTCTCTTGTCATTGTAATTTTATCGGGAACTTTGTAGTTGGCAACTTTTTCCGACAGTTGGAGCCGAATTTCATTAGTCTCGAGCGAGGCTGATGAAGGAAAAACAAAAGCGTGTGATCTTTCGCCAAGTATGGGGCAAGGGTAGGGCACCAGAGCGGCCTCTTGGACTCCATCCATTAACATCATTAGGTTTTCTATTTCGGCGCTAAAAATTTTATAGCCTCCACGATTTATCATGTCTTTTTTTCTATCATGAATTCGTATAAAACCATTTTCATCTTGGCTGGCGATATCACCAGACTTCCAGTAACCATTTTCAAAGGAGTTTTGAGTAGCTTTTTCGTTTTTCCAATATCCTGGTACAACCATAGGGCCTTTAATCCATAGCTCTCCAGGCTCACCTTGATTTATCTCTTCATTATTTTCGTTAACAATCTTAATTTTTCCGCAAGGTACTACAAGACCTACGCTATCACCTGGGTCATTGCAATTAATTGGAATGATAGTGGTAGGGGAAGTGGTTTCAGTTGCACCGTATGCATTATTTAAACTTAGGAATGGCAACTTTGAAGCCAATTTCTTCCTAACGGCATCAGGCATCGGAGCTCCCCCAAAAGCACCTATTCTCCACGATTGTAAATCTTCAGCAATTAACGCATTGCGATGAAGTAGTAATGCGTACATTGCTGGAACAAGTATTGAATATGTCAATCCATGCTTCTTTGCAAGAATTGCAAACTCTTGTACTTCAAAATGCTCCATTATGACAATTTTGCCCGCACATCCAATTAAGGCCAGAATTTGAGCTACTAGTCCGGTAACATGGCTTGCAGGTACAGCAAGAATAGTGCATTCACCGTTTTTAAGTCCGAGCTCCATTTGGAAATGAAGAAAAGAATGGACTAGCCCAAGATGGGTCAATATAGCTCCTTTTGGGCGACCGGTAGTACCAGAGGTATATAATAGTATGGCTGGGTCTTCCTCATCGATCTTTTTTAAAGTGATGTTTTCCTCAGCGCCTTTTTCAAGTAATTCATTAAATTTTAGACATCCAGTTTGAGTCTCAGCTTGCGTAGTTATAAAAAGAATAGAGTTACCATCTTCGCTAAAAGGTTGTTCTTTCTCGGTTTCTTTATCAAATAAAACTGCGTGTACTCCTGCATCATTATAAAGAGAAATAAGCTCCTCTTTTTTATGTCTATGGCCAACAGGCATAGCAATTAGTCCGGTTTTGAATGAAGCAAATAGAGCGACTACAAATTCAATGCTATTTGCGAGATTGATAACAAGGATATTTTTCTCTTTTAGTCCACTTTTCAACAACCCTCCAGCAAAGCTATCGGACAACTCATCGAGTTTTTTATAACTTACAGTTTTATCTTTGAAAACTAGAGCTGTTCGGTTTGGATGTTTGTCAACGACGTTTTTATAAATTTCAAGAAAGTCATTTGGTCTATTCCCAAAACATAAAAGGTCTCGATCATCATAATGAGTTTCGAATTTTATTTTTAATCCTTTTGAACTATTTTTTGGCATTAGCACCTTACAGAGAAAGCTTTCTTTCATAAAACTTATTTTTAGATTATTTCAAAGTTTTATCTAAAATTTATGCTGCCTGCAATAATTACGACATTATCAATAACATGGCTAATTGAGTGCTTAAATACGATTTTCACCACCAATAAAAAGCTAATAATGTATTTCTTTGGACTTTATTTTAAATTCAAATCCTTTGAATTGGTAAATCGAAATCTCGAAAACAGTGTTTGGTATCTACTTGCTAGTAACTGACTTAAATTTAAGAAAATCCGTTTAATAATAGCGCATCAAGATTTGCTTTAAAAGGGTTTGCTTTTTATCCATTCGACAGTTTCATGCATGATCGTGGGAAAATCTCTTATCTTAATTCCAAGACTGTCCCTTCGTTTAAAATCAAATTGTGTTGGTGCTACGGGGTCTTCTGACATCGGTTCAGGCATTTGCATGTCTGGTATTAACTTCTGACACTCTTTATAAATATCATTCCAATGAAAACTTTCCAAGACGCCAAAGTAACGACCAGAAGCAGAGGGGATTTCGTATGCTGTCAAAAATAGCTTTGCTAAATCTTGGAGGTGTATTAACGAAGCAGAGTCATTTGGCACTCTTTGATGCCTTGGGGGTCCCCCTTCAAGGACACTTTTAATCCATAAAAATGGATTGTGTCTTAGATGTTCTGGTAAAACAGCAGGCCCATACAATCCAGTAGGCAAAAAAACGGACAGGCGCAAATTATTTTCATTACAAAATTTAAATGCGGCTTTCTCCATATATGTTTTGGTTGCTGATGTGTACTTTTTTGAATTGCATTGCTCTTTTTCATCAGACCAATGATCCAGCTCGTTCTTTATTGAAACTGGGGGAATGGGGTTTGTACTAGAAGTGGAGGAACAAATTAGAATATTCTTAACATTATTTCTTTTTGCTGCCCTAAGGATATTAAGGCAGCCTTCCACAGTTGGTTTAATAATTTCATTATAGCCTCTTTCGTCATCAAGCTCTTTAGCGGGTGTTCCATCAAAGCCTTTATATGTAGGTATAAGGCAACAGATAAAAACTGCATCAGCATTTATGAGAGGATTATCCAACGACGAAGTATCTGACATGTTTGCCGAAAAAAACTTGGCATTCTTTCCAGAGGGAAGGCTTTTTAATCTGGTAATTCTATCTTGATTATCGACATCTCTAAGTGTGCCATTAACAAGATAACCTCTATCCAGTGCTTCTCTTAAAACGCTAGAGCCAACTAAACCGCTTGCCCCAAAAATAGTTAGTAACTTTTTTCCCATCAATTCACCTATTAAAATTAAATATCGTAATTCATTAGTCTGTTAATTCAATTTTGTCTTTTAGAAAAATTTCAGTAACGCCAATACCTGTTGCTTGATAAGCGTCATATATTTCATCAGCTCCTGAAATTTTAAGCGTCTCGGGATTGCCTTGAGATCGCGTGGGCACAATTATTTTTCCCTTGAAGCCGTAACGCCTTGCTTGTTGTGTAGACCAATTTTGAGCATGAAATTCTGGTAAAGCTAAGATAATGGCTTTTAATTTTCCAAATCTTAGCTTCGACCAAAACCCTGGATCCTCTGCATCAGCAAACGTAACCCTTTTCCCAGATTTTAACTGTTCCTTAACAAGATTAGTATCAGCATCAAAACCTACGACTTTTACATTGTTAGCTGACAAATTATCAAAAATCGCACTACCTACTCTTCCCATGCCTAGCACCATAACATCGGCTCCGCCACATGTGTGAGGTTGCTCGTCTGGATGGTGTTGACGTCTTTCGAACGTAACTAAATACTTTTCAATTACTACAAAAATCTCATGTACCGAGTTATTCAAGATAGCACCTAAAGCAAAGCTAAAGCATATAGTGCATGTTAGAATGGAGAACGTCTCTGAATTTAACAGCCCACTTTGTTCCCACGAGGATATAAGTATTAATGAAAACTCTGAGTAAGTTGCTAATGAAATGACTATTAAAAAAGCGGTGTAGGCTCTTAGCTTAAACACTAATAGAAGGCCAAATAAAATAATTGATTTAATAAAAATAAGGCTCGTTATCAAAAATGCGCTTTGAATAATTTGTAAATTTAGATCTAAGCTCATCCCCAGCGAGAAGAAAAACGCTACTAATAAGATCTCTCTAATTGTCCATATTCTTTCCCCGAGCTGTTTTGCAGACTTATAATTAGCCATTAACATACCTAGAGTGAGGGCACCTATTTCTCCTGATAATCCAGCATATTTAAAAAGAGCAGAGCCTAATAACAAAGCCAATAAGATTGTAGCAATAAGCTCTAGTTCTTCACTTGGGTTAAATTTCTCTAATAATATTTTTAGTATTGGAATTAATAGGGGTAATGCAAGAAGGTAAAGGGTTGAAGGTGTCCATGATGAGTCATTGGTAAGTAACAGTACTATAAGAGCTAAGATATCTTGAAAAATTAACAATGATATAGCCAGTCTGCCGTGAAAGGTTGTTAGTTCATTTCGATTTTCGAGAGCCTTTGAAGCTATGATGGTGCTGGAGAAGGTAAAAGCTAAACAAATGAGCACTTTAATTTCTATACTTATACCAAGATTAAGAAGTAGAAGAAAAACAAAAAAAACGGCGGTAGAGTGCATCAAGAATACTAAAAATAGTGAGGTGTTTAGCAGTGATGAGGGTTTGATTTTCAAACCAATTGAAAATAATAGGAGTTCTACGCCAATCTCTGATGGTATGTCTAATAATGATTGTCCGCTTCCATCATAAAGTGAGAACAAGTATCCCGATAGAATAAAGCCTACTATTGTTGGGATAAATATTAATCTGCACAAATAGCCAGCAAAAAGTGCACCCGCCATCCATAACAGTATTGTTTCCAAGTTTTATCCCTTATTTAATTTATTTAAGATTAGTTTTAAAAGACACTCCGTCAAATTAGTTTCCTTGATATTGGTATAAAAGTTTTCTTCCTACTGTAGTTTTTCATCTTTATGGCTTTTATGCTTTAGAATGCCCGAAGCCAAGAATACACCAATGGCAACCAAAAAAATTCCAATCATCTTGATTGAAGGTACAGTCTCTTCTAAAAACATGATCCCTCCCAGCATTGCAAGTATTGGTGTTAATGCACCGAACGCGCCCATCTCCGATGCTCCTATTAATCGAACCCCATAGTTGAAAAGAATGGTAGCTAAAATACCGATTATTAAACTTTGAATAACTATAGTTATGCCTATATCAAACGCAGATACATCATTGAAGTTTACTCTTCCTGTGAGGAGTAATATAGGGGTAATAAATAGAGTGCCCCAAAACAAACCTATTACAAGACCGTGAAGGGGAGTAAGCCCACTTTGCCGAAAAATAACTGAATAGACGGCAAATAATCCCGACCCAACAAGAAAAAGAATATGGCCCCTCCAAACTCCTACGTCAGAATGAAATAAAATTTGCCATAAGCCAACTAATAGTGCCCCAACCAATATAACAAACAATCCAATTCGACGTATTTGGTCAAACTTTTCGCCTAAAATCAAAAAAGCAGCCAACGCGGTCCAAAAAGGTAGCATACCAGGAGCAAGCACCCCACCATCGGACGCTGGTGCAAACGATAGTCCACTTGAAACAATGTATGGGAAAATAGCGCTAGCACCAATCATCAACATTCCAGCTTTAAACCAAGACAGACCTCTGGGGATCAAATCATATTTGATCATAAAAGGTGCCATGATCAAGGTGCTCGGTACTAATCTTAAAAATAAAACCTCCTCGACTGTAAAGCTAGTGCTTACAGAAAATCTGGTAGCAACTATAAAAACAGCCCAGATAGAAACTGTCATTAAAGCAACAATAATTCCTAAATATCGGTGATCTAAATTAAGCATGAGTTATTTCTATATATATTCAGCGATCTTTCTAGGTTTATTTTTAAAATTAGTTATACTCGTGTGGTTAAAGGCTCCGTACTCTGAAGAATTTGAGGATTAGAAAGGTGCTGAATGAATATAGATGGAACATGTCTGTGTGGGCAAATTAAGTTTGAAGCGAATGTTGACCCTGAGACAACAACAATTTGTCACTGTACGGATTGCCAAATAAATTTGGTACTGCATTTGGTTATGTCGTTGGTGCTATTAATGATAGCTTCAATCTTTTAAAAGGAGAATTGAGTTTTTATATCAAATTAGCAGATAGTGGTGCAAAACGTGAATTGGCATTTTGTGGAAAGTGTGGAACAAGAATTTATGCTAAACCTGAAAATGGAAAATCTGGTTTTTTTGGGTTGAGAGTCAGGACAATTAGACAAAGAAAGAGTCTCCATCCCAAGAGACAAGCATGGAAAAAGTCTTGTTTGGATTGGGTGGACTGTATCGTAACGGATCAGACATTTGATACGCAGCCAAAAATAAAGTAAATGAAATATGAGAATACTGAGGTTGAACTATGAAAAAAGGCTACATTATTGGACAGATAACAATTACGGATCCAAAAAAATATCAACAATACGCCTCCGAAACAGAAAACATAATAAAAAGTTTTGGGGGTAGGTACCTAATAAGAGGTGGCGATCAAATTATTGCCGAAGGAACTCCTCAGGGTAATCGTGATGTAGTAGTTGAATTTGATACTTTAGAAAAAGCAAAGCAATTCTATGAGTCAGAAGAATACACAAAAATAATTGATATTCGCAAAGAAAATTCAACGGGTTATATTCTCATGGTCGAGGGGTATTAATTTTAAATATATTGCTAAATTTTTTTAAATAGTCCATTAGTTGGACTGTTTTCAATTTATAGCTTCAATTATGACCACTTCATCAAAAAAAGGAATAATCACTTTGATTATAGCAACATTCTTTCTTGCATTGATGGATGGTATGTCGCGGTATATGGCCGAACTTTATGATGTATTAAACATAAACATGTTCCGATTTTGGATAATTGGAAGTTTTGTGATTTTAGTCAGCTTAAGAGGCCGAGGTGTTTTACGGTCAATTTTAAAGACAAAGCAGCCAGTTGCCCAGGTTTCTAGAGGGCTTTTATTCATTTCGTCTTTATTAATGGCTATCTACTCATATACCCAAGTTGGATTAATAGTAACACACGCACTAATGGCGGTTTTTCCTCTCCTGACAGTGCTGTTGTCTGGGCTATTTTTAGAAGAGAAAATTACAAGAATAAAAATAGTAGCGGTCGGGGTAGGATTTATAGGAGTAACTATTATTATTAATCCAATAAATCTTGAATTCTCTTTTGTAGCTGTCTTGCCTTTGATCTCTGCAGTTACCTTCGCAATTTATGCAGTGCTTACAAGAAAGGTAGCTTCTACTGATAATACTGAAACCAGTTTTTTCTGGGTATCTCTAGTCTCCGCAATTGCGATCACAATTCCCAGCCCGCTATTTTATAAGCCGATACAATTATCTGATTCATACTTTCTAATTTTGTTATGTACGTTTAGCTTAGTAGGCCACTTTTTGCTTACCAACGCTTATCGCCATGCAGAAGCTAGTGTGTTGCAACCATTTTCATATTTTCATCTTTTCTTTGCATCTATAGTAGGGATTATATTTTTCCAGGACCCTCTGACGATCTCAACCGTTGCTGGGGGTGGTTTAATTGTTTTTGGTGGGATTTTGATTTCTAGAAAAAGTAAATTGTAAATTAGGATATATGTTTAAGGGATTTCAGTTTGTTTTACATTCATGTATCTTGGGAATATGGAATTTAATTTAAACCTGAAAAAAAATGAAAATATAAAAAATAATTATGTGGGATTATAAAGATACAGAACTACCCTTCAATACAACCGATCGTTCATCTCATATGAAAGATATGGGTGGTAAGGGCTGGGAGTTAGTTTCTGTTTCTCCAAATCCCGAAAGTAGATGTCACGTATTCTTTTGGAAACGTCCTCAAAATCTTGATCTTAAAAATGGAAAAGATTTGTTGCAACCTAAAGTAAATAAATCTGAGGATCAAAATGTCCCATTAGAGGCAGGAAAGGTTTCCAACAACGGCCTTATTTCTTCTCCTGTTTATAAATCTAATCGAGAAATATCTGATCATGAATATGAAAAATTTCCTGATCCACAAGTGGTTATGATTGTTAAGTATCGACCAAAGGATGGATGTTTTGATCAGTTCAGAACTGAACTTTATACTAGAGAATACCCAAATGTTATTACACGTCAAATGGGCTTCAATAAAAAAAACGAATTTGTTTGTGTAAGTTTTATGGAGAGTATTGATGCTGCTCTCGATTTAGAAGGAGTCGGTACCAGCTGGTTGGACTCTGTAGATCACCTTTTAATTAAATATACTAACGGAAGTCGTACCGAATCTTTTTCTGGACCTGTTTGGGGATGGTTCCCAAACTATAAAAACTTGAGTAGGTTTAGTGCCGAGGCGAAAGCGTTCAGTGTATTAGTAATAATGATGAAAGATAGTTTTATTCAAGAAGTAAAAGATATCGTTCTTCAACCGTCAATATTATCAAGCAACCTTTTTTCTTGTATTGCTCAGTATAAAGATACTGATGACACATATATCTATATAGGGATGGATACCATAGAAAATAAACAAGACGCCAACACTCACTATTCGAGTGGTTGTAGTAAACCCATTACTTCTTTAATTGTCCCTGAAAAGTCTTTTGAATTTTTTAGTGACGCTGAGGATTTTGTTTGGGTAAATTCTAAGTATTTTTAACTCAAGAAACCTTTTCATTTTAACTTTAACTTATGAAGATCATTTACATTATCCGTTGAAAATTTTTTTGAAAGATTAAGAGTTGAACAATTAATTTACGCTGAAGAATTTTTTTATTTCTTTTTTTTTAAAATTTTGTATACATGCGCTTACGCACGTGTCTCTAACCCCTGAAAATTTCAGATAATGGTTATGCAACGGCGTAAATGTTTTTAATTCGGGGCGGGCTTTGTTCGATGCTTGCTGCATAAAGTCCCATCCGCCTAGTTTTGAGAGGGTTTGCGTTATTAAATAACGTTGTATGCCATAACCGGTGACATTACCATCAGAGCATTTGACGTTTAAACCTTTTATCGCGAGCTTTTTCTTTATCGTACGTTGGCCTATGCCAATCATTAAAGGAGAAAGAAATGACGACACAAAATGAAACTAATTTGGCGCGAGCACCATGGGGTCAGCATTTAGTATTAGACTTTAATGGTTGTCCCAAAGAGTTACTAGAAGATAAAGAAAATATACTGAATTGGAGTAAAGAGCTAGTACATGCTATTGACATGGTAGCTTACGGTGACCCAGTAATTGAGCATTTCGCCACGCATTCCCATGAGGCCGCAGGCTATACTTTACTTCAAATGATTGAAACTTCCAATATTGCCGCACATTTTGCTGAAAATATCGGACAGGTGTATATTGATGTTTTTTCTTGTAAAGCATTTGACGTCGAAGCTGCACTTGGGATTTGTAAAAAATATTTCAAACCTACTCAAACCAATATACATAATATGGACAGGGGATTCCATCAGGCAAATCAGGCTCATGTAAAAAATTTTACCAAGGAGGGACGAAATGCCTGCGCGGCGTAATTTCATAGAAGATGTTGAAAGCATTTATACCCTTCAAGGAAGCAAGGCATTTCAGGGTTTTGAAATCAATAGAACCTTATTTGAGGGAAAGAGCGAATATCAAGATATTGCAATTTACGAGAACGATACACTTGGTCGTGTGCTAGCCATTGATGGTATAATTCAGATCACAGAATGTGATGAATTCGTTTATCAAGAGATGATGACGCATGTACCCCTTTTTTCACATGAAAAACCAGAGAATATTCTAATTATTGGCGGTGGTGATGGTGGGATTTTACGCGAGGTTCTTCGCCATAAAGGCATAAAAAGAGTTGTCATGGCAGAAATTGATCAGATGGTAATTGATGCCTGCGTGGAATATATACCTAGCGTTAATAATGGAGGTGAAGTTTACCAAGATACTAGAGTGCAACTAATAGTTGGCGATGCTTTTGCGTATGTGAAAGAAACAGATTTAAAGTTCGATGTGGTTATAATTGACTCAACTGATCCTGTAGGCCCTGGGGAGAAATTATTTAGCCATGAATTTTATAAAAACCTAGTTGAAATTCTTAAGGAAAATGCTGTGGTTTCCACCCAAGGAGGTGTCCCTCAATTTCAATCAGGTGAGGTTGGAAGTACTCTATCTTGCCTTGAGGAGGCAGGATTGAGCGCTAGTTGTTATATTGCTGCGATCCCAACGTATTATGGCGGATACATGACGCTGGGCTTTGGAGTTCTCAACTCCACTTGGTCACTACCCCTTTTAGAAACACTCAACAAACGTTTTAAAAGAGCATGTTTTAAAACTAGACATTACAGTCCAGAAATGCATTTGGCATCTTTTGTTCTTCCTCCCTGGATCCAAGATGACATTAATAAAAGATCCAAGAAAGAAGAGGAGGCAGGATAAAATGAACCATCTCGATAGCGATTATTTCGTAACATGTTCAAAAACAGGCGATCAATTTGCAGGAAGGCACATACTTGCTGATTTTTGGGACATGGAACAAATGGGTGACTTAGATTTTATAAAAGAGGCAATAGAAGAAAGTGCTCGCAAGGCTGGCGCGACCATTCTGCATTCCTACTATCATCCTTTTGGTGAAGGAATGGGCGTAAGCGGTGTAACAGTTTTATCAGAAAGTCACATAAGTATACATACTTGGCCAGAACGTAATTTTGCTTCACTTGATATTTTCATGTGTGGGAATTGTGATCCACAGGATGCATTGGATTATTTAAAAAAGATATTGAACCCATCGTCAGTTAATCAAAGCCTGAACCGTCGAGGAGTGATCCCTGCGATTGCGCAAATGTATAAGTAAAATTTCAGGTTTGTACCTCATAATAGGTAAAAAATCATTGATCAGATATACATGGGACAGACCCTGTAGGTTTGGCACATAATAATTGAACTAAATATAAACCTTTTATAAGTAGTCAAATAATTGCCAAGTTTCTTATAGTACATAATTTTCAGGGAAATCACGAAAACTGTTGTCAAAAAATATTTTTTTAAAATACGACGAAGAATAAAAAAATACTTTTAATGGAGAATGAATTTGGCTGATCTACCTAATGTCAATATCGAAGAAATAGAAAAATTTAAAGAGATTGCAGGAACTTCAAAAGATTGTTCAATTATCATGTTGAATCTTAATGAGTACAACGCAGAAGCTGAGTTTCCAAATGGCAAACTTTATAAAGACTACATGGAAATATTGAATATTCTTCTAGCCGAGGTTGGAGGCAAAGTTTTATGGCAAACAGAGGCATCAGCTACTCTTATCGGCAATCAGAAAATTCATGAAGCTTTAGGGATCTGGTATCCCAGTCATCAGTCTTTTCTGGATTTGATGACCGCACCATCATCTGAGAAAAACATGAAATTAAGAAGTCTAGCTGTAAAAAAGGCTGACTTACACAAATGTAGCGATTATACAGCTAAGTTATAAAGATGATTGCGAAAACTGTTGTCAAAAGTGTTGCCAATATTTCTATCTTTTTCTGAAGTTACGTCTGGAATTTTGTCTGCCTCTTTTCTTTTTTTTTCGATCACTTTTCATTTGAACAATTTGTTCTTCGCCAAGACTTTCTACCTCCTCTATAGGAGGAAGTTTTCCTTTAAAATTTTCAATTAACGCTAAGGCTATGTCTTCATTAGAAAACCGACTTAATAGCTCATTAGCAAGCTTAAGTTCACTAGAACTTTTTTTTCGGCTTGTTGAAAGGTAGTTTATGATCTTTTCATTATCTTTAAGTTCTATTTCTTCTTGAGAAAGAAATTTGTTGATAACTGGACTTACCTTTGCCGAATTGATCAATCTTTCATATTTTCTTTTCTCGCCAGGTGAACAAAAAAGAATACTCCGACCCTTTTTCCCAGCTCTTCCGGTTCGCCCACTTCTGTGTATTAAGGTTTCTGGATTATGAGGGAGCTCAGCATGTATCACTATATCTAGGTTAACCAAGTCAATACCTCTTGCAGCTACGTCTGTCGCAACACATATCTTACACCTACCATTTTTTATAGATTGTAATGCCTTAAATCTCTCTGATTGATTCAATGCGCCAGATAAAGAGACAACAGAAAAACCTCTATTTAATATTCTAGATGATATATGTGTTACAGCATTCCTAGTAGAACAAAAAATAATAATAGTCTTACCATCATGAAATCGAAGAAAGTTAAATATTGCGTTTTCAATATCATGTTTTTTTACTAAATATGTTTCATAAGAAATATCAGTATGGGCTTTGCCAAGGCTAGTTGCTTCAATTCTGACAGCATTTTTTTGGTATTTTGATGCTAATGACAATATTTTTTTTGGGATGGTTGCTGAAAACATAAGTACCCTCTTATTTGCGGGACTTTGATTTACAATCATGTCTAAGTCTTCTTTAAAGCCTAGGTCAAGCATTTCATCAGCTTCATCAAGGACAAGCGATCTTAGATTATTTAGTTGGAAAGTTTTCCGACGGATATGGTCATTAATCCTTCCGGGGGTTCCTATTAAAAGATCAACTCCTTTAGAAATGTTTTTTCTTTCTCTTTTTATATCCATCCCACCGATCGCCGTTGAGATTCTGATCTCAGTCTTAGAATACAGCCATGTTAATTCATTAAAAACCTGTAAAGCTAATTCTCGCGTGGGGGTAACGATTAGAGTTTTAAGTTTGTTATCTGTATCCAGAATTTCTTTAAGTCCAGCAACCGATATTGACAACCCGTAAGCAAGTGTTTTGCCAGAGCCTGTTTGGGAGCTCACCAGAAGATCTTTATCATTGTTGCCAGGGTCAAGCACTAAGCTTTGAACTGTCGTTAGTTCGTTATACCCTTTTTCTTTTATTGAGGATTGTAATTCTTCAGGAATAGATTTTGTTTCAAGCATTCGCTCAATCTATAGAATAATAAAAATAAAGATATAGCTAAGATTTATAATTTTCATGGGGTGGCTGGGGTGGTAGGATTCGAACCTACGGTACACGGGATCAAAACCCGTGGATATTGTTGTCAGGAGTTATCAGGATTCTCATAACCCTTTAAAATAGTTCTTATCCTTCTCATGCTTCTTATGAGTTATCAGGAAAATCACGAAAACTGTTGTCAAAAGTGTTGTCAAAACCAGCCAAAATGTGTTTAGGAAAATATTTAAGTCTTTGAAATTGTTATTCACATGTTTTGGTCGATCATTTGCTAAGTTTCATCTCTTGATTATAACAAATCTCGAAATTATAGCTTTTTAAAAATCCGGCTTGTTGTAATAAAGCGCGTTGCTTTCTCATAACAAGAAAGAAAAACGAAGCTAAACAAACTGCTCAACTCAGAATTTTTAGAATATTGAATTTGTATTTGATGAATTCAAACAGAGTTGACGTTAGGTTCTTGTTTTTTTTCATATTAGTTCATATTATAAACTTAAGTCAATAGAAAGGATAGGTGGATGGCCTTGCATTGTCCAGGATGGATACTTTGTATTTTTTGTGCAAATGCGGCTCGGGAGTCCCTATTTTACTCAGCGCCGCTCAATGTTATTATAAAAAAATATACAGATGAAATTGCAGTTCATTACAATGAGATCTCCGCGGAATTTCTACAACAGTGCAGTGAGAAAATTTTGGGTTCGTTAGTCGAAGTTGAAGCAGGAGAGAGCGCGGAGGAAGTTATAAGAGGATATTTGTATCAAAAGGTCAAATTCAAAGATGATGGGTCTATAAGAAAACTAGTGGGTCTATTTTCATCTGAGTTTAAGGGTGAAAGATCTCAATCCGGAACAGAAAAGTATATTGTCACAAATTTTAGAGCTTTTTTATTTTCATTAAGGTCTGGAAAGAAAGTTGCCTGTCCTCCCGGTTGGCAGGTTGATCAAGTACCTGATCTTAAGTGGGTACAAGAGGTAATGATGAAAAAAGTATCGGTATTCGACGTTTAAATAAACTTAAGAAATGATTTCTGAAATGGCTGGGGTGGTAGGATTCGAACCTACGGTACACGGGATCAAAACCCGCTGCCTTACCGCTTGGCTACACCCCAACACTATTGTTGTAATATCTTAGTGCATATGATTCAAGAAAATTTATTTTTGCTCAGTCAAAAGATTTTACGACATTATCAATTGCTTTTATTTTACTTAATAGCCCTGATAATTGGTCAAGAGGAAGCATAGAAGCACCATCTGACGGCGCTGTCTCAGGCTTCTCGTGGGTCTCAATGAAAACACCCGCGATACCAACTGCTGTACCCGCTTTTGCTAAAGTTTCAATGAACTCTCTTGAGCCACCACTCTCTGAGCCTTTTCCTCCTGGTTGTTGAATGGAATGAGTTATATCTAAAATGGTTGGGAACCCACTTTGTTTGAGAATTTCCAGGGAACGCATATCGCAAACCAAATCATTGTAGCCAAAAGTAGCACCTCGTTCACAGAGGAGTAAATTTTCATTACCGGTAGATATGAATTTTTCAGCCACTTGCTGCATCTCAGCAGGGGATAGAAATTGCCCCTTTTTAATATTGACAGGTTTATTTGTTTTACTAGCTGCAATGATTAAATCCGTCTGTCGGCATAGAAAAGCTGGTATTTGCAGAATATCGACTTCTTTTGCTACAAGCTCGCATTGTTCGGGGGTGTGTACATCCGTTAATGTGGATATGTTTAGACTGCTCTTCAATTTTTGGAAGATTTTAAGACCTTCTTCAATTCCAAGGCCACGCTTTGATAAATGTGAAGTTCGATTGGCCTTGTCAAATGACGATTTAAAGACAAAGTTGATAGCATTACGATCACAGATTTCTATTAATTTTTCGGCGATCATCATAGTATGCTCGAGGCTTTCAAGCTGGCATGGACCAGAAATAAGCGTCACTGGGTACTTATTTGAGATTTTGAGACCATTTAGTTCAATTGTATGGTCAGTGAGTTCAGTATTATTCATATAAATCTCTTGTTTTAATTTACTTATTATTATTAATAATTTAATTATATGTTTACGGCATTTCTTTATTCTTGAATAGGTTAAATTTACTTTGAAAATCTTTGTGCTAGCAATATTATATGGTCTGATTTGGATTTCCTTTTCAGGACATTTTGATTTTCTGTTGTTATCTTTTGGTGTTATATCAGTTTTGATCGTCTTATATATACTTCGACGTATGCGCGTAATTGATGAAACCCCAATTAATTTCCAAATGAATTTATTTAGCTTTCTGACTTATTGTTTTTGGCTACTAAAGGAAATATTGAAATCCAACGTTGCAGTGGCCAAGACCATATTAAGCCCACAAATAAAGATCAAGCAAAATATGTTCGATGTACCCCTAGCTCCTAAAAGTGAAGCGGCTCAAGTAATATTTGCAAACTCTATTACACTTACTCCAGGGACTATAACGGTTGAAACTGAGAAAAATAGTCTTTTGGTACATTCCCTAAATTTTTCTGGTAGCACTGAAGATGAAATAGAAGATATGGGTAAGAGAGTAAGTAGATGCGAGAGAAAGGGGTAATGAATTTATGTTTTACGTTGCAACCATCTCAATCATGATTTCATTTATATTGGTAATTGTAAGATTATTTTTGGGCCCAACATTATATGATAGAGTTTTAGCGTTAAATGCATTTGGTACACTGGCTGTTCTAATGATAAGCGTCGTTGGTTTTTTATTTGACAGACCTGATTTTCTCGATATCGCCTTATTATATGCACTGCTAAATTTTATTGGGACAATCGCAATTCTTAAATTCTTTAGATATAAAGAAATTGGTGATAAAAAAGCTTTGAGAAGAAATAAAGCGTAATGAGTTTGTTGATAGAAATATTAAGTTGGATTTTTATCCTCTTGGGATCGTTTTTGCTTTTAACTGGAAGCTTGGGCTTAATAAGGCTACCTGATTTTTGGTCAAGACTACACGGCGCATCTATTAGCGATACAGGAGGCGTGCTGTTTCTAATTTTGGGAATGATGTTACATGTCACGACCATATGGGTCTTTTTTAAACTTTTAGCTATAGCTATCTTTATTTTTATTTCCTCACCTACGGCTTCACATGCCATTGCTAATGCAGCATTTGTTACTCTAGGATACAAAAAAAAGGAGGGGGAAAGAAAATAGAGTTATTTATTATCATATGTTTCTTCATGGTTTTAGTCACCATCGCAATAATGGCATTGACGTTAAAGCATCTGTTTGCAGTAATAATGTTGTCAGGTGCATTTAGTTTGGTATCTGCAATGCTTTTTGTAGTGATGGATGCTGTCGACGTCGCCTTTACAGAAGCAGCTGTCGGGGCAGGGGTGTCTACTGTTTTGATGCTTGCAACAATGGCGCTCACGGTTCGGGTTCAGAAAGAGACAAAGAGACCTATAATATTACCACTTGTAGTTGTTTGCCTTGTTGGTGTTTTGCTAATTTATGGAACTCTTGATATGCCGAACTTTGGAGCTTTTGACTCACCAGCTCAATTACATCTTGGATCAACGTATCTGAGTATCACTTATAAAGATATGGGAATACCAAATGTCGTAACGGGTATATTGGCGAGTTATCGAGGTTATGATACGCTAGGCGAAACAGTGGTTGTGCTGACAGCAGGTCTCGGAGTTATCCTATTATTAAGTGGTCTCAAAGGAAGAAAAGATAAAGAGTGAGACTATGAAACATCATTTGATTTTAAAAGTTATTACAAAATTTATGGTTGGAGTTATCGTTTTGTTCGGCCTGTATGTGCAATTTCATGGTGATTACTCTCCTGGGGGAGGTTTCCAAGCTGGTGTTATTATCGCGGCTGCTTTTATCCTTTATGGTATAGTCATGGGCCTAGAGAATGTACAAAAAGTAATGCCTATTTGGTTTGCACAGAAGGCGGCAGCGGTGGGCGTCTTAGTATACGCATTAACAGGTGTTTTCTCAATTATCTTTGGATTTGAATTTTTAAATTATCACGCAATTAGTCCCGAACATCCGAAACATGGGCAACATTATGGGATCATATTGGTTGAGCTGGGTGTTGGGATAACAGTGACTTTTGTAATGATTGCTATCTATTATAGCTTTGCCGGTCGCACTCCGCGTTTAGACGATAAAGAGTGGTAAGCCATGAACAGTGGTTTAAACTTCATCTATGGGCACTTGCCTTACTGGTTATTCATTATATTAATGCTCTCAGGTCTCTTTATAGTTGTTTCACGAGGAAATCTGATCAAGAAAATTGTGGGATTAAATATTTTCCAAACATCAGTTTTTATGTTTTATATATCAATAGGGAAAATGAAGGGTGGTACAGCACCAATTCTGCTTGATAAGTCCGCTAATAACTCCGCAGTTATATATTCTAACCCGCTTCCACATGTCCTCATTCTTACCGCAATAGTTGTTGGTATCGCCACTACTGCCTTAGGTTTAGCTTTAATAATAAAAATTCGAGAAGAGTATGAAACGGTTGAAGAAGATGATATCCAAAAACTGGATCAAAATGACTTGGAGAAATATAATAAAAAGAATGTCATGGAGACCAATAGTTAATGGCTTCAGAAATTAAACAGGGCGCTTTAGAGTTGGTTAATCATTTGCCGATTTTGCAGGTGATTACTCCAATGTTGATCGCACCTATATTGGTTGTATTTAACAATAAGACATTGTCTTGGTTGCTAAGCTTTGTAGGCGCATTAGCGTGTTTATTTATATCAATCTTACTGATACAAGCTGTTAGTGATGGGAGTATTCTCACATATTACCTTGGCGGATGGGCGCCACCAATCGGAATTGAATACAGAATAGACGCGGCCAACGCTATTCTATTGCTCCTCATATCAATTATAAGTGCAATTGTTCTGATCTTTTCGTATTCTTCACTTCACGCAGAAATTCCTGAAGAAAAGCATACTTTGTTCTACTCTTGCTTTCTTTTATGCCTTACCGGTTTGTTAGGTGTTGTAGCAACAGCAGATATTTTTAACGTTTTTGTATTTTTAGAGATTTCAAGTTTATCCACCTATGTTTTGGTAGCACAAGGGGCCTATCTTGATAGAAGAGCACTTTCAGCGTCCTTTAATTATCTAATAATGGGCACTATTGGTGCAACTTTTTTTGTAATTGGTATTGGATATATATACATGGCGACTGGATCTCTAAATATGATGGACATAGCGGAAAGAGCTAGTCAATTAGGTGATAACAGAACTATTCAAGCGGGGTTCGCCTTTATTGTTGTAGGGATGGGTCTCAAGCTTGCCATGGTTCCTCTTCATGTTTGGTTGCCTAATGCTTATACCTTTGCACCTACTGTAGTTACCTGTTTTTTGGCTGCAACAGCAACCAAAGTTGCGCTTTATGTTTTGATCAGATTTGTATTTTCTGTGTTTAACTATGAAGACAGTTTTGTCAACGAACTCTTTTTTCTCCTTTTGATGCCTCTTGCAGTAATCGCAATGATTGCGGCATCAGTCATCGCCATTTTCAAACAGAATTTAAAGAAGTTACTTGCTTATTCTAGCCTTGCACAAATCGGGTATATGCTCCTTGGATTATCGTTAATGAGTCAAAAAGGTCTTGCATCTTCATTAGTGCATATGGTTAATCATGGCTTCACTAAAGCAGCACTATTTATGTCCCTCGGTGCTTTTATGCTTAATACAAAGAACGTATATATAAAAAGTTTAAGAGGCCTAGGAAAATCGATGCCATTTACTTCGGCTGCTTTCCTAATTGGAGGTTTAAGCTTAATCGGCGTGCCTGGTACAGCTGGTTTTATTAGCAAATGGCTGCTTCTAGAAGCAGCGCTTGAAACTGGGTATTGGTTAGTAGCAATTCTCATTATCGTATCGTCTCTCTTCGCAGTTATCTATATTTGGAAGATAGTTGAAGTTTTATACTTTTCAGAAAGTTCAGAGTCTTACGATGAAGTAAGCGTTCTCACGTTAATGCCTGTATGGATACTCGCTTTATTTTGCATTTTTCTAGGTATTAATACTAGTTTAACAGTGGATGTAGCTAACATGGCCACAGAAATTCTTTTTAAGTAGGGTGTATTTTATGCCGATAGAGTTTTTGATTTTTTTAACAGTTTTTACTCCGGCATTAGTAGGCGGGTTAAATTTAATTTTTAATAGAATACCAAATGTCAGGGATACCGTTACTTTACTAGGCGCACTGATAACATTTTATTTTAGTGTAATTATTTTTCTTGGCTTTGATGGACAGGCAACACGATATAAGCTGGCAACCATAATGCCAGGGATTGATATTTCCTTTCATATTGAGCCTTTGGGTATTATATTCTCATTATTGGCCTCAGGACTTTGGATACTTACTCATATTTACGCGATTGGATATATGAGAGGTGCAAAGGAGAGAAACCATTCGAGGTTCTTTTTCTTTTTTTCTGTGTCAATAGCCAGTGTAATGGGGATCTCATTTTCAGGTAATCTTTTCACCTTATTTCTATTCTATGAGCTACTAACTCTCATTACTTTTCCATTAGTTTCTCATAAGGGTTCGACTGAAGCGCTAAGGGGAGCAAGAGTTTACCTATCGATACTATTAGGAACGTCAATTGGTCTACAGTTGTTAGGAATAATTTGGATTTATTTTTCTGTTGGTACTTTAGATTTTGTAAAAGGTGGAATATTAAATGGCTCCTTTGGATCATTAGAATTAATACTCCTCGTTGGTTTGTTTGCTTTTGGGATCGGGAAAGCTGCTTTATTTCCATTCCATAGGTGGCTACCCGCTGCAATGGTTGCTCCCACACCTGTTAGTGCTTTGCTGCATGCTGTTGCTGTAGTTAAAGCGGGAGTTTTTACGGTTCTCAAAGTGGGTGTTTATATATTTGGGCTGGATAGTTTGTCAGTATCAGGTGCAACAGATTGGCTAACCTGGTTAGCTTGTTTTTCAATTTTATTTGCTTCTCTGATCGCAATGACTAAAGATAATTTAAAAGCTAGACTCGCTTATTCTACTATTAGTCAATTGGCTTATGTCGTGCTTGCTTTCTCTCTCGCGAATAGTTTGGGTGTTTTAGGTGGAACTCTACAAATAGTTACACATGCATTCGGAAAAATCACTTTATTTATGTGTGCCGGTTCTATTTATGTAGCAACCAAGAAAACAGATATAAGTGATATGCAGGGCTTGGGAAGGGTGATGCCAATTACGTTTTTAAGTTTTCTTATAGGTGCAATATCGATAATAGGGCTTCCTCCGATGGGTGGGTCTTGGGCAAAATGGTTTTTAATATTGTCATCTCTCGAAGCAGATAAACAATTTGTTGTTTTAGTCCTATTAATAAGTTCCCTCTTGAATATCGCTTATCTTTTGCCATTAGTGGCAAAGGGCTTTTATCTTAACCCTAAAGACCGGACAGAAATTAAAAGTTTTAAAGAACCGAGCGCCTTTGTTTGGCTGCCGCCCGCAATAACAGCTAGTATCTCATTCCTTTTGTTTTTTTACGTAGGCTATATAAGAGATTTTATGATTAATTTTGGTTTAGTGAGCTAAGGTAATTAAATGAAATTTAACCCATTCATATTTTTTGAGAAAGCTAGCCGACTTCGAGCTCTACTGAGTGCATTCTTACTTCTGTGCTTTTGCTTATTCGTGGCAGATTTTTTTGTTAAGAGATATGTCTATTTTGAGATTGAGAGTACTTATAATTTTTATAGCATTTATGGTTTTATAATGTTTTCAATTATAATATTTGGATCACGATTACTAAGGTTGCTTTTGGGCAGGCCAGAAAATTTTTATGCCAAAAAAGCAGTGGACAGTGAAGATTATCCAGGGATGGAGGAAAAGTAAATGTTAGCAACACTTCCTCTCCCATATTACTTCTTGATAGGAGGACTAGTATCAATATTTTTACCTAAAGGAGCTGTAAAATCTTCTTTCGTCTGCTTAGTTCCTGTTATAGCACTGCTAGTGTTACTTAATGGGGGCTGGGAAGAGGGTTATAAGATACAGTTTATGGGTCTTGAACTCAATTTTATGAGGGTAGATAAGCTTTCCACAGTATTTGGAATTATTTTTTGTATAGCTGCTTTTTTAGGAAATTTGTTTGCATTTCATCTTCGAGAAAGTACGCAGCCCTTTGTAGCACTTATTTATTCAGGAGCAGCAATAGGCGCTGTTTTCGCTGGTGACCTTATTACGCTTTTTGTTTATTGGGAGCTTACAGCTATATCATCTGTTTTTTTGGTTTGGGCCCGGAAAACCGAAGGCGCTTATCATTCTGGCATGCGCTACCTTATTATCCAAGTTTTGTCGGGGGTTGTCTTGCTATTCGGCGTTGCTCTTTTTTACTTTGAGACTGGATCAATATCTTTTAGTAAAATGGAACTAAATAGTTTAGCTACAGGTTTAATTTTTGTTGCTTTCGGCATAAAGTGTGCTTTCCCATTTCTGCATAATTGGCTTCAAGACAGCTATCCTTCGGCTACGATAACGGGGACAGTAATACTTTCTGCTTTTACTACGAAACTTGCAGTTTACGCGTTAGCGCGAGGATTTCCAGGAACAGAACTTCTCATTTATATTGGCGCTGCTATGACAGTATTTCCTATTTTCTTTGCAGAGGTAGAAAATGATTTGAGAAAGGTATTAGCATATAGCCTGAATAATCAACTTGGTTTTATGGTTGTTGGTGTGGGTGTAGGAACGGAGTTAGCGCTTAATGGCACTGCAGCACACGCTTTCTCTCATATTTTGTATAAAGCTCTACTCTTTATGAGTGTTGGTGCAGTTCTTTTTAGAACAGGTACTTCTAAAGCATCAGAGTTGGGAGGGTTGTACAGAACTATGCCATTAACAGCAACCTTTTGCCTTATTGGAGCGGCATCAATATCCGCGTTCCCTTTGTTTTCTGGATTTGTTAGCAAATCGCTAATTATGAGCGGAGCAGGGAAAGAACACTATCAGATTATTTGGCTGATTCTTGTGTTTGCTTCTGCCGGAGTTTTGTCGCATTCTGGAATAAAAGTCCCCTACTTTACTTTTTTTCATCATGACTCAGGTAAGAGACCAGAAGAAGCGCCAATGCATATGCTGCTTGCAATGGGCTTAACTTCAATTCTTTGCATTTATATAGGTATTTACCCCAATAACTTGTATGCGATAATGCCTTTTCAGGTGAAATATGATCCCTATACTTTTGAACACATCCTAACGCAGTTGCAATTATTATGCTTTGCAATTCTAGCTTTCTTCATTTTAAGTAAAATGAAGCAACTTCCATCTGAAACACGCTCAATAAACCTAGATTTCGATTGGACATATCGAGTATTTCTACCTTCTATAATAAGTAAGTTATTAATATTTCTTGAAACAGTTGAACAAAAAGGATTGAAGGTATTACACAAATCTTTGCTTTTGTTTCTTAATAAGGTTTACCACTTTTCCGGGCCAGAAGGTGTTATGACAAGAATATTGACCTCAGGTACCATGGTTCTCTTTATTGCAATTCTATTATTGCTTGTTTTAGGAATTATTTTGTTTTAATAGAACCTCTCTTTTTCTACCAAACCTAAGGGCTTCAGACCTTTTTTTATTCTGTCGACATTTATCAGAATAGATTTAATAGAACTTCTCAATCGAGTTGGAGCGGATATATGAGGTGTAACAGTCACTTTATCATGAGACCAGAAGGGGTGTTCTGGTGGTAAAGGCTCTTGGTTAAAGACGTCTAATGTACACCCAGAAAGCTTCCCACTATCAAGTGCTTTTAGAAGATCATTGTCTTCAATTAATCCTCCTCTTCCAGCATTAATCAAAATTGCTCCAGTCTTAACTATCTTAAGCGAAGCTGAGTTGATAATGGTTTTTGTTTTCTCTGTGAGTGGTAGTAGTAGTATTAAGTAATCGGAAGTGGACAGTATTTTTGTCAAACCTTCTGGTCCTATTAATGATCGTACTCCCTTAATTTTTTTTTCTGTTGCAGACCAACCTGTTACGTTGAAATCAAGTTTCTTAAGTTTTTCTGCAGTGGCTGATCCCAGAGTGCCAAGGCCTAAGATCCCTATGTCAATTTGATTTGCAAGAAGCCTTTCTTTGTCGTGAGCTTTCCATTCTTTTGTTGCTGGCTTAATAAATTCATCAAGGTCGAGATGATACCTTAACACATGTGCGGTGCACCATTCGGCCATGCATTCGGTCATTTCTATATCAATTAATCTCACCAATGGTTGCTGGATTGTTTTGTTTAAAAGCGTTTTTTCAACACCTGCAAATATAGAGAATATTACGGTATCCTCTGGGAAAATGGAAAAATCGGAGATGTCACTGTCATCAGCATATATTACTGCATTAATCTCACTACTTCTGGATATGTCTTCTATTATATTATAGCTCAAAGATTGGGCTTCGATTTCTTCTAAAAGAGCTTTCTTGTATTCTGTTGTTTTAGATCCAGTTGAAATGAAAATATTCAAATCAAAAGCCAATATTTTTATGTACGTGCGCGCTTTGAATTAGCCCAAAGCTTAACATGATTACAATCATTGAAGATCCTCCATAGGAAACAAGCGGTAATGGGATGCCTACAATTGGCAATAACCCCATAACCATTGCAATATTTATAGAGAAATAAGTAAAAAAAGTCATGCAAAGACCTGTTATCAATAATCGAGAGTACTTATCCGTAGTTGCTAGTGCTGAAAAAATACAAAAAGCAACAATAAGGCTATATATGATAAGAAGACCAATTGTACCAAAAAATCCAAACTCCTCTGCAAGAGTAGTAAATATAAAATCGGTATGTTTCTCAGGTAAGAAATTAAGCTGGCTCTGTGAGCCTTGCATATAGCCACGTCCAAAAAGGCCCCCTGAACCTAAGGCAATTTTTGATTGTGTAATGTGATAACCTGCTCCTAAAGGATCAGCTGATGGGTCTAGAAACGTATCTATTCTTCTAAAGTGATAATCCTTAAGTAGCTGCCATTCTGTACCTCTACTCTGAAATAGGATAAAAAGTAGAGTAAAGAAGCTAAATCCTCCAAATAAAAAATATCCAAAATGTACCCCAGCAATAAACATTACAAAAATACCTATCATAATAATAACCAATGCTGTGCCAAGGTCTGGCTGTCGAAAAACTATAAATGCAGGAATTATTATTAATAAAAGTGGAACTAAAACATAAAACGGATGTGATACCTTATTAACAGGAAGCTTATGATAATAATAAGCAAGGACCATTACCATCGAAATTTTAAACGCTTCCGATGGCTGTAATTTTATTATTCTTAAATCCAACCACCTTTTTGCACCCATTCCCGTATCACCATAGAAATACACAGCAATTAATAATGCTAAACCTAGTATATAGCAAAAAGGAGATATCTTCTGCCAAAAGGAAATACTGATTGCTGACATTACAAAGATTAATATGAAGCTTATAAAAAACCTATTTATTTGGGGTTTAGTCCAAGGCTCCCAACTCCCACCACTAACAGAATATAGCATTAAAAAACCAAACAAGGCCGTTGCCAGAATTAGGATCTGTAGTGGCCAATTTATGTAAATCATCTTTATGAAGGGGTTCATCTTAAATATTTTAATTTATGTTAATTCTAGAATTTATTTTTTTTTCAATATCCATAAGCTTATTTCGTACCTCAAATTGTTGCTTTTCTGGATAAGCAGTGATAGGGGGAATACCTCCATGTAGTTGAAAAAGCATTATATCCCGTGCAATTGGAGCAGCTATCTTGGAACCACTCCCTCCATGCTCAACTACTACGCTAAGAGCATATCTAGGATTTTCATATGGAGCAAAACATGTGAACAAAGCATGATCTCTCATTTTCCATGGCAAATCTTCATTTTTGATCACGCCTTCCTCTCGCTCCTCTCGCGTTATTCTCCTCACTTGAGATGTACCTGTCTTACCCGCAATTAAGAAATTCTGATCAGTAGTTCTAAAGTTGAATGCTGTACCGTCTTTTTCATTTAAAACGTCAAACATTCCCTTTCTAATAGCTACCAAAGTATTTTCTTTTATCGAAAGAGCTTTGGGGTTATCTGGATTATTATTAGAATTTTTAATAATGTTTGGGGTTATCTTTTTCCCAGATGCCAGTCTGGCAGTCATAACAGCTAACTGTAAAGGTGTTGCTAAGCTAAATCCTTGTCCGATGCCCACATTGAGAGTGTCTCCTACAAGCCAGCTGGTGCCAAATCTTTCCTTTTTCCATTTTTTTGTGGGTACGAAACCCTTACTTAAACCGGTCAATGGTAGATTGTATGCTTGACCAAGACCTAGCCGTCTAGCCATGTCCCCGATTCTTCTAACTCCAACTTTACGAGCAAGCTCATAAAAATAGACGTCGCATGACTTCTGAATAGCTTCTTGAAGATTTAGTTTCCCATGTCCTCCCTTTAGCCAGCAGTGAAATTTTCTGCTTCCTAACTCATAGAAACCGGCACAAAAAATTTTATCATTTAATCCTATCAGCCCTAATTCAAGTGCTGCTGCAGCTACTACCATTTTAAATGTTGAGCCTGGGGGATATGCTCCAGAAGTAGCTTTGTTCAGTAAAGGTTTTCGCTCGTCATTCAGTAAAGCGTTCCAATCAGATTGCGATATTCCTAATACAAAGTTATTTGGATTATAGCTTGGTGTTGATACTAGTGATAATATATCTCCATTTTTAATATCAATAAGAACCGATGAAGCGCTCATTCCCTTTAATCTTTCTGATGCAAACTTCTGAAGATTGGTTGCTATAGTCAGGTGTATGTTTTCTCCAGATTTACCTTGAGTTCTATTTAGTTCTCTCATTACTCGTCCCGAGGCGTTAACCTCAACTTTACTGACCCCCGCTCTTCCTCGTAAATGTTTCTCTAGTTTTTTTTCTACCCCTACTTTCCCTATTTGAAACTTTGGGATTTGAAGAACTGGGTCAATTGGTTTTTCAGATTCGAGATCTTTATCAGATATCGGCCCAACATAACCTACAATATGCGCGTAAGACTCGTATTCCTGGTAGTGGCGGGTTAACCCTACCTCTGGAATTATCCCTGGTAGGCTTGGTAAATTTACTGATATCTTTGCAAAATCTTCCCATGTAAGGTTTTCGGCGACGGTTATTGGTATAAAAGCGCTTCTTTTTTTCATATCTTGCATAATTTTCTCTTGACGCTTTTGCTCTAAATCTATGATGTTGGCAAGTCTCTTTAATACTTTCCCAGGTTCACGAGCTTGTTCTCTAATGAAAACTACCTTGTAATTTTGTTCATTTAATGCAATCGGCGTACCTAATCTATCAAAAATAAGCCCTCTTGAAGGGGGAATAAGTCTTAGATTAACTCTGTTTGCATCTGCTAGTAGCTTGTAATCCTCAGAGTCTTCAATTTGTAGTTTTCTGATATTCCATCCCAAAAGTGCCACCGCACTTGCTTTTAATAATCCGGCAAGCACTATCCTTCTATGCACTCGCTTGATCAGCCTTGATTTTAAGGTGTTGTCTTTAAATCTCGACATTATCTTTTTTTCGTTCTTATTAATTTATAAGGTATATCAAATAAGGGATAGCAAATTAAAGTAAAAATTGTCTGATTAACAATTGTAAGGAAGCTAAGTTTTGGTAGAAATAGTAAGTGGTGTAGGAAAAGATTGAGTGTTTGAACACAAGAGAGCAAGATTAAAAATATCAAATAATGTATGTAGAATGGTGACTGCTCTATTTGTTCTTTATAGCGTCTTATTACTACAACACTTGTAAACATGAGTATTGTAAATAGTCCGATAGGCTTCATATGTAGAACATCTGAAAATAGCAATAGTGTCAAAATAGCATATAAGTTTATTATCTTTGGTCTATTTAGGGCAGTAGCAAAGATTAAACATAAAAAAAGATCTGGGTAAAATGAGTTTGTATTGTTCAAACCCGTACTTGTTAACGCGGTAGGGGAAATAATAAAGAAGAGTCCTAAAGTAAAAACAATGATATTTGTTAAAAGATTCGATTGATAAAAATTCATTTTCTTAGACTAAAAATTCTCCATTCCTACCAAGTCGGTTTCTGTCCAGTCCACAACTATTTTCTTTGTATTTAAAATTCGTAGAAATTCCAAAGACTCAAAATTAGCAACTGGCTTTACTCTCAACTTTTTTTTATTATCAATCAAGATAGTTCCTATAAGAATATCAGATGGGAAAACATTGCCATCACCTGACGTGAATACCCTATCCCCAATATTAATAAGACCCTTTTCCTCAACAAACTCTAACAGAGGCCATGGACTGTTATCTCCAATCATAAGACCTTTTTGGTTGCTTCGCTTTATTTTTATGGGTATTGCAGATGAAATGTCTGTTAAAAATAATACTCTAGCGACCTTCTGACCAACCCCAGAAATTCTACCAACAAGCCCAAGCCCGTCTACTGCCGCAGAGCCATTTTTTATCCCATCCTTCGATCCAATATTTATAACCCCCGATTGATAAAAGGGACTACCACTGTCAGCCATCATTTCTCCTGTTACCCATATGAGATCTTCACTCAGCTTTACATTATTTAACGCTCTGAGCTGCGCATTTTTTTGTTCCAGCTGTAAGGCTTTTTCTTTCCAACCAGTCATATTCTGCAGATCTCTCTTAAGTTCTTTATTCTCTTCTAATAGTGATGAGTAAATTTCAAAATACTTGATTAAGTCCCCAACCACTTTAATCGGGTAGTTTAGAGGTATTGTTAGGGGGGAAACAAAATCGATAATTTTTGTTCTTATTAACTCTGTCCTAGTATTATCTACTCGCCACAAAATAAAAATAAGAATGAGGCATACAAATATGAACGTTGTAACTGGTATGCTCCATGACTTAGATCTATGGGGTTTAGACTTATTAGCCATTTTCCTAAATAAAAAAGCTTTTAACTACCGTAATCTATCACATGAGCTAGCTGCTTTTCAAACTCTAAAGATTTTCCGGTGCCTAAAGCAACACAATTTAGTGACTCATCAGCCACTGAAATCGCTAAACCTGTCTGCTCTCGTAATGCCAAATCTAAATCACCTAAGAGCGCACCACCTCCTGTAAGCATCACACCTCTGTCGACTATATCTGCTGCCAAGTCGGGAGGTGTGCTCTCCAGAGCGGTCATCACTGCTTCACAAATCTGTTGTACAGGTTCAGATAACGCCTCCGCTACTTGAACTTGAGTAACTTCAGTCTCTTTTGGTACTCCGTTTAAAAGATCTCTCCCCCTTATATCCATTGAAGCTCCTCTTCCGTCTTCTGGCATACGAGCGGTGCCTATTTGAGTTTTTATTCTTTCTGCAGTAGCTTCTCCAACCAATAAATTGTGTTGTCTTCTAAGATATGAGATTATAGCCTCGTCCATCCTATCTCCTCCAACTCTTACTGATCTTGCATAGACGATATCTCCCAAACTTAAAACTGCAACCTCGGTTGTTCCACCTCCAATATCAACTACCATAGATCCTGTTGGATCAGTTATTGGCATTCCTGCTCCTATTGCAGCGGCAATTGGTTCAGCAATAAGTCCAGCTTGCCTCGCTCCCGCTGATAAAACAGACTCTCTGATTGCTCGTTTTTCGACTGGTGTAGCTCCATGTGGAACACAGACGATTATTTTAGGCCTGGCAAACATTCCTCTTTTATGGACCTTTTTTATGAAATGTTTGATCATTTCTTCTGCAACATCGAAATCAGCGATTACGCCATCACGCATAGGTCTTATTGCTTGTATTGATCCAGGTGTTCTTCCAAGCATAAGCTTAGCATCTTCTCCAACTGCAAGGACTTGTTTCTTCCCATCTCTCATATGAAACGCAACAACCGATGGCTCGTTAAGGATTATACCCCGCGATTTTACATAAACAAGTGTATTAGCTGTGCCTAAGTCTATCGCCATATCGGAAGATATAAAACCACTCAAAAAAGAAAACATGTGAGACACCTATAATTTTTTATCACTTATATTAATTTATCAAAATTAATCAACTTTCAAATTAAACATTTGATAATTAGTCTCTATCAACTGAATTGCCTGTATTTTTTTGTATTTCTTTACCATCTTTCCAAATCGCGTCAATTATCTTTCCATTTTGGAACTTCATGACACCTTTTCCTTCTCTCTTACCATTAAGAAAGTAGCCCTCATATCTATCACCGTTAGCATACACGGCAATGCCTTTTCCACTCATCTCTCCAGATACCCAGTCTCCACTATATGAGAAGCCATCTTTCATTTCCATGCTTCCTTTTCCATGTCTTTGATTATTTTTAAACGTGCCTTTATAAACGGTACCGTTTGGAAATATTTCTTCTCCTTCTCCTTCCTGAATTCCGTTTTTCCAATACCCCTTATAGACGTAACCATCTGAGTAAGTCATTATTCCAAAACCGTTATTTTTACCACGGGAAAAATCACCTTCATACACTAATCCATTGGCATATTTAGCGGTACCCTTACCTTCAATAACCCCATTAAGCCATGACCCTTCATACGAACCTCCATCACTGAAGAAAATTTTTCCTATTCCATTTGGTTGATTATTTTTAAAATTTCCCTCGTACTCAGACCCTGAAGAGTAAGTGATTTTACCAAATCCATCCATCTTCCCGAGCGACCAATTTCCTTCATATCTGAAGCCGTCTTGACCTGTAAGAATTCCTTGTCCATGTCTCAGGTCATCTTTGAAATTTCCATCATACTTTTCCCCAGTGGTGTAGATTGATACTCCTTTTCCATTTCTCTTCCAATTTACCAAGCTACCTTCATATCTATCTCCATTTGACTGGATAAGTTTTCCAATTCCATTAATCTTTCCGTTTTTCCATTCTCCCTCAAGAACCACTCCATCTTTTGTAGTTAGTTTGCCGAACCCTTGCTGTAGACCTTTTTCCCAATTTCCTTCATAAGTAGATTTATCCGCATAAATTAATGTCCCGTTACCCTGTTTTTCATTAAGTTTCCAATTACCTTTGAAAATGGAACCATCTGAATAATTCATCTCTCCATAACCGTCACGATTATTATTAGAGAATTTTCCTTTAAATATGGATCCATCTGTCATAGATAGCACACCATCTCCCTCCATTTTACCGTCTAGCCAGCTTCCTTCATATTTTGTTCCGTCCGAAAAAGTCATCGTTCCTTCCCCGTCGGGTACACCTTGCTTGAAAAAGCCTTCAAAAATTTGACCAGTTGGATATCTTGCAACTCCCTTTCCTTGAATCTGATCGTCTTTCCACTCTCCTTCATATGTAAAACCATCCGGCATAGTATACTTTCCTAAGCCATTTCTTAGCCCATTTTTAAAAGATCCCTCATAAACGCTACCTTCATCATATTGTTTAACCTGATCTTGAGCTAAAGCTGCAGCTGGATTTTGCAAAATAAACATCAACACAACGAGCGACCACAACTTCTCAGTATAAATTTTCAATAGAACCTCCGAGTACATTTTTGCTACTGACGTTTCGATTTCAAATTGAAGGAAAAGTATTCAATACTTTTTCACATCATCAAAACTAGATAGACTTAGAAGGTCATTTTAACTAAAATTGGGAAAACAGCAAATTTATTTTGGATCATTGGCGATGAGTATTTATCAGCTTAAAATATCTTTAGTCCAGTCTAACTCTACCGTTGGAGGAATAGACTTTAATTCGCAACATATCTTGACCAAAGCTAATGAGGCAGAAAAAAAAGGATCAGATCTGATAGTTTTTCCTGAAATGTTTCTAAGTGGATACCAGCCTCTAGATCTCGTTAATAAACATTCTTTTTTGGAAAATATCGCTATCCAGGTTCAACAAATTGCTGAGAAAACAAAGAGCCTTGGTGTTAGAATTTTAATTGGAGCTCCATGGCTCTTGGATAAAAAAATTTATAATGCATTTATATCTATACATAAAGGATTTATAAAAATAGTCAGCAAAAAATCGCACTTACCTAATTATGATGTTTTTGATGAGAAAAGGTTTTTCGTCGCTGGAGATGAATTAGAACTCTTAGATCTAGGTACACTTAAGATTGGGTTTCCTATATGCGAAGATGCGTGGCATCCAGATATCATTTCCAAACTGAAAGAGTTGGGAGCCGATATAATAATTATTCCCAACGGTTCGCCATATGAATCCAACAAGCTATCTGAAAGACAGCAGATAATTAAAAGTCGATGTGAGGAGTCTAACCTTCCTATTATTTACTTAAATTTGGTTGGTGGCCAGGATGATTTAGTATTTGATGGTGGATCATTTGTATATGACAATAGAGGTACTATTGTCTGTCAGTTTCCTCAGTTTTTAGAAAAAACACAGCAAGTTATCTTTGAGCATAGAAAAAGCGGTTGGGTTCCATTACCTGAATTAATAGCGGAAATTGGTTCTGGTGAAAGCCAAGACTATAAAGCCGTTGTGCTTGGGTTAAGAGATTATGTTTTGAAGTCAAATTTTCAAAAAGTTGTTATTGGCTTGTCAGGAGGAATTGATAGTGCTCTTGTGGCGGTTATGGCAGTGGATGCGTTGGGTGCTAACAATGTAGTCTGTTTGGCCTTGCCCTCAAAGTTCAATTCGAGAGCCTCCTTAGATGATGCAAAACAACTGTCTGAAAATCTTGGCATTACGCTTGAGACAATAGGTATACAAGAGATTATAGACAAAGTGGATCAACGTTTAGCACCGTTGTTCCAAGGTAAGAAAAGAGATGTCACAGAGGAGAATATCCAATCCAGATTAAGAGCTGTGTTATTGATGGCGTTTTCAAATAAAGAAAAGCACTTACTTTTGTCTACTGGTAATAAGTCAGAAATTGCGGTGGGTTACTCAACTATTTATGGCGATATGGCAGGAGCTTACAACCCTCTTAAAGATATATATAAAACGAAAGTTTACAAACTTAGTAAATGGAGAAATATTGTTGGTAAAAACGATGATTTTAAAGTGGCAAAACCCATTCCTGATAATATTTTATTAAAAGAGCCTTCTGCTGAGCTGGCCTTTGATCAAAAAGATACAGATTCTCTTCCAAGTTATGATGAGCTTGATACTATTTTGGAGTATCTTATAGAGGATGATCTAGCGGTTAAGGAAGTTATTGAAAAAGGCTTTTTAGAGAAGACCGTTGTAAACGTTAAAAATCTTCTTTACTTGAGCGAATACAAAAGATACCAAGCCTGTCCAGGACCTAAAATATCTAGAAGGCCCTTTTCTCTTGGAAGACGTATCCCTATAGTAAACCATTGGAGAGATTAGATTTGACAAAAAGAGTTTTGAGATTCGCTCCGTCTCCAACAGGGTATTTGCATGTCGGAAATATTAGAACAGCTCTGTTCAATTACTTGCAAGCAAAAAAAGTTGGTGCTGAGTTTATTCTGAGGCTGGACGATACTGATAAGGAACGATCTTCCCAGCATTTTATTGATCAAATAAAGAGAGATTTGGAGTGGCTGGGCATCAATTGGGATAGAGTTGAGCAGCAATCTCTGAGAATAGAAAGATATAGAGAGGTGTTAAATAAATTTAAAAATCAAAAAGTAGTTTATGAATGCTTTGAAACTTCCTTAGAGTTGGAGCTTAAAAGAAAAAAACAGCAAAATCAGGGCAAGCCCCCAGTTTATGATAGAGCAGCCTTAAAATTGGATGTTGTAGAAAAAGATGCTTTGAGAAAAAAAAATGACAGTTATTGGAGATTTTTGTTGAGCGGTGAAACTGTAACTTGGAAAGATGAAATTGCAGGAGAAATAAATGTCCGGACTTCTGTAGTGTCAGACCCTATATTGGTTAAGGGAAATGGTCAGTTTCTCTACAGTTTGGCTTCCGTAATTGATGACTCAGATTTTGGTGTTACTGATGTGGTGAGAGGTATTGATCATTTGACTAATACAGCGGTTCAAATAGAAATTTTTAAGAAATTAGCCCCAAGTCTGCCAGTTTTTGGACACCACTCTTTGATTGTAGATAACTCTGGAGAGAATTTTTCCAAGAGAAGTGGCAGTTTATCTATTAAAAGTTTAAAAGAAGCAGGAATAGAAGCGGGAGCCATTGTTTCAAAATTAGTTTCCCTAGGGACTGGAGATGGTCTCGACCTAAAAAACAATATAAATGAGTTAACACCTAAATTCGAATTAAATAAATTTAGTACGGCTCCCGTCAAATTTGAAAAGGAAGTTCTACAAACCATTTCTCGCAAACTTATAGCCAGTTTGTCTGTTAGCGAAATTTTTTCCTATCTTGACCTGATTGGTGTTCCAGATAGCATAAAAGAAAATTTTTGGATGATGGCAAAAGACAATATAAACTCTAAGGATGATTTAGTAGACATATGGCATCTGTGTAAAGAGGGCACTAATAACCCGATAATAGCCCCTGAAGATCAGCAGTTCATAGAAATAGCAATCAGCCTAATTGGCGAATATCCCCGTGACAACGACAGTTGGATAATATTGACCGATAAGTTAAAAAGCTTGACTGGAAGATCTGGTAAAGATTTGTTTATGCCTCTTCGTAATTTCCTTACAGGGAAGAGCGATGGACCTGATATGAAGAAGCTTTTTCCTTTAATGCAAAAAATTCAAAAATGTTAGCTAAGTTGAGAATTTTCTGTATTTGACCCGTTGTGGAATACCCGCTGCATCCCCCAACCTCCTTTTTTTATCATTCTCGTAATCATTAAAGTTTCCTTCAAAGAACATCACATTGCTCTCTCCTTCAAAGCCTAGGATATGCGTGCACAGTCTGTCCATAAAAAACCTGTCATGTGATACAACTATCACGCAACCTGCAAATTCAAGTACAGCTTCTTCAAGTGCACGAAGTGTTTCAATGTCGAGATCGTTAGTCGGTTCATCTAATAATAATACATTTCCACCTGATTTTAGTAATTTTGCCAGATGCACTCTATTTCGTTCTCCACCAGACAATTGACCTACTCGTTTCTGTTGGTCAGGGCCTTTGAAATTGAATGCACCAACATATGCTCTGGAATTAACTTCTATATCACCCAATTTAATTATATCTGAGCCGCTTGAAATTTCTTCCCATACATTTTTTCTATCGTCGAGCTTATCTCTACTTTGATTGACATAACTCAACTCAACGGTCTCTCCAATACTAATGTGACCGCTAGTGAGCGGCTCCTCACCTGTTAAAATTTTTAAAAGAGTTGATTTTCCAGCTCCATTAGCTCCCACTACTCCTATAATAGCTCCCGGGGGAATAGAAAAACTAAAGTCCTCAAATAGCATTTTATTCTTAAAAGTTTTTGTTATCTTTTCAGCATCTATTACTTTCGAGCCTAAACGCGGCCCATTGGGAATTATAATTTGGGAAGTTGATATTTTTTCTTTTTTATCGTCATTCAGCAAATCCTGATAAGCACTAATTCGAGCCTTCTGTTTAGCCTGTCTAGCTTTAGCTCCTTGTCTAATCCAATCAAGTTCTTTTTTTAATATGTTATTCTTAGCTTTTTCAGTTTTTTCTTCTAATTCTAGTCTTGTGCTTTTATTTTCTAACCAGCTAGAATAATTTCCTTCGAAAGGAAAACCTTTCCCTCTATCGAGTTCCAGGATCCACCCAGTAATTTGATCTAGAAAATATCTGTCATGAGTTACAATCAAGATCGTACCTTTATAAGCTATCAAATGTTGTTGAAGCCAACTTACGGTTTCTGCATCTAGATGGTTGGTAGGTTCGTCTAATAAAAGCAAATCAGGCTCCTCAAGCAGTAATTTGCATAAGGCAACTCTTCTAATCTCTCCTCCAGATAATGTAGAAACAACAGAGAAATCATCAGGACATCTTAGTGCCTCCATGGCCATATCAACTTTTGAGTCGATATCCCAAATTTGGAGTGAGTCAATCTTATCTTGAAGCTGTGTCATCTCTGTTATTTTTTCATCAGAGTAATCATCTGCTAGTGAAGCGGCTAAGTTATTAAATTGGTCAAGAAGTGATTTTTTGTCGGATACAGACGCCAAAACGTTCTCCCTTACTGTTTTACTTTCGTCGAGCTTTGGTTCTTGTGGAAGGTAACCCACTTTTATACCTTGAGCCGCATAAGCTTCACCATTAAATTCTCTTTCCATTCCTGCCATTATTTTTAATAGAGTGGATTTCCCAGCTCCATTTACTCCCACCAAACCAATTTTAACGCCGGGCAAAAATGACAGCGTTATATTTTCAAAGCAATTTTTCCCATTTGGAAAGGTTTTTGTTAATTCTTTAAGTGTATATATATATTGATATGAACTCATGTTCTAATTGCTATAATAGTATTATTGTTTTGTCATATGTTTTTTATTGAAGGATTAAAAAGAATTGCAACTAGAGCCGGAGACAACGCTTGGTAGGATTGGCTATAGAAGGCCTATAGGAATATTAGGAGGGTCATTCAACCCTCCCCACTTAGGCCATGTCCATATTAGCAAAGTATCCTTAAGGATGTTTGATCTAGGACAGATATATTGGGTCTATACGAAAAAAAATCCTCTTAAAAAAGTCGGTCCATCGAGTTTTGATGATAGGGTCCAGAAAACCAAAAAATTGGTTAAATCACCCAATATTAAACTTTCACCAATTGAGATAAGGCAAAATTTTCACTATAGTTTCCAACTTTTGAATTTTATACAAAAAAGACATAGACATATAAAATTTATTTGGGTGATGGGTGAAGATAATATTATTCAATTTCATCTTTGGAAAAACTGGCAATGGATAGCAAATAATGTCAGAATTGCTGTGGTAGCCAGGGGGAAATGTAGATCATTGGTGAATTCGTCAACGTTTGCTTTTAAGTACAGGAGTTTTAGACTTATGAGTGGGCGATCTGCGCAACTACAGCATTTTAAGCCTCCAATCTGGTGCATAGTGGACTCAAAAAGACTAAATCTTTCTTCTAGTGATCTTAGATCAAATGCTTAGTAAAAGAAAATTTATTAAGTTGAGTGCTTTGTCGGCAATTACAGGAATTATTCCCTTAAATGCTTTAGCAAAAACAACAAATATTTTTAACAGTTTAATTAAAAAATCTGGTTTCGAAAATAACACAAGTTTTATGGCAGTAGACCTTAGATCGAATAAGCTCATCGGTCGGCATAACGAAAAACTTAGGTTACCTATTGCTTCTGTTACTAAAATGGTGACTGCATGTTATTATCTAAGCAATAGTTACAAACTTGACAGATTTAAAACTGAATTGTTCATTGATGGAGTTATCAAAGACTCTGTACTGCATGGTGACCTATACCTCAAAGGTTATGGAGACCCCACGCTTAAGACGGATGACCTTTCCCTTTTTATTGACTCCGTCAAAAATTTGGGTGTAAACGAAGTACTTGGGAGCCTTTTCTACGATAACAGCTATCTGCCTGACATAAATTATATAAATAGAAATCAACTTCCTCAGTATGCATATAATCCAGGTATGGGAGCGATTAACCTCAATGAGAACCGTATTCTATTTGAGTGGAAAAGGTTGGAAAAGGCGAAATATAAGACTTCATTAACTGCTCCAGGCTTAAAAAATATTGCAAAAGTAACAAACATCACCATTGATTTAGAAAACAATAAAGGACCTGTGTATAGTTATGAGCTTGATGAAACGAAATTCAAGGAGAGGTGGTCGGTTAATTGGCGGATATTAGGGAAAGAAGGTAGTCGATGGCTACCAGTTCGAGAGAGTTCCTATTATGCCACTGAGGCTTTGAAACAGCTTTTGGTTGATAGAGGTATTGAGATTACAAATATGGGCAGTAAAAAAGTACCCAAGAAGAGTAGACTGCTGTGCACGCACTATTCTGCTGATAACAAAAAAATATTGAAAAGTGCATTAAAATACTCAAAAAATATGGTTACCGAGTCACTCGGACTCGTTACAAGTAAACTTATTTCGGCAAATCTTTATGACCTTGACCAATCTGCCATAATTATGACCAGATGGTTTCGTGACATTATTGGCAAGCAAAACTCTCTATTCTTAAATCACAGCGGGTTATCCGCAGGTAGTTTTTCCACATCTGAAGATTTTAGAAGGTTTTTAATGCAAGATAATGTTCAAAAGAGTCTTTTACCAGTCTTAAAACGTATTCCAATTTACACTTCAAAAGGAAAAGTTAACTCGGTTGGCAATATAACGGTTAAAGGTAAATCGGGAACCATGCATTATATAAGAGGATTAGCAGGATACGTTTGTAAAGAGGATATTCCCGTTATGGCGTTTTCCATATTTTCAGCTGATTTAAACAAAAGAAAAGAAAACTCTAGCAGTAACTTTGAAAAGCCAAAGGGATCGTCATCTTGGCTTTCCAGAGCTGTAATTCAAGAAAGACAAATAGTTCGAAAAATAATAGATAGTATTTAGGTATCAATTTTAAATCGTAAGATGTCTTGCTCTAGCACCTCGTTCTATAGCGGCTCCATGTAGACGATCTATGTTGAGTTCGTATCTAATTTCTCTTAATAATTGGAGCTCGATTTCTTTAAGGCGCCCGTCTGCGGCAGCTACATCACAAGCTAACGCGTACGCCGTTTCATAGAGATGCTCAGGTAGAGAGACCCTTATCAAACCAAAAAGCGCATCAAGTCCATCTTCCTCTTCAAATATGTCAAACACCGTCTCGGCAATAGTTTTTACACGGGCCACATCATAATCTTTAAATATTGGTAGATGTTCAACGATTTTGATTATCGAGGCAAATTCAATTTTTGTAACACCTCTGTGCGACGTTCCTTCCGCTATCATAATAGCTACCAATGCATCTTGAGGGCTCAATATTGTTGTACTTGGGTTTATATCCATTTAAATGCTAGCAATTCTATGACTTTTATATTATACGGATCTCACTTTATTTGAACAACATTTATATTTTTATTTCCTTTGATGTGGATTGGTAAACCTAATGGAAAATATACCCGAAAATATTAAAGTGTGGCCTGCACAAGAAGCAGTTGGTCTCAATAAATATTTGCAAAATATCAATGAGAATAAAGATAAGGTTACTTTTCAGACTGGGTATGGTCCATCTGGATTGCCTCATATTGGAACATTTGGTGAGGTTATGAGAACCTCAATGGTTATGCATTACTTTGAAAAACTATATGGAATTAGAACCAATCTCTTATGTTTTTCAGATGATTTGGATGGTCTTCGAAAAGTTCCCGACAATATTCCAAATAAAGAGTTAGTAGAACGAGATTTAGATTTACCCCTTTCAAAGGTAACCGATCCCTTTGGAACCCACAAAAGCTTTGCTGACCACAACAATAGTAAATTATGTGAGTTTCTCGATAGTTTTAATTTCGACTATAACTTTATTTCGTCGACCGAATGTTACACTACTGGTGTTTTCAACGAGGCATTAGTACAAGTACTAGCTAAATATAATGATATTATGGAAATAATTTTACCTTCTCTTGGACCCGAAAGAAAGTTAACCTATTCGCCTTTTTTGCCAATAAGTAGAAAGTCCGGTAAAGTTTTGCAAGTTCCCACCCTTGAAATTGATACTACAACACATTCAATAGTTTATAAAGATGTTGACGGAGAAAAAGTTAAAACTTCAGTCACAGATGGGAATGTAAAACTACAATGGAAAGCCGATTGGGCAATGAGATGGTTCGCATTGTCTGTAGATTATGAAATGTATGGTAAAGACTTAATTCCGTCTGCAAACTTAGCATCAAAAATATGCAGAGTGCTAGGGAGAAATGCACCGTACCAGTTTTTTTATGAGTTATTCCTTGATGATCAAGGACAAAAAATTTCCAAATCAAAAGGTAACGGCCTGTCAGTTGAAGAGTGGCTAAGATATGGATCAAAGGAATCTTTGAGCCTCTTTATGTTTCAAAAGCCAAAGACAGCAAAAAGACTTTATTTTGATTCCATTCCTAGAGCTGTTGATGATTATCATAAGTTTTTAGAAGTATATCACCAACAGAGTGAGAAGGATAAATATCAAAACCCTGTTTGGCACCTTCATCGAGCCAATCCTCCTAAGTCAGAACTACTTGTTTCTTTTTCTATGCTAATGAACTTAGCGGGGGCAACTGGATCAACAAGTATAGAAACACTTCTTTCATTCGTAAGAAAGTATATCAATGAAAAAGCAGATCCTATGAACGCCACAATGCGTGGGGCTTTGCAAAATGCGATTAATTATTTTCATGATTTTCTTGCATCCAAGCTAGTTTTTAAGAAACCCTCAGCTAATGAGCGAATCCCTTTGGTTGAGCTAACAAAAAAATTAGAGGGGTTACACATAAGCTGGGATGCGAGCGAAATTCAGCAAATTATTTTAGATGTAGGTAGAAAAAATGGGTTTGAAAACAATAGAGATTGGTTCAAATTGATATATGAAGTTCTATTAGGAAGTCAAAGTGGTCCTAGGCTAGGCAGTTTTTTTGCTCTCCTAGGTAAAGAAAAGACAGTCGAAAAATTGAATGAGGTCTTACAATGAGGTGGAGAATTTTTATAAAAAAAGTGTGGATCATCGCATTATTTATTTCTTTATTTAGCACTTTAGTCTTTGCTGATGAAAGTGAAAGGGTACGTGAAACCATAACTTCACAGATTGAGGCTTTCAAGCAAAATAATATCGAGAAAGCATACACTTTTGCGGCACCCAACATTCAAGCACAGTTCTCAAATCCAGAAGTTTTTGGTTTGATGGTCAAGAACGGATACCCTATTATATGGAGACCAAAAAGCTTTAAATTCACAAAATTTCAGGACCTTGGCAAGAGATCTATTCAGAGAGTTTTATTCCAATCCTTTGACGGCCGTCTGGAGACATATGACTATATCCTAGAAAAATATGACGATATGTGGAAAATTGCGGGGGTTTTAACAATAAATTTAGCAGGTGAAACGTAGGAGTTATCTCGCAAAGGGATCTTTTTTTATTTCTAATTCTGTTTTTTCAAGTTTCTGTATTTGGTCTCTTAATTTAGCCGCTTCTTCAAACTCAAGATTTTCTGCAGCCCTAAGCATTTGCGATTTTAAATCCTCCAGATGACTGGATAGATTATGGCCAATCCCAGGTGTTTTCTCCAAATCAGCCGTTACTCTAGCTTGGTCAGTGTCCCCTTTATAGAGACCCTCCAATATATCGTTAACATTTTTCTCGATCGTTTTAGGTGTTATGCTGTTCTCGACGTTGTACTTTTTTTGTTTATCACGGCGTCTATCAGTTTCGTCTATTGCTTTCTCCATGCTTTTCGTGATTGTGTCGGCATACATTAAGACCTTTCCATCAATATTTCTGGCGGCCCTTCCAATCGTTTGTATCAATGAGGTTTCGGAACGCAAAAATCCTTCCTTATCGGCGTCTAATATTGCTACTAATCCACATTCTGGAATATCTAAACCCTCTCTCAGAAGATTGATACCCACCAAAACATCAAAAGTGCCTATTCTTAAATCACGGAGAATTTCTAATCGTTCTAAAGTATCTATATCAGAGTGCATGTATCTTACTCTAATACCCTTCTCATGAAGATATTCGGTGAGATCTTCAGCCATTTTTTTTGTCAGTACGGTGCAAAGAGTCCTAAGATTTCTCTCTGTTACTTTGCTAACTTCTACTATCAAATCATCTATTTGAGAGTCAGTAGGTCGAACCTCAATTTCAGGATCAATTAGACCGGTAGGTCTAATGATTTGCTCAGTGAAAACCCCCTGTGTCTGATCTAATTCCCAAGCTCCAGGCGTAGCAGATACATAAATTGTATGGGGCCTCATAGCATCCCACTCTTCAAATTTTAATGGTCTATTGTCGGTACATGAAGGGAGCCTGAAACCATACTCCGAAAGAGTACTTTTCCTTCTGAAATCTCCTTTAAACATACCACCAAGCTGTGGTATGCTCACATGACTTTCATCTGCAAAAACAATTGCATTATCGGGAATATATTCGAAAAGTGTGGGGGGTGGCTCTCCAGGTTTCCTACCTGTGAGATACCTTGAGTAATTCTCGATACCATTACACATGCCTGTAGCCTCGATCATCTCTAAGTCGAAATTAGTTCTTTGTTCTAATCTTTGTGCCTCAAGAAGTTTATTTTCACTATTGAGCTGTTTAAGTCTGATCACCAGCTCTGCTTTTATATTTTTTATTGCTTGCTGTAGTGTTGGTCTAGGTGTTACATAATGCGAATTTGCATAGATTTTTGCTTGAGTTAGTTCCTCTAGCTTTTTTCCAGTTAACGGATCAAATTCAACAATTTTTTCCAGCTCGTCACCAAAGAACAAAAATCTCCACGCTCGATCTTCTAAATGAGCAGGCCATACATCTAAAGTGTCACCACGAACTCGAAAGTTCCCTCTTTGAAAATTTTTGTCATTTCTCCGATACTGTTGCTCGACCAAGTTTTTAACTACTTGCCTTTGATTAAAAGTAGCTCCTTTATTTAAACTTTGTGTCATAGAGCTGTAGGTTTCAACGGAACCTATACCGTAAATACAGGACACGGATGCAACAATAACCACGTCTTTTCGTTCCAACAGGGATCTTGTCGCTGAATGCCGCATTCTGTCGATTTGTTCATTTATTTGAGCTTCTTTTTCGATGTAAG
>CACJUU010000006.1 GCA_902596605.1 uncultured Alphaproteobacteria bacterium | reverse complement strand
CCATGAAGTTGAAAACATGCCGCCATATATGGGCAATCAAGATTTATGGAAAAATGATAAAAATCTTAGAGATGCTGTTAATAGAGAAGGCGCGGGTTGGGCAGAAAAAAAATTAAGTGCGTTTGGACATTTGATGGGCTGCACTGAAATGTTTGATCATGCTGAGAAGGCAAATAAAAATCCGCCAGAATTAAAGGCATTCGATCAATATGGCAATAGAATAAACTACGTTGATTATCATCCCTCCTACCACCACCTCTTGGGAGTAGCTATAAAGAATGAAATCCCAAGTTTTGCATGGAACCATAAAAAAGAAGGGTCACAGGTCGCACATATGGCACTCACTTATATGTTTAACCAGGTTGAGGGAGGTGTTATGTGCCCAATGGCAATGACGTATTCTGTTATTCCTGCACTGAAGCATAATCCAGACTTAGAAGCTCAATGGTTACCAAAAGTACTATCTACTCAGTATGACGATCGAGATATCCCCATTGATCAGAAATTGGGTGGAACAATAGGTATGTTTATGACTGAGAAACAAGGTGGATCAGATGTAAGAGCCAACTCTACACGAGCAAAACCGGTGTCCTCAAGTGTTGGCAATGGATCAGAATATCTTCTTACAGGGCATAAGTATTTTTGTTCAGCCCCAATGTGCGATGCCTTTCTTGTGCTAGCAAACACTAATGTCGGTTTGTCATGTTTTCTTGTTCCAAGATGGAAACCAAACGGAGAACGAAATAGTTTTTTCATTCAGAGACTTAAAGACAAGCTTGGAAACAGATCAAATGCATCGTCTGAAATTGAACTTGATAATACCCTTGGTACAATGATTGGAGAAGAAGGTAAGGGAATTAAGACAATTCTCGATATGGTTATAGGAAATAGAATTTACTGTGCCGTCAGCTCAGCGTCTTTGATGCGTCAAGCAGTTGTTCAAGTTCTACATCATGTCTCTCACAGGTCTGCATTTCAAAAAAGACTGATTGATCAACCTTTGATGAGAAACGTTGTTGCAGATATGATTTTGGAAAGTGAAGCTGCTTTGAATTTGTCACTTAGAGTAGCAAGAGCCGTTGATAATCAAAACTCCAATGAAGATGAGTGTTCCTTCGCTCGCATAAGCACTGCTATAAGTAAATACTGGGTGACCAAGAGAGCTCCCTATTTAGTCTTTGAGGCTTTAGAGTGTCATGGCGGCCCTGGATATATAGAGGAGTCAGTTATGCCTAGGCTTTATAGAGAAGCTCCCCTGAATAGCATATGGGAAGGAAGTGGAAACGTTATGTGTTTAGATGTCTTAAGAGCATTACAAAGAGATAAAAATGCTCTGCCAGCTTTACTTAAAGAGCTAGACTTAGCTAAGGGTGCAAATCACAATTTTGACGTAAGTCTTACCAATTTAAAAAGCAATTTGGATTCCTCCAAAGGTATCGAAACTGAGGCTAGACTAATTACTGAAAAAATGGCATGCCTTATTCAGGCCTCTATGTTTATAAGAAGTGGGCAAGAGGAAAAAATTTCAGCATTCTGTGATAGTAGACTGGGTCCGACCTGGAGTGGCGCTTTTGGGACACTTTCTGATGGTACTAATTTTGACGAAATTATTGGTAGCTTTTAAAAAATAAACAACTTTTATTAATTATTTGACATTAGCTTTCATCAGTCATCAGCACTTGTTAAATGTCAAGCCACTTATCCTGTATTTTCAACTTATGATTGATTGTATTTTTTTGGCTTAATGTCTGCTCTATAAAACATCCTTTTTTTGAAGCCTGCACTAGTGCTTTTACCCTTTCTAAACTTTCTGAGCTATCGATATAAATATTCATCTCAAATTTCTCTGGTGAAGTTTCATAGATGTTTTCAACTTTTTTCCAATTCCATGTAACTTTTGTTTCGACATTAAGATCTTTTACTTTTATTTTCATTCTTTTAGAAAAAGCTCTAATTTGAGTCATGATACACCCTGTGATACTAGCAATAAATAAAGCTAGTGGTGGAGGCGCTGTAGCATCTCCGCCATGAAAACTCCCCTCATCAGTTGCTAATTCAAATGTTTCTTTTAATGGAGATACCATATCCACTGTAAGCTCGTTACGCATTTTCCCAACTGGTTTTCCATTACATTTAAATATAACCTTTGCTTGATCTGGCATTTCTTTTAGATTAATTGGATCACTCATTTTTTTCTCTAATAATCTAATATAGCAACGGCTCGAATGAAGCCTGCGGATGCCTTTTTTATTTTAAATGGGAAACAGGAGACCGTGAATCCATAATCTGGTAATTTTTCTAGTGAACTTAACTTTTCCATATGACAGTATGCTTTTTCCATTCCCGCTCTATGACCCTCCCAGATAATTGAGGGCTCTTTTGTAATTTTATATTTTTCTGCTGTATAAGCAAAAGGGGCATCCCAGCTCCATGCATCCGTACCAGTAATCTTGACACCTTTTTCTAACAAAAAAAGAGTAGCATCTCGTCCAATACCGCACCCCTTAACCAAATAATCATCTTCACCATATCGTTCTCCTGCAGAAGTATTTACAAGAACAATGTCGAAAGGTTTAATCTCATACTCAATTCTTTGCAGTTCATCTTTAATATCATTGGACGTAACAACATAACCATCTTCCATATGGCGAAAGTCAAACTTTACCCCAGGATTGAAGCACCATTCCAGTGGAACTTCATCAATAGTCATCGACTTTTTCCCTCCATCCATAGTTGAATGAAAGTGATAAGGTGCATCCAAATGAGTTCCGTTGTGGGTGCTAACAGATAATTGCTCAACTGCCCATCCCTCACCTCCAGGCAGATCATCCTTGGTAAGCCCTGGAAAGAATGAACATATTTGTTCAGCAGAATTTGTATGATCTATATACTCAATTTTTGGTAACGCCATTGGAGGATCAGAGATAATGCCAGTTTCTAATGCAACTGAAAGATCAATAATTTTTTTTGTCATTACTTCTCCTTATAATAAAAATGTAGTCAATTGTGGAAATGCTAAAACTAAAAACAAGACGGCAATCATCATAATAGCAAAAGGAAAGGCGCCAATAAAGATGTCGCCCAGTGTAATAGACTTATCATCAAGAGATGACTTTATTACAAACACGGAAATTCCTAATGGAGGGGTTAATAGACCTACTTCGACCGCTATAACCGTTACAATTCCAAACCAGATGAGATCAATGTTTAAAGTGACTAAAATCGGATACATTAGTGGAACTAGGATTAACATTATTGACCCACTATCTAGTATCGTTCCCATTAAAATAACTAAGAGTATATATAAAAGTATCATAGACATAATACTAAATTCTGAACTTACAACGAATGATCCAAACTCTGATGGCATGCCTGAAAGCGCCAACATTCTCGCATACATTTGAGCCGCTATTATTAAAAATGAGATTGCTGCCGTTATATAACCAGTTTCAACTAAAACTTCCCAAAGAGTTGCTAGCGACAATCTGCGTTTGATTAAACCAATTAGTACCGCTCCAAAACTCCCGATGGCTCCTGCCTCTATAGGCGTAAAAAAACCTCCGTAAATCCCTCCTAAAACAACAACAATTAATATAACTAAAGGTGCTCCTTTTTGTAAAAACTCTCTTAGTTTCATTAGCTGCAAATCTGGTTTAGAATTTTCTTTTTTGGAATGAACAAACGATGGCCAGAAAAAACTTAGTAACAAAATGCCAAACCCAAAAACCATCGCCAATAAAATACCAGGGATAATTGCCGCTATAAATAAATCACCAATGGATTGTTCGGTTAGTATCCCATATAAAATCAAGAGTAAACTTGGCGGTATCAACATTCCTAGAACGGAAGATCCGGCTACAACACCAACCGAAAACCTTGGAGAGTAGCCAAATTTTATCATGTGCGGTACAGCAATTTTTGTGAAAACTGCTGCTGATGCAATAGAGATACCTGTGATAGCAGCAAAAACTGCGTTTGCCCCAACGGTTCCAATCGCCAAGCCACCCCTTATTTTTCTGAATGCTTGATTTGCGACATCATACGCATCTTCACCCATGCCGGTTGCTGAGACTACATTCCCCATAAAGACGAACAGGGGTACGACACCGAAGAAGTAGCTTGAGATACTTTCTGAGGCAGCTAGAGCCAATAATTTCCCTGCCAAAATAGAAGAATCTTTTATTAACCAAACACCTACGTATGATGAAAGCATTAAAGCAAATGGAACCCAAAATCCTAGGTAAACCAAAATAACTATTGCACCTAGCGAATATAGACCTATTTCAAATGGGCTCATTTTTTGTTCCTTCTTTATGCAAAAAGACAAGAACCTTTTTCATGAAGAATAAAAAAATTTGTATCAATAACAAAGCACATCCTAAGAGAATTATAAATTTGATTGGCCAAATTGGTGCTGTGAAATCCCCAATAGTTCCCTCATATGTATTTCTCACCCAAGCTTTTTTAAATAAAGGAAATGTTGCTAAAAATATTTGTAGTATTAAATAGAACGCTGCTGTACTAAAAATAAGTTCTATCCCTAATCTTGCAGCAGGACTCTTTTTCCCAATTGTATCAAGTATGGCGCTATTTTGTGTAAGCCTACCTTGCTTAAATGTTTGAGGCGTTTGTAAAAATACTATTGCAACAATTGACATCGATACCATCATAGGTACGCCTGCTACCGGAACCAGAAATAGCTCACGTCCAATAACATCTATGTTTACGATAACCATAACAAAAACAATCAATAATGTCCCAGCAATATTAAACGTCTGAGTGATTGCATCTGAAAATATTTCTATTCTCTCAAAGAGCTTTTGATAAGCAATTTTCATTTCAAATTAATGGAAGAAAGAAAGAGGCTCCCCAAATAAGGGAAACCTCTTTCAAAGCGTCTCTACTCTTTATCCCAGTTACGTACTGGGTTAGCACCAGCTGACCTCATCGTGTCCATATAGGCTTTTAGAACTGCAGTTCCATTCACACCAGAAGTATCTAGCTTTTTAGCCCATTCCATGGCTACATTATCCATACCAGCAGCCCACCTTTTTCTCATACTGTCACTGGCCTCAGATATTTTTGCTCCCTGCGACTCCATAATTGAAAGAAACTTAGCTACCGACGCCCCAAGATCTTTTTGATAGGCAACCCGATAAGTTTCTCCTGCATCAATTAAAGCTTTTTGGACTACTTGTGGTTGTGACTCAAACCAATCTTTATTAGCAGCAATAGAGCCCGCATATTGCGCTCCAAATCCCATTTTGGTGATATAGGGGGCTACTTCATGCAATTTTCCTGGTAGCGCTGCTGAGGCGAAAACTATTACGCCATCATAAACCCCAGCTTTAATCTCATTGTTATATGTTGTTAAATTACCAGACACACCAACAGCACCGGTACCTTTCAACCAAGTAACTGCGGGTCCAGGAGCACCAATTTTCCTACCTTTCAAATCATCGATTGAGTTAACGGGAAATGTAGTCATTAGTAAGTAATCATCGATTGCAATGGAACCACCTAGCTGAATTAATCCATTCGCTTCCCAAGCTGCCTTCATATCTTTGTTCTCGAACTGCATTCTTGTCATTAACTCGGATACTTTGTCAACGTTACTTGAAACAAAGGGAGAATAATAAGTAACGTTTTGCACCGCTAGTTTAGCAGGGTCAAATAAACTTGATATTCCTCCTAACTCAGCTAACCCTTCTTCAACCGCTTCAAGCTCATCTCCAACCTTCGCCAAGGACCCTCCATATTGCTCACTCCATTTAATAGAATGGCCGCTACCCTCCAATGATTTGTTCACGGCCGGAATAAATGTTTGGTTTACGTGTTTCACCCATCTGAATACCGGTGGATGTCCAGCAACATAAGTAACACTTATCTCTTTAGCTACCGCTAGTTGTGAAGTAATAGAAATGATTAATACAGAAAAAATTCCAAAAATTAGTTTTTTCATCGTTCTCCCCCTTTTATATTTGTTCTTGTATTTAAAAAGTTAGCGACAAATTGACACAATGTAAAAACAAATCTTCATCTAATATAACCAAAAAAGAAAGGCGATTTAGATATCTACTTCGGTTGCTATAAGTACAGCTATGAATAAAGCAGGGTCCTGACTGGTGCATACCCAAGCATGGTTAGTAGACCTCTGTACTACAACATCGAAGGGCTTAAGATCGGTTTCATCATTGTCTAGAATTAATTTAGCAGTTCCTTTAAGGAGGATTATATAGTCCAATGTTTTAGTTTTATGCATTCCAGGATGCCGAGTTACATCCATACGATCATCAGCCGCATTAATGTCTCGAAATACTTTAGCAAACATTTTATTTAACTCATCATTCGAGATCCCCTCTGGAGTTGGTGCTATTGCGAAATACCGAAATTTTACTCCCCCAGATTGTGGACCCAGAACTACTTTTCCTAGCCCACGATCAAGTTTATCCTTCGAATTTAGGCCATTTCCTGCAGAGTCCCATAATTCATAAAGTCCTCCTGCACCCATTTCGTAGGACGCAGGGGGTGGGCCATCAAACGTTATCAACGATTTTCCACTTGTATCATTTCCAGTTACAACTCTTCTTAAATTTGAAAACATTTTTGTATCCTCCAATTTTTTCGCCTAAGTTAATACTAATCTAATAACAGCACATCATGTTGAAAGATTTTAAAAGAGGCTTTTAATAAGGATATGGCAATTAAACGTATAAGTTTTTCCGATATCGACTTGAAAAAACTCGATGATGTAATAGATGTTCGGTCGCCATCCGAGTATGAGGTTGATCATTTACCTGGCGCAATTAATTTACCGGTTCTTTCTGATAAAGAGCGAGAGATGGTAGGCACCATATATAAACAAAATAGTAAGTTTGAAGCAAAAAAATTAGGTGCTGCTCTTATCTCAAAAAACATTTCAAATCATTTAAAAGAGAATATTCGAGAAAAAAATCGATATTGGCTTCCTTTAATCTACTGTTGGCGAGGTGGACAGCGATCCTATGCCTTTGCAACTATACTTGACCAAATAGGATGGAATGTAGGAGTGGTGGATGGAGGCTATAAATCATTTCGAAAACATGTCAGTGAATTCCTGAATAACAATATAGAAAATTACTTTCTAATACTAATAACGGGTAATACGGGTACAGCAAAAACAAAAATGCTTAATTTGATAGAAGAAAGAAATGGGCAAACGATCGACCTGGAAAGCCTAGCTAACCATAAAGGATCGGTATTTGGATCACAAGGTCAGAAACAACCCTCTCAAAAATTATTCGAAACTTTGATTTATGATAAAGTCAAAAACCTCAAAACTGGTGAACCTATATTTGTTGAAGCAGAATCCAATAAAATTGGAAACTTGCATATACCTAAAGAATTTTGGAAGTTAATGAAAAGCTCTCCACAAATTGAAATATCGGCTACAGTTGAACAGAGGGCACAATTTTTAGTTGAAGAATATTCAGAAATAACAAGTGATCTAGATTTATTAGAAAAACAGATTACGAGCCTTTCGACCATAGCTGGACCTAAAGTTGTAGAAAGTTGGTTACAAATGGCAAAAAATAAAGAGTTTATTGAACTTGCAAAACAATTGATAGAAAAGCATTATGACCCCAGATACAAACGGGGACTCTTAAGAGAGAAGAAAGAAGTATTTGCTACCCTAAGATTAGATGATATATCCCAAAGAGGGCTAAGCTTAATGGTGGATAGAATATTACAAACAGCAAATAATAGAATGAACACTCTATAATACCTCTATGTAGGGCTTTCCATTTGTCAATTCGCCTATTACTTTGCACTCAAAACCCAACTTTTCACCAGATTTAATAATACCCTTTACTTTGCTTTTCGGAACGGTAGCAAGTAATGGACCGGATGTTTGGGGATCAAAAAGGATATCTGTATTCGCTGTTGTTTTAATAATCATTCTCTCAGAATACATGTAATTGTTCTCGAAAATCGAAGACCTAATATCTTTGGCTATTAGATTATTGGCACCAGGGTATACTGGTATCTGATCCAAATAAAGTTTTGCTCCTACGTTAGACTTTGAAACTATGTTTAGAAGGTGGCCACCTAAGCCAAATCCAGTGATATCCGTCATGGAGTTTGCAACTTTCCTCAACACATTTGCGATAGAACTTTGTGATTTTGACATTGCATCAAAAAGATTTTTTAGATCCTGCCCTTCACCTTCAAAACGCATTTCCCCTGCCAATAAAACCCCAGAGCCTAATGGTTTTGTTAATATTATTTGATCACCTACGCTTGCCCTATCGACAGTCTTGGGTTGGTTTTTGGAAAGACCTCCCAACGTGAACCCGATCACTAGCTCTTTTCCTAAAGAGGTATGACCACCCACTATCTTCACTCCCTCAGCACCAAAAACACTATTTGCCCCATCTATAATTTCTTCGATTGTTCGCTTTTGTATGTCGTTGGAGGACTCTGGAATAATAATATTTGTGAGAGCGAATTCGGGATCGGATCCCATTGCCCAAATATCTCCCAAAGCGTGGATCGCCGTTATTTTACTTTGAAGCCATGCATCCTTTGTGAATGACCTTAGATGATCGGTTGTCAAAGCTTGAAACAAGGAATTAAATTTTATAATTGCTGCGTCATCTCCTATTTTACTAACAATATGTTTTGAGCTAGGATCTGATAACTTTCTTAATGAAGACTCTAAAATAACATTTCCGACTTTCGAGCCACAGCCACCACAAAGCATTTTTTGGTTGTTGCGTCGAGCGTTTTCCATGTCCTTAGTGACCATCTCACTAAGTTTTTTAAAATTCTTTATAAACTTTTTATCGATAAAACTTTTTAATGCCCAAACCCATTTTGCTGAAAAGGCAACCCCATTTCTAAGGAAAATCGCGGATTCATCTTCATAGACAATGAGCTTTAAATAATCACTTTGAGGTTTAAATCGAATTAGCTGCTTGTTCTTAAAAAGCTTAAGGATATTTTTATGAAGAATTGGTGCTTGCCTAACTGCATAAACTCCTGACTTATCTACTGCTTCGGAAGGGAAATATGCACAATCGCCAACTGCAAACGCATTTTGAAAACCTATAACTCTTAGCGTTTCGTCGACGCAAACATATCCATCTTTATTTTCAATTTTTGATTTTTTAAACAAATCATTTGGTTGAGGTCCTATACAAGAAATAATAAAATCTGAATGAACTAAGTTACCGTTTTTTTGTACTAATCCTTTATTTGAGACTTCTTTTATTGTTGTTTTTTCAATTATTTCAATTTTTCGTAGCTTGGCTTTGGTTTTCAAATATCTTTGTTGATTTGAGCTCAATTTTTTAAAAGCTTTACCACTTTCAAAAATTTTAATCTTGAAATTTTCTAATTCAGTCTTCTTCAATCGAATATCCATCGCGAAGCTCAACTCAATTGATGCTAGGCCTCCTCCTATAACACAAATAACTGGAGAAGATTTTTCATTAACAGACTCCAAAAAGTTTTCCCAACGCTCTTGAAATGCAGCTAGAGGCCGAACACTGCATCCAAATTTTTTAAACCCATTAATCAAAGGGACAGAGTTAGATCCAATATTAATGGATAGGAGATCAAAGTTTATAATCCTCCCTGTCTTACACAAAATTTCATTTTTTCTCTTATCGATTTTTTTAACAGTATCAATAATTAGTCGTGTTCCTGTAGCTCTACACAAACTGAATAAATTTATTTGAGCATCTGCTTTAGTACACAAACCAGCTACTAGAGCAGGTAGCATACCAGTATAAGAGGAAATAGGATCTGGATTGATTAGAGTCACTCGAAGAGAAGGATTACTCTTCATTGCCCACATTTTCAAAAAAAGACAATTTGTATGCCCCGCTCCGATGAGAACCAAGTCTCTTTCAAAAAAACTTTCCTCACTATTCATTTATGGCTATCCTTTTGTTTGCATATTCTTAAGGCATAAAAAGCTATTTTCAATCATAGGAACTATAAAAACAAATGTCATTTTTAACAACAAATTCACAGTTAAGATTAGCAGTAGTAGGAATTTGTGTTGTGGCAATTACTGGTGGCTTAGGCAGGTTTGCTTATACTCCTATAATCCCCTACATGCAGAATACTCTTAATATTTCCTCTGCAGCTATCGGTTTGATAGCTTCTTCTAACTATTTGGGATATCTAATTGGTTCGATTATTCCCCTTATCTATTCTTTTGCAAACAAACAAAGGCTTACACTTTATTTTTCGGTTGTAGTGTCCATTGTGACACTTGGCCTTATGGGTTCAACTAGCGATTTTTACTTATTTGTTCTATTAAGATTCCTTCAGGGAATTTCAGGTGCAATTGGATTAGTTATAGCGACAAATCTAATTTTTTCTCAGATTACAGTTACCGGTCGCATAGATCTTCGTTTAGCTCATATATCGGGTTTTGGTGTTGGAATGTTTTTAAGTGCTATAGCTGTATGGATCTGCTCTATGTTTGACTTGCAATGGCACTACCAATGGTTTGTGATAGCGTTAATTTGTTTGGTTTTAACGATACCGATCATTTCAAGTCCACTAGAAAAAGGTTCAGAACCAAGCATTGATCAGACCTCTGAGTCGAATAAACTCTCTTTAGGATTCGTCGGTATCTCCGTAGGTTACTTTTTTTTTGGGTTTGGCTACATTATTTTTGGCACCTTTATCGCAGCTTTGGCAGTCAACAGCCCCGCATTAGAGAACATTCAGCATGCAAGTTGGATCTTAGTTGGAATATCTGCTATGCCAGCCATTTTCATCTGGCAAGCTATCAGTAAACTTACTGGTAATCATATCTCTTTAGCCTTATCCTGCTTCACCTGCTCTACAGGGATACTTACCTTGTACTTTTTTGATGGAATTGGAGCTTCATTATTTGCCTGCTTAGCTTATGGACTTGGGGTAGTCGGCATCGTTGGTTTAGTATTAATGGAAGGAAAGATCCGGCATGCTGGCTCAATAAAATTTGCCGTGGCTTTTTTAACTACCACCTTTAGCATTGGCCAGATTCTTGGACCATACATTTCAGGTTTAATGATCGACTTTTTTGGAGACTACCAAAACGCCATGCTTTTATCTGGCTGCTCGCTTTTCATGGCAGGAATATGCATGATCAATTATAGACTTTTATTTTCTCGCCTCTAATACCATATTTGTCGCATTTTTTTTGACTATCTTGCAGTCCTTAAAGCCTGCCTGCTCCAAAACCTCAATTAGTTTAGCGGGTCCAGCTTGAGCACCCAAGGCTAAGCCAACCTCCTGAGATTTTGAAACCGGTATACATCCCATAGTTGAGAAGGAATAATACATTTGTCCAAAAATGTTAAAGTTTTCCTCTGGTTTATCATTTGCTGTTGGCTCAATCAGAATAACCGCCCCACCCTTGTTTAGATGATCATAGGCATATTTTGCGGCTCCCACAGGATCGCCCATGTCATGAAGGCAATCAAAAAAAGCTATATAATCAAACTTGCCTTCATAACTTTTTGAATCCGCTATCTCATATTTTATCCTATCTAACATTCCAGCACTATCAGCCAGTTTTTTTGCTTCCTCTATTGATGGTCCATGGATATCAAACCCCGCTACACTTGCATTTGGAAATGCTTGTGCAACCATTAATGTAGACAGTCCGTGTCCACACCCAACGTCTGCAAAGCTTCCACCAGACTTCATAATTTCGCCGAAACCATCAATCATAGGAAGCCATTTCTCTATAAGATTTACTTGATAAGATGGTTTAAAAAATCTAGCAGTTCCGGTAAAACACAGAGGGCAAGCATTTTCATAGGCTACACCATTTCCTGTTTTAAAGGCTTCTAGTACTTTCTCCTCAGCATATACTTGTCCTGCTAGAACTTCATACGCACCTAACATATTAGCTGGCCCTTCTTCATCTGCAAAAACTGCTTTTTGTTCAGGTGATAATGAAAATTCCTCTTTTTCTCCATCATAAGAGACAAAGTCAGTAGCGGATAAAGCATACAACCACTCCCTCAAATAACGCTCATCAACTTTGGCTTCTTCAGCAAACTTTTTGGAAGTGATAGGTCCTAATGCAGAAAGTTTTTGAAAGAGCCCTAACTGATCACCTATTCGCATAAGTGGTATTAATGCTGATGCTGCAACATCTTTCATTATCTTAAACTGAAGTTTTTTTAATTTTTCAACATCTAAGTTAGTGTCTAACATTTTTTCCTCCTCTAAATATGCGTTCTGTTACTCAGTTGACTTTGATTAACAACTTTCCAAAATTGTCACCGGTTAAAAGACCTTGAAAAGCTTCAACCATATTGTCCAAGCCCTCTACTATATCCTCTCTGTATTTTAGCTTCCCTTCCAAATACCACTTTTCTAAATGCTGCATTGCTTCTAGTTGTTGCTCAGGGAATTCTCTTACAATAAATCCTTGTATTCTCAATCGCCAAGTTAGAACATTCCTAAAAAACATCGGCAGACGATCTTCTTCCAATTGCTGGCTTTGATTATTATACATTGAGATTACGCCACAAACTGGAATTCTTGCAAAATCTCGGAGATGAGGATACACGGCATTGAATGTTTTCCCTCCAACATTTTCCCAATAAATGTCGATGCCATTTGTACAAATTTCGCCTAGTTTTTTTTCGAAATTATCATCGTTGTAATTCAGACAATGATCAAAGCCTAATTCATTTTTTACATAAATCAATTTTTCTTCATTACCCACAACCCCTATTACATTACAGCCATAAATTTTTCCAATTTGTCCTACAACAGATCCAACAGCTCCCGAAGCCGCAGATACAACTAAAGTCTCTCCCTCTTTTGGATTCCCAATATTCATCATTCCTATATAGGCAGTTCTACCCGGCATTCCCAACGTCCCAAGAGCTAGACTTAGAGGAAGATCAGGATTGTGAACCTTTTCTATAGCTTTATCCGAAACCAACGGCATTGTTTGCCATCCAGTTCTACCGATAACAATATCACCTTTGTTAAAGGTATCACTTTGACTTTCTATAACTTCAGAAACAGCTTCTCCCTCCATTACAGTTCCTAGTTCCACGGGCTTTGCATAACTGCGCCCTGCGTTCATCCTTCCTCTCATATAGGGATCTAAAGACAAATAAATTGACTTTAATTGTACTTGACCGGGTTGAACTGGCTTCAGATCCTCTTCAACAATTTGAAAATTCTCTCTTAGAGGTTCTTTTTCTGGTCGTGATTTAAGAATTATTTTTCTGTTCATATTCCATCCTACCCATTAAAGGTTTGTTTTGAAAAATTTAGGGAGATTATCTTCATAAATTTCGGAGTGTGATAGCACACCCTCTGTATGGTCTGCTCCTTCTAATGGAAAAAATATTATTTTACCATTAATACTCTTTACATATTCAACTAATTTCTCGGAATGGAAGAATGGCACTCTAGAATCTTTTTTCCCATGAAAAACCAGCAATGGCCTTTCCTGCAATTCATTAAGCGCTTCTTTAGGCAAATTCTTATCAAAGAAAATGCCGTGAAATTTAGCTACGAAAATAGCGAGCTGCCACGTAAACCCAGGCACACCATGGTATTCCAACTCATGTTGGACAATAGAGTCCCAATCAAACACTCCACTATCAAGTGAAAATGCTCCAAGATCTTTTCTATTTTTTATCAAAAAGAAAGTACCCAGACCTCCACCTGAGACCGCATGAATTCCAATATTTCTCTCTGGTATTCCTTTTTTATCGATAAGATATTCAATTGCGGCATCAACATCTTTCCATTCTTCAATTCCAGCAAAGTGCCATCCATCTGGACATGAACTTTCCCCATGATTTCTAACATCTATCATCAAAACATTTAATCCAGAATTGGCAATAATATTTGCTGGTATCAATTGATTGAATTGTTTCTTTGAACCATTAATGCCATGCACAACAATAACCGTTCGCTTTTCACTTTCTTCACCAGCGGGTATCCACCAAGAACTAATATCTATACCATCTTCTGTATTTTTTATTGTTACGCTTTCGTATTTTTTATTTTTTAGGTACCACTGTGAAAGGTCCATATCCACTAGTTGTGACCATCTCTCACCTCTGAAGGGACCATGGCCTTTTGCATTCGTTACAAACTTTATAGGATTATTCTTTTCTATTTTTTCATGGTTTGAGCATGAAACCGGTAAAGCTTGCCACAGTATAAATTCGCCAACGGCCAGGCATGTAATAAATATTGAAATCACAAGAAAAGAAGTATATTTCACTATCAAAGCCAACATCAATACATGTTGGGGGAGAAAACCTCAAATATCTACAAAAAAGTTCAAAATTTAGATGTTCACAAAATTTTTTTTGTAGTAGCATTTTCCCATACTAATTATTTTGAGGAACTTTTATGACATTATTTACCCCAACTTCTAAATGGCAAATGGAAGAACACCAATTATTTACAGATAGTGTAAAGAAATTTTTTATAGACGAAGTAAAGCCCAATCTGGACGAGTGGGGTAAAAAACAACAAGTCGACAGGACGTTATGGAATAAGGCGGGAGATGCTGGAATTTTAGGAAGCTCAATACCTGAAGAATTCGGTGGCTTCGGCGGTGATTTAGGATTCGATGCTATCACTTTATATGAGCTTGGAAGAACAGCGGGAGACTCTGGTAGCTGGGGATATGCGATTCAATCAATAGTTGTTCATTACATCAATGCTTATGGTACCGATGAACAGAAGAAAAGATGGCTTCCTAAACTTTCAACTGGTGAATACGTGGCTTCTCTTGCCATGACCGAACCCAGTACTGGGTCGGATGTTCAAGCAATTAAAACAACTGCAGAAAAAGATGGAAACCAATATAAAATTAATGGATCGAAAATATTTATAACAAATGGTGGCTCAGCTGACCTCATTGTTTTAGCGGCAAAGACAAATAAAAATGAAAAATCGAAAGGTGTATCATTGGTAGTCGTTGAAACAAAAGACCTAGAAGGCTTCTCAAGAGGGAAGCCCTTAAAGAAACTAGGTCAAAAAGGTAATGACACATGTGAGTTGTTTTTTGAAGATGTTAAGGTTCCTTTAACAAATTTGCTTGGGAGTGAAGAAGGCCAAGGTTTTTATCAATTGATGAAACAGTTGCCATGGGAAAGATTAGCAATTGGAATAGGCGCTCTGGGAAACATAGACTTTGCGCTCGAAGAGACAATTAAATATGTTAAAGATAGAAAAGCCTTTGATAAGCGAATTATGGATTTTCAAAATACTCGTTTTCAACTTGCTGAAATGAAAACAAAAGCTGAGGTGCTTAGGTCCTTTATTAATGATTGTGTTGATAGGGTTAAGCAGGGCTCTCTTGATGCTGCTACGGCTTCAATGGCAAAATACTGGGGAAGCCAAACCCAAAATGAGATTATGGATGGATGTTTACAGCTTCATGGCGGATACGGTTTTATAATGGAGTACCCTATCGCTCGCATGTACGCCGATGCCCGTGTACAGTCGATCTATGGAGGGACTAATGAGATCATGAAGGAATTAATTGCCAGATCGTTGGATGACTAATTAAAATGGCGGATCAGAACAACACTAGCGGACCTTTATCCGGCTTAAAAGTTGTTGAATTCGATGGGCTTGGACCAACTCCGTTTTCTGCTATGCAGTTAGCAGATATGGGTGCCAATGTAATTAGAATTGCTCGAAAAACAGGTACCCAGGCTGCTAATCAATTTACTGATGTTGTTATTAGGAATAGATCTTATATAGAGCTTGATCTTAAGAATGTTAACGACATCGCTATTGCGAAGAAAATTACATCCCATTCTGACATATTGATAGAAGGGTTTCGACCAGGCGTTATGGAAAGATTGGGCTTAGGACCTTCAGAGATGCTTTCAGCAAACAAAAAGCTCGTTTATGGAAGAATGACGGGGTGGGGTCAGAAAGGGCCTCTCAGTAATACAGCAGGTCACGATATTAATTATATTTCTATATCTGGCGCACTTCACGCTATTGGGACCAAAGATACTCCAATAGCACCACTAAATCTTTTGGGGGATTTTGCAGCAGGTTCAATGTATTTAGTTTTTGGAATCCTATGTGCCGTTTTACATGCGAAGCAGACCGGTCAGGGTCAAGTCGTCGATGGCTCCATCGTGGACGGAACTGCCAATTTGATGGCAATGATGTACTCTATGTTTAATTTTAAACAATGGGAAGATAGACGAGACATTAATCTTCTTGATGGGGGTGCGCCTTTTTACACAACTTATAAAACTTCTGATAGTCGGCATATTTCAGTTGGTGCTATTGAAGATAAGTTTTACCTAGAGTTTATTACAAAACTTGATTTAAAACTTGATGAACTTCCAAACAGAACAGATAAATCTAATTGGCCGAAGCTAAAAGATATATTTCAAGAAATTATCAAGACAAAAACTATGAGAGAGTGGGAGGAGATTTACTTTGGGACAGACGCATGCGTTGCCCCTGTTTTAAACTTTGAGGAAGCTTTTGTCGATCCTCATAATAAATACCGAGAAATTTTTCCTAAGGCTTTTAATATTATTCAGCCAAAACCAGCGCCTGATCTATCCGTAACTCCAGCACCAAACATTACAGAAAAGCATAAAATTAAATTGACTGAAGCCGAGGTGTTTAGCCAGTGGGGTATTGACTAAAATGTATGTTTCAGAAGCTGTAAAATCAAGATTTTCTTGCAGAGCATTTACTGAGAAACCTGTTTCTAAGGAATTAATCAAGGAAATTTTAGACGTCGCTAAACAAGCTCCGTCGGGGGGCAACCTTCAGCCATGGCATATTCATGCAATATCAGGAAAGAAACTTGATCAGATAGTTTCGGATATTGAATCTAAAATCACAGATATGCCTATGGGGGAAAAAACGGAATATGACGTATATCCGCCAAACCTTTGGGAACCCTATAGAAGTCGACGCTTTAAATGTGGCGAAGATTTATACAAAAGCATAAATATACCAAGGGAAGATAAGGGCGCACGGTTAAACCAATTGGCTAAAAATTTACGCTTTTTTGGTGCCCCTGTCGGGCTATTTGTTTACATCGACAGAAAGATGGGACCTCCCCAATGGTCAGATGTTGGAATGTTTCTGCAAACTATTATGTTAATAGCAAGAGAGAAAGGCTTACATAGTTGTGCTCAAGAGGCATGGGCGATGTGGCATTCCACTGTAAACAAACACCTTGTTGTAGATAACACATTTATGCTCTTTTGTGGAATGGGTATCGGGTATGCTGATGAGAATCATCCTATTAACTCATGGAGAACCGACCGTGAAGCAGTCGATAATTTTACTACATTTTATGGTTTTGAAAAGTGATGTAATAAAATAATAACCTCGTTATGAAATCAATGGAGTTACAACAAACAATAGAAGACCTCAAAGCAGGCGACAGGCTAGCTTTATCAAAATTCTTAACCCATGTAGAGACTAGTGACAATCCAATAGAATTGGTCTTGAAGCTTTATAATAAAGCAGAGCGCACAACGCCAATAATCGGCGTAACTGGCTTCCCTGGGGCAGGCAAATCGAGTTTGATAAATAGCTTCATAAGTATCCTGAGATCGAAAGAAAAGAAAATTGGCGTGATTGCTGTCGACCCGAGCAGCTTAATTTCCGGAGGCTCGCTTCTCGGTGATAGGACTAGAATGGAACAGCATTCTTCAGATGACAATGTCTTTATAAGGTCATTATCGTCGGATGGAGCATTGGGTGGAATATCTCACAAAAGCTTTCTTCTATCACTGGTTATGGCCACTTTCAACTTTGATTTTATTTTCGTTGAGACTGTTGGGGTTGGGCAATCTGAATCAGATATTACTAAACTAGCAGATCTCTCAATTCTTACTTTGGCCCCAGGACTCGGAGATAGTATCCAGGCGATGAAAGGTGGAGTTTTGGAAATAGTAGATTTAATCTTAGTTAATAAATCCGACAAACCAGAATCCGCACAAACATTCCACCAATTAAAGTCTATAATTGATATGGCTCAGGCTCCCGATGGTAAAAATATCGAAATAATGATTACTAATCAAAAAGACCGAGAAGAAAATACTAAAATAGTTACCCACATTGAAAATTTTTTAGATAAAAGATTAAAATTAGAGAAAAGCAAAGAAAGTTATTTGTGGTTCGTACGTCAAATACTTTATGAAAAAATAGAAAAGAGCCTATTTGATCAAAAAATACATGAGAAACTAAATCAAGGAGCTTTCAATGAAAAAGATATTAGTGAAATTGTCAAACGTATTATTAAAGATTTAAGATAACTTTATATTAATGGTGATCATCTTGGAGATGCTTCATTTGGGACAAAACTTCTCTTTTGAAATCATCCCGATGAGTCATCTTTTTACTCAAAATCAATTCTTCCAGTGCCTCAAGCCAGCTACCATAATAGTAATCTAAATCGTCTTCCATACTCACTGACTTGTCCTTAAGCTTATTACCCAGCGCGGCAGTCCAAAGTGCCCAATCGAAAACTTTTTTTTCATGCAAAGAAATGGTAAGTGCAAATAATTCACAGTGCCATGGTGCGGAAAAAACTTCGTTGCCTTGAGGTAATGGTATTGATTTATCAATTGAATTTTTCAAGATAACTTTCCCATAAATCAACTACTACTGTATCCTCAACATGCTCACATTTACCCCATAAATCTTGGCTCTTAAATTCTATAGAGTAGAGTGCTTCCGGACTTTCCCCTAAAAAATGAGCGTTTGCATCTGGAAATACATGGCTACCGTGATAGGCAATGACCTTCCCAGTTCTTCCCTTTACATAGTCTGGTAGTCTTGTATGACCTTTTTCAACTTTTGTATTACTATTATTAGCTCTTACGGAAACAGTCTCTCCTAAGTTGAAGTTTTTCTCTGTGGTACTGTCTCTCTTGGTTGGTCCCCCCATATGCAACAATTTTTTTACATTTTTTGCTTCTAAAACGCGGAAAGAGCGTTTTTTATAATTGTCTTCACTTTCTGTCCCATCTTTAATAATACCATTTTCACCCAATAGGTTGATCAGTCCAGCAAGCCATTTTTCAAAATAACCAAATTGTAGATAGTCTTTTGGCTCTAAAGACTCACGCGCGTAGCGAGACCTATCCAAATTCCATAAACTTGAAAAACCCAACGCTAAAGTTATAGCGAAAACTTCCTTTTCCCAATCTGCCTTAAATTTTACGTCACTTGCCGTGATATCAATTCTTCGGGAGTCAAGCCGACCACCCATGTCATGCGCCTTAGACATTATTCACCTATTGGAGGCTTTGGAAAGCCTGTCCCTATCATACTATCACGCGTAACCCAACTCACTAATTCATTTTCACTCAATCCCTTAGAACTAGGTGGCTGTTGTGGCAGGACAAGATACCGTATCTCTGAAGTCGAGTCCCAAACCTTTACTTTTTTTGATATTGGAAGTTTGACATTAAAGTCGCTTAAAACTGCCCTCGGTTCTCTCACTGCTCGACTTCGGTAGGCATCGGATTTATACCAGCTAGGTGGTAGCCCCAACAAAGGCCACGGATAACAACTACAAAGGGTACAGACTATAAGATTATGAACTATCTCAGTATTCTCTACCACCACAACATGTTCACCCTGACGACCATTAAGATCCATATCCTTTAACACCTTATCTGTATTATTTATTAGATACTCTTTAAACTTTTTGTTTACCCATGCTTTGGCAACTATTTTTGCACCATTTAAGGGCCCTACCTTATTCTGATAAGTATCGAGAATTTCATCCAATGCTTTTTGATCAATGAGTCCTTCTTTTTCTAAGATCGACTTTAAAGCTTTAACCCTAGCGTCTGGATTGCTTGGAAACTCTTTGTAAAATTGTTTTAAATTATCTTTTTTCATATTTTCAATCTAATATTCTCGTTGCATTTTTTCTAATGCTTCAATATATCCTTCTAGACCTTTGCCCATAATTACATAGTCCGCCCTCAAAGATACATATGAGAATTTCCTGAACTCTTCTCGCTTAGAAATATCCGATATATGAACTTCAATTACACACCCAGTAAAAGAATTTAAGGCATCGAGGATTGCAACTGAAGTATGTGAATATGCAGCAGCATTTATAATTATACCATCTGAAGTCTTTATTGCCTCCTGAATAAAAGTCACTAATTCCGATTCGGAATTACTTTGTTCAAATTTTACATTCATTGAACAAGCTTTGCCTTTACTCAAACACATTTCCTCTAAATCTTTAAGAGTTTGAGACCCATATATTTCAGGTTGTCTTATGCCAAGTAGGTTCAGGTTGGGCCCATTTAAAATTAAAATATTTTTTTGTTTGGTCATGCTAACAAAATTTCGTCCAAAGTAATAAAAACCATTGCATAGTTCTATTAATGATTTATATCAGAGTTCGAGTTTGTTTACGATAGGAGAAAAGTGTTGCAGGGTAAAATTTTAACTCCAACAAAAAGAATAAGACGCACGCCCTTCTCTTCTAAAATAGAGGACCAGGTTAAGGGTGTAACAGTTTATAACCATATGATTTTACCTACCATCTTTAATGACGCGGAGGAAGACTGCCGACACTTGAAGAGTGAAGTTCAAGTATGGGATGTATCCGTTCAAAGACAAGTTGAAATTGTAGGAAAAGACGCTGCAACGCTACTAGAGCTTTTAACTCCTAGAAACGTAAAGGATATGGACCCAAACAAATGTCTTTACGCTCCAATGGTCGATCAAAATGGGGGCATGATAAATGATCCTGTACTGTTAAGAGTAGATGAAGACCGTTACTGGATTTCTATAGCTGATAGTGATGTTCTTTTATGGGTTTCAGGTATTGCTGCTGCACTGAAATTAAATGTTGAGGTATCAGAACCTTCGGTAGCGCCTCTAGCAATTCAGGGGCCTAAATCTAGGCTTCTTATGAAAAGAATATTTGGAAATGAAATGGACTACTTCAGTTATTTTGACCTTAGAAAACTAAAATTTGGAAAACACACTATCAATGTTGCTAGAACTGGTTGGTCAAAGCAAGGTGGTTTTGAAATTTATGTTGAAGGCACGGAATATGCCAATGAACTATGGGAGGAATTATTTACAAATGGGAAGGATTTGAATGTTAGACCGGGATGTCCTAATCAGATCGAAAGAATTGAATCTGGACTTTTATCTTATGGATCTGATATGACTGTTCAAAACTCTCCCTTCGAATGCGGTCTCGGCAGATTTTGTGAAATTAATGCAAATTCAACATGTATCGGTTCCGAGGCTCTTGAAAACATAGCAAGTAATGGACCCTCAAAAGTATTGAGATACTTTGATGTTAAAGGCGATAAGGTGCCATTTTGTCACGATCACTGGCCTATATTTAATAATAAAAAGGTGGGGGAGATTACGTCTGGAATTTTTTCGACAGAATTCAATACAAATGTCGCTATTGGCATTGTTGACGTCGAATACGCTATTGAGGGTGCCAAGTTGCAAGTCCTCATAAATAATAAGTTAAGAGATGCTTTTGTTAAAGAAAGACCCTTTAACCCTAATCTAAAACCGTTTATTTAAATACATCATGGATAAAAACTCTCCTAAGATCGGTTTAGTTAGCCTAGGTTGTCCCAAAGCACTAGTTGATTCGGAAGTTTTAATAAACAAGCTCCAAACATTGGGTTATGGAATATCACAAACTTATGATAACGCCGATGCAGTGGTTGTAAATACATGTGGTTTTCTTGACTCAGCAAAAACCGAAAGTTTGAATGCTATTGGTGAAGCCTTGAATGAAAACGGAAAAGTAATAGTAACTGGTTGTCTCGGCTCTACTCCAGAATTTATACGGGATTCTCATCCAAATGTAATGGCCGTAACTGGGCCTCAAAAGTTTAATGAGGTCTTGGACTCAATTACGGATAATATTCCAATAAAGAGCAATCCATTTGAGGCAAAGCCACCATCGTCCTACATCAAACTTACACCAAGACATTATAGTTATTTGAAAATCTCCGAAGGATGTAACCATAAATGCGCATTTTGTATAATTCCCTCCTTGAGAGGACCTTTAAAATCAAGGTCAATGGCTTCAATACTATCTGAAGCGAAAAGTTTAGTTGAAAGGGGTACTAAAGAATTACTTATAATATCGCAAGATACTTCCGCTTACGGACTAGATCTAAAGTTCGAAGAGACACTAGTGAATGGGAAAAAACTTAAGACTAATATTTATAATCTAGTGACTGAGTTAGCGTCTCTTGGAATATGGGTGAGACTTCACTATATTTATCCTTATCCCCATGTGAAGCAATTAATACCCCTTATGGATCAGAATAGGGTGTTACCGTATTTAGATGTCCCTTTTCAACATGCACACCCGGATGTATTGAAAAGAATGGCTCGGCCGTCAAATAACGTGCATGACCTTGAACAAATTTCTGAGTGGCGTTCAATTAATCCAGATCTTAGTATCAGATCTACTTTTATTGTAGGCTTCCCTGGAGAAACTGAAAGTGAGTTTAATTTTCTTCTTGATTGGTTAGAGGAAGCAAAAATTGATCGTGTGGGCTGCTTTAAATATGAAGACGTATCTGGTGCACGATCAAACGTAATGGAGGATCACCTACACGATGATATAATACAAGATCGATACGACCGTTTTATGTCTAGGGCACAACAACTATCCGAGCTGAAGCTTAAAGAAAAAATAGGCAAAACATTTACTTGTGTTATAGACTCTGTGGAACACGACCATCTTATATGTCGATCAATTTTTGACGCTCCGGAGATAGACGGCATAGTCTCCGTTCCAACAAAACAAACTCATCATAGCGTAGGTGAGCATGTAACCGTTAAGATTAGAGGCTCATCTGAATATGACTTAGAGGGTGAGCTTCTTTTGTCCTAAGACTGCGGCTGAGACTTCAAGCCTCCGCCTTTCTTTCTACCATTTGTGCCCGTTTTTGGTATTGAAGTGACGCTACTCTTATCCTGTTTATCGTCAGGTTCATCAAAGTCATCTAAATCTCTGTTAAGGGGTTTTCCGGACAGCACCTGTGTTATTTCGCTTCCTGTTAGAGTTTCATACTCTAGCAATCCGTTAGCTAACAAATCTAACTTCTTTTTTTCTTTCTTTAAAATATTTTTTGCTGTTGCGTAACCCTCATCCACGAGCTTTCTCACTTCGACATCAATCTTTTCCTGTGTTTCCGGGCCTAGATGACTGCCAGGGCTTGTTGGACCTAAATAAGTCTGCTGTTCATTGGCGTAATCGATATTTCCTAGATTGTCAGACATCCCAAATTGCATTACCATCGCTCTAGCTATCTTGGTTATTTGTTGGATATCAGAACTTGCCCCAGATGTTACGTTCTCAGGTCCGAAAACCATCTCTTCTGCAACTTTACCTCCCATAGCCATTGCTATTTTCGATTTATATTTAGTTCTAGTAACTGATAATTGATCTCGCTCAGGCAAACTTAATACCAAACCCAATGCTCTTCCTCGAGGTATAATCGTGGCTTTGTGTATCGGATCATGCTGAGGAACATTTAATCCCACTATCGCATGTCCCGCCTCATGATAAGCAGTCAATTTCTTTTCTTCGTCCGTCATGACCATGGATCTTCTCTCTGCGCCCATCATAACTTTATCCTTTGCATTTTCAAAATCTATCATAGCGACAAATCGTTTACCTGCCCTTGCTGCCATTAATGCTGCTTCATTTACGAGATTAGCAAGATCAGCACCAGAAAAACCAGGTGTTCCTCGAGCAATGATTCTTAAATCTATGTCTGGTCCCAAAACCGTCTTCTTTGCGTGTACATTCAGTATTTTTGTACGGCCCTGTATATCAGGATTTGGCACCTGAACTTGCCTGTCAAAGCGCCCAGGCCTCAAAAGTGCTGGATCTAAAACATCAGGTCTGTTGGTAGCAGCGATTAATATAACTCCTTCATTCGACTCAAAACCATCCATTTCAACAAGTAGTTGGTTAAGTGTCTGCTCCCTTTCATCGTTTCCACCACCATATCCAGCTCCTCGGTGACGCCCCACCGCATCAATTTCATCGATGAAAACAATACAAGGTGCATTTTTCTTAGCCTGGTCAAACATGTCTCTTACTCTGCTTGCCCCTACCCCAACGAACATTTCAACAAAATCTGAGCCAGATATAGTGAAAAAGGGTACTCCGGCTTCACCTGCGATGGCTCTAGCTAATAGTGTTTTACCTGTTCCAGGAGGCCCGACTAGTAGCGCTCCCTTGGGTATTTTCCCACCGAGCCTACCAAATTTCTGTGGATCTTTTAAAAACTCAACTATTTCTTCCAATTCATCTTTTGCTTCGTCAATACCTGCAACATCGTTAAATGTAACCTTACCGTGTTTTTCAGTTAGAAGTTTTGCTTTAGACTTTCCAAAGCTCATGGCACCTCCGCGACCACCGCCTTGCATTCTATTCATTAGGTAGAGCCACACACCAATTAGTAAAATAAACGGCAGCCAAACACTTATAGCGCTCATCAGTCCTGACTTCTCCTGCTTTACTGCACGAACTTCAACATCTGATCTACTTAAAACTTCTACTAAGTTGGTACCAAGTGGTTGCACAACTTCATATCTTGTTCCATCTGCTTCCCTTACATGTATGGTTTCTCCATCAAGAACAACTTCAGATACCTTTCCTGAACCAACTTGATCCAAAAACTGAGAAAAAGATAATTCTCTTTTGTTGTTCATTGTATTGCCGCTGAAAACGTTGAATAAAGCTACAAGAAGGAAAAATAAAATGAGCCAAAAAGCTATGTTTCTGAAATTATTCATGTGTTTGATACCAACTTTTAATTTTTTGATTTTTTATAAGTATGCTAAAAAAACGCAAATTCAACTGTTTTTAAAAGAATTTATAAAACTCACTATCCTGATTTAATAATTTTATATCAATATCATACTCCAAATTAGAAAGAGGCACAAATTTAACACTTTTATTTGTTATTATTGTCGGGATTGGAGCCAATGCATTTTTATCAAATTCACTTGTTATAGAAAATCTATGGTCATTAAGACCCAATAACCCATAAGGCCTTACATATAATTTTCCTTGTGTTTCTGGTTTTAGCGTAATTAGCCATCTGTTATCCCAAATAAACTTTTCTTCTTTAACTAAGTAATTTTCTTCAATGGACGCCAATTCTCGTGTGACAGTTATTGTACCATTTTCTTTTTTAAAAACTGTCCCTCCTAAGGTGGCGCTAGTCAGTTTATCGTTAAGTATTTTGCTATGCATATTCTCAAGCTGTGAAAAACGGGGTTTGTAGAATTTTCCTGAAAACCACGAGATTATACCCGAAAGTATTCGAAATTGTGTGTCCCCAAAGAGCTGAGAAAATTTTTCAACTTCGAAAGTAATTTGTCCAACATCATTAAACGATAAAAGTGTTTTAGAATTGTGTTTTGCTATTTCCTTAGATAGCTTTGAGGCCCTTAACATGTGATCAGCTGTTTTTACAAAATTTGGTGCTATAAGACCATTAGATTTTAGCTGCTTGAGAAGTTTTCTGATCTTTACTCGCTGATATTTATCATCGTGGTTTGAGGGATCATCTCTCCAACTATAATTGTTATTTCTCAAGTAATTTCGTAACTCTTCTTTTCTATATTTTAATAATGGCCTTATCCATAAAATCTCATTTCTGACAACCATATTTTCCATACTAGCTAATCCATCTACACCAGATCCTCGTAAGAACCTGATAAGAAGATTCTCTTCTTGGTCATCCAATGTATGGCCAATGAGGATACATTGTAAATCATTTAAGATAGCCCAATTTCTTAATAATTGATATCTTGCTGATCGAGCATTATCTTGCAAATTTCCTTGTGCCTCTGATAGGTTCATAGTTGGTTTTAAGGAAAAATGTTTAACTCCTTTCATGTCACAGATTTTCTTTACAAACTCCACCTCTGCTTTACTTTCTGATCTCAACCCATGATCTACCGATGCAACGAATATCTCAGGCTTATTTTCAGCTTCCCACTCTGTTATAATATGAAAAAGAGCTATTGAGTCACTACCACCTGAAACGGCTATTCCACAAGAGCTTAGTTTCAGACTAGCTAAGTTGCTAACAACCTGCTTAATCATTTTTCCGCTATCTTGGTTGATCACAGTTTAAAAGATTTTTTGCTTTTACAATTTCAACCAACAAAGTTCTTTCAATATTTTCAAATCTTGATCCAACTTCATCAAGGGTTAAACATGCTTGTTCCTTCTCTCCGATGGCTCCCAAACTGACCCCCAAACCAAATAATGTTTTAGCAGCAGTTTCTCCATCGGGATTGATTGTAAAACTCTCTAAATAATCATTGGCAGCACCAATCCAGTTTTCATCTTTTACTCTAGTTTCCGCTCTCCAGAATAAAGCAGCTGAGAGTTTTCCACTAGTTGGGAAACTTTCTATAAATTCTGAAAAACGTTGCTCAGCCATATTCGTTTGACCGCTTTCAAAGAGTTCTAATGCGCCCATATATAGTTCTTCCTCTCTGCTAAAAACTTCAAGATTTTCTAAAGATGCAGAGCTGTCTATTAGGGGTTGGATTACTGTCTCTGTTTGAATATCGTCGTTTGAGCCTTCAATTTTTTCAAGATTGGTTGTATCAGCGTTTAGTATTGATGCTTTCAAATTTTTTAGTTCCTTATAATAGTTATTTTCCAGGATTTCAAATCTGTTGTGTAGCTTTTTGATGTCATTCTCTATTTCAGTCATCTTTAAAAATTGCCATTCAAACTTATCTTCAACAACGTTTTTCATCTTTAAGTCAAGTATTTCCTTTTCAAGTAATAGTAATCTTTTTTGAAGGGCTTCCAATTCAGGAGCTTCAGTTGCTAATGATTTGCTAACGTATAATAAAAACGGTGTTAAAATAATAATTAATGATCTTAAAAGCATAATAACTTTGTAATCTCTGTTTCAATCACTATTCTACAATTTTTTTACCGACTACCGTTACTGCTCTACGATTTTTGGACCAACACTCCTCGTTGGAACAAACACGCAAAGGTCTCTCTTTTCCATAGGTAACTATACTTATTCGATCTTGCTCAATTCCTTTGGCTAAGAGGAATTCTCTAACTGCAGTAGCTCTCCGTGCACCGAGAGCTAAATTATATTCTCTTGTTCCCTGTTCATCAGCGTGTCCTTCAATAGTGATGGGTAAAAACTTCTTTTCCTTAAGCCAATTCACTTGTGCATTTAAAATACTTATGGCGTCTGGCCGTAGTCCACTTTGGTCAACAGTAAATAGAACGGTGTCTCCCACTAAGTTTTGGAAATATTCTATATCACTCTCAGAGATTTGTGCTTTATCAAGTGAGTTTTTAAAACTCTTATTATTTTCACATCCCACAAGCAGTAGGATAACGAAAAAAACAAGTCCAATATTTTTCATAATTTTTGCCTCGTCTACTGTTCGAATTTTATGTATTTTATACCACAAATCTTAAACGATAACATTAATTTAAAATTGGAGACCAATTAGGGTCCGAAGCAAAGGAAGAAGTTTTAATTTTTCTAAGATTACGTCCAGATATGTCAATCGAGTAAATAGAAGGTGCTCCGGCACTACCTGGTGTTTCCCTGAAAAACATTAAAACTCTGCCATTCGGAGCCCAAGCAGGGCCTTCATCGAGAAATGACGTTGTCAGTAACCTTTCCTTTGTTCCATCAACCCGCATCACTCCAATATGAAATTTTCCCTCTTTAATCTTTGTAAATGCAATCAGGTCACCTCTTGGTGACCAAACGGGAGTAGCATATCTACCTTTGCCAAAACTTATCCTTTTTGCATCTCCTCCTTGTGTAGAAATAATATAAAGTTGTTGCCCACCTCCTCGATCACTTTCAAACACAATACTCTTCCCGTCTGGTGAAAAGCTTGGCGCGGTATCAATCGCGCTGTTTGTTGTTAGTCTTCTTTTCACTCCCGTAGTCAAAGTATTTATAAAAATATCGGTATTACCATTTTCAGTCATTGATAATACTATTTGACTACCATCCGCAGAGAACCTGGGAGCAAAACTCATTCCGTTCAATTCGGGGAGAGAAGTTATCTCTTCCGAGCTAAGATCCATCAAATAAACCCTTGGCTTACCTGTTTCGTATCCAGTAAAAATAATTTTATTGGTAGTCGGTGAAAAGCGTGGCGCGATTACTAGAGAAGGTGGGTGCTTTAATAGCCTGAAATTTGCTCCATCTTGATCCATAATAGCAAGCCTCTTTGTTCTATTATCCTTTGGCCCCGTCTCAGAAACAAAAACAACTCTGCTATCAAAGTATGCCCCTTCACCTGTAACTCTGGTATATATTGTATCAGAGATTTTATGTGAAATTCTTCTCCAACTTTCCGAATTTGTGAAGTACTGCTTTCCTTTTCCAATTTCTTTTTGCTGAGATACATCCCACAATCTAAACTTAACTTCTAAGCGACCATCAGGCTTCAAACCAACAGATCCCATAACCAAAACATCAGCATTAATTATCGACCAGTCACTAAACTGCACTGGTGTATTGAAACTTAATGGCATGCTGACGTAAGCAGACTGTGGGATAGATCTAAACAATCCGGTGCTGTCAAGATTATTTGAGATTACTTTTGCTAGTTCTCTACTTATAATCGAGTTTGCACCGCTTTCTTTAATAAAGCTTGGAACGGCCAGCGATATAGGTTTTATTACACCCCTATTTACTGTCATGTCAAGCTGAGGAGCGTCATTTTTCTGAGCGGCTACAAAGCTAAAGTTTATAAATAAAATGCTTGTAAAAGAAAAAATTTTTAGGAGTTTTAAAACACTATGTCTAACCATTATTTACACCCACATTTGTTTCAGGATCAAATACTACTCTCAAGACCAAACCTCTAGGAAAGCTTTCCTTCGGAACTGGAAAAGGAGATGACTCTAAAACTGCTTTAATAGCAGATCTTTTCGCTATTAGAAAGTTTCCAGAGGCTTTTTGTGGATAAACTAGCTTTATTGGACCGCTTATATTTCCATTCTCATCAATCTTTAGCTCCAAAATAATTACATACTTTTCATAATTTGCTAGTCTATTTATCGAAACAACATTCCAATTCTCGTTTAACCTCTGAAGAATCCTGGCCTTAGTCAATCTCTGGATTGAAGTTTCTGAAACTTTTTCATTTTTCTGATTATTTACCACTTGTTCGATTAGGTTATCATACACTTCATCATTATTTTTTTGTAATGTAGGTTCATCAGTGTCCTCCTGATCGCTTGGCTCAACAAATGTCGGTCTCGATGGTGGTAATTTTGCAATATTTAAGGCACCGGAAATAATCTCCACATTTTTACCTTCTGACGAAATATGAGAACTAGTGTTTTTTTGTTTTGCTTGATCATTATTTTGTTTTTCTGACGAGTCCGGCTTTTGAACAGACCTGCTTACTCTTTCTTTTACCTGCTCTTCAACGTCATTCTCCCCTCTTTGAGCACGATCTGTAATGATTTCATCACTTGTCTTACGCTTTTTAATTTCAATAATATTCGGCTCTGTTACACCTTTTATTTCATTGCCAACATTTTCCTTAGGAGGAATTGATATTTTTTTTGGATTATTATTGGAGTCAGTAATAGTTCTTGGCTGAAAGTTTTCGACTTCGAGAGCACTTGTTGTTTTCAACGCAGTAAGTTCATTAAGCTCTTGCTCAGATAATAGTTTTACACTTACTTTATTTAACGCTTCATTTGGATTTTCTTCTAACAATTGGAAATTTGCTATTAATAAAAAACCCCCAAATATATGAAAAAATCCAGACGTATAAAGACCTTGTCTCATTTTTAATTCCGTTTGTGTTATTCTACATCGGTAACTAATGATATCTGAGAATATCCAATATTGCTGACTAGAGCCAGAATGGCCGCAACATTCTGATACTCGATATCTTTACTAGCTCTCAAATAAATCTCATCCGAATCCCTCTCTTTTTTAATCGCCAAGAGCTTAGAACGGAGTTCACTTTTTTCTATTTTCACTTCATTTATGAAAAGATTGCTTTCACCATCCAGAGTAAGAGTAAGAGGTCTTTCTTTTTCAGTTTCTAGCGGTTTTGCTTGAGTATTGGGCAAATCAACCTCGATGCCTACGCTTAACAGAGGCGCTGCTACCATGAATATAATCAAAAGCACCAACATTATATCAACAAAAGGTGTCACATTAATTTCTGACATTGGAACAAAATTCCTGCTGGCAGATTTTTGCCTTTTTTTTGTGCGGCTTTCTGACTTTGATCCCATTTGCATACTTAATCTTTATGATTTTTATTCATGTCGATGTGCCTTGAAATAATAACGGAGAATTCTTCTGAAAATTCTTCTACTCCATTTATAATTTTTTGAGAGTCACCTGAAAGCTTATTATAGAAAACAACTGCTGGGATTGCCGCTAGTAGCCCTAAAGCAGTAGCCAAGAGGGCTTCAGCGATACCAGGAGCTACCACTGCTAAATTACTACTTTCTTGAATTGCAATTTCTTGAAAGGCATTTTTGATACCCCAAACAGTACCAAATAAGCCCACAAACGGTGCAACAGATCCAACTGTAGCAAGAAAATATAATCCAGAGCTTAGTTTCTCATTCCACCGATCTAACACAACATACATCGCTCTCTCTAACCTAGACTGAACTCCGTCTATTAGTTTTCCATCACCGTCTGAGGATCTTTGCCATTCATCCATTGCAGCACAAAATATTTGTTCACAAGCACCTTTGGGGTCGTCTCTTTTTTCATTATACAGTTCTTCTAAAGAGCCCCCGGACCAGAACTCATCTAAAAAAACTTTCTTTTCTCTTTTTGATTTTCTGTAATCTGTAATTTTCTGAATAATGATTGCCCAAGACCAAAAAGAGGAAAAAATCAAAACCAACATTACCACTTTTACAGTAAATGTCGCCTTAAGGAAAAGAGCTATGAAGGAAAAGTCTAGCGACTGACTCTGCAACAAAGATTCTTCCATATTTTCTATTCTCCTATTTTCTTTTGAGAAAATTTAAAAAACTTCTTTATCCTATCAACAAAATCGATCGAGAGTCTTTCAGGTTTGCCAGAAGAATTTAGCAGTGCTAGCCTTACATCACAGTCAAAAATTCTTTTGTTATCTTTCAAAATCTCCTGTTTTAACCTCATGCTGGCTCTTTTAATTTCTATCAAAGTCGTACGAATTACTAGCTTATCTCCAAAATACGCAGGCAATAAGTAATCGGCTATAATATTTTTTACAACGAAAAATTTATTTTCTGCTATAAGCAACGCTCTTTGATCAATATGCAAGGATTCAATGAACTTACTTCTCGCACGTTCAATAAATTTCAAGTAGTTGGCATGATATACTCTTCCACCCATATCCGTATCCTCATAGAAAACTTCACATTTATATTGAAACATTTTTTCTTCCAATTTACTTTCCAACTAATTACCTGGTTTTTCAAGTCCCAGATATTCCCATGTTTTTTTACCTAGGGCACGACCTCTCGGCGTCCTCTGTATCATACCTTCCTGGAGTAAATATGGTTCTAAGACTTCTTCTATTGAGTCTTTAGACTCCGAAAGCGCAGCAGCCAGAGTATCTAAACCCACTGGTCCACCTCCATATTCACGTGCTACTAAATTTAAATATTTTCGATCGCCTTCATCAAGTCCCATATGATCCACACCAAGCCTATTAAGTGCGCTGTCTACTAATACATCATTAATAACACCACTATTTTCAACAGTAGCAAAATCAATTACTCTTCTTAAAAGCCTTCCTGCAATCCTTGGAGTTCCTCTTGACCTTTTTGCAATTTCAGCAGCGCTTAATTGATCGATTTTAAAGTTCAAAAGATCGGCTGCTCGGCTAACAACCAAAACTAAGTCCCTAATCTCATAAAAATTTAAGCGAACCGGAATCCCAAATCTATCTCTCATTGGCGTGGTCAGAAGACCAAGCCGAGTCGTTGAGCCTACCAAAGTAAAAGGCTTTAATTCTATTCTTAAAGAGCGCGCGGCAGAACCCTCTCCTACAATTAAATCGCAACTAAAGTCTTCCATAGCTGGATATAGAATTTCTTCAACAGCTGGTGACAATCTGTGTATCTCATCAATAAAGAGAACATCATTAGCCTCAAGACTGGTGAGAATTGCCGCTAAATCACCCGATTTTGTTAAAACGGGACCAGAAGTCATTTTAAAATTTACCCCTAATTCCCTTGCAATAATTTGTCCCAAAGTTGTTTTTCCCAAACCGGGAGGACCATGAAAAAGAACGTGATCTAATGCTCTTTTTCGTATTTTGGATGCTTCCAAAAAAATCTTCAGGTTTTTTTTTAAATCGGCCTGCCCAATAAATTCGTCTATACTTTTAGGTCGAAGAGTATTTTCATAGTCTTCTGTTAACTCATCTTGCGACAAAATATTTTTTTCATCATTCATAGAGACTATCCTTTGGCAAGCGATCTAAGAGCTTTCTTTACCAACTGCGAAGCATCTACAAGATCATCTTCGATTAAAATTCTATCTATAGTGCTCTGAGCCTCTGCAGTTTTAAAACCTAAGTTCTGCAACGCAGATAATGCATCTCGCTGAATCTCCTTTCTTTTTATTAGGTTGATCGTCTGCTCATTACTCTCGTCTCTTATCTCTTTTATTTCCTCATCCTCTAAAAGTATTAAATCTTTTCTACCACTTAACTCTACAACCAGTCTCTGAGCCATTCGAGATCCAATTCCGGAGACAGAAGAAAAGGCAAGCTCATTTTTCATTCTTAAGGCATGCAAAAGTTCTTTCGTATCCAGTGTATTTAAAATAGTGAGGGCAACTTTCGCTCCGATACCCTGAACTGATCGTAAGATATTAAACCAATCTTTTTCTATCTGAGTTATAAAGCCAACCAATTGTAATAAGTCCTCTTTCACTAATAACTCAGAGTATAGCGATATGTCTCTAGATTGATTATCCAGATTTAGGGATCTTGCGGTTTTTTCAGTGACATAAACAACGTAACCAATTCCATAAACATCAATGACGACGCTATCTCTTTTTTTCTCAATGAGTTGACCCTTTATTCTACCTATCATTTGAGATCACATTGCTTTCTTTATTGCTGTATTAAGATTAGCATTTAATTTCAAAGTATGCATATGGCATATAGCTATCGCGACAGCATCTGCCTCATCCGACTGGCTAAAGCATACTTTTGGGAACTGCAACGAGGCCATTCTTTCAACCTCTTCTTTTGTCGCGTGACCTTTTCCTGTAAATATTTTCTTAACATAGTTTGGGGCATATTCACTTACTTCAATTTTCCTCTCTCCAAGAGCTATCATTGCTGACGCCCTCGCTTGTCCAAGTTTTAAGGCAGCGAGAGGGTCGTTCTTTACGAAAGCTTTTTCTATTGCGCCACTTTCTAATTCAAATCTTTGTATAACGGATCTTAGTTGTTCCAAAATAGATACCAATCTGGCTGCCATATCTTTTTTATTGCCAGCTCTACAAATACCACTACCCAAAAATTTTATTTTTGGACCATCCTCCTCAATCACGGCCCATCCAGTGTTGATCAGTCCTGGATCTATTCCTATTACCTGCATATTTTTCTTATGTTTTTCCAGTAAGTCTAGCATACATCATAATAACGCTTCAATAACTGAGTTTGATCGCTCTTTTAGGAACAGTCTTTGTTAATAGTAATGATGCCCAATTAGCTTCTTTTCTTTCGACTAAAACTTTCAAGCCGAATTGTTTTGAAATCTCTTTCAATTGCCTTGCCTGTTTTATGGTTAAACCCGACAAGATCAGAAAACCACTATTTGATAGATTTTGAATAAATGATCTCATTAGGGACTTTATTGGATTAAATAAAATGTTCGCCACTATTAAATCATATTTTGCCCTCGATTTAAGATGGTTACCCGTTAGTCCTGAAGATCTGTAAACTTTTACATGCCGCATGACCTTATTAACTATTATGTTTCGCTTGGTCAATTCAACGGAATGGATATCGTTATCAACCGCAATCACCCTTGAACCAAATAACTTGGCGACTGCTATAGCAAGGATCCCAGTGCCACATCCGACGTCGATTATTGTTAATGGATTAATCTGCATTTTTTTTAGTTCTTGAATTAACTCTAAACAAAATTTAGTTGAGTAATGATGACCCGTTCCAAATGCTAAAGAGGCATCAATTGTTAATGAATATTTATCTTGCTTCACAGAGTTAGCAAAAAAAGAGCTTGTAATAATAAATTTATTTATTTTAACAGGGCTAAACTGAACATTAGAAGCTCTTAGCCAGTTTTTTCTTTGAACTTTAGTTATCAGAATTTTTACTTTAAAACACTCCTCAATTAAACATATCATAATTGGGTCTAAAGCCCTTTTTAAAAAAATTTTTTGGTTAAACAACGATTTATTTGTACAAGCTATTACTTCCTGATACTCGATTACTGGAATATTCAGCTCAAAGAACTTTTCAAGCCTACTCAATTTTTCTGAGTCTAGATTATTTAATGTATGACAAAATATTGCTAAAGAGCCTCTATGGAATTCTCCAAACTCTTTTTTAGGTCAACACCGGTTCCACCTAAACCGCAATAACCCTGAGGATTCTTTGCAAGATATTGCTGATGATAGTCTTCAGCTAAAAAGAACTCAGGTGTCTTTTTTATCTCAGTTACAATAGAGCCAAAGCCTGCTTTTTGTAGTAATTCTTGGTATAATGCTTTAGTTTCCATCAACCTCAGTTTTTGGGTGTCTGAAAAATAATAGGCCCCACTTCTGTATTGTGTGCCTATATCATTACCTTGTCTATTCAACTGTGTTGGATCATGATTTTCCCAAAATGTTCCACATATCTCAACATAACTTATTTCTGCAGGATCAAATAGGACTTTCACAACCTCATTGTGGCCGGTTAATCCAGTGCATACATCCCTATAACAAGGATTTTTTGTAATACCGCCGGCATACCCAACTGCAGTAAGTTTTACTCCCTTCAACTCCCAAAATTTCTTCTCTGCGCCCCAGAAACAACCCATACCAAAAAAAGCCTGCTCTAGCTCGCCATCTTCTGGAAAACTAATTTCTTTATTGAAGATGTGGTGAATCATAATGCCTGCTAGTTTTTTGCGTAATATTCAACAACAAGATTTGGTTCCATTATCGCTGGATAAGGAACATCAGAAAGCTCTGGGACCCTTTTGAACTTGGCAATCATTTTCTTAAAATCAACTTCAATATATTCAGGCACATCTCTTTCTTTCAACGCGAGCGCCTCTACTATAAGAGCCATTTCCTTTGATTTATCTCTCACTTCGATAATATCGCCTTCCTTAACACTATAGGATGGTATGTTTACTTTTTTTCCGTTAACCATAACATGCCCATGGTTAACAAATTGTCTTGCTGCAAAGATTGTAGGGACAAACTTTGCCCTGTAGACCACTGCGTCTAATCTTCTTTCCAAAAGTCCTATCAACTTTTCACCAGTATCACCTCTTTCTTTCTCGGCGATATTAAAGATTTTTCTAAACTGTTTTTCCGTCAAATCCCCATAATAACCTTTGAGCTTTTGCTTTGCTCTCAACTGGAGGCCAAAATCTGAAAGCTTTCCTTTTCTCCTTTGCCCATGCTGCCCAGGCCCATATTCTCTTTTATTAACAGGTGATTTGGGGCGACCCCAAATGTTTTCTCCCATTCTTCTGTCGATTTTATGCTTTGCAGCGGTTCTTTTTGTCAAAACTTTACCCTTTAACCTCAGTGAGATGGTTTGTTTATATTAAAACATCTTCTGGTGTCAAGAAAACATTTACTTATTGGCATAATAAAGTTAGAGACTATAAGATGTCTGAACCTTCCGTAAATATCGTGAAACTGGCAGTTGGCGTAAAGTCAGTGGAAGAGCTAGCCCTGATGCAACGCCGATTTTTAAGCCAAGGTGGCTCACATGCAAATACGGGATTCTATCATTCAACAAAGCTGATGCCAAAAAAGCATGAAGCCATTATTAAATCTGGTTCTTTGTACTGGGTTATAAAAGGTGTGATTTGTGCGAGGCAAAAAATCGTAGCAATAACAAAAAATGAAGATCCAGATGGAATAAAAAGATGTAAAATATTTTTGGATGACACAATTATAAAAACAACACCGATGCGTAAAAAACCTTTTCAGGGTTGGAGATACCTAAAGAAAAACAGAACTCCATCGGACATCACAGACCCAGTAACAGGAACGTTTGAAGATAATATTCCCTTAGAGGTTCAACAGCAATTATTAGAGGTGGGTTTATTATAAGCTAGATATCTAATACAAGTCGGTCTAGAAGTCTTTTTAATTCAACATCACTCTTATTTTTTTTATAATAATTCTTACTAACAAAAATTGAAGCAAAACTCTTTACAAGAGTACCGTCTTCAATAGTCTTAAGTTTATTTTGCTTCAAAGTCTCGCCTGTGGACGAAATATCTACTATTACGTCGGCAATACCATTTACTATAGCACCCTCTGTAGCGCCCTGGCTTTCTATAATCTCAAAATTTGTAACTTGTTTCTCTATTAGAAACTCGCGCGTGATGTTTTGATATTTTGTCGCTATTCTTAAGCAACGCGAATATTTTTTTCTAAAAAAGAAAGCAACCTCATCCAGGTCATCAAGATGGTTAACATCAATCCAAAATTGGGGAACACCTATAACCAAGTCCGCTTCTCCAAAATTCAGTTGCTTCAATTCTAAAATACACTTTCGCCAATCAAGTATCTTCTCAAAAACTAAATCTCTACCTGTGATACCAATATCTAAATTACCTTTTTTTATTTCTAGTGGAATATCTGATGCGGCCAGAAGTATTATTTGAACTTTTTTTTCTCCTTTAAATTCTGCCAAATACTCTCGTATCATACCTGCATTTACCAATTCTAGGCCTCTTTCAGAAAAAAATTTTTCAACTTGTTTTTTTAATCTGCCTTTAGATGGTAGTCCGAATCTAATCAATTTTTTTATCCTTAATCTCTGTCATAATTTTAAGTTTTTCTTAAAAAATCCATTCTCAACATACTTCCTATAGCACAAATTGACTTTCCTTTTTTCGATAAGGTACTGCATAAGCTATCGTACCTCCCACCTTGAGCGATTGGTGGATACTTTCCATGATCAAACTGAAATCCGAAAACAAAACCGTCATAATATTCAAGTGTTGTTAAACCATAAATAACTTGAAATTTTACTGTTTTCGTATCGATGTGCTCACTTAAGAGCTCAACTCTATGCTCAAAATTCTCTATAGCTTTCCTGAAAGTGCCTCCAACCCTTGAGAGGGATAACATGCTCTTTGGCGCTTGTCTTAGGCTCGACTGGAATCTCATTAATTTTAATAAAAAGCTTTTTTCAGAATTGGCAATTAGATTCTGTGATAACTCTTCCTCTAAAATTTCAATTCTTTCCTTTATGTCCGTCTTGGTTCTTACTCCGTAAAAACTTTCAATTCCACGTAATTTTTCTTTCCATAGTAATAAATTAGCACTTTTGAATAAGTTATTATTCCGACCACTAATTTTTTGCTTTGAGTAAAGTTCCAATAGTCTCATAAATCTTTTTGGTCGCCATAGGTGTCTTTTTAATGAAGTCTTTTTATAATCACTTATATCAAGATCATTGATAGCGCTTGTTAATACTTGCACATCGCCTGTTACTGAGTTCACTTTATATTTACTCAAAATTTTATTAATAAGTAAGTATGCTTCAACGTCGGATGAGATTGATTTGGTTTTTTTACTATCAAATAATTCAAAGCCCATCTGGTATTGTTCATTTGGAATAATCGACTTAAAATTTTGTCTTCTCCAAACGTTACCGCTGTAAAAATACTTAGCTTGATGAGAATTACCTCTCAAATGTTTTAACAAAATTGGAACAGTAAAATCTGGCCTTAAAATCTGTTCGCCTCTTACAGGATCAGAAGTCGTATAAGCCCGAAGTTTTAAATCTTCACCATAAAAATCAACTAAGTCTGATGAATTTAAAAGAGAAGGCACACTTATCTCCTTTAATCCAGCTTTTTTGAAGATTGTAGCTATGCGCCCTATTTCCAATCCTAAATTACTGGAGTCTAATTTAGGTTTTAAAATCCCTTTTTTTGATTTCAACATCTTATCTTTTGAGTAATTCTAAGATTTTTTTTGTCAACGCTTCCCTTTTTACAGGAAATTGTGCTGGTTGCTCTTTCCATTCTTCATTTGTAGAAATGTTATCTGCAAGTTTGCTACCCAGCTTAAGATCTTTAATTTGAACTATATCCGCTTCAATTTCGTTGGTCCCAGCCACTATGGCAAACGCTGCACCACGCAGATCTGCATACTTCATTTGCTTACCAAAATCCTTAGGGTTTCCGACATATAAATCCGTATTAATCCCATTTTCTCTCAGTTCAGTAGCAATTTTTATATAATGTTTCATCAGGTTTTTATCCATTACAGTTACTAAAACGTCTACAACTCCCTTCTCATTATCACCATCACTTTCATGAAGATAAGATACTAGACGATCAATACCAATTGAAACCCCAGTGGAGGGTACTTTTTGGCCAGTAAATCTACTTACTAAATCATCATATCTTCCTCCTCCAGATATCGATCCTAGCGATCTAGTAGGCGTGGATAACTCAGTTTCAAAAACTGTTCCTGTGTAGTAAGCCAATCCTCTAACAACACTGGGATCTATTTTGAATGAAAGATTAGATATGTCTTTTGAGAGCAAAGTGTCGGTTATGTTGTTTAACTCACTTATTCCTTGTTGTCCAATTTCAGAGCCCCCTACGAGATACTTCATTTCTTCTAAGGTCTTGTAAGGGTCATCATTTGTTATTTTTAAAAAACTAATTATGGTATCGATTTGAAAAGCACTGAGGTTGGCTCCCTCAGTAAAGTCTCCACTGCTATCTGTTCTTCCTTTGGCCAACAGATTTTTGACGCCTTCTAATCCAAGTCTATCTAACTTATCAATGGCTCTAAAAACTACCAATTCAATATCACTCAGAATTGTGGTATCCTCTAAGTTTACAGCTTGAATTAATCCTGAAAGAATTTTTCTGTTACTAATCCTTGTAGAATAATCACCAGTAGAAAACCCTAGTTCTTTTAAGACATCAAATACAATAAAACACATTTCAGCATCTGCCATGAAACTTGAAGAGCCTACAATATCAGCATCAAATTGATAAAACTCTCTAAATCTATCTGGTCCTGGTTTTTCATTTCTCCATACAGGTCCGAAGCTGTATCTTTTGTATGGTACGTGCAAATTATTTCGATGTTGAGAAAAGGCTCTTGCTAGAGGTGCGGTCAAATCATATCTCAAAGCAAGCCAAGATTCATTCTCATCTTGCCAGGCAAAAACACCCTCGTTTGGTCTGTTTATGTCTGGTAAGAACTTTCCTAAAGCATCGACTGTCTCAACTGACGGAGTTTCAAGTCTTTCAAATCCATAAAGTTCATAAACCCTATTCACTATCTGTAGAACTTCTTCTCTTTTCTTGAGATAAGAATGAAAGTTATCCCGAAAACCTTTAGGAGTAATTGCTTTGGGACGTGATTTTTTTTTCGAAATATCCATTTAACTTATGACTTAATTTCTACACTGCCTGTATCTCAAATACGCCTTCAACGGCTTTAATATTCTCTATAACTTCTGAACTGATATCATAAAAATATGGTAATGATATATTTGTTTTCTCCTGACTTTTCTCATCTTTAACCGTAATTAGAACATTACCCTCATTGGTAGTTTCTTTCATGACTGCATTTTCTAAAAGACTAGATATTTTACTAACCTGACACTTTGTACTTATAACAAAATGATATTGCTTATGTTTTCTATTTGCTATGAACTTTTCTAAATCTCTAACTGACTTAACATTTATTCGACCGTGACCATTTTGATCTTTTATTTTTTCAAGAACTAGAAGTACGAAAGTACCCACCACTAATTCCGCAGTCAAAGCTGTTAATCTGTCAGGGAAAATAAAAACATCAAAGGTTTTAACTCTATGATCAATTAAACTAACTAAGAAATATTGCTGTCCATTATTTGTTGTCTTTAATGCTAGGTCAGTTATAAACCCTGCGGTCATAATGCTTTGGAATTCGCCTGTTGAATCTGAAAGTGTACTGAATTCCTTTATTCCTAGTGACTCGTAAAAATAAGGCTCATGGTTGTACGGAGACACAAAATAAATACCCGTAACATCATAAACTTCTTTCGATCTCATTGAAAGAGAAGGTGAATTAATGGATTTGAACTCAGGTTTCTTAATTGTTTCTACAGAATTTGAGAATAGATTAACTTGGCTAGAATCCTCCTCATCATGGCATGCAGCCGAATACAAAATAAGTTCCTCTAGCTTTTCTAGCATAGCAGTATTCTCTAGATTAAAAACTGCAAAAGCTCCAGAGCTGATTAACATTTCCAAGGGCCTTTTGCCAACTTTTTTCAAATGAACTCTTCGTGCAAAATCGAAAATATCAACGAACTTTCCATTCCTTTTTCTATTTGCAACAATTTTGGACATAGACTCAAATCCAACATTTTTTATTGCTCCTAAGCCAAATATTATCTTGTCTTCACTTACTGAGAACTTTACCTCTGATATATTTACACACGGGGGACACATCGTAAAACCGCAAGCATTAATATCATCAAAATAGTTTGAAAATTTCTCCATATTATTAATATCGTTATTCATTGCGGCCGTAATGAATTCGGCAGTATGATGAGTTTTCAAAAAAGCTGTCTGGTAACTTAGGACTGCGTAGGCAGCCGCGTGAGATTTGTTAAATCCATAATTGGCAAATTTTGCTAATAAATCCCATATGCCCTCGGCTGTTTTTTTCTCTATTCCATTCTTATTTGCACCTTCCAAGAATTTGGGTTTTTCTGCATCCATCACCTCTTTTATTTTTTTTCCCATTGCTTTTCTTAACAAGTCGGCATCACCAAGGCTATAACCTGCCATTTTTTGCGCAATCTCCATAACCTGTTCTTGGTAAACAATAATCCCGTGAGTTTCATCAAGTATTTTATCGATGGATGGATGGAGAAACTGTCTTTTTTTGGGGTCATTTTTGGCTTCACAGAATGCTGGTATATTTTCCATTGGGCCAGGTCTATATAATGCGACCAAAGCAATAATATCCTCCAATGAATTTGGTTTAAGAGCAATCAAGGCATCTCTCATACCCTTACTTTCGACCTGAAAAACGGACATTGTCTTCGCTTCTGAATAAAGCTTAAAAGTTTGCACATCGTTTAAAGGTATCATATTTATATCAAGGTTAGAGGAGCTAGTGGAATTTACTAGTGAAACGGCTTCACTTATTATCGTTAATGTTTTTAACCCAAGAAAATCAAACTTTACTAAACCCGCTTTCTCGACCCAATCCTTTGTGAATTGAGTTGCCGGCATATCGGATCTAGGGTCCTGGTATAAAGGAACCAACTCAACTAATCTCCTATCACCAATAACAATACCAGCGGCATGGGTAGAAGCATTTCTTAATACTCCTTCTAATTCTCTTGATATGTTCAGCATTCTAGAAACTTGTTCGTCATTCTTGGCTTCCTCAATTAAAGCCTCTTCTGTTTCCATTGCCTCGTTCAGAGAAATAGGTTTTGTACCCTGAACTGGGATAAGCTTTGCTATCCTGTCCACCCTTGAGTAAGGAAGTTGAAGAACTCGCCCGATGTCTCTAATAGCTGCCTTGGACCAGAGCGCACCAAACGTGATAATCTGCGCAACATTTTCTTTCCCATACTTTTGTTTAACATAATCGATAATTTCATTCCTTCTATCCATACAAAAGTCAATGTCAAAATCAGGCATTGATATGCGGGATGGATTAAGAAATCTTTCAAAAAGCAGAGAATATTTAATTGGGTCTAAATCAGTTATTGTTAGAGCAAATGCCACCAAGCTGCCTGCTCCTGAGCCTCGACCTGGCCCTACGGGAATTCCTTTAGCTTTTGCCCATTTAACGATGTCTGCTACAATCAAAAAATAACCACTGAAACCCATACCTTTTATAACGTCTAGCTCGTAAGATAGTCTATCAAGATAGACTTTCTGATCATCTACTCCAGAGAGTTCTTTAAACCTTATTTGCAATCCTTTTTTTGCTTCTTCCGCTAAATCCGCGTCTGCATTAGGCGAGAACCTTGGTAGCATTGCGTGTGTTGATCGAGGCCTGAAAGAACAACGCATGGCAATTTCAACTGTGTGTTCAATAGCTTCAGGAATATCATTAAAAAGATCTCTCATCTCATTTTCTGATTTAAAAAAATGATCCATGCTCAAAGAGCGCCGTTCTTGTTGCTGGTCAACAAAGCTTCCTTCTGCAATACATAGCAACGCATCGTGAGGTTGATGAAGTTCTTTCTCTAAAAAATACGCGTCGTTTGTTGCTACAAGAGGAAGGTTTTGCTTGTCCGCAAAGTCCAAAATATTATCCTCTACATTTACTTTCTTACTATAATTTTCTCCTAAAGGATGACGGTTCATCTCTAAATAAAATCGGTCGCCGAATGTTCTTTTAAAGTGAAGCAAAAGATTTTCTGCCTCGCTAATTTTATTATCTTTCAAAAGATTGTTTATAGGGCTTTCATCACCACCCGACAGGCAAATCAATCCATCAGAAAATTTATCGATTTCTCGGATACTTATACCTTCAAACCGATAGGTTTCATTTAGAAAGAACTTACTCGAGAGCTCCATCAAATTGCGATATCCTAACTCATTCTTCGCTAAAAAAAGCATGCTAATCCGCTCTGTTGCTTTCAATTTTTTTAAATCGGCTTCCTTAAAGCTCATAGGTAATTGGCATCCTATTATAGGTTGTATCCCATAATCTGATAGCACCTCCGAAAACTCTAGTGCACCAAATAAATTTCCTCTATCAGCAATTCCAACGGCCGGCATTTTAAATTTAAGGCATTGCTCTGCCAAAGCCTTTGCAAAAATAGCTCCCTCCAGTAGAGAGTAAATTGTTTTAGTTTTAAGATGAACAAACATTCTTACTTTATTTTCTTTGCTTTTTTTTTAATAGAGGACTTTCAACTATACGATTTTGTCAGTACACTTATCAACATTAACTTTCGAAGGATTTATAAAAATTGATTTTTACGAATATCGTCCCCCGTGTTTCCGAGACAGATGGTGTAGGTCATATTAACAACGTATTTGTCCCCATTTGGTTTGAGGCAGGTAGGAGAGAAATCTTTCGTATCTTTTCGCCGAACCTCGACTTTGTAAACTGGAAGCTTGCATTGGTTAAAGTAACGGTTGAGTATGTAGATCAGCTTTACTTAGCGGAGAATGTAGAAGTAAGAACGGGAATTCAAAAAATCGGAAATTCTTCATTCACTATAAGAGAGGAAATATTTCAAACCAACAGGCTTTGTGCAAAGGGCGAGGCAATTTATGTCAATTACAACTTTCAAGAAAATAAATCCGAAGCTATTTCTATTGAAATCAGAAATAAACTCCAAAGTATCAAGTTTGTAGATAAGTGATATGAAAACGATAGTTATAAAATCACAAATTACATTGGAGATTGATGAAGATTATGATGAAGAAGCTCTGTTAAAAGCAAACGATTGGCACCAGAGGTTAGGCAGCTTTCTCGCTTTAGTTGATAAAACGCTCGCTACTGGCGTTCAATTTAAAGATTTGAGAATTAACATTGTGGAAATAGAAAAAGAATCATAAACTTTAGAAGAGTGATAAATGTAATTTTGCTATCACTCATAATGATATTTTTAGGAGGTTATAATGATTAAAAAAATGTTAAAGTTAGGGACGGTTGTCGTGATAGGTTTTCTTATTTCATCTTGCTCGAGTAGCAATGGATCAAATGGCCTTATGAGAATGTTTTCTGGAAACCCCGAAAGGACAATTACAGTGGCTATAAAAGATGGCACAGCAAAACAGCTGAAAAACTCTTGGGATAAGAAAGCTTTAAGTGCATGTGGCTCGACATACACGGTAGTAAATTTGGGGTCAACTGTCAGCACTGCGGGCGGACACAACTCTCTTTCTGGAACTGTTTCCTGTAACTGATTAACTTAATGACTGATATAAGAGAATATAATTTTGATACAAAACAAATCTTAAGTACTCTGCGTGAATGGGTCGAAGTTGAGAGCCCTACCTTTGATAAAAACGCAGTAAATAGAATGATGGATTTGTGCTCCAATTTTCTTGCCGAGATGGGGGGGAGACTTGAGAGAGTACCTGGCAAAAAAAATCTTGGTGATTGCTTAAGAGCAACTTTTAATGAGACGCCAGAAAATTCAAATTCCCCTGGCATTCTTATTATGGGCCATATGGATACGGTTCATCCAATTGGAACGTTGAGAAAATTACCCTTTAGAATTGATGGTGACAAATGCTTTGGCCCAGGAATCTTTGATATGAAAAGTGGAAACCTCATAGCGATCGAAGCAGTGAAAATGCTTATGAAAGAGGAAGATTTGCCTGACTTGAAAATTACAATCTTAATTACATCAGATGAAGAAATAGGGTCACCCAGCACAAGAAGTCTTATTGAGGCCGAGTCTTTAAGATCAAAGTATGTTTTAGTCCCTGAACCTGGTCTTCCTGATGGGGGATATGTTTCGGGTAGGTACGCGATTGCCCGATTTAATTTAAAGACCGAGGGCGTACCATTTCATGCAGGAATAAATCCAAAGGCAGGCAAGTCCGCTGTAAAGGAGATGGCTAAAAAAATTATAGAGATCGAAGATTTGTCAAATGACGATAGAACGTTTTCGGCAGGCGTTGTAAAGGGAGGACAATGGGTAAATTGTGTTAGCTCAGAATGCATCGCACAAGTAATATCTATGGCGAAAGAACAAAAAAACCTTGATGAAGGCTCTTCTACCATACTTGGCCTCACCAGTAAGTTAGAAGGTATAAATTTCACCGTTGAACAAGGCGTGGTAAGACCAGTATGGGAGCCAAATGATGGAACATTAAATCTTTTAGAGGCTACAAAAAGCATTTGCAAAGGTCTCGGTCTTCCATTTTCACACGGTAGTATGGGAGGTGGGTCCGATGGAAATTTCAGCGGTGCTTTAGGGGTACCTACAATAGATGGATTAGGCACACTCGGTGATGGTTATCATACCCTTAATGAACATTTATATATCGACAGTATTGCTAAAAGAGCTAACGTTATCGCCAATATAATCAGGCAGCTTAAATAGTTAAGCCCTACTTAGAAAAATTAAAGCTGCTGTTTGGGTGCCTATTAATAATATTGCAACAGCCATCAAAACTTTCATAGAAAAACCAAAATACCGTTCATCTATGAAAAACTTAAAAAATAAATATAAAAATACGAATAAAATTAATTCAAAAAATATTAGCCTTAGGAACATGTAAACTTCTCTCTTTAATAAATAGTTGGAAAACCTAACAAGGCCAATATTGATATTGTAATTAGGCTCATCCCGATTAATTCAAGCCCTGTTATTTTTTCTTTATAAAAAACAAACGATATTAAAACAGAAAAGACTATTTCTAGTTGTCCAACAGCTCGGACGAGAGTTGCATCAACAAGAGAAAAAGCATAAAACCAACAAAAAGTTGCCGCGCACGCAAAAAAACCAACTGGCAACCCCTTTTTCCATATTAACATGAGCTTTAGGGCGTTTTGCGTTCCCTCAGTGACAAGAATATATATTCCGAATATAGCTGATTGAAAAGCCAAAGCCAAAAACGACAAAATCAATACTTTTTTATAGATTAAGTCTGAAGTTACACTATCAAGCGCTATTTTGTATAAAACAGAACTAAGGCCCAAAAAAATACCACACGACACTCCCAAAGTTACCTGCTTAAAAAATAACGTATTAAACCCCACGTTCCCAATAAGTTTTTGCTTAGACATAAATAACATCCCAATAAAGCCTATAATGATTGCTAACAAAACTTGTGAGGTAAGAATAAACCCTACGATAATGATCTCTAACAGAGTGGTTTGTATTACTTCAGTTTTGGAAAATGCAACACCTATAGCAAACGATCGTAGAGTAAATAATTTTATAAGAACAATTGTAAATAAAATCTGGCAAATGCTTGCAGCAATTAAAAAAAACCATACGGTTGCCGAAAAATTTTTAAGTATCGCTAATCCTTGAGTATCTAAAAAAAATACGGTTAGCAAAGCAACAAAGGGCAGAGCAAAGATAAATCGAGAATAAGCTGATGCGAGCACTCCTACATCTTCAATTAAATTCTTTTGAAACACACTACGAAGTGTCTGGGATAAACTCGCAATTGCTGTAATCAGAACCCAGCTCACGTCGATTTAACTTGCAAATCTAGTGTGTGAAATAGCGTCAATCTTACTTCGAAAAAAATATTGTAACATCAGCTATTTTTATTCCCCATTTCAAAATCTCAGCTCTATTTATAACTACTGTCTTATCAGCTTTAACAAACCTATCATCGAAAGATACTCTGATATCTGTTTCACCGATCCTGATCGTAGTATCATAAACCATTCGCATGGTGTTACCATTTTGTTTGCCCTTTGCAACTCCAATTGTATCTTTTGATTTACCCTCATAAGTACCGGTCTCAGTTTTTGTTATAATCCACTCTCTGTACTCTGTTTCTCCATCACTGTAAGTAAAGTATTCTTTGAGTAGAAGTTGTTTGTTGTCTATATTTCCATTTAGCCTTACTTTGAATGTCCTCTGCAAATTTCCAAATCTATCAACAATTAAACCCCAGGCTGTTGTCTCACCTTCAAAGTATTCAAGCAGATCAAAAGACAAATTTTTTGAAACAACATTTTCCATACTTGAATTGGAGCACCCCGTTACAACCGGAAAAATTAGAAAAAATATGACCAGGATTCTCTGCAGGAATTTCATCCTTAGAGTTCTATAAAGATGTTCCATAAAATTTTTTCCATATTTCGCAACTTCTCTTTTAATAAGTTTCGAGATCAACGAGTCTACTTTGTGTTATGATCACAATCTAACTATATGACAAAGTAAATCATTTAAAGTCCTGAAATTACGACAATTATAAAGAAAACTAAAAAAATTAAGTTTGTGATAATAAGAGGCTTAATGTTTGGATTTTTGTGAGGCTGCTTCATAAAGGACTCCATTTCTAATAGATTTTTATAAACCTATCATTACTCCTAATTCATACAAAATTTCTGCTTAGTTAAAAACAAAAAAATCTACAATTTAGATGACTTTTTTAAAAATATTATGTCTACCTCGGCATTTTTTGCCAAAAATCTTTCAAATCTTCATTTAACATAATTAGTTTGATTAAAGTACCATACAGAAATAAACTGGACCCAGAAAAAACTCAAAAGCATTCACCCTTATATTAGTGGGAAAAAAATGATAAGATATGACCTATACATAAATGGCAATTGGCAAAAACCTTCCTCAGGAAATTATTTTGAAACTGACAACCCATATAGCGGAGAGGTGTGGGCAGAGATTGCTAAAGGTAACGAAGAAGACGTAAATCTTGCAGTTATTGCAGCGAAAAATGCTTTTGAGGAACACTGGGAACCCATGAAACCTACTGAAAGAGGTAAAATATTGGTTCAGTTAGCTGAACTTATCGAAAGAGACGCGGTGAGACTGGGGGAAATAGAGGTTAAAGATAATGGTAAGCTTTTTGCTGAAATGGGTGCACAAACAAAGTACCTTGCTGAATGGTATAGATATTTTGGAGGACTAGCGGATAAAGTTGAGGGAGCCGTTATTCCTATTGATAAGCCGGGTATGCTAAACTATACGAAATATGAACCTTTTGGAGTCGTGGGACTTATTACCCCATGGAACTCACCTCTACTTTTGCTGGCCTGGAAGCTAGCTCCAGCACTTGCAGCTGGGAACACAGCAGTTATTAAACCAAGCGAATTCACATCCGCTTCAACTCTTGAGTTTATGAGCCTTGTAGAGGAGGCTGGATTTCCTAGTGGAGTTATTAATTGTGTTACTGGCTTTGGGCTAGAGGTAGGCCAACCCCTAGTGGATCATAAAGATGTGAGCAAGATTGCTTTTACTGGTTCAGACATTTCAGGACAAAAAATATATGAGAGTGCTGCAAAAAAAATAATGCCAGTAACACTAGAATTGGGAGGGAAATCTCCAAACATTGTTTTTAATGACGCTGATATGGATGCTGCAGTTATGGGTGTGATTTCAGGGATCTTCGCTGCTACCGGCCAAACATGTATAGCCGGCTCTAGGCTACTACTTCACGAAGATATACATGATGAGTTCGTTACAAAGTTAGTTTCAGTTGCCAAAGAGGCATCTATTGGTGATCCTATGATGGAAACCACTAATGTCGGACCAGTGACTACCGAACCTCAGTTTAAAAAGATTATTGACTACATAGATATAGCAAAGAAAGAGGGCGCTACATGTGTATTAGGGGGCAAGAAATATAATGGGCCAGGCTCTAAAGGAAACCGATTTGTGGAACCAACAATTTTTACAAATGTAAATAATAATATGAGAATAGCTCAAGAAGAAGTATTCGGCCCAGTTCTATCAATTATTCGCTTTAAAGATGAGAAAGAAGCGATCCAAATAGGCAATGATATACTTTTTGGTCTTGCCGCAGGCGTTTGGACCAGTGATATCGGGAGAGCTCTTAGAATGGCTGATAAGCTTAAAGCTGGCACCGTTTGGGTGAATACTTATAGAGCAGTTAGTTACATGTCTCCCTTTGGTGGCTACAAAAGATCGGGCCAGGGTCGCGAAAGTGGGCAAGAATGCATCAAGGAGTTTTTAGAAACAAAATCAGTATGGATTAGTCATGAAACCTCAACAGCAAATCCCTTTATTATTAAATGAAAAATTTTTCTAGAGCTAATAATTTCAAAAAATAATAAAACAAGCTATATTTTCTGGTGAACCTCTATAATGTTTCCATCAGGATCATAGAAAAAAATTTGATGCCATCCTGAGACCCCGATATTTCCCCAGTCTGTAAATTCAATACCGTTTTCTTTGAGATGGTTTTTAAATGCCTCGATGTCATCTGTACGATACGCAATATGACCCTTTTCAACTGGATTTATAGAATGGCCTGTTTTGAAATTTACGGACAAGTCTTTTTGTGCCAAATGCATTTGAACCTTACCATCACCCACAAATGATACATCACCTGAGTACCCTTTTTTCTTTTCTAAAGTAGGCAAGTCATCACTTTGGGTATCTAGAAATAGTATATCCTTATAAAAAGTTTCAAGTTTCTTAACATCTTGAGTTGACAAATTTATGTGGTGCAATTCCAATTTCATAATTTTTTAGCCAGGTTCATTAAAATAATTTTCTGTAAGCAAACATTTATCCATAGATATCTTTAATAGTCACTAAAAATGATATGAAATACCAGCACCAATTTCATGCGTTTGGTTTTTTGGCTCCATGCAATAAATAAGAGCAGAGCATGAAACTGCATCGGAATCTTCAATATTCCAAGACCTAAAAAAACCATAGGTAGACCATTGGCTATTTAATTTCGAACGTAATGTAAAGTCAAATCCCCAACCAAGACGTTGTGTATTTTGAGGATTAACAGAATAAGTACCAGGCAAAATTTCATTAAGAAAGCTTATTTGTTTCCCCTCAAGAAAATAGTTGTACTGAGACTTTAAAGAGAGGCTATCGCTTATATACCAAATAGCCCCTATTGGAACGTAATAGTACTGGGAGAGCCTATCATAACCAAGATGGTTGGTTGATGACGTTTTATATCCGCTATCATCAAGTAGATTGCGATATCCCAGCCCAATGTAGGGTAATAGATCATTGGCTCCTACTTTTGTACCAGTGCTAAGGTAATATTCTAATCTACCCTTATAATATTGTTTTACCATTGTACCGGTCCCTGCGGAGGAATAGTCAATATTCCCGAAACTATACTCAAGCGTATATAAAAAACTAAAATTAGTACTCTTTGTATTTGAAGTTGCTTTAGCGTCTCCCCAGTTCCTAAGTCCTACACTGTATAAAAAGGGAGCAGATTTATCCTCCATGAAGAGGTTATCATTTAGATCAACTTCACGGTAAGTGTATGAGGTAATATCTAATGTTAGTTCAGCAGATTGTGTTGTTTTCGAATAAACGGATATTGAGATGCTTAGGATAATAAGATTTCTAAGAACCGCATACATTATGCTTGTTATATCAAATCCGATTTTCGGCATGTTTTATGTTGTAATGGAATAAATTCTGAAATTCAATATTATTAAATTACGTAAATACTGAGGAGCAAAGTATGATCAAGTCCAAAATTATGAGTTATATAACCCAAGATTTCCAATCGAAGAGCGATCTAATAGTAGGAGGAGAAGAATGGCAAAAGGTTGTACTAGACATGCAATCAAAATTCGCTAAAGCGGGAGCTATAAGACAAACAGTTAGTCAAGTTTTCAATAAAGATGGCATTCAACGATTAGGCAATCTATGGGAATATACTGATGAAAAGGCTTTTGTAGACTGCCAGCTACTCTTCAGGGAAGCAGAACAAAAGTTCAATAAAACCGAAATACCACAGAAACTATTTTCAAACAGAGGTGTAATTTTACATGATGTTTATTTCTGATCGGGTCTCGCTATTAAAATAAAAAAATACTAGTGTTTAATAGCTAAATAAACTTTTAAATTGCATGAGCTTTTATCTCTACCTCTATAAAAACTAAATTTTCTTTACCGCTGTTAATTACATTATGCGATACACCTGCCTTTCTGTAGTAAGGCTTCCCTTTTATAAGAGTAGTGGTTGTTTCAACCTCATTATCATCAATTAGCAATAATTGGCCGTTAGTTTGCGGAATAACCACGTAGTCCCATTGGTGTATATGAAACCCTGTTTCTTCATTTCTATTAAATGAATATTCTGTTACCCTTATTCTTTCATTATCTATTTGAATATTTGCACTAGCTTTTTTTCTTTGCATTTTGTGTTTTTCAACCTCTCCCTATAAAGGGCATACTACTAGCCATTATTGTCATATTAAGAATATTGGTATCTAAGGGAAGACTCACTAAATGTAACACTGCATCAGCTATATGCTCAGGATCGAATGTGGGCTCTTTTTTAATGGAACCATCTGCCTGTATTATTCCTTTCTTTATTCCACCTGTCATTGGTGTATCGGCGTTCCCAATATCAATTTGGCTACAAACAATGTTAAATGGTCTTCCGTCGAGTGCCAAACTTTTTGTCATTCCCGTGACTGCATGTTTAGTCGAGGTATATGCTATTGATCCGGGTCTTGGGGTAATAGAGGAAACGCTTCCATTATTAATTATCCGACCTCCCATGGGAGACTGGTTTTTCATAAGCGAAAATGCATGCTTACTGAAAAGAAACATTCCATTAATATTGACTTCAATAACTTCTTTCCATTCACTGAAATTTATTTCGTCTATAGTTTTTGAAGAGAGAAACGTACCAGCATTATTGAAAAGTACGTCTATACGGGAAAAATTTTTCTTTATCATTTCAAAGCATTTGTTTACATCCACCTCATTACTAACATCCATAGGAAATACTCGTGCTTGATCATTACACACTGCCTTTGTTTCTTCTAACTTATCTTTACGCCGTCCTATCAAAATAACACTAAAACCAGCATCAGAAAGCTTAACAGCTGTGGCTTTCCCCACCCCTGTCCCAGCTCCTGTAACGATTGCAATCTTATTCATTAAAAAAAAAGCCTGTATTAAAAAAGATAAAAATTTTGAACACCTTTACCACCAAAATAAATTTAATCAATGAGACTTAAAACTCTATCTTTTCAATTTCCATAATTATATGAATATAGTCCATCGCATGGCCATCCGGGTCTCTTTCAACTTCTGCCCTATAATTTTCAAAAAAAGAGTCGATTATTTCGTTGCTCTCATTTTCACATCTATTAGATAAAGCCGTTCGAAAAACGGTCTCTGACCAACTCCGGGTGGTTGGAATAAGGCTGTCAGCAAACTCTTTTTTTGACATTGTCCTAATATTCTTTTCATAAGTCTCACGATAGGGACATTTTGTCAATTTGGTACTGCATGATAAAAGCTTTAAACCAGCTTTTGAAACTTTGGACATTTTATCATTAAACGGCGCACAAAACTCTTTCACCGTTCTGTAGTGCTGAGCAAAAGTAGTGTTTATATATTCTTCTTTTGTTATTATCCCGCGATCCAAGTGCGTTTTCCAATGCTGATTAAATTTATCAAACATTGAATGTCCTCCTGTATTGCCGAGAAAACGACCTTTTTCATCAATTCCAAAATTCATGCATACAAAGCGGCCACCTAATGCCAGTTCTTTAGCTCTTGAAAGGAGAATTGACTCCCAGTCTTCGGCTGCTTGGGTCATAAACTGCCTCTTTTCTGCTATATCCGCTCCGACCATATGTACGTGATTTTTTATCTGACAAGGTTTTTGCGAAACATAATGCATAGCTGTCGCGGAAAAGCCCAAGGATAAGCTATCCGTTGCTAGTAATTGTTGATGAAAACCGGTACCGCACCCATGCACAAAAACATTGTCAAAGGTTTTTTGATAAGCTAACTCTTTTTCTCCATGCATCCCCTGCATTTTTTTAAAGAGGGTCGAGAAATCATTAGAGGCCAAATCAGTGTAAATGATCTCAATTGCTCGGTCATCTCCTCTACTTCTAATAAGGTTCATCAAATTGTACCAGAGTTCCTGACTAGTTCCTCCATCTGCTGCACCATAATCTGCAAACCTCAATATTTCCTTATTGGGGAGGGAAATTACAGATCTTTCCAAAATTTCCTGTATGGAGTCTATGGCATTTTTCGCTCCTGCAGTCTTTTTTGAATAGTATCCCTCTCCCTTCATCGACAGAACATCTTGAGTGTTTAGTGTTTCCAGCTTTCTACTATTCATTGAATCTAATTTGAGTTGTTTAGGTTAAGTGATCGAATTCTTTTTCTTATTTATTGAGAGCAAGTTTCAAAATTTGCCCTCAACTTTAGAACGACATTTTTATCAGTATCTCGTATAATTTGGGTGGTTGACCAACCAGTATTTGTGTTAAATATCATGTTTTTACAATTGGCGTTTTTCCAATTTTTAATCGCATTAATCTTAAAATCCTTTGAAAAGTCGGATAATGAGTATTGGATGTGTTTTTTTTCTGTTATTAAAGCTTTTTTCTCACAATCAACGGTAATCCCTATTAATTCGTAGTCGCCTATATTATAGGGGATTTTTTTTTCTTCTTGAGCTTGCATACCTTTCATCGCGTTACAAATGACATTGTCTAGCTCATTACCAACTACTTTAAACGCTACAAACGAACTGGAAATAGCGCATATAGAAAGAATGTTAAAAAAAAATTTCATTTAAATTTTCCGTTCTAAATTTAACTCATTGCCTCAAATACCTTATTATAAATTTTCCACTCGTTATCGACTCTGAGAAATGAAAGCGTATCTGTAAACATGATATTAATATACTCGCTTTTTACTTTCACCACAGCGGTCTCCTCTCCAGTATCAACCATTAATATTTCGTAGGCTTTAGATTTACCTTGTTCTTTCGGAGATGGGATGTTTTTTTCAACGAATGTTGCCCAGTCCTCCTTAGTCTGTCTTATCAGCTTACCATTAATATGACCGGTAACTTTGGCGTCATCATCGAATATTTTTCTTGTCATAGCTCCATCAGATTCGTATGCACTATTGATATAGTCTTCCACTACCTTAAGAACTTTTTCCTTATTTTTCATTTGCACTCTTTTCCATTTTCTTTTGCAATTAAATAAAATTATTAAAACTGAGATGGTCAATGGTATCGCAAAATACCAACGAAAGAAATTCCTTTTTTCAAGTCAATTAAACTATATATAACTATGCCTAAATGTTTTTTTAAAAATACGAAAAATTTTTGTTACCATTGAATCTACGGAATACAATAATAAGGAAAATACGTATGAAATTTACAGTTTCACATAAAGAAAAATCTAAATTTGAAGCGGGTCTTAGAGGATTTTTTCAGTATAGGGATCTCGGAATAGACACTGCCACAGAGGGAAATTATGGAGCAAATGTAATTAGAGCTGTTCCAGGCAAACATTCCAAGGGCGAATGGCATTTACATAAATTAGATTTTCAAATGGTTTATATACTCAAGGGTTGGGTTACTTTCGAGTATGAAGGCCAAGGAACCTTTACTTTTCATGAAGGAGACTCAGTCTTGCAACCCCCAAAAATATCGCATAGAGAGATAGAGCATTCAGAAGATTTAGAGCTTCTTGAAATAACAAGCCCAGCTTCTTTTGATACGCAGAATGTTTAGTTTACTATTGACTATTGGCTAATTTCAAAAACCAGACTGCAGTCATATCCGCTACTAGTTCTTTCTTTTGATTGAAAACTTCGACTAGTATTGTTGTAACTCCAAAAGGTTTTGAATTTGATTTGCGCGATGACTTGACTGTCACTATACAATGAATAGTGTCATTTGGCCTGACAGGTTTAAACCAATTAACTTTGTCTAAACCTGGAGACCCCATTGAGGATCTCGAGGTTTTTTGAGTATCTAAAATTAAACTGTGGGCAATCGCTATGGTTTGCCAGCCACTTGCTATAAGGCCACCATAATGGGACTGCTTCGCCAATTTTTCGTCAATGTGAAAAGGTTGATAATCCCATTTTTCAGCGAATGAAATAATATCTTTTTTGGTTATTGTCTTTTTTTTTGTTTCGAAGGAGTATCCTTGATAAAAGTCTTCAAAATACATTTCTTGCCTCAAAAATTACAATTAAGAAAATTTTAAAAAATAGCTATGTTTCTATAGGGGCCTATTATTAATAGCATCTCCAGTTGAGTCGATTCAATACTTCTTACGAAATATGGGCTACAAAACAAGCTTATGCCCGTTTTCTCGCAACCATTTTCTTTTTTTTTGGAAATCTTTGCAGTAGTTTCCCACCTGGTACCAGAAATTCTTAGAGTGATTAAGTTCGATGATGTGACTTAACTCATGAACTATTAGATAGTCAATTATATGATCTGGAGCCATTATAATTCGCCAATTATAAGATATTTTATTATTTGCAGTGCAAGATCCCCATTTTGACTTGTAGTTCTTTACAGTAATCCCACATGGTTGAACGCTCATCTGCTGCGCAAACTCTTCAGTTCTTGCTTTCAAAAGTTTAATAGACTGGTTTAAGTACCAATCTTCCAGTAATCTTTTAATGTTTTCTCTACCTATTGGTTTATCATCATCATACGAGACTAGTAAAAGACTTCCTTCAATTTTAACAGCCTCTTTTCTCCCCAAAATTAGAGATAAGCGATACTCATCACCTCTGAAATAAAATTTATCATTATCAATAAATTCTCTATTTTTTAAATTCTGTTCTTCGAAATTAAAAATCGCTCTTTGATTTATCCAGTGCTGTTTTCTCTTAATAAGATCAACTAAGGTTTTTTCAGATACACTTCTAGGTGTTTTAATGATCAGTTTGTTATTTTTAACCTGTAATGAAATAGTTCTTTTTCTGTTGGTACGTTCTATCTGTATTTCCAAGTCTACACTACCAATATCGATTATTTCATTTGCAAAGCTTCTGATATGCATTTTGAACAAGTAGGAAAGGTTTAAATTATTTTAAAAGTGACATTGCTGTCGCCGTTAAATTATGTACGACAATGGTATTAAGATTAATCAGCTTACTAACTTTTGGTCTATAATAATCTATCCATTCACTACTCTCATAAACAGCTTCATACAATCTCTTCTTATGATCTTGATCTAGAAAGCGTCTTATCCAAACATATGTTGACCCTTTCTTTTTTGAGTGCATTTTTCTTTCCCCTCCTTGTTCAAAAAACTCATCAGAACTACTCATTACAAAAGTGCCATTTATTTCCATTCCTCTTTCTCTCTGAAAAGGAATAATTTCCGTATCCATAAACTCTATCCATTCAGACATTTTACTTGGATATACTTCATATATCCTAAATTCGAAAAAGGGTTCCATTTATAATTCTCCATGCATTTACGTGATCATCCTTTATAAAAATCAATATTAAATCAATTTTTTGTTTGTTCACATACTTTTGGTTGCTAATAAAATTTTTGATTGGCTCTGGATTTAAAAAAAATATGCTTTATTTCAATATCAACAAATGGAGATAAAAATGAATTTACTTAAATGGCTTCTTGAAAATGAGAACTCACCATTTTTGTGGGGTGGACTAGGCATTTTTCTAATTATTCTTTTAATAGGCTTTTAATCTATAGATCGTGTTAGACAATTTTGGTGATTAACATGCATGACATTGATCACAACGCTCCTGAAGGGTTTCCCACACAAAAGGAACAGGTGCTAAACGATTTTAGACACTTTTCCAGTCAACGCTTATGTAATTACTCAAAGAGTAGAAACTTTGATACGGGCTATCCTCATGCAAATGTTTCAAAGCTATCACCATATCTTCGCCGACGACTGGTCTCAGAAAATGAGGTGTTGCAGATAGCATTAGAAAAAAATTCTATTTCATCTTTGGAGAAATTCATTCAAGAGATTTTTTGGAGAACCTACTGGAGAGGATGGCTAGAACTGCGACCTGATGTCTATGAGGACTATGAAAATGGTTACGACGGTTCTCATTTGCCTGATAAAACTGGAATAAAATGCTTCGATCATTGGACGGAGGAACTTATAGAAACAGGATACCTGCACAATCATGCACGGATGTGGTATGCAAGCATTTGGATTTTTACCCTTGGAAAAAGTTGGCTTTCTGGTGCAAACTTTTTTAAAGATCATCTCGTTGATTGGTGTCCAGCTTCAAATACTCTAGGCTGGCGTTGGGTCGCTGGCCTTCAAACAAGAGGAAAGATATATGTTGCAAAAGCGGATAACATAAAGCTTTTTACAAACGAAAAATTTTTCCCAAAAGGCGAACTGAATGAAAATCCCTTTTTCAATGAAGACCTTTGGAAGACTTATGAAAGAGCGTCTGATATTTCCTATGTAAAGCCAAATTTAAATGCTTGTGAAGATACGGGAGTAATCATAAATAAAAATGATCTCACTTTAAATCAATACCTAAGCAAAGAACAAATTATCCTTAAAGGATGTATTTTTCATGATCCAGAATATCAATCTAGCAAGAGCGATTTTGTAAATAAGTTTGACAGTGACCTAATCGAAAATCTACGCTCAGATTTACCGAGTTTTGAATTCTGCCAAACAAAAAAAGCTGTATTGAAATGGGCTAAAAGTGAAAAATTAAAATACTTAATTTTTCCCTATGAGACGGTGGGAAATAAATACTTCATGACAAGTGACTTTATTAATGAACTTAGAAATCAGAACATTGAAGCGATTTTTTATATGAGAGATTGGGATAAATATGCGTTTCCATTTGCAAATAAGGGCTTTTTCCCATTTAAAAAAAATATTTCAGACTTGTTATTTAAAAATGGTATAAGTTAAAATAGTTAGTAATCAATCATGTATCTGGCTTTTTGTTTAGTTATTGAATTATATAAAACCATCTCACCACTCCGGGGCATGATGCCAGTCTGTTCCGAAATAACAACCTGATGGGTTACAAATAAAGCAAGGTCTGAATAACCAAGGGAATCAAGTTTCTTTTGAAGTTTGTTCATGACCTGATCTTTTTTTTCATATACTTGAAAGAAGGAGTTTAATCCTGAAAAAGTCGTCCATTGGCCAAGATTAAGCTCTTTGGCTGTATCAATGCACCGACACCACTCACTTGTTAAAATTTGAGAGAACTTCAGATTTGTTGATCTTAGGTAATTTCCTATCAATCTGGCCTGCAAGCGACCTTTATTATTTAAATTCCGTTGCGTACTACAGTCCTCTTTCATAAAATTTTCCGGATCTCCAACTCCAGGAGCTATAGCATGTCTAAGAAATATGACGTTTGCTGATATATTTTTCTTTATTATTTCTAATTTAGATCGAGCAAAAGTTTCGGTAACCAAAAGAAGCGTTATAAAAATAACACCAGTTAAAATATTTTGGAACTTAAATTTTACCAAGTGCTATCTCTGGTACATTCAATAACATTCGCTCTGTCGTCTCTAATGCAATTATGGAATGGAGAAATTGACTTATAAAAAAGTGTTCCTATCATGTATAAAGTGAGGATTGTGACTATCAACCTTATATAAAATCGCCTTTCCTTTAAATCTAATACTTTTTTATCAATCATGTATTTGTACCTGTTTAATTGTATCTAAAAACTTATGCTGTTTCCAACCATTCAATTGCTGTTAGATATATCATTGAGAAACGACTTTAAGTCAGAGTATTTGTAATCTATGTACTCCGCGTTATCTTTATAGTCTTCAAGATTACGATCATTTTCCATCCAAACAGTTTTCAACCCTAGCAATTTTGCCGGTTTGAGATTTTTTGCTGTATCCTCAATAAAAATACTTCTTTCTACTTGATTTGAAAGAATGCCAAAACTTTTTAGCATAATTTCATAAGATTTTGGATCGGGTTTAGGTACATAGTGTGTAGCTTTTATATCTAATATTTTTTCAAACTCAGCTTCTATTCCCATTGCTGATAAAATTTTTTTTGCGTGATCTTGAGATGCATTTGTATAAATGAATTTTTTACCAGAAAGATTGTTTAAACTTAATTTAAGTTGCTTTTCATGTTGTAGTTCAGGGTGTGTAACATCATGAATAAAGTCAAGATATTCATCAGGGTCTATTTCATATTCTCTCATAAGACCGGTTAACGTAAGACCATATTTTTTATACATGTTACTTCTAACTAAGTTAGCTTCTTCTTTCGTGAAAGAGAGAACTTCCATTATGTACTGAGTAATCCTCTCGGATATTTTGACAAATAATCCAGCTTTTATATCGTATATCGTATTGTCAAGATCGAAAATCCAGTTTTCAAAAGAATTATTAAATAATTTTTTCATTCATTATTCCTATTAAGAAAATCAGTCTCTATTAATTTATTGATTATAAAATTGTAGCGCAAAAAACGTTTCAACCTTCTTCTGTTTGTATAATATATAAGAAATCTACTACCTCTTGATACTTTTCGTCAGCAATATCTTTGTAACTGCACCCAAAACGATCTTTTATTTTCAACGCCACATGAGCATATGGATTTCTCCCTTTTGGATGATTGGGGTGCTCAGGGAGCTTTCCAAACAATTCATCACCTGTGCTTTGAATTAAACGCCAGATTCTTTCTTTATTACTTTTATCCAAATTTTTCCCTCTTGGAGAACAATCAAACAGGCGTATCACCAGAAAATGTTATCCGATGCATTAACCTTCTTTTCCCATGGTAATCGTTTATCGGATTATGAAGGGTACACCTATTATCCCAAATCGCAACTGATCCTTTTTTCCACTTAAAACGGCAGGTAAACTCTGACTTTATTTGGTGCTTAAACAAAAATTCAAGAATAGGAGTACTCTCCTCTAAGCTAAGACTTGCGAACTGTAAAGAGTGAGCTTCATTGATAAATAATGCTTGTTCTTTAGTTTCAGGGTGTGTTCTGACTACCGGGTGTATCGCTCTCAACTCATCGACCACTTTTCCAGACGAAGAGTGTTTCATAACATCTGATCTTGAGGCTACGACTTTCCCTTTACCAGAGGTATTAATTACCTTTTGTTCATTCAAGAATTTCCGCATACCCTCTGACAGATGATCTAACGCCATGCATTGGTTCGCAAATTCGGTGTCACCACCAAACTCAGGTACCTCAACCGCGTACAACATTGTTGCCTTTGGTGGTTGCTTCTGGTAAGTGGTGTCACTATGCCAAACCCCACCAAAATTATTAAGGTCAGTTTCTTTCTTTAAAATGGGCGTTATCTCAGGAAAATCTTTCAGACCTTTCACAAATGGATAGATTATAGGTTGTCCAAACATCTTACCAAATCGAAGTTGAGTTTCCGGATTGAGCTCCTGATCATTAAAAAATATCACCTTATATTCTAAAAAAGCGTTATATATCTCTTCAAATACAGGGTCTTGAAGAGGCTCTTTTAATTCTACTCCGGTAATTAATGCTCCTAATGCACCCGATATCGGACTAACTTCTATACTTTTAAAATTCGCATCACTCATAATATCGTCTACCTGCTCACTTAAATTCTAGTGTAATAACCATTGGTTAATATTACCCACAATTTTTCACAAATACTTCAGAAAAATTTTTAATTAGCCTCGCACCAAATAAATAGAGATAATAGCCAAAAGTATTTGTATAAATTTGTAGATAACAATATTTTTTACCCATAGCAAAACAAAGTCCACTAAAAATGTAAAATGAAGCGCAATCCCCAAGAAGTATTTTTAACATGGTAAAAATTTATGTAGATGCCGACGCTTGTCCTGTAAAAAACGAAATAGAAAGAATCGCGGCACGCCATGATTTGATTACTTATATGGTGTGTAATGGAGGAATTCGTCCTTCCCGCAATCCACTTATAAACCTCATCGTTGTTAATCAGGAATCCGATGCGGCAGACATTTGGATTATAGGTAATATCGAGAAAAACGACATCTGTGTTACAAACGACATTCCACTTGCTGAACAATGCCTAAAAAAAGGTGCTTTGGCAATAAGACCTAATGGAATGAGGTTTACTCTCGACAACATAGGTATGGCAATCGCTACAAGAGAAATAATGGGAAAAATACGGGAAAGCGGTGAAGTGACTTCTGGTCCGCCTCCCTTTAGCAAATTAGATCGATCCAAATTTCTGAGCTATATGGAAAACGTGGTTCGTTCAGCCAACAAGTCGTAAATGTACCAAGACGTTGCGACTCAATATAGGTTGCTTACTTGACCTAGCAACTCTAATCAGTCTTTGCAACACCGACTTTGCCACTCGAGACAATTCCACTTCTTCAATGTTGCCTAAATTATCAAAATTATTACCCACTACTATTAATCCCAACATTCCCATATTACCGTGTGGTGTACATTGATATAAGTAAACTCCAGGCAAATCAAAAGTAATTGCATGACGGACGTTTAAATCCGATTTTTCTGGAAGTGCTTCCATATTTGGTCCCGCAAGAAATTCAACATTATGGCCTTCATTCTTTGGCAACCACTCTATAGTGTCACCAACGCCAATATTCGCAACCTCGATGCTATAAGAGTCATCTGCGGTAAACTCTATTTTTACAGTATCCGCAACTGCGACTTGCCATGATAATAAATAAAGAAAAAATAAAAAAAGTAATAATCTCATCTTGTGTAATAAAGAATGAAGATGAGAATTATAAATATCATGTTAAGTAAATATAAGAGTACAGAGGCCATATGCAGGTTCTTGAATCCCTTTTCTGAGCCCGGACTATCTTCTAGCATTAAGTCACGCATCTTATTTATTCTAGGAGTTAAGAAGTATGTGTTAATCAGAAAACTTATTGCTATAGCTATCCCAAATATCATTCCGGGAACAAAGTCACCTAACGAAAATAATAAGAACATAAACATAGAAATTAAAAAACAAAAATTAAAAAGGCGAGGGAAAATGTATCTCAAGAATTTCTTTGAATGGTCTTCATCGAGAGTCTTAAAGACTGCAGGCGAAGTAACTACCATGAAGGAAGTCATCGTTCCCAGAATAAGAGCGTTTAATAATAATCCTATCTCGACGTACATGACGACGATATAGCGTTAAAACCAATTAAATCAAAGTCAATCATGTTACCCTCTCTTAAAATTTTAAAAAAAGCTTTAGATTATTCAAGAGGATTAAACTTTTTTTTTGTATGTTTAAATGCTGGCGATAAAACTTATTATACATTCCTTAACCTAAAAGTGTTGATTACCTCGCATTCTTTGAAAGCTTTTAAGCATCGATATTGTAAAATAGAAAATCCTACTATCTCAAATATTTGAGACATGTATCCAATATCTTTTTTGGTGGCTCTACGATTTTTCGTTTTTCGAGATCCAAAAAGCCACCATTTGATGTTATCTTAACTACCAAACGATTTTCTCTGTCATAAATATCTAAAAGCCTCACAATCTTTCTGGTATCATTAGTTATATTGAATCTAAGATTAATCATCACCTCTTCGCCTTCAAAGACCTCTTTTTTGAACTCCATATAGGTATCAAAGACAATTCCACTAATTTTGTATTTACTATAGAGTTTTAAGAGACCCACTTGCTCGCATATCTTCCAATACGCAAGGTTAGCAACAATTAGATAACCCGCTTCTGATACATGCCCATTTTGGTCTATATGATCACTAGTTAATTTAACAAAAACGCTATTTAAGTTTTTTTCCAAATACGAGTTTCCAAAAGATTGAGGCAAAAAAATATTCTTATATAGCCAGATAGTTCTTTTTTAGGACTATTGCAACAAATAATGCATTAGGTAGGACCTCTTACCAATCGATCTCATCATGAAAAGCTTTAGCTACCATCTTTGAGTTTTTTTTAAGACGAATTTGTCAGAAAAGCGATCAAACCAAACACTCCTAAAAAAATTATTGCCCACATTAGCAATTGCATAATGAACCTCTGAGGACTTTGCCTTGCAATATAAACAATACCCCCCGAAAGCATCAGGAGTAATAAAATATAAAAAACAATACTGGGGTAATCACTGTACAAATTTTGATATCCTTTTAACAACTTTAATCAGTTTCTAAATCTCTCATCTTTTTAATAAATAGTTTCTTACCTATAGAGATATTTTTTACCCAGTCGGTATTTGCATCTCCATCAGCGTTATCAGAGATATACTTGAAACATCGAAACTTTATATCATTCAAATAACAAATTTTTGCGATCGCGTATGCCTCCATATCGACGAGATCTGTTTTCAATTTAGGTTTAGAAGTAACAAAAGAATCTCCCGTGCCACAGCTATATCCACCAGTTCCAACCTCTATTTCTTGAATGTCATCAAACGGGGTCTGACCAATTTTAAAACCTAGGGGTGAAGCATCCATATCTCTTTGAAAGAATTTAGTAACTTCTACCAATCCCTTCAATTTTTTATTTAAACTGCCGGCGGTACCGTAGTTGATTATTTGAGTTGGAGAATAGGTTTTAATTATTTCTAAAGTTTTGATCACAGCGTTAATTTTTCCAACTCCTGTATAGTGAATTTGGAAACTGGGTAGGTCTTTTGAAGTGAGTTCTTCTTCAACAGCAACGAGGATTAAAACCATATTATTTTTATGTTTCTTTAAAAATTTTAAAAGATCTTGCGCAATGCTTACAAAGTCCAACTATAGACAATACAGAGTTCCCTTTTAAATTTAAACTACTTTTAATTTCCAAAACTCCTAAAAACTCCTTAACGATTTTTGAACAAAACACTTATCAAATATAAATACTAAAAGACAAAGTTTCTTGCTTTTTCCTCTTCATCAAAGCACATTCCATCTTTAAAAAAATATTCTCTTCCTCTATTACTTAGAGTTTAGGTTTCAACTTTATATAAATTGATCTTATCTTTTCTGCCTCTTATAGGATAATCTTTAATTTCTTCCGCATTTATCGCCTCATTAAGTCGATTTTTAAGTATATCGGTTATTAATAAGCTGCATTTTAAATCTTTACAAAGGTCACAAACACGGTTGGCTACATTTACTACGTCACCTATAACCGTAAATTCTTTCCTGTCCTCATTACCAATATTTCCTACAACACAGGTTCCATACGAAATTCCTATTCGATGAGTAATGGTTGGCTGATTATTATCTTTTCGTTCTTTTGTCCATTGCCTCATCGCAATTTGCATTTCTCTCGCACAATTAAAAGCATTTTGTGCATCATTTCCCTGACTTACAGGTGTTCCAAAAGTCGCCATAACTGAGTCACCAATAAATTTATCTACTGTTCCGGAGTTTTTAAAGATTGGACGTATCATTCGATCTTGATAATCAGAGAGTAGTTCGATTATCTCTTTAGAAGATAAAGTTTCTGATAATTCAGTGAAACCGTCAATGTCCGTAAACAACACCGCGACAGCCTGAGAATTATTTTCATTTTCCTTAATCTCTAAATCTGCTTCTTGAATCTTTTCGCGTATATTCGGGGAAAAATACCTACTGAATTGAGCAGTACTTTTTTCAAACTTGACAGCATCGTTCATAAGTTTATCCACTAAAAAAACGATCGCGTAACACACTATGCTAACTATTATCCATATATTTATCCAATTAGTTAAGAGGGTTATGTTAATTGCGTTTGCATCCTCTAATATTGTTTGCCAGTTATCCGTAAGATAAGTCTTATCATCTGCCAACACTTCATAAAGATTGTAGGCTGCCAATATTGAAAAAAGTGTAATTGCTATTAAAATTATCGACTGCCTCAGAAAGAGAATGGAGCTTACTACAAATACTATTGGTAAAAGAAATAAACTATCAACACTTCTCCCCAAACCTAGATCAGTAGGATTAAAGAAGGAATTATCCAGTTCAAATAAATAATCTAATATGAAATAGTAGGTTGGTAACATTAACAATACAATTATGGAAAAATACTTGTAATTAGCATCGTTTAATTTTTGCAAAAAGAGAGCAAAGACCAAAACCCAAATTAAATTTAACAACATAGTGCCCTGATTGATGATTTGGAAATTACTTGGCGGTATTACTATTGCTAGGATTAGATTAAGTAAACAAATTACTAGATAAATAATTAATAGAATTTTGAAGCCTGCAACTCTCCTAGTAAGCTCATGATTCACAGTTCTCAAAATATTTTCCTATTTGACATGTTTAATCCTCAATTAAATCATGCTTAAATAATCTCACAACACTTTTATATTGTCCAGTTTGTGAAAAGATAAAAAACCGAATGAGTTATTGTGACTTGCCGAAATATGTAGGGCACGGCTGTAATATTAGAGTTCTGCGCATAGCATCTTTACTCTTCAAGAAAAAGTTTATCCGTTGGCTTCGTCCGTTTTTTTGTTCTTACGCATTTCTTTTGCTATAAGAGTTAAGACAATTCCAGCGCTCAAAGCACTAAGTAGTGAAAGCTTTAATATTTTGAATTTTATGCAAGTGTGCAACATTTTTAAGACATAGACTGAAAAAATACTAATTCAATTTTTATCTTCTATTTTATTTCAAAGTTCACCATAACTGAATAAACCTACTGCGATAATTCGTCTCTGTGCGATATTATTTATAAAACTACTTCGTTCTAATGGTAGGAAACTCCTACTGTCATCGGAAGGGTTTGTTGGTTAGTGACATTTCCAGCCATTACCAACAAACCTCACCTATATCAGCATTAACATCACGTTTAAGTTATATTCTGTCCATGGTACGAAAAAGCGATCTTAGAATATTTTTGCAAAGAAAAATCTAGGTCTTTACACTACCCTACCGTTAGCGATATACATTATCGTCAAGTTACTTACACTCAAAAAAACTTTTCCTATTTTGCTCAACTCTAAAACGATCAAAAAAGTAATTTTAGTCTCTTCCATACATGTTTATAAGGTGTGACGCCCAATCAATCACTGAAGGATTATCATGAGCGTTCAAAATAAATTCCTGACCAATACCCATACAATTTACTAAACAATTTTTTCTATCTTTCCATTTTAATCTATTACGGAATAAACTTCTTGTATCTGAAAAGTACTCTTGAGGGAACCTCCATCTCGATCGTGTTTTATCCTTTTCAGTTAATATCAGCTCTTGAGCCGTTTTTTTAAATCTACCATGCCCCTTTAGATCTCTAACCCTATCGGAGAAAGTTAAATTTTTTGCAGCTACATAAATAGTATTATTTTTATATTGCGTTACATCCGTGGTGCCATGAGGATGTGAAAGTCCCTCGCTTGATAAAAAATTTAATATCTCATTGTTTCCTTTTATTATCTTATCAACTTGCAACCACCCGAAAAGATGATGTAGATCAGGGCCTCTCAAGTGATATTTCCGAAACCATCCAAAAAATAAAAAGAGATCTCCCCTCTCTATCCCATAATTATCTAATTCCCCTTGCGCCCCACCTGCTTGCCCAAAAATACCTTTTTTTTCTAAAAACAGTGGATCAACGTGACAAAAATCTTTGTCGGAAATCGATTTAGCACCAATTAAATTTAAAATATCTTGTCCAGCCAAATCATTAAATCGTAAATCTCTATATCTGAACGGCGACTGTTTCTTTTGGGGAATGGGAACAGAGAAAATTTCTCCGGTTTCAAGGATTGGGGAGGCACGTCCTCCAGCGGTTGAGTCAAACCCTTTTCTGCTAATTACCAAGTTTTTCATATAAAAAATTCAAAAAGGTTTTTCGATGACATTCCTTGTTTTTATGCTCCTTAAAACTTTTTGATAACGCTCCAATATGATTTCTACAACTAAGTCTGAACACATAACTTCAAAGTGAGTATGAGGAACTTCTATCAACTCCATATCTTTTCTAGATTTCATGCTCTTAATAGTACATACTCCATCGTTTTGACCTCCGTGATAAGGCACATTTCCTTTTGTACTAACTATCTGAGTCCAATCGACTGTCAGTTTTATATTCTGAGACTCTTTAATTGGAATAGACCTCCGACCTACATCTCGAAATAATTGATAAGTTGGAACAAAAAAGCGAGCCCAATCTGCTGTCCAACTTCCTGCAAAAGGAGTGCTAATACTTACTGCACCTGCGACGTCGACATGCTTAGTTAAATGTAAAGCGTAAAGACCTCCCAAACTATGCCCGATCATAAAATATGGACCTCTTACTTTAAGAATTTCATCAGAAAGCATCGCTAGATTATCTTTAAATTTATGCGACGTATCGTACTCAACCACCAACTCGTTTTTAAACTGGGTCAATGACCTTAAGTATTGGAATGATAGTCCAGATTGGTTCGCCCCATGGACCCAAATAACCGTAAGTTCATCAGAACCGGCCTCTTCAACTCCATGTTCTAGAGGAATAAACCACCTTTTAATTATATTCAGCATTCTTAATTGTACCAGAAACACATAGCCGCAGAAATATCGGAAAACGCTTTACCGAGAATTTTTATGATATTTCTACTCAATTATTAATTTCTAAAACCCATGCAGCCCCACTGTTAAACAGTGACACATTGAGTAATATTGGACAATACCATATATTTTATTTAACATATTATCTTTTAATAGAATATGGGGTTTTTTACTTGAGGATAATAACATTTGTAATTAGCATCTCCACAGCAATCCTATTTTTTAGTTCTTTAGCCAAAGCGCAGACTCAAAAATTGGATAATCTTGCTGCATGTGCCGGAGTAGTAATAGGGAATGGTGCTGTAGATTTTTATTTAGGCGATGAACAATCATTTGATGTTGCAGCAAATATTGCATATTCAGCTTATCTTTCAGAAGTCTTTTCTGGAGGATATCAGCAAAATGATCTGCAGGTAGCAGATCAAATACTTGGAGGAAACGTGGATAAGGTAATTAACGCCCATAATAGTGAAAATTTTACTGCGGATGTATATGAAGAAGTTGTTGCTTGTTACAGAGCACTTGCAAAACAATTAATGGAAGAGGCAGAAACTATAATCAATAACCAAAGCAAATGGAACGAACTGAAAAATACTTCTATTGAAACTTTAAAGAGAATGCTGCGCGCAGGATAACTTGATTTTATCTTGTAAATTCCATCCAATTTCCTCCAGGAACATGAAGAAATTACAGAACAAGATTTTAAGTTTAACCGATTACCTTTTAATTTTAAATATTGCTTCAAATGATAATGTTTATTAAATGAGATTTTTATGTTTTCTAATTCTCATTTTTTCTACAGATCTTTTTGCCGGTGAAAGAGAATTACCAGTTGGAACATTCCGTGGCGATAGTTTTTCATTAGAAAAAAATGGTGTGTTAATATTCTCAAATAAAGACCTTCATTTTAATAAATCCACTTTACAGATCACAAAAGTTTCAAGTCATATTTATGATTTTACTGTTGTCGCTTATTTGCAGTATACACCTGACTCAAAAGCTTTAACTGACACTAGGATTGATCGATATAAAGTAATATGGAAGAGTGAAACCATGGGAGCACTTATTAACCAACGGGAACAATACGTTAACGAGCTCACTGAATTTCTTATATTAGCCGACACCTTCACAATCAAAAGTCTAGTGTCCACTAGTGGTATTATTGAAACTCAGACATATAAAATCGAGTAGAAAATAAGCACTGATTTTTATATGCAGCATTACACTATTATAAAGAAATTCAATGCCTTTATTCGTGTAATTTGCTCATCATACCTTAAATGCTTCAAATGCTGTGTAATAAGTATATTCGCGCTAATTTCGACAAAAAATGTAAGATTTCGTCTATATTGCTATGTAAAAACAGTTTTGTCTGCTCGTCAGCACTCGTTTATATACCAACGAGTAAGTTCTACACGTGACTATGAAATTCAGATAAATATTAAATCGATTTTTTTTTTAAAATTAGCAGTTGCTAAATCGCGTTTCAAATTTACTCGACAGGTATGGAATTGGTTTAACGATGGCATTTGCATGGTGAAAGGGTGTAAAGGAATAAGCTCATGTACTATTCCATTTTTCTATAACTTTCCACCGTCCAACTTTTAGTGTTCCACAGTATTCACAATATCAATTCTTTCTATATGAAACAATCACTGCGTAGAGAGCAAAAGGAAAGACCTTTGACCAAATCGCCGAGTGTATATAGAGAAAAGGATACCTATCCGTTCGTGAAAAGAAACTCAAAGGTAATCATGTTCATTCAATCGTGAAGAAGAAAAGACTGAAAGATGAGAAGTTAGAAAGAGAGTATCCAGAAGTTCGTTCTGATTTTAGTTTGGAGGTAGTTGATAAGTCTTTGGTTAATATGTTTGAGGGATTATAAATTAGAAAGTCTATTTAGAAATTAGGGAATAAGTGTTTTTAGGGTTGGACAAATAAGGAAATGATTTGATCTCGTTCCTTATAAGTCCCCTCCCTGTTATATACTACTTACGACATAAATCACAAGAATGATATTTCAGAACCAAATTTTTTTAAGTGTCAAAAAAATTTTGGAACAGATATTGCTTATATCTTTTTTTCATATTTTCCTCATAAAAGGAGAACCCAGATTAAAATAGATTGGGTTCTCCCTTTTTTTATCCAAATAGTAAATTAATGAGAAACCTCGTTGGTGGGATTTGCAACATACCTAAAAGGTATCCAACAATCATTAATGCCCACGCAAATAAAAAAATATAAGAGTAAAAGTTTTAGGCATCAGTAATTTTCAAGAACCCGAATTTTCATTTTTCTTTTTCATCAATAAATACATTCTTTGAAGATTTATTGATATCGATAGTAAAAGAGCGAGTGCTGTAATTTCAAACCAAATAACCATTATATTCCTTTCCGTACAATTTAGATTTTTCATATTCTCTTAAAAATACAATGTTACCTAAATTTGATTAAAGAGGTAAAGAGACTGTTTTTAAATTAGGAAATATTGAACGTTTTAATTAGATAGTGTACGTCTGTTTTTATGAACAAAAAAATTTTTACAAGTAGTTGGTTTGTTTTGATATGTATACTCTTGTTTTGGATTTTTCTTCTTCAAAACTACATTTTTGATTACCCAAATCGTCTTAGAGATATTGTCGGCAACTGGGTTTCTCTCTTTGTTATTTTAATATATCTCTGGGGAATATTTGTAGGCGTAATAAGATACTCAAATACGGGAATAGGTATATTTGTCTATGTTAATTTAATCCCTTTAATTTTGTTTTTAGTAATTCGTTATACTTTAAAAAACTTCTAATTAAAAAAATATATTCTCAAAACAGTTAAAACTTATTAGAGAAGTTAGAAAGAGAGTATCCAGAGGTGTGGTCTGATTTTAGTTTGGAGGTAGTTGATAAGACTTTGGTTAATCTCTTTGAGAGAAATGTAAAAAAGACCTAAGGCACGTAAGAAAAAATTAATTTTTATTTTTGATACTGTAAATTTATACTTTTACCTATTGATACTTCTTCATCATCTCTAATAAGTTTGGATTTAGAAATTCGGAGTAACTTGAAAGACTGTCCCCAACTTTTTTATTTTGCATAAGAGTTTTCATTGACATCTCTCCTAAAGGTTTGAAGGCACCAATTGCCTCTCGTCCTTCATATTTAAATGCATTTTCTGTTTCTTCCTTACATTTATCAAGAAATAAATTTGATACGATATAAGCAACCTTTTTGTCCGCAATTTCCTTCTCTTTATCTAATACTTTTGACCCCATATTTTTTGCAATATCGGGATGAACAGACATTGCAAACCATATCCAATTAACCAATGCTATCTTGTCTCTCTCTGTAGTTTTGACTATCACGCACCTCGCTAAATCATCTGTGAAAGGACCACTGAAAGACACACTGGTACAAAACATAGTAATGAAAATTGAAAGAATTAATTTTTTAATGATTTTCATATGTATATAAATTTTTTTCTTAGTTGCTAAATTCAACCACGAATCTTTCTATTAATCCATTATTATTTTTATTTGATATCAGAAACGCACCCCCTACAGAAAAATTTACCCTATCACTCTGTAGGGTCAAAAAAACCCAATAAAATCAATGATTTATTCTACAGTATCCGAAGGTCGGTATAGGTGTGCGTTTCCACCCACAGATATTTTCTTTTGTTTTACCATGACAATAAGAAGACCTTCATTAAACGTTCCTCTATATTCAAAATACCAATTCATCCTCTACCAGACAATCAATAAACAAAGAGAGAAAGGAAAGACCTTTGACCAGATTGCAGATTGGTTAAATAAAAAAGGGTATCTATCTGTTCGAGGAAAGAAGTTCAAAGGTAATCATGTTCATTCAATTGTGAAGAAGAAAAGACTGAAGCATGAGAAGTTAGAAAGAGAGTATCCAGAGGTGTGGTCTGATTTTAGTTTTGAGGTGGTGGATAAGACTATCTTGATGGGTGGTTTTGGATTCAAACATCAGTGACTGTTGACATAATAAATTGATTTACTCTTCAAATTTTAGGGTAATTATTGCTCCCTCATAGACGTAAAACGCCTTGTTGTAACCATCTACTGTTATAAAAGGATATAGCACTTTCCTGTCGGTAACTTTTCTTCCATTGCATGTAATGCGATGAACAAAGACCTTTGTTTTTCATTCAGCAGATCATTTGCTGCAAAAACTTTAGAAAACGCATTATCTTGATTGACGAGTCCAAATTCCTTGTTTCCAAGGAATTCTTTAATTGTATGAGTATTATAAGTTGCAGACTGCCCCGCGTAATCACAGGAATAGAAAACACCATCTGCCCATCCCTTGTAAAATTCCTGGTGCTTGTCGAGAATTTCTTCCTCTTCGGCGAACCACAACTCCCCAAAATATCCTGTAACAGTCCATTTGGTATCAATATATTGAGCACTCAAAATCGTAGGAAAAATAAATAAAAAACCCACAGCAACGACGTTTGTCAATTTTTTATTTAATGATTTCAATATTCTTGCTTTCATACAACGCTATTCTACAGTGACGGACTTTGTTCCAACGACCATCCGATGATTTAATCATCAGAAATAAGTCTTTTTATGATATGTTAATATCTTCATAAGGTTTTTGAATGAGAATAATTTTTTTAACAACATTTTTAATCTTTGTATTCAGTTCATGTTACTCAAAACCTATGACTTCGGAAGATTTCGTTTATACAGAAGTATATATATGTGGTCCGAAAAAATGGAGTATTTTTTATATACCCCACATTGAGTTAATTTATTACCATTTTATTCACTTCGATCAATTTGGAAACGTTGTTATTTTAAATGATGGAAACCAATTTAAAAGTTTTGAAAAGACAGTTAAATCTGACCTTCATCAGAAACCTGGGGGTGAACTGAGTTTGACTTTTAGAAAAAATGATCGTGATTATTTATTTTATTTAAAGCGAAAGGGTTTTGATGGAAAATCCTCAGTGAGGACAATTGTTTTTAATGAAACAAAACTCACATATCAAGATAGACAGTCCAAACTAAATAAAAGTGGGGAGACCGAGTCAACTAAGGTTTTTAAACCGGGATTGTGTTATAAAGTGAGATGATTGAAAGACCCGTGTCCAAAACTATTCAAAACTTGTTTGTCTCTCTAAAAAACCCACTCTTCTAGTACAAAAGAAACCAACCATTTTGTCCTTAAACTTTTTAGGATTTACACTTTAGTTCATTCAATCGTGAAGAGGAAAAGACTTAAAGATGAAAAGTTAGAAAGAGAGTATCCAGAGGTTTGGTCTGATTTTAGTTTGGAGGTAGTGGATAAGACACTGGTTAATATGTTTAAAGATTTTCTTGGATGAAAAAATAGCAAATATATGATAGAGAAAATCGTTACCTTGATAATCGAACCTAGTAGGAAAAAAATATGATAATTGCATTTGTAAAGTTCAAAATTCCATCAGACCTTGACGATAATATTTTAAAAGAGAAATTTTTGGAAACCGCTCCCATCTATAAAGATACGGAAGGGTTGATTAGAAAAAATTATATATCAGATACAGAAAAAAATATTGCCGGTGGTGTTTATTGTTTTGATACCCGAGAAAATGCCGAAAAATGGTTTGATGCTGAAAGGATTGCGTGGATAACAGAGAGGTATAGTGCTCCTGAAATACAATATTTTGAGAACCCTGTTGCAGTTGATAATAAAATAAACGAAGTTGTATCTTAGTTTTTTGATAAGACTTTGGTTAATAATCTCAATAGCAGAGGACACTATCCGATTTAATTGACTCTTCAACAAGTTTATCAGGCATGGCAAACTCTGCTTTATACCCATCAAGAAGTGTCTCATCGTAACCCCTTGCCTTAGCGGACATTCCTGAGACAAATATGGTTGCATTTGTATTCTTTAAACTTTCCAAATGTTCATATAAATCTCCAGTACCCTGACCAACTATTTCACCAGCACTTTTGCAATTTAGTATATGCACACCGTCTGCCGCGAGAAAGAGAGTCACTTCATGCCCACTTTTTTCTGCAGCAAGGGCAACCATTAAACCTAATGTTACTTTATTTTTGAATTCCAAATCGCTATGAATATGAACGAGTACCTTAGACATTTTTTCTCCTAAAAATTTATTTATGTAATTTATAGTCTTTTTTTTGAACTGTTTCAACCTAGCGTGTCTTTAAGAAAATTTATTTGCTAAAATCAGAAACACACCCCTACAGAAACACTTACCCTATCACTCTGTAGGGTCAAAAAAACTCAATAAAATCAATGATTTATTCGACAGTATCCCACTAGGTTTCCTATAAACTTTTCTTAAATTTTAGAAATTGCTTTAACATTTCAGTACTTTAAAAGTATCTTACCTCTGGATACTCCTACCATTGAATTTTCAAACTCGTTGAGATGGTATTGGTTTTTATCTTTTGAGGTTACACCTCTGCTTTTTATGAGAACCTTTCCAAACATGTTTTTGTTTATATATGAACCAAAAATAAAGGGTTAGTCTTTCTTGGTTTACTAACCCTTTTTTATTTTCTGTCGTTTTTAATAGGTGAGTGAATATGAGTTTTATTTCATATTTTTTCCTTCACAGGGAGAACTCTAAAGTCTGCAAGAGTTCTCCCTTTTTTCATCCAAATAGTAAATTGATGAGAAACATAGTTGGTGGAACTTCTAATATACCTAAAAGGTATCCAACAATCATTGATGCCCATGCAAATAAAAACAGAAGAGTGAAGGTTTTAGTCATTAACTGAAACGTTAATCTATTTTCACTTCATTTACCATTTCTCTCCAACATTTGTTGTCTCTCCAAAAACTGCAATTAGTCATTCTCCATTTAGTCCCATCTGGGTCGGTCCACCAATGTCTGACAACTAAAACATCTTCGTCTTCATGAATAACTTCTGGTTTGGATTTTGGGTCAAGAAGAGACCACCCTTTATCCCATAAACCTTTCAGAAATTCCTCAAAGTTGTCTCTGGTATCTAACTGAGTATCACTAAGATGCATATAGTCATCGTGCCAATGGTCTTTAATTAATTGCATATCTCTAGTTTCAAAGAGTTTTAATGTCATATCAAATCGAGATAATGTTCCATATTTCGTTGCGAGCAATTTTGTCATCGTTAAATTTTATTATTTCCAAAGTTTTTGTGCCATTCAATTGGACCGTCGAAGACAAGAGAGTCTATAAGGTCAAATTTTTGCTCTTCTCTCCATTTAATCAAACCTTCAAATATTTTTTTAGCATTATCTTCTGTATCAATAGTTGCAAAAAATAGAATTGACTCTTTTGATAATCTACAAATGTAGGCATCTAAAATTCCACTGTTGGTAAGAGATGACAATTGTTCCTTGTATAGATTAATTGCTCTTTCACATTCCTCTTCAGTTTGCAGATTTAAAACTACGTTTCTAAAGATGCTCATTTCATTTCTCCGCTATTTACATACGATTGAATTAAAAATTTAATTTACCGCTACTCCCTCTTTAAAAAGTTCAAAACAAATTAACTTAAGAGACGAAAATCGACCTCATATCTCATAAATTGGATGGTATTCACCTGCTTCAACGCATAATCAAGTTTTTCATCTTTCCGTTGGGCGATAATACATCCAGTCACATTCTGGTTCTTAGAGCAAAGATGCTCCTTAACCCAACCCATGTATCGAAGAGTTTGCCCAACAACAACATCTGATGCGCGATCTCTCTTCAATTCAACAACCAAAAAGTCAGATTTGTCCCGCCTCTGACCAAGAATATCAATTGGACCTGTATCAGTTCTAAATTGTTGCCCACACTGCTGCCCATTTTGCTCAAAAATTTCATAATTTTCTGAGAGAGGCGTTCTATCCCAATTGGAGACCAAAAAATCTTCTAATTGTTTCTCAAACAAGAAGGAACTCTTTTCAATTTCAACACCTGAAGAAATTGCATTAGTCTTCCCCAATGTATCAGGCGAAATTATATCATGAAGTTCGTCAACGGAAATCACAAACCGGATACATTCATGTCCTTGAGGAGTTTTATAACCGTCCTCAAAACTGAGGATTCTCCCAGTACCCAAAAATGTAAATGGTGGTTTCTGATTCCACCTCGCAAAAAAATACGGTGTAAGTGCCCCGGAAATTAACTTTTGGAACAGTGGGTTGGATGAACTTTTATTTGGTTTGCTAAACCATATTAGTGTATTCGCCTTTTCATCATAGTGGTTCTCAAAATCGTGTCCTGTTCTCCCCGCAACACCGATATTCATAAAAATAAATAAATTTTCTTCGATGCGCGCATAACCTGTTGTCCAATCACCACCCCTTGGTGGGTTCGTTGGTCGAACAATATTCGCTATCTCATCTCTTGTGTATTCAGACCCTCTTTTGAACATAGGTCAAATCCTAAATTATTTTCCTGTATCTAGTCAAAAGTTATCTAACTTATTGTTTTAAAGTATATTTTTGTTTATAGGAACCCTATTCGACTGTAACAGATTTTGCCAAATTTCTAGGCTGATCGACATCGGTTCCTTTGTCAAGAGCTGTATAATAGGCTATCAGTTGCAACGGTAGGGAATATAAGATCGGTGTTAGAAAGTCAGAGCAACTTGGCAGTTGGAAAATCGACTTGGTTAAATCCTTGGATAACTCTCTACCTTTTTTATCAGTAAGTAATATTATTCTACCCCTTCTGGCCTTGACTTCTTCTAGATTTGATAATGTTTTTTCGAATACTTTAGACCACGGATTTAAAGCAACTAACGGCATACTCTTATCTATCAGTGCTATGGGCCCATGCTTCAACTCACCAGAGGCATATCCCTCTGCATGTAAATAGCTTATTTCCTTTAACTTCAACGCACCCTCAAGGGCTATGGGATATAAAATATCTCTTCCCAAATATAGAACACTATTCGAGCTTATAAATTTTTTGCACAACTTTTTGATGTTTTCGTTCTGGGATAAAATCTCTGAGAAAAGCCTGGGTAACTCTAACAATCCTTTTAAAAGATTAGATCTTTGTTTTGCTGTGATTTTGTATAAGTCACTTGCTAATTTGATATTCAAAATTTTTAAAACTAGCAGTTGGCATGTAAAAGCCTTAGTAGATGCTACCCCAATCTCTGGTCCCGCTTTAGTTGAAAATACCCAATTTGACTCGCGTGCTATTGAGCTTTGCTCAACATTAACAATAGCAAGAATATTTTTTGTATATTCTTTAGCGAATCTCAAAGCTCCAATCGTATCAGCTGTTTCACCTGATTGGCTGACAAAAATAAGTAAATCATCTTTACTAACAACTGGAGACCTGTATCTGAACTCTGATGCTAGCTCAGCTTGCGTTGGTATGCTACTCAAGCTTTCGAACCAATATTTTGCGACCAAACATGAATAGAAAGCCGTTCCACAACCTATCAATATAATTCTCTTAATTTCGGTGGATTGAGGCAAAGGTGGTAATGATAGCATCTCCTTAGATGCATTCAAATATGTACCTAGTACTTGTGAAATCACCTCAGGTTGCTCAAAAATCTCTTTTTCCATAAAGTGCTTATACTTACCCTTACTAAGATTGACTGGATCGGTATATAATGTATGCATGTCTCTAGAAACGCTGTTGCCATCACTATCATAAATTATCACTTCATCAGAAGTAATTTTAGCGAAGTCATCTTCTTCTAAATAACATACTTTCTTAGAAAAAATTGATAAAGATAACGCGTCTGAACTTACAAAATTCTCTCCATCGCCAAAGCCTAGAGCTAATGGAGATCCTCTTCTGGTTGCAACCATGAAATTCTCATGTCCTCTGAAAATAAAGCACAAAGCAAAAGATCCACGTAATTTTTTTATAGTAAGTCTCACTGCTTCTAAAGGTCGACACTTTTCCTTAGAAATTTTTTCCTCTACAAGCTTAGCGATAACTTCAGTATCGGTCTGCGATTCAAAGTTTATTCCTTTCTTAAGCAATGCATCTTTAAACTCTGCAAAATTTTCAATAATCCCATTATGCACCACTGCCACACTTTTTGTAACATGCGGGTGTGCGTTAAATTCAATTGGTTCGCCGTGAGTAGCCCATCTAGTGTGACCAATTCCAATATAACCGTTTATTGGCTTTTGTTTTAATTTGTTCTTTAGAGAGTCAAGTTTTCCTGCGCTCTTACTGTAAACAATCTCTGAATTATTAACAGTGGCTATCCCTGCACTATCATACCCGCGGTATTCAAGACACTCTAAGCCATCTATTAACCGGTCAACAACCTGTTTTTTTGAAACTATGCCAATAATACCGCACAAGAGTAGTCTCCACCCAATTAGCCCCCTTGTTATAAATCACCCATACGGCATAAGTCTAGCTAAATGTCTTGACAGAGAAAAATACTCACAGTAAAAAAGCAGATTCGTGGGAGGGAACAATGTCCAGAACGTGTGAATTGACAGGTAAAAAAGCAATGAGTGGCAATAACGTTAGCCATGCCAAGAATAGGACTAAAAGAAGGTTTTTTCCAAATTTAAATAACGTCACACTGACTTCTGAAGTGTTGGGAAGAGATTTTCAACTAAAGGTTTCTGCCTCCGCTCTTCGAACCATTGATAAAATCGGAGGTTTAGATTCTTTTCTCAGAAAGTCAGCAACAGATAATCTCTCGCCAAACGCTAAAAAGATTAAGAAAGACATTGAGAAGATAGAAGTAGAAAAAGCGTCTAACTAGTTAAAAGTGATACGCGAAAATTGGACAGATATTAGAGAATAATAAGAGTGACGTATGCAGCCAATTGAAAAAATTAGAAATTTTTCAATTATAGCTCATATAGATCATGGAAAGTCCACGTTAGCTGACAGATTGATCCAATTTACTAACACGGTGTCTTCTAGGGATATGAAAGAACAACTCCTCGACTCGATGGATTTGGAGAGGGAACGTGGAATTACGATAAAAGCCAACTCAGTCCGCTTATCTTACAATGCTAAAGATGGTGAAGAATACATACTGAATTTGATTGATACTCCTGGACATGTTGACTTTTCTTATGAGGTTTCCCGTTCAATGCGTGCTGTAGAAGGTTCTTTGCTAGTAGTCGATGCGAGTCAAGGTGTAGAAGCCCAAACTTTAGCTAATGTATATACTGCCTTAGAGGCTGATCACGAAATCTTTCCAATACTTAATAAAGTAGACCTGCCTGCCTCTGATTGTGATAGAGTTGCACAACAAATAGAAGAAGTTATTGGTTTAGACGCCTCATGCGCACTGCAAATATCTGCAAAAACTGGCCAAGGAATTGATGAAGTATTAGAGGCGATTGTTACTACACTACCCCACCCAAAAGGAGTTCACAAAAGTCCCCTTAAAGCTATGCTGATAGACAGTTGGTATGACAGCTATCTAGGTGTAGTGGTTATGATACGAATGGTAGATGGAATTCTAAAAAAAGGTGACAAAATAATAATGATGCAGAGTGGAGCCAAGTATACTATAGACTCAGTAGGTATCTTAAAACCAAAAATTCAAAATGTAGATCTTTTATCCGCAGGGGAGATAGGGGTGTTTACTGCCTCTATAAAGCAAGTTAGAGATACGCGTGTGGGCGACACTATAACGCATGAAGGAAGACCTTGTAGTGAACCCCTTGCCGGATATGAACCAGCAAAACCAGTTGTATTTTGCGGTTTTTTCCCTGTTGACAGTTCGGAATTTGAAAATCTTAGGGAATCTATTGAAAAATTGGCGTTGAACGATTCCTCATTTACCTTTGAAATAGAAACCTCATTAGCTTTAGGGTTTGGTTTTCGATGTGGTTTTCTTGGATTACTCCACCTCGAGGTCATACGAGATCGAATAGAACGAGAGTTTAATATTGACTTAATCACGACTGCTCCCAGTGTCGTTTACAGTGTCGAGACTACCGACAATCAATTGCTCAATATTCACAATCCTGCTGACCTTCCAGATGCCTCCAAAATCACTTGCATAAGAGAACCCCGGATTAAGGCAACAATCTTGGTGCCAGACGAATATCTGGGAGATGTACTGAAACTTTGTCAGGAAAGACGAGGAACCCAGAAAGAATTAACCTATGTTGGTAGTCGCGCCATGACTATATATGACTTACCTCTTAATGAGGTAGTTTTTGATTTTTATGACAAATTGAAGTCAGTAACAAAAGGATACGCGAGCTTTGACTACCAAATTGAGGGCTATCAAGAGGATAATTTAGTAAAGATGCAAATTCTCGTTAATGACGAACCCGTTGATGCTCTTTCAATGATGGTGCATAGATCCAAGGCAGAGAGTCGTGGACGTAGTTTGTGTGAGAAGCTTAAGGGGCTAATTCCACAGCACTTATTCAAAGTCCCTATCCAAGCTGCCATTGGAGGCCGGGTAATAGCACGAGAAACAATATCCGCTCTCAGAAAAGATGTTACTGCTAAATGTTATGGGGGTGATATTACGCGAAAAAGGAAACTACTTGAGAAACAAAAGGCTGGTAAAAAGAAAATGCGCCAGTTCGGACGAGTGGAAATCCCTCAACAAGCTTTCATAGATGCGCTAAAAATGTCCGATTGACCTTATCACGCGGGATGAGGGTGAATGTGATATGTTTTCTTCTTACATAAGTATATATTACCAACATATCCTGTCGTATTGTTATTTTCAAACCACTCAACCAAAGAGACAGAGTTACCACCCATAATTAACGCTCTATTCTTTAATTCCAACATAACACTACGATAATCTTGCGTTTGTCCAAAGCTGAGTTTCATGACTTTTGTACATGAACTGTTCATCCGTAAATTTAAATCTGGATGCACAGAGACATTACCCAGTCCTCGAGCAGGTATAGTTCCTTGGGACATGTTCCCTGAAGCACTAGTGCCATTCGTGTTAGTTACATTAGCCAACTGAGGGTTGTAAGCACAACCCAAAATGAATAAAAAGACAAAGACTGCAGCTATTCTCATAATAAAATCTCCTTGAGAATCAATTAACGACAAACAAAAAAATATTTTAATAATTATTTAAAGAAGTAAATTTCAGATATGTCAACTTTTGCCTCATGGTCACGACCATAGGCGACTATCCCTATACTTTTGATAGTTGAACTTTTTATCGTTTTCCTGAGAAAGCTGCTTGAAGGTTGAAATGTATCAAAGTTTATCTTTATAACCCTCCAGTTTTTTGAAGTCTTAAAAGACGCATTGTAAAATTGCCAAGGAAGTAATGTTGAGGTTGTTCTCACAAAGACATAATACTTCTCTCCATTTCCCCTCACCTTAAGAGAAATGCCCTTAACATCATTATTAAGGTATTTTTCTAAGCTATGTCTAATTTGTATAAATCCACCGTTATTTGCGGTTGAAACTTTTCCTTCAAGCCGTACAAAATTATCTGTACCGCTTTTTCCAAAAAATGCCTTTCCTCTTGATACGCCACCCATTACACCATCAGTAAAAAAAGACCAATTTCTATTTTTTTTTGGGTCAAAGGTCTCGAATGGTTTTTCTGATGCCATACCTAAACTTACCTTAAACATAGCCATAATAAAAAATTTGCACGCAACTAGAAGATATTTATTCCTTCGTGACATATTTCAAAACTTCTATTAACTGTTGGTTGTTTTGAATCACGGCCAATGCTGCCACATCTATCTCCTTAAGTGCATGTTGATGATCATCATCATGCATAATGATTAGCGACTTACCTTTTGCAGCAGAATATCCTGCGTCAAAAGCTGCATTCCACTGTTTATACTTTTCTCCAAATTTTACTACTACAAGATCGGAACTTTCTATGTTTCTTCTTATTCTTATAGAGTTTATTTTTGCTCCCTTATGATCATGCCAGAACTTTTTATCCTCACTTCCTAGTATATTAGCCCCAGAGTTGTCAGAGAGATCATGATCAGTTTCAGGACCCAAAAACTCTACATTTAAACCTGCTTCATTTGCTGCCAACTTTAGCTCGTCTCTCCAATTTGTATGTATCTCTCCTGATAAATAAATTCTCCAGTTCATAAATCTTCCCAAAAATTTGTTGTCAAACATTGCATCTCTGATTAATAAACACTAATAGAATGTGTTATTTAATCTTTTGAAGGAAACATAATGGAAAAAAGAAATCTTGGCAATACGGGAACGAAGGTTGGTGCGTTAGGTATAGGTGCGATGTCCTTTTCTGATTTTTATGGTCCAACAAATACACAAGAAAGCCACGCGATTTTAAAAATGGCTCTTGATAACGGAATAGATCATATTGACACTGCAAAAGTTTATGGAATGGGCCTATCTGAAGAAAGAATAGGTCAGTTTTTAAATACTTTGAACCCAAAAGATAGACAATTTTTCAAAATAGCAACAAAGGGTGGCATAGACAGAAAAAATTTTGATGATAAGGGCACCGTTGTTTTTGATAATTCAAAAGAATTTTTAACTGAAGAATTAAATAATTCTCTTAGACGCTTGGGAGTCGATTGCGTTGAACTTTTTTATGTCCATCGAAGAGAAGCAGATAGACCAATTGAAGAAGTAACAGAAACTTTAGTTGAGTTTATAAAAATTGGAAAAATCAAGCAATTTGGGTTTTCAGAAATTGCTCCAACGTCATTAGAAAAAGCGGCATCAATTCATCCCGTCGGTGCTGTGCAGTCAGAATATTCCCTAAGCACACGATACCCAGAACTAGGTCTTGTACAAAGAACAAAAAGTCTAGGTACATCGCTAGTGGCGTTTAGCCCAATCGGCAGAAGCCTCTTAACAGATAAGCCGCATAATTCAGAATCGGTTGAAAAAATGGAGTTTCTTAAAGCAAATCCTCGTTTTATAGAACCGAACCTGTCTAATAATATAAAAGCCACAGAAAGATTCCGTGAATATGCTGCCGATCTTGGGTGTAAAGCATCAGGTCTTGCAATTGCTTGGCTTTTGAAGGTGGATGAACATGTTCTCCCGATACCTGGAACGAGGTCAGTAACTCATCTAAAAGAGATGATAGATGGTTGTGAGCTGAATCTCACAGATAGTAATATGAGAGATATTGAAAATATATTGCCTGTCGGATGGGCTCATGGTGATCGCTATTCAACCGGCCAGTGGTTTGGACCCGAAAAATACTGTTAGGCTGTCTTGCTTTTAAGCGGTTTAGCTGTTCCAAAGATTAGTAGCGAGCTTACTATCAAAATATTTATTAAATTCCAGATTATCCCATTTAAAATGGCAAGTTGATAAGAGTTAGTCGCATCAAAAATCACTCCAGAAATCCAGCCACCAAAAGCCATGCCAATAACCGTTGCCATTATAACAATTCCTACACGCGCACCTGCCTCCTGAGGTGGCATGTATTCCCTTACAATAATTGCATAACTTGGAACTATTCCACCTTGAGACAGACCAAATATTAAACTCACTACATAAAGAGAACTCATATCCGTTGTAGGATAATACAAAACTAATCCTATGCATTGGAGCGAAGATCCCAACAATAAAGTTTTTACGCCACCAATAAAATCAACCAAGACCCCTGAAATAAGTCTTGAAATCACACCCCCAAGTAACATTAAAGATAACATTTCTGCTCCAACCTGTGAGCCGTAACCCAGATCGACGCACATTGTAACCAAGTGAATTTGTGGCATTGACATAGCAACACAACAACAAATTCCGGCAATGCTAAGAATTATTTGAAGCGTTAAAGGTTTAAAACGAGAAGAAGTTGCCATTGCGCTCGCCAGCTGTTCTTGCTCATCACTAAATTTTTTATCCAAACGTCTTCGCAGAAAAAATGATGCTGGTACTATTATTAATATGCACGACAACGCAAGTAAAAAATAAGATATCCTCCAGCCGTAATCACTGATTAAACCCCCAAGTAAAATAGGAAAGATAGCGCCGGAAATATAGTTTCCACTTGCGGTAATCGCCACAGCAATACCGCGATATTTTTTAAACCAAAGAGAAATGTCGGCCAATAAAGGACCAAAGCTTACCGCAGTACCTAGCCCAATAAAAAGATGAAAGAATGCCAAGGCAAAAAATGAGTCAAAAATTGAGGCACAAACATAACCAAATGCATTTAGTAGCGATGCCAATACTATCGCCCGAGTTATACCAAAGCGATCTACAATCCGGCCCAAAAACACATTTCCTAAGGCAAAGCCAAGCATAGTTAACGTGTAAGGGATAGATAACACCGATCGCGTTACCTGAAATTCATCTCCAAGATTGGGCATAATAACTACAATGCCCCACATTCCAGCATTTCCGACTATAGCGATAAATAGTGTTATGATTAGGCGCGTTAATGAATAAAAACTATCTGGATAATAAGGTGTTGTTGCGTTCAAAATGCTTCCTATATTTTTGTATAAAACTGGTGTTAAACAAATATCCGGCAGTAACACAAAACAATACATATTTTGTTATAGGTAATGTGTCAAAACTTTTATATAGTTACCGAATGGTAGTTAGTTTAAGTTTAGTACATTGAAAATTGAGTCACGAAATCTTGATACTTTTGGCATATCTGGCCTTTGTTTTTTCTCTTTAATCTCTGGGTATAATCAAGTTGTAATGAAGGTTGTTAATGATGGATTACAGCCTGTTTTTTGTGCTGGTTTAAGATCTTTATTTGCAGCTTTTCTCATATTGCTTTGGCTGTTTTTAACGAACAAAAAGATTAAAGTAGAGAAAAGCTTACTACCAGCTATCCTATTCTACGGTGTGATTTTTGGGGCTGAATTTATGTTCCTCTACATTGCTCTGGATCTGACATCTGTTATTAGAGTAACGATCATGTTCTATACTATGCCGATTTGGTTAGCGCTCATGAACCACTTTTTACTAAAAAATGATAAGTTATCCATGGGCAAAACAATTGGACTTTTTGCGGCCATTATCGGGGTAATTATTTCTGTAAGTTCTTCAACAGCATCGGGAGGATTAAGGGCTTCTATTATCGGCGATCTCTGCGCGCTATTGGGCTCCATTGGCTGGGCCTACTTCGCGTTTTATTCAAAAAATTCTAGGTTAAGTGCTGAGTCACCTGATACGTTAATGTTTTATGCTTTCCTTGTATCCGCACCAATGCTGATTATTCTTTCTATGTTCTATGGAGACTTCGTGAGAGATCTTACCCTATTGCATTATACCGGTTTCTCATTCCAAGTCTTATTTGCCTCGATAGGTTTTATATTCTGGGTCTGGCTTTTCAAGCGCTATTCTGCAACTACCGTAGCAAGCTTCTCTTTTCTAACCCCAATTATGGGTATATTTTTCGGGTGGTTACTTTTATCCGAACAACTATCAAGCGCATTATTTCTAGCAGGCCTACTGGTTATAGGCGGTATTTATCTAGTTACGAGGGCCGAGACAAAATTAACCGGATAAAAAGCTAACTACCTGTAAATCTGGGCCTTTCTTTGTTAAGAAACGCATTTAGCCCATGGGGACCATCGTGAGTGTCCATTGTGCCAACAATATGTCGCGTCTCGTTGTCAAGTTGTGACTCTATCGGAGATGAAAAGGATGATAAAAGCATTTTCTTCACTCCTCCATAGGCCTTGGTCGGTCCGGATGCAAGCTGAACTGCTATCTCGTTTGCCTTTGTGCTTAAGTTATCGTGAGCCACTACCTCGGTTACAAAGCCCCATTGCTTGGCTTCATCTGCAGACAACATTCTATTGGTTAGAAAGAGTTCTTTGGCTCTTAGCAATCCGACATGTTTAGCCAAAAAATACGTTGACGAGCCGTCAGGAGTTAACCCTGAAGCGGTATACGCTGAGACGAATTTTGCTTTATCCGATGCCAAAATATAGTCTCCTGACAGAGCGAGAGAAAAGCCCCCACCTGCAGCAGTTCCATTAATAGCCATGATTACTGGTGCATCCATATATTGAAAACGTATGATTGCATTATGAAGATCGGAAGCCACACGACTAAGATGTTCATCCTGTCTACCTCCTGGAGGATTATCAAATTCCTTTAGGTCGCCCCCAGCGTTGAACATTTTACCATTTGCTGTAACAATCAGAGCACCCAAGTTTTTGTCTCTTGAGCACAAAACCGATATCTCAAATAATTCCTTAGCCATCTGAGCGTTCAATGCATTCGCTTCGTCAGGCCTATTCATCGTAAGTGTTCCGACTCTATCTTTAGTCTCGAAAGTAATTGTCTCAAATCGCATTATTGCCCCCTTCTTTAATAATTCAAAATTAGAACTTTAGTAATCATACAACATAAATATAATTTTTCTCTATAAGTATTTGACTTCCGTTGTTAAGATTTGTGGTGGAGGTCCAAAATTTGGAATTTAGTGAAATTGTAAAAACTTTTACAACTGCCGTTGAAAATAACGATGGAGAAAAACTAGCCTCTCTATTTACTGTAGATGGAGTCTATGACGATTATATTTATGGTGAATTTAAGGGAAGAAGAAATATTGCTATGATGCTTCCAACCCATTTTCATAGAGATGCTAAAAACTTTTCTTGGGAAATGTATGATCTTTTAAGCAATGATAGTAAAGGATACGCTAGATATCGATTCTCTTTTACCTCGACACTTACCGGTTCTGAAAACCTAAAAGTAGCTGTACCCGGCATGGCCTATTTCCAATTTGATGGCGATCTAATTGAATATTATGGGGAGATAGTAAATGGTGGGATACCCATGGCTCAATTAAATCTCCCAGCTGGAAAAATAAAACGCGTCTTCGAAAAATGGTCCGATAGAGCTTTAGACTCAGACTCAGAACTAAAGAAGCTATATAAAAAAGGAGAATAATTTTGACTATCAGAGCGAGACGAAGTTTTATTTTTACGCCTGGATTAAAACCTGACATGTTTCCGAAAGCTCTGGCGTGCGGTGTTGATATGGTTTGTGTAGAATTAGAGGATGGTATCGCACCTCATGATAAATCCGAGGCTAGGACTCATGCCTTAAATCTTTTCAAGGTTGATGGTGGGTTTGAAAACGTTGAGCGTATTCTTAGAATTAATAGTATTCGAACACAATTTGGATTAGAAGACTTACAGGCTGTTTTGAAAAGTGAACACCCGCCTCCAGCTTTAATGCTCCCCAAAGTGATGGATGCTGAAGAAATTATTATAGTGGACGATCTATTATCAGAAGCAAATAAAGACTGTGACCTTCACCCAATTATAGAGACAAATAAAGGTTTAGAAAATGTCTTCAAAATTGCAGCTGCAAGTAAAAGAATAAAAACTCTATTTTTTGGACTTATCGATATGGCAGCAGAGCTTCGATGTAAATTGACCTGGGAAGATTTATTGTACGCACGTTCAAGAGTGGTTCATGCCGCTGCAAAAGAAGGTCTTGATGCGATAGACGGACCCTATCTAGATCTCAGCGATAGTGATGGCCTTAAACTCTACTGTGAGCAAGCACGCAACTTAGGCTTCACGGGGAAAGGTTCCATTAATCCAAAACAGGTTCCAATAATTAATGATATATTTTCTCCGAATAATGAAGAAGTAAAAAAAGCTGAACGGATATTAAGCATTTTTGAAGAAGCAAATACAGGTCTTGTAATGGTCGATGGAAAGTTGATCGAGAAGCCTGTCCTAAGACAGATGCAGAGAACTGTTGAGATTTCAAATAAATTGAAATCCCCTCAATCTAATGGATAGCTTCGAGAAAGAGATAAACTCAACGTTTCTGAAGTTGAATATACCATTTGTTGACTATGGCATAACAAGTTGTGATTCTATTTCTCTTGAGGGTCTTTTCAGGAATCCGGAGTTTCCAAATTTATCTCAAAATAGGAATCAATTATTTCGAATGGCATCAATGACAAAACCCATGACAGCATATCTTGCCTTGGCTGTACTTGAGGATAACGGAATTGATCTACACGATAGCATTGGAAAGTATGTCCCTGAAATTGATGATTTGGAAATTGCGTATAAGGAAGGAAATGTCATTAAATATCAAAAAAATGACGTGCCTATTTCTTTTCATCATTTGTTAAGCTTTACATCCGGTCATGCGTATGAGCATCATGATCCAATCATTTCAGAGTTATTGTCGAAAAAAGAAATTGCTCCGATGAAGATTGGTGACGATTCCTTTCTACAGGCGCCATTAGTATTCGCACCTGGAAGCCGTTGGGGCTACGGCATCTCCTATGGCTGGCTTGGAAAAGCTATAGAAGCTATAAGTGGAGTTGGCTTGGATGAAAATCTTAAAAAGTATCTGTGCCAGCCATTAGACTTAGAGAAAACCTCATTTAATCCAAGTCAATCAAGTAAAGATACACTCGCACCGGTATATTTTAGAGATACCGATGGTACTTATTCTGACATTGGCAGCAAAATAACCATTGGCTTAAACCAGTTCCACTATGGAGGAGGAGGAATAACATCCTCCTTGATTGACTATTTAAAGTTTCTTCAATTTCTCTTGAAAAGTATGAAGTCCAATGTAAAAAGCTCTATCGTCGCGGAAATGTTTAAAAATCAGATAGGAAACTTGGGAGTTTCATCTCTAAAAAGTTATAATCAGAGCCTCGTTAATGATTATGACATTTATTCAAACATAAAAAAGACTTGGGGCTATGGTCTTCTTTTAAACAATCAAAAACTAGTAACCGGGCGCTCGGCAAATAGTGGAAGCTGGGTTGGTTTATTAAATACATACTTTTGGGTGGATCAAAGAAATGATTTGGCTGGCGTTTTTCTAACACAAGTACTGCCCTGCTACACTCCTCCTCTTCTCAAAGCTTTTCAGGCTTTCGAAGAACTTTCCTATAAATATTTTACAAAGAGCTGATTGCTTGTTTTTTATTTTTTCAAAAATATTTGGTTTTTTTTTAGACCCTCTAAACCTTCTACTAATTTCATTCCTTCTATTTATCTTTATCATCGCCAGAGCGAAGCGAACCAAATTTAATGGCACGTTTTGGTTTATTCTTTTTTGGTTCATATTGTTATACAAACCCTTACCTGAATTTCTTTTAAAAACTATTGAAGATCCATATGTCTATAATGAGAGAGTTCTTCTCGAATTAGAAGGCTTAGTTATATTGGGTGGTGGAGCGGGCTCCGGAAAAGTGGCTAAAGAAAGAAATGATTACACGTTAGGAGAGAGTTCGGAAAGGATATTAAAGGGATTAGAATTTCTTAAACAAAAACCTGGGGGAACTATCATTTTTACAGGCTTTTCTGGAAAAATATTTCATGAAGGACTATCAGAGGCAGAGATAATAGAGCAGTTAATTAGAGCTTTAAAAACAGATTCAACTAATATTTTGTTTGAAAATCGCTCACGAAATACTTTTGAAAATGCTGTTTACAGCAAGGAGATCATTGACAAGCTTCAAATTAAAAAGTGGGGTATCGTAACTTCAGCTAGCCATATGAAAAGAGCTATCGCCACCTTTAAGAAAAAATGCCCTGAGATGAACTTCAACCCGATACCTGTTGATTTCCGAACGGCAAACTCGATATACTGGGGTCCAGGAAGCATGCAAGGTAGTATTGATCTTTGGCGTATCTATGTACATGAAACTGTAGGATACTGGGTTTATAAGTTGACAAGGAAACTCTAATGAAACTAATGCAGCTCGTTTATTGCTCACAACCCTTTGGATATAGTTTGGAAATTTTATCGGCAATACTAATTGCTTCTAGAGCAAACAATAGAAAACACGACATCACTGGAGCTTTAATCTGTCGCTCGGATATTTTTCTGCAGCTCCTTGAAGGACCAGAACAGCAGGTAAAAAATACCTATGAGGCGATACAGAAGGATGACCGTCACATTAATGTCTATCACCTCCTCGATCAGTTTTGTGAAAAGCGTTTATTTCCTGCATGGGCTATGAAAGATGACCCTGTTAAAACATGGATGTGGAGCCGAGAGGAGGTTTCAAACGGAATTGTTAAAAGCCTATCTAAAGCTGAGGTCGAAGAAGTTTTTGTTAAACTTTCTAAAGAAGCGACAATTTTTAATTTTTAGACAATGTCTAAGTATGTGAGTTATTTAACCTATTTCATTGCCTTTATCAGTTTTATTTTAAGTTGCCTTTTTTTGATATTATATTTGGTAGAGTTCTACGAACTGATAAATAGGTGCATCAGCGTCAATCGCTTTTCCGTTTCTATCTTTAACTGTGTACAAGTATTTTATTTTGAAATACTAAAGACTATTTTATTCATTGTGGTGTTATTCCTTTTGGCTATTTTGATAATGCAAAAACTTACAGTTCTCTTCAGATCGAGTGATTAATGACTGATGTCTTAAATTTAACTATTCCAATGTTTTCTTTAATTGGTATCGGCTATTTATTGAAAAAAATTCAGTTCATGTCAGAACGGGATGGCACTGTTTTGTCAAAGTTTGCTTTTTATATTTTGCTACCCCCACTTATGTTCACAAGTATCCTTTCAGGCGATGCCAGTAAAAGCTTGAACTTAAATTTCATTTTCAGTTACGAGATCGTAACAGTATCGATCTTTGGTCTAACTTATCTTTTTGGGCTTATGATAAAACTCAAAACAATGGAGAAGGCAATATTTGGTCTAAATGCCGCTTATCCTAATTATGGCTATATAGGAGTTCCCTTATGCATTTTAGCGTTTGGCACGGAGGCGGCTATCCCATTAGCTTTGATCCTTTTGGCCGATACTTTTGTTTTATTAAGCACTCTGATATTTTATAAATTAACAGAGAATAGAAAAACCAGCCTGAAAGAGCTGGGGAAAGAAGTAATTAAGCGCTTCGTTTACAATCCCCTTATGATGTCCGTTTTTGTTGCCTTTATATTTTCAATTGCAGATATCAAAATAATAACGGCAATTGATAGAACACTTTCGATTGTTGCTGCATCAGCCACTGCTGTTGCTTTAATTGCGCTTGGCGTCTCACTAAATATCACGTCTATCAAAAATCAAAAGAGCGTTTTGTTTCTTATAACTTTAATAAAACTTGTAGTGCATCCGATATTGATATTTATTATTTTCCAATTTCAAAGTGGTATCGATCCTATTTGGGTAAAAACAGCAATTGTTTGCGCAAGCTTACCGGTTGCCGCTAATGTTTTCGTTTTAGCAAATTATTACAAAACATTTGAGAGTGAAAGTGCCGCAGCAATAACTATTACTACAATAGTTTCCAGCATAACAGTTACAATTACACTATTGTTGACCTTATAATTCTTATATTACTCTTTAAAAGCTGTCTCTTTGATTTTAGCAACAGGTTGCCAAAAATATTCAAGGATACTTCGCCTGCCCCTAATAATATCAACTTGCGCAATCATACCAGGCGATATATCAGCTTCCGAATTTTCGTTGTCCAATATTTTACTTTGAATAGAAACAATAACACTATATTGAGAACTATTGCTTTCTTCTCGAAAAATAGTATCTGGAGCAATCTGCAAAAGCTCTCCGGAAAGATACCCATATTTACTAGCGTCATAGGCCGTAAGGCTTATTTTAACTTTTTGCCCGGGCTCAATAAAACCAATATCTTTGGGATCAATAAAGGCTTCAATCTGTAGTCCACTATCTGTTGGTACAATTTCTGCTAAAATGTCTCCCTCTCTAATTACGGCACCCTTATTGTTAAAAAAAACTGTGTTAACTTTGCCCTCAATTGGTGATCGGATCTCGAGAGCGGATATTTTTGTTTGCAGCGTTTCGGATGCGAGCACAGACATAAATGTTGCAGACATAATAACTGACTTTTCTAACGGCACGGACAAGATAGGCTTGGAAGATAAGACTTTTTCTGACCTAACGATCACTCAAGTCTCAAGTGGATCCTTTTCTGGTGATGTTGAAATCAAAGATACAAGTAGCAATAAGATTTTATTTCTCCTAGATGATACGGATGTGGGCCTGATCGATGCTGATGATTTTATTGTTACCGATTTTGTTTAGTCTTTAAGTAACATTTATCCGTTATTGACTTAGTTCTTCCAATTCAAGCCAACGCTCCTCGTATTGTTCTAACTGATCTTTTGCCAACTTCAGCTCTTTGGTCATCTCGACAAAGCCATCAGGATCACTCTTATAGAAATCTCCATCAGATAACTTTTCTGTGAGTGTATTAATCTCGGCTTCTTTATCTTCAATTTGTTTAGGGAGATTTTTCAATTCATATTCAAGCTTGTAGGTTAGTTTCTTGGTTTCAGAGGAATCTTTTTTCGTTTCTAATTTTTTTACCTGATTAACATCTTGTTCTTTCTTATCTTTGTTTTTCGATGGAACCCTCTTTTGATTAAGATAATCAGAATACCCTCCGATACACTCTTCAATCCTTCCATCTCCTTCAAACGCTAACACTTTAGTTACCGTCTGATCTAAAAAGTCGCGGTCGTGTGAGACCAGTAATAACGTACCTTCATAATTAATGAGTATCTCTTCAAGCATATCCAGCGTTTCCATATCGAGATCATTTGTGGGTTCGTCAAGAATAAGGCACGACTTGGGGTCCGCTAGAATTTTAGCGAGCTTTAATCGGTTTTTTTGACCACCCGACAGTGTCCCCACTTTATCCAGCACGACACTTGGATCAAACATGAAGTCTTTCAAGTATCCGTAGATATGCCGTGTCTTTCCTCGAACATCAATATAGTCGCCTCCATTGGGCGCCATAACATCTTTTAATCGATCATTCGGTCTAAGGTCACTTCTGTTCTGGTCAAAGTACGAAAACTCAATTGTCTTTTGGACTTTCACGCTTCCACGATCGGCTTCTAATTCTTTAAGAATGAGCTTTAAAAAGGTTGATTTCCCTGATCCATTTTTACCAATGATCCCAATGCGATCCCCTCTCTTAATACGGATATTAAAACCATTGAGGATATTAGTTGTTTCATCATCATTCTGAAATGATTTATGAACATTATAAAATTCACAAATGACTTTCGTATGATTATCGAGATCTTTGATTGGTTCATAACTTATCTTTTTTGTTGCACGACGATACGCTGACTCGTCGGCCTTTAACTTATCTCTCATTTCACGTACCTGGCTGAGACGTCGTACGTTTCTTTTTACACGTGCCTTAACACCGCGGGACGCCCATTCTACTTCTTGCGCTACTATTTGTTTTCTTTTCTGAAGTTCGCGCTCCTCTTGCTCCAAGAGCATTGTTGACCATTCATCAAAAAACTTAAACCCTTTGGGACTGACTTTGAGTTTTCCTCTATCCAACCAAAATACCTTATTCGTTATATTTTCTAAAAAGCGTTTATCGTGGGAAATGCAGAGTATTGCTCCCTGATAATTGTTCAGATAACCCTCTAGCCAACTAATTGCTTCAAGATCCAAATGGTTTGTTGGCTCGTCAAGCAAAAGAATATCGGGCTCTTCAACAAACGCTTTTGCCAAGCCCGCTCTTCGAAGTTGTCCTCCAGACAGCATTGTCATCGGTTTTTTTACATCCAAATCGAGTGCTTCCGCTGCAATATCCACTTTATATTGATAGAGTTCACGATCTTCACCTTTAATATTATTAAAGATAAAATCGAACACCGTTTCCTTTTCATCTGGTTGAAAGTCTTGGACTAAATATCCTATTGTTGTTCCAGGATTTTCCCAACGTTCTCCTTCATCGAGTGACTTGACACCTGTTATGATATTCATAATTGTTGATTTACCCGCTCCATTTTTTCCTACAAGAGCAATGCGGCTACCTTGATGGATATTCAACGTAAGATCTTCGAATACGGGTGTCTCTTTATATCGAACGAGGGCATCTTTTACGGAAAAAATAAGTTGTGAAGACATAAATTTATTTGAAATAAATAGTTTTTTGTGGCGCACCGGGGAGGATTCGAACCCCCGACCCCCTGATTCGTAGTCAGGTACTCTATCCAGCTGAGCTACCGGTGCAATTATTGCGAATTTACTGAGGAGTTACCGAATTGTAAATACAATTTCTCTTATATATTAATGGTTCAATTATTATAAATAGCTAATTGACAATAAAGCCCGTTTCCATTAATCAATAAAGCTTGAAGGGATTTGTGTAATGAAAAGAACATATCAACCCAGTAACCGAGTTAGAAAACGTCGCCACGGCTTTCGTTTGCGTTCAGCAACGAGTGCTGGCAGAAAGATACTTAACCGACGACGCGCACGCGGTAGAAAGACGTTATCCGCATAATATTCTAGTAGTCTTGACGACTGCAGGGAGTACTTATGGATATCCAGACAATCAAGAAGCGCCGAGATTTTCTTAAAGGTAATAACGCACCTTACGCTGCTATGCCATCAGTGGTAATTCAAAGCTACATTCGAACCGATGAAGTAGTAGAGACAGATGAATCCGTAATGATGGGTATTACATGTTCGAAAAAAGTTGGGAATGCTGTCAAACGAAACAGAGCAAAACGACGATTAAGAGAGGCAGGAAAAATTGTACTTAAGGAAATCGGTATAAAAAAAACCAACTATATTTTCATTGCCCGAAAGGATACTACGATCAAAGTAAAATTTACTGATCTTTGTAGTGATATAGAGAACGGAATAAAGAAGATATATGGCCAGGAGAAAGGTAAATAGATGCTTATAAAAATTATTTCCTTTCCTATTCACATATATCGTCTTTTCATTAGCCCATTAACTGGAAAGAATTGTCGCTTTGAGCCAACATGCTCTGAATACGCCTTAACAGCCTTAAAAACCCACGGGATTTTCTATGGATCCTATTTGTCTATAAAGCGAATACTAAGATGTCATCCATTTAGCCGATACTCCGGTTATGATCCTGTACCGAACAAGAAACAATCAAAAGACATTACTCGATAAATCGATTGAATTAAGTCATTAGTAACCATATATTAGTCGCAGATTATATAAGAGAAGGCAGAGCAGATGGATGATCAGAATAAGAACCTTTTATTGGCAACGTCACTAAGTTTTTTAGTTCTGCTTGGTTGGATGCTCATGTTTCCACCAGAGCCAATAGAGGAAGTGAGTCCTGAACAAACAACAGAACAAGTTACACAAGAAGATAACCAAACAGGTACCGGTCTTAGCACTCCAGTGCAAGTTGATACCAATCAAAGCCAACAAAAAATAGATACATCTGCAGACGCACCGCGAGTACCAATAGAAACATCACGACTATCAGGTTCATTATCTTTAAAGGGTGGTAAAATTGATAACCTTAAACTCTTGGATTATTTTGAGACGCAGGAAGAGAACTCAAAAAACATTGAGCTTTTTCAGTATAAAAATGAAAACTATTATGCTGTTTATGGATGGTCATCGCGAGACAGAGAAAATGTACCTAATCCGAACACTGTCTGGAACCTCGCAAAAGGTAAAACGCTTACACCCGGTACACCTATAACGTTGCAATGGACGAGCCCCAAGGGCGTCATATTTGAAAGAGAAATCTCCATTGATGAAGATTTTCTTTTCACTATAAAGCAGCGCGTATTTAATCAATCAAACGCAACCATTGATTTGGCAGCTTATGGAATACTAGCCCGTCATAGCGCCCCTGAAACTATTGGCTTTTACATTCTTCATGAAGGGATCGTGGGATATGATGATGGCGAACTCGTTGAGTTATCATATGACGATATAACAGATCAGAAGTATGACGATAGAGAGCGTGCCAATCTTGAAATCTACGAGATTACAGAAAATGGCTGGATTGGTTTTACCGATAAGTATTGGATGTCCACACTCGTTGGCGAACCACAAAGTAAATTTAAAATGGCTAGCAAATATAATGAAGCAAATGATATTTACCAAGCCGATATTCGCCACCCTCTGCAGAGCGTCGGGTCAGGCCAGTCAACAGAAATAAAGACCTACCTATTCGCAGGTGCAAAAGAAGTCGATACGATAAAAACCTATCAGAAGGAGGCCGATTTTACTGACTTTATAGACACGGTTGACTGGGGATGGTTTTTCTTTTTAACTAAACCAATTTTTTCCTTACTTGATTATTGTAATAAGCTTGTTGGGAATATGGGATGGGCAATAATTCTTCTTACATTGGTTGTAAAAACAGTATTACTGCCACTTGCTTATAAATCGTACGTTTCAATGTCGAAGTTAAAGCAACTGCAACCAGAGATGGAAAAAATAAAAAAGAGTGCCGGCGATGATCGAATGAAATTACAGCAAGGGATGATGGCTTTGTATAAGAAAGAAAAAGTGAATCCTGCTGCCGGTTGTTTACCTATACTTTTGCAAATTCCGATATTCTTCTCATTATACAAAGTCCTTTTTGTTACCATTGAAGTAAGGCATGCTCCGTTCATAGGATGGATCACCGACCTATCGGCTCCTGATCCCAGCTCTATATTAAACTTATTTGGCTTGCTGCCATTCTCGCCCCCTGGTCCAGAAAGTTTTCTTGTTATTTTTTCTATTGGGGTCTACCCGATACTTATGGGTATAACGATGTGGTTGCAACAGAAGCTTAATCCGGCGCCAACTGATAAAACACAGCAAATGATTTTTGCATGGATGCCCTGGATTTTCATGTTCCTTCTTGGGCAGTTCTCCAGTGGCCTTGTCATATATTGGGTCGCAAATAATATCATCACGTTTGCACAACAATATTTTATTATGGCATCACAAGGTGTGAAACCAGATATTTTTGGAAATATTCTGAGCTCCTTTAAAAAGGAAGGGGCCTCTAAAGAAAACTAATAAAGGAGTCATAGATTACAAAATCACCTTTATTAAATGAAATCTCTTTTTTGAAAGGAGTGGCTGGGATTGATGGTTTACCTCCAGATAGAGAAGCGGAAGTATGCTTCATAGGCCGATCCAATGTTGGAAAATCCTCACTAATTAATGCCCTATTTGAAAGAAGAAACCTGGCAAGGACTTCCAAGACACCAGGCCGAACTCAAGAGTTAAATTTTTTCTCATTGGGAGAAAAAAGCTATATCGTTGACCTCCCAGGGTATGGTTACGCAAAAGCATCAAAAGATAAAAGATCAGATTGGCAGACTCTTATAAAGTCATATATCGCGGAAAGACGTTCACTTAAGAGGGTATTTACTCTTGTCGATGCAAGACACGGGCTAAAAGATAATGATAGAGAATTTTTCTCCTTTTTGGATACCTATGCTGTGAATTATCAAATAATACTTACCAAAATAGATAAGGTTAAGAAAACTGAGTTGCCGAAACTTCTAGACGAAATAAATAGCAAAATAGAAGAGCATCCTGCCTGCAATCCAGAATTTTTAATTACATCAGCGATAAAAAAAAGCGGTATTAGTGAAATTCGAGACGTAATGTTCTCAATTTTAGGTTTAAATCAAAATAATTGACAAATCAGCATTATAATTGCATTAGGTTTTTCTATGAACAGTAAAATAGAAAATAATTTTAAGCAAACGGCAGCCACGCTGGCCGAAGCGCTACCATACATCCAGAGATATGAGGACTCGACAATAGTTATTAAGCTTGGTGGTCATGCCATGACGAGCAAACCCTCAATGGAAAATTTTGCGCGAGATATTGTTTTGATAAAGCAATGTGGCGTCAACCCAGTGATAGTACATGGCGGTGGCCCTATGATTAATAAGGTATTATCAGATTTAAAAATTGAAAGCGAATTTGCTGAGGGAAAGAGGATAACAGATGGTAAAACTATGGAAGTTGTTGAAATGGTGCTATCTGGCAATGTTAACAAATCTATAGTTAATGCAATCAATAGCCAAGGTGGGAAAGGTGTTGGACTATCCGGAAAAGATGCGAATATGATTGAATGTGAGCAAGATAATCCCAAACTTGGATTTGTTGGGAAGATAAAAAAAGTTGATACTGATATAGTCCAGAATTTTATAAAGAGTGACTTTATCCCCGTTATTGCCCCCATCGGTTTTGGAATAAAGGGCGAAACATTTAATATTAATGGTGATACAGCAGCGGGCGCTATAGCCTCAAGTCTTTTAGCTGATCGTCTCCTACTGCTAACGGATGTGGTCGGTGTAAAAGATAGCGAAGATCAATTAATTAATCAATTGACTATAGAAGAGGCAAAAAATTTAATAGACTCAGGAATTATTAACTCGGGAATGATCCCCAAAGTTAATACGTCGATAAAAGCTATTGAAGAGGGTGTTAGGGCATCCGTTATAATCGATGGGAGAGTTGATCATGCCTGTCTTCTTGAGCTCTTTACTAGCCACGGTGTAGGTACTCTGTTTAAAAAAACTTTTGACTAGTCTTTAGGAATGTCAGATACCCTGCTGTCAATTCAAAGAATGCTAGATAAGAAAAGCCTTGATATCGTAGGCTATTTTAACCCAGATGGGTCTGATAATGTTTGCTCTAAAGTGAAAACCATTTTGCTAATAGGACCAAAAGAGCCGTATTTTTGGTACGTATTTAAAAAAAGTAGGGAATACAAGAACAAAAAAGAAAACCCACTCGATAGATGGTCAAAAAAGACCATAAAGGAAATTGCAATAAAATTTGATGCAAGATCATTTTTCCCTTTTGAAGAGCCCATTCAGCCATTCATTACGTGGGCACAAAAATGTTCGACAATGGGATCATCTCCTGTTCGCCTTTTAGTCCATAAAGAGAAGGGCCTATTTATTTCTTTTCGAGGGGCACTCGGTATAAATGAATATATTGAATCACCAAATAACTCGAAAGATATCTGCACCCCATGCGAGAAACCATGCCTCACTGCTTGTCCAGTAAGTGCACTTAACCAAGACGGCTATGATGTTATTCGATGTAAGGAATATGTGAACACACCTAGTGGTCAAGAATGTAGAAACGGCTGCCTTGTCAGAAGATCCTGCCCCTCTGGTCAGAATTTAAGACTGAAGGAACAATCAAATTTTCATATGCGTGCTTTTCTGAGCGATTAGGTCAATGACCTAATATCTGACTCAAAAACAGCTTTGTTCTATCAGACTTTGGGTTCTTGAAGAACTCTTCGGGTTCGTTTTGCTCAACAATCTGACCGTCGTCCATGAATATAACTCTATCCGCAACCTGTCTAGCAAAGCCCATCTCATGAGTAACACAAATCATTGTCATACCTTCTTCAGCTAGCTGAATCATAGTATCCAGTACCTCTTTAATCATTTCAGGGTCCAATGCGGAAGTCACTTCATCAAATAACATTATTCTTGGTTTCATACATAGAGATCTTGCAATTGCTACTCTTTGTTGTTGTCCACCAGAAAGTTGACCTGGGTATTTATGAGCCTGTTCAGGAATTTTCACTTTTTCAAGCATTTCCATTGCGATCTCTGTAGCTTCTTTTTCCGGAGTTTCTCTAACCCACATAGGAGCTAGAGTACAATTTTCTAAAGTTGTCAAATGAGGGAACAAATTAAAGTGCTGGAAGACCATACCGACTTCAGATCTGATCTTATCAATATTCTTTAGGTCAGTGGTTAGCTCTATACCATCAACGATTATACTTCCCTTTTGATGCTCTTCAAGTCTATTAATGCATCTTATCAGTGTTGATTTACCAGATCCAGATGGTCCACAGACAACAATTCTCTCACCTCTTCTCACTTCAAGATTAATATCCCTAAGTACGTGGAAGTTACCAAACCACTTGTTCATATCAGATATGTGGATAGCTACTTCATCTGTTACGTTTATCTTAGTTTTTTCCATATCAATCTTACTCCTAACCCAAATAGACAATTCTATTTATCTGTTTTTAATTTTCTTTCTAAATATTGTGAGTACTGGGACATACCCCAACAAAAAATAAAGAACATCAATCCAATAGCAACGTAGAGTTCCCAATAAATACCATTCCACTTTTGATCCGCTCTTATTGTCGACGCAAGCCCAACCGGATCTCTTAAACTTATTATGGATACAAGAGTTGTATCTTTAAACAAGCCAATAAAGGTATTCACAATACCTGGAATAGATATTTTTAATGCCTGCGGCATAATTATAAGCCGTTGTGATTGCCAGTAAGTGAGCCCTAAAGACGCTGACGCTTCATGTTGACCTAATGGTAATCCTGCTAGCCCGCCTCGAATTACCTCGGCCATATAAGCTGCAGAAAATAATGTAACCATAATCACCACTCTCAACACAATATCAAAGTTGGTTCCTGGAGGTAAAAAGTAGTTTAGTAGAACGGACGCAACAAATAACAACGTTATTAGGGGTACGCCCCGTATAAACTCAATAAACCCTACACAAATCATCTTAATTACTGGTAAATTAGATTGTCTACCCAATGCTAATAAAATCCCAATAGGGAAAGACGCAACAATTCCTGTAACTCCTACGATCAAAGACAAGGTAAATCCACCCATCTTTAATGACTCAACGAAAGGAAGAGTAATAGGCAAAATTACGTTAAGAAGACCTACCACTGGATTGGAGATGAAGAGAAAAAATACGGCAGTAAATAAGAAAGCAAGGATGGCTGCTATCATATAATTTTTTAGATACCGTCTTATCAAAGTCAGAAAAAACAACGCTCCTAAAGTTAAACCAATATATACTATACTAATTGACCAAAACGATCCCCCCCACAGTAGCCATACAGCTAATCCGGGATAAATTATTGAAAACCAAAAAAAACGAAAAAACTTTGGAAATAATATTGGAACGATGGCAAGCAACAAAAAGATAAAAGTTAATGTAGGCCTCCAATACTCCTCAGCGGGATACAGTCCGAAAAGCAATTGTTTCCATCTAGCCGTAAGTACTGAAAAGCACGCTACATCTGGGTCTAAATCTAGACATTCTCTTAGCGATTTAGTATTCCAGTGTCCTCCATAAGCCCAAGGTATGAAATCCCATAATATTATAACTATAAAGTATACCGACAACACTGTGAGTATCGAGTTTAGCCATGATGAAAATAAATTTTGTCTTAACCATCCAATAAGCCCAACCTCTGTTATTGGGGGCGCTGATGGCGGTATTTCTTTTTTTCTTACAAAAGCTATATTAGTCATTATCGTACCACTATTTGAAAAGACCGATTAAAGTAATTGATAAACGAAGAGATCAACAATGATACTGCAAGATAAAAACCCATGAGCAATAGCATTGACTCCAACTCTCTTCCAGTCTGATTAAGAGTAATTCCTCCCAGTGTTCCTCTAACGTCCATGTATCCTACGGCGATGGCAAGAGATGAATTTTTCGTTAAATTTAGATAATTTGAGATAAGAGGAGGAACAATAATCCTCAAAGCCTGCGGAAGGATTATAAGGCTCATTATTTTGTTAGGTCTCAAACCCAGAGATGCTGCTGCCTCCGTTTGGCCTTTGGAAACTGCCATGATGCCTGCTCTTACTATCTCAGCTATAAAGGCAGAGGTATAAAAGGCTAATGCTAAGGTCAATGCAAGAAATGAGTTTCGAAGGTGTATTCCGTCTTTAAAATTAAATCCTTTGAGATAAGGATACTCGAGTGATACTGGCTGGCCCATTGCAAAAAAAAGTATTAATGTTGGAAAAATAATTACTGCTACACTAATCCAAAATGTAGGTAAGCTTTTTCCAGTATCTTTTTTCTGTTTGTTTGCGTATCGAATAAAATAGATAGAAGCAACTATCGAAAGACCAAAGCACAGCAGTAACCAATAGGCTCCTTCTACCAAAACTGGTGCTGGAAAATACGTTCCTCGATTTGTTATAGCTATACTCTCGAAAAATAACATCGTAGCTTCAGGCTCAGCACCTTTGAAAGCCCTTGGTGCAGGGGTGAATTCGGTTAGCAACGCAAAAACCATCACAATCCAAAGGAGTACCGGGACATTTCTGAAACCTTCTATGTAGGCGGACATAAGCTTTGCCACAATCCAATTTTTTGAGAGGCGCAGAATACCAACAAAAAGCCCGAGAACGGTAGCAATTATGCACCCTACAAATGCAACCAGCAGAGTATTAAGAATGCCAACTAAAGCTGCCATCCCGTGTGTACTATCGCTAGTGTAAGGTATTAGTCGTTGGTTGATATCATATCCGGCTCTAAGCCATAGAAAATTAAAGCTCACATCTTTATCAAGCAAGGCTAAGTTTTTGATAGTATTATCGACTAGCCAGAAAAATACAGCCATGAATATTATAAACGTGATTACTTGTAGCGACATTCCTCTATAACGTGTGTCGCTTAGCAACATACTAAATTTAAAGCTTTCTGATGGTGGAAGAGTTGGTGAGCTCATATTCGTTCCATAATTTACATCTGACTATAGTTTATAGGAATTTTATCTACAGAGGTAATATTAGTTAATAAAACCTGCAACATCTAGGTTTAGTAAAAATTCAATTATTTTTGTAAAAGAAAAAGGGGGCGTCCAAGACGCCCCCTTCTTAAATAGGTTCTCAAATCATCTAAATGGAGGTGAATAAAGAATCCCACCCTTTGTCCAAGACGCATTCACACCTCTTTCGATGTTAATGCCACTTGTAGCACCTAGATTATTTTCAAAGATTTCGCCATAGTTTCCACCAGCTTTAATCGCATTGTACATAGCGTTCTTAGGAAGTCCAACCATAGCTAGAATATCATCATCACCGGTTCCAAGAAGTCTATGGATCTCGGCATCCTTAGTATCTTTCCAACTATCGATATTAGCCTTTGTTATTCCTTTTTCTTCAGCAATAACTAGCGCATTTAGTACCCAACGTCCTATGTCAGCCCAATTATCATCACCGTGTCTCACAAGAGGTCCAAGTGGCTCTTTTGAAATGATTTCCGGCAGAACGAGGTGGTCATCAGGGTTTTCAAGGTTTACTCTTGTACCGTGTAATGCGGAGGCATCAGTTGTGTATGTGTCACACGCTCCAGCAAGATACTGCTGTTGAGATTCAGCATTATCAGCAGTTGGCACAGGCTCATAGCTCATACCATTTTCCTTGAAGTAGTCGGCAAGGTTAAGTTCTGTTGTTGTTCCAACTTGAATACATACGGTCGCACCGTCTAATTCTGTTGTAGACTTAACACCTAATTCCTTCTTAACCATGAAGCCTTGACCATCATAATAATTTACACCTAAAAATGTCTGCTTCAGGTCGGTATCTCTGCTGTATGTCCATGTTGTGTTTCTAGCAAGTATGTCAACTTCTCCTGCTGCCAATGCTGTAAATCTTACTGCAGAGGTCAAACCGACAAATTTCACTGCCATTGGATCACCAAAAATCGCAGCTGCCAGAGCTCGACAATAGTCCACGTCAAATCCAACATCTTTTCCGCTATCATCGACAGTAGCAAAACCAGGTGCACCCGTGGATACACCACATAATAAATTTCCGCGTGCCTTCACATCATCTAATGTTCCAGCAAAGGTGCCACCAGCAGCCAAAGCCAACGCTGTGAGCACTCCCAAAAATAGTTTCTTCATATTTTTTCCTTCTTTAACCTAATTTAAGTTTCGAAACTTTCGCGTGTAAATAAAAACACTCATACACACTTCAAAAAACGTAAGTTTAAACATTCTCACGCTTTTTTCCACTTTTAATTATTCATACAGAAAAAAGTCATTAAAATCAGTGTATTAAAGGGTATTTTATCTTCTTTTTTTAGACAATTCTTCTTAAACACTGATTCTTCAAGCAACTATGATTCTCAAAGCCCCCAAACTAGATCATTTGAAGTATTTTTGTTAGATCTTTGAAATGATCAAAATCTATATTTTTTTTTTGCTTTTCTTCTTCAACTTCACCCCAGACTTCAATTCTAAAGTTATCTTCTACATTAGCAACTTCCCAAGCGAGTTCTGAACTTACTGCGTTTTCATAAAGCGCTAGACTAGTAAAAAGAGAACCTAGGCTTTTAGTTAGCTCATGGATTGCAGTTAAATGAAAATTATCAAGCTCTTCTAAGTATTTTTTAATTATGTTAGCGTTTAAGGGTGGCTGCTCGATATAAAGAAGTCCTGTTCCTATATTCAATTTTATTGAAAAAAAATTTTCAGCCCAGTGTATCAAAGGACTATAAAAATTTTTTTGCTTCAAATGTAATTTTGTTGGTTCACATGCGATATAACAAATAGGATCACAATTGGCATATTCCACCAAATTACCAAAAATAGTTTCCCTCTCTTTTTTTGTAATATCAGTCGCTGAAAAGCAGAATTTAGTAAAGAAACTATTTTTAATAGCGCTAAGTTTTCCATCTGCGCTCCACTCCCTTACCACCTCGTTAGCTAATTGTTCAGACAGCACTAATTTATGGCCTTTGTCTGACTTGAGGCATACCTCATCTAAGTAAATGAAGAACAAGTTTTTACCTTGCTCTTTTTTTCTGACTGTTTTCCAGTATTTATCTTTACTAATAATCATAGGTGTTTAGTTCTAAACCTTTAATTGCTAATCAAATTCTCCAACCAAAATGCTTCCAAACTAAAGCCATATGCTTAGGCAAAGATGCCTCAATTTTTGTTGTCTTTTTTGATGTTGGGTGCACGAAAGTAACGCGCCTTGCATGCAGAAAGAGCTTTTTGAAACTATATGGAAAGTCTTGAGAATTCTTATCTTCACTGCTTTTGTATTTTCTATCTCCTATGATGGGATTTCCTAACTCAGCACAATGAATTCTCAACTGATGAGTACGACCAGTAGCAGGCTTTAATTCTAGCCACGCATATTTTGAACCTATTTTTTCTATCACTTTATACAAAGTGACTGCTTTCTTTTTATTAGCATTATTCCACCTACTTTTTTTTTGCTCTATAAGTCCCTGATTAATACTCGGCTTCCAGATATCTACGTTTCCGATATAGCTTTCTAATATACCTTTTTCTTTTTTTGGTACCCCTTCAACAAGTGCCCAATATATCTTCTCAACCTGTTTGTCCCTGAATAGAGTTGCGAAAGCGCTAGCGGTCTTAACGTCTCTAGCTAGCAATAAAATACCAGAAGTTTCTTTATCAAGCCTGTGAATTAATCTTGGTGGATCCTTTGCACCAAATTGTAGTTTAGATTTATATGCATCTACATGACGCGTTCCCTGACTACTACCTCCTTGTGAGGCTAAACCCTCTGGTTTGTTTAAAGCAATAAGATGATCATCTTTTAAAATTATTGCATCAAGTATCAGCTTAGCCAACTTAGGATCAATTTTTGGGGTTGATACATCGCCAGTGAAATCTAATGAAGGACTAGGTATAGTAATTACGTCACCCATTACAAGTCTGTAGGACGCCTGCGCCTTAATGCCGTTAACTTTTATCAAACCTTTTCTACAGAGTGTATTCACCGAGTTGAAGGTTAGCCGCCTATCATTCCTTTTAATCCAGGTACTCAGCCTGCAGTCTATTCCATCTTCTTCAACAATTATGTCTCGGCTATCAGCCATTAGTAAGCAATTAATTACTCTCTATTTTCGGAGGCTACGGCACTTTCATGCTCTTCTACACGTTTTCGGTCACCTGCACCTTTTGCGTTTTCGTCTCGATCGACAAGTTCAATTATAGCCATATCCGCCATGTCTCCATATCTTTGACCAGCTTTTAGAACTCTTACACAACCTCCAGGTCGGTCTTTATAACGTGATGCTAGAACATCAAACAATTTTCTTACAGCATCTTGCTGTTTGATCCTTGAGATTAAAATTCTTCTAGAATGCAAATTGCCTTTCTTCGCAAGGGTTATTAACTTTTCTACAATCGGCTTCAGTTCTTTTGCTTTAGGAAGGGTTGTTTTAATTTGCTCGTGCTCAATTAAGCTACAAGCCATGTTAGCAAACATAGCTGACCTGTGTTCATGAGTTCTGTTTAACTTCCTGTAACCATGCGAATGTCTCATAGTGCGTCTCTCATATAGTTATTTAATATTGATCTTCATGTTTTTTTGCAAGTTCTTCAATGTTTTCAGGTGGCCACTCAGAAACATCCATTCCTAAATGCAGCCCCATTGAAGTAAGAACTTCCTTAATTTCATTGAGAGATTTTCTACCGAAGTTAGGGGTTCTTAACATTTCCGATTCCGTCTTTAAAATTAAGTCACCGATGTAAACAATATTATCGTTCTTTAAGCAATTTGCAGACCTCACAGACAGCTCAAGTTCTTCAACTTTTTTCAGTAACAGCGGATTAAAAGCTAGTTCATCTTCATCACTAGTAATCTCTTCAGCTTGAGGCTCCTCAAAATTAACAAAAACAGTAAGTTGATCTTGTAATATTCTAGCAGCAAAAGCTATTGCATCCTCCGGACTCACTGATCCATCGGTCTCTATTGATAGCGAGAGTTTATCATAGTCAAGAACTTGTCCTTCACGCGTAGAGTCCACCTTGTATGACACTTTTTTTACAGGAGAAAACATAGCGTCTACAGATATCATACCTATAGCCATATCTACATCTCTATGTTTATCACCTGGCACATATCCTTTACCTGTATCAACCGTAAGTTCCATATCAAGTGATCCGCCCTCATCTAGCTGACATATCATAGCATCTTTGTTCAAAATGCTTATTCCATTTGTTTCGACAATGTCTCCAGCGGTAACAGCTTTAGGGCCTTGTTCTTTTAATGTTAATTTCTTTGGACCCTCTACTTCCATACCTACTGCGATAGCCTTTAGATTTAAAACTATATCCGTAACATCCTCTCTTACACCTGGTATTGAAGAAAACTCATGTAAAACACTATTTATCTTTACTGAAGTGATTGAAGCTCCTTGAAGAGAAGAAAGAAGAGTTCTTCTAAGAGCATTTCCTAAGGTAAGCCCGAAGCCTCTTTCCAGTGGCTCAACAACAATAGTTGCAAAATTTGGGTTTTGCTCATCGTTTACTAAGTTTAAGCCCGAAGGTTTTATAAGTTCATGCCAGTTTTTGTGGATCATCTGGTCCTCCATTCTTACGTTAGCTTGATCCGTGACAGCTAATCGTTCCCGAGGTTAAAATATTTACGATGTGTCTTTAGACACGTCGTCGTTTTGGTGGTCTACATCCATTATGTGCAATTGGCGTAACATCTCTAATTGACGTTACGTTCATTCCAATAGCAGATAATGCTCTCAGTGCTGACTCTCTACCAGAGCCCGGACCTTGAACATGTACATCAAGAGACTTCATACCATGCTCCTGCGCCTTCTTTCCAGCATCCTCTGCTGCCAACTGCGCAGCGTATGGTGTTGCCTTTCTTGAACCTTTGAAACCCATCGTCCCACTTGAAGACCACGCTATAGCGTTACCTTGCACGTCAGAAATTAGAACTTTGGTGTTATTGAAACTGGAATTTATATGAGCAATTCCAGTTGAAATGTTTTTCTTCTCTTTCTTTTTTTTCTTAACCATATAATTTTCCGTCTTATTTTTTCTTACCAGCTATCGCCTTTGCTGGGCCTTTTCTTGTTCTAGCATTAGTATGGGTTCTCTGCCCTCTGACGGGCAAACCTCTTCTGTGTCTTAAGCCCCTATAACATCCAAGGTCCATAAGCCTCTTAATGTTTATTGTCTTTTCCCTTCTCAAGTCACCCTCTACCACCACATTACCATCAATATGCTGTCTTATAGAGGCGACCTCGTGCTCGGAAAGTTGGTTGACCCTTGTTGATACGTTTACTCCCGCAGCATCGCATATATTTTTAGAAGTCACTTTTCCTATGCCGTGTATGTAAGTGAGCGCAATTAATACTCTTTTGTTTGTCGGCAAATTTATTCCGGCTATTCTAGCCATCCTTACTCTCCACTCAAATCTTTCTCTAGCTAAATAATGATCTAGACTGTCTTTATAGCGCCTAAAATAATAAGGTCAATAGATCAATAAAATATTTCTTTAATTCCTTTAAAATGTTATTTCAGCCTTTTTCAATAGAAGTAATTTTAGGTACCTATGACTTCATTTCTTAATATTTATTAAGTGACCTTCAACATCGCTACTAACTTGCTCAATACTTTTCATACCATCTATTTTAACGAGTTTTTTCTGCTCTAAATAATACGGTATTATCATTTCTGTACTCTCATGATAGATATTCAGTCTGTTTTTAAGTACTTCTTCGTTATCATCACTCCGAGCGTTTTTGCTCTCTTTGGCGCGACTTTCAATTCTATTTATTAACACCTCATCATTTACTACTATTTCGATTACCAAATCTAACCTTAACTTTAAATCAAGTAATATTTTATCTAAAGCTTTAGCCTGCTCCAAGTTACGTGGAAAGCCGTCGAATATAAACCCGTCATTACCGCTTTTTCTTAACTTATTTTTAATCATTGATAGTATGATATCGTCAGAAACCAGCTCACCCCTATCCATAATTGAGCTCGCTTTTTTACCTAGTTCACTTCCTTCATCTATAGCTTCCCTGAGCATGTCTCCAGTCGATAATTGTTTTAGGTTGTGTTTATCGACCAATCTTTGAGCTTGCGTCCCTTTTCCGGCTCCTGGAGGTCCAAACAATATTATAATCATCTTCTAAACCTGCTTTTCCTTTTATTCTTCTTTCCTAGGCGCGACTTCTCAATTAAACCTTCATATTGGTAAGCTAAGAGGTGCGATTGCAATTGTCCTACTGTATCCAAAGTAACAGACACAACGATTAGTACTGATGTACCACCGAAGTAAAAAGGAACATTCATCTGCGCTCTTAAAAACTCAGGTAAAAGACAGACTGCGGCCAAATATAGTGACCCTACTACTAAAAGCCTAACCACCACGTATTCAAGGTATTCAGCTGTTTTTGGTCCTGGCCGTATTCCAGGAACAAATCCCCCCTGTTTCTTTATATTTTCTGCAACGTCCTCTGGTTTAAAAGATACATTTAGCGTGTAAAAATAGGTGAAGAAAATAATCATACCTCCAAAGAACAAATAGTAAAGTACTTGGCCAGGGCCTAGATAAGCAGCTAAAAATCCAACAAAACCTGAACTATCGTTGGACGAGAATGCAGTCATAGTTGTGGGCAATAATAGTAATGATGATGCAAATATCGCAGGAATGACACCTGCTGGATTCACCTTTACAGGCAAGTTAGAGTTTTCGCCCTCAAATATTTTCATTCCTACCTGTCTTCTAGGGTACTGTAGAGGAACCTTACGCAGAGCCCTTTCAACGAAAACAACGAATGCTATCACAGCAATTACCACAATTATTAGAAAGATAATAGTAAAGGCACTTAGCGCTCCAGATCGACCAGATGCAAAAAACTGTCCTAAAGCTCCAGGTAATTCAGCAATTATACCAACATATATAATTAACGATATACCATTTCCAATACCCCTCTGGGTTATCTGCTCACCAAGCCACATTAAAAGCATAGTGCCTCCCACGAGTGTGACAACGCAAGACACGCGAAAGAAAAGCCCAGGCTCTGACGCTAAACCCTGAGACTCAATGCCAGCGGCTATCCCCCATGATTGAAAGAACGCCAGAATCACCGTACCGTATCTTGTATACTGATTTATTTTCTGTCTACCCTGTTCTCCCTCTTTTTTAAGTTGTTCAAGGTATGGAACCATAGAAGTTAACAACTGCATGATAATGGACGATGTAATATATGGCATAATTCCGAGTGCAAATACAGCCATCCTTCCCACTGCCCCACCGGTAAACATATTTAGCATCCCACCTATACCCTGAGCATTTTGCTCAAAAAAAGCTTTCAATTGTTCTGCATCCACACCGGGGACTGGAACATAAGTACCCGCTCTGTAAATGATCAGAAGCAACAAAGCATAAAGTATCCTGTTCTGAAGGTCTTTGGCTTTACCAATAGAGCTCCAGCTCAAGTTGGCTGCCATCTGTTCTGCCGCAGATACCATAGTACAATATTCCTTTTATGCAGAAGTAAGATTGAGTTCGCCACCCATCTTTTCAACTGCTTGTCTTGCTTTTTCGGAAGCGCTCGAAACTTCAATCTTTACTTTGGAAGTTAGAGATCCTTTTGCCAAAAGCTTTACGGAGACTGAATTCTTGTTTATCAAACCTACACTGCGGAGTACCGCTATATCTATCAACTTATTTTCGACAATCTTTTTTGCATCAATGAGCATTTGAATTGACCCAAGGTTGACTTGATCTAGTAGTTTTTTCGGATTTCTTGAATTGAAACCTCGTTTAGGCAACCTTTGATAAAGAGGCATTTGCCCCCCTTCAAAAGCCTTTATTGAGACCCCCGATCTTGACTTTTGACCCTTTATTCCTCGGCCAGCAGTTTTACCCTTACCGGAACCGGGTCCCCTTCCTACCCTTACCCTTTTTTTAACAGCACCAGGATTATCTGAAATATCATTTAAACGCATTATCTAAAACTTCCTTTTTTAATCTAAAACCTTAACCAGATGTGCTACTTTAGCCAGCATCCCCCTTACTGAAGGCGTATCCTCTATTTCTCTTACCGAGTTAGTTTTCCTTAGTCCTAAGCCTTTTACAACCCTAATCTGATTTAGTGGCTGACGTATTAAAGATCCTACCCTTTTTATTTTTATTTTCTTATTCATAAATTTTACCGTTATTTAAATGCTATCTCAGAAACTTTTTTGCCTCTTCGCTGAGCGACCATTCTTGGGCTCCACTCCTTGGTCAAGCCACTGATAGTCGCTCTAATCATATTATAGGGGTTCTGAGAACCTAATGACTTAGCCACAACATCTTGAATACCTAGCATCTCGAAAACAGCTCGCATTGGCCCACCGGCAATAATTCCTGTTCCCGCTTTTGCACTTCTCATAATGACCCTTCCCGCGCCATGTCTGCCGTCAATATCGTGATGAAGAGTTCTACCTTCCCTCAAAGGAACTTTTACTGTCTTTCGTTTTGCTTGCTCTGTAGCTTTGCGAATAGCTTCAGGAACTTCCTTGGCTTTTCCTTTTCCATATCCAACTCTACCTTTTTGATCACCTACTACGACTAAAGCCGCAAATCCAAACCTTTTTCCTCCTTTTACCGTTTTTGAAACGCGGTTTATCGCTACAAGACGGTCTGTAAATTCTGATTCTTCTCTATCTAATTTTCTATTATCTTCCAAAGCTCTTATCCCTATAATTTTAATCCATTTTCCCTAGCGGCGTCCGCTAGCGCCTTAATTTTTCCATGATATAAGAATCCCCCCCTATCAAATACCACTTCCTTAATCCCTTTTTTAAGGGCTCTTGAGGCTATTTCCTTTCCAATTTTTGTAGCAACTTCTATATTATTTTTTCCAACTACTCCTAAACTCTTCTCTAGTGATGACACAGAAGCCACTGTTTTTCCTAGTCTATCGTCAATAACTTGTGCATAAATGTTCTTAGAGGATCTGTGAACAGACAGCCTACATTTACCGAAGCTAGTTTTCTTTAACTTGTTTCTGACCCTGAGAGATCGTTTCTTGAACAATTTTATCTTATGTGTTGTCATTATAGCTCCTACTTCTTCTTTCCCTCTTTCGCAAAAATATATTCACCTTTATACCGGATTCCTTTTCCTTTGTAAGGCTCAGGAGCCCTCCAAGCACGTATCTTCGCTGCCACTTCTCCCACAACCTGCTGATCTATACCTTCCACTTTAATCTCAGTAGGTTTGGCACACGTTATTTTAACATCGTCAGGAATGTCAAAATCAACATCATGGGAATATCCTAATGACAATTTAAGAACTTTACCCTGGACGGCTGCTCTATAACCAACCCCATTTATTTCAAGCTCTTTAGAGAATCCTGCATTAACCCCATGCACTATATTTGCTATCTGCGATCTCGACATGCCCCAAAGCTGGCGCGTTTCTTTCTCAAGGTTTTTTGGGCTTACTGTAATATTCTTATCAACGATATCCACTTTAAGTTTTTCTGAAAAATCAAAATGTCTTGAACCAAGAGCACCTTTGACCTCTATAGTACCTTCTTTAAGTACGGCTTCAACTCCACTTGGAATTTCAATCGGTTTTTTTCCTATCCTTGACATGGCCTTTCCTTAAAAAACAGTACATAAAACTTCGCCACCCACTCTGGATTGACGAGCTTTTGCATCTGACATAATACCTTTAGAAGTGGACACAATTGCCACCCCCAAACCTTGTCTAACTTTTGGAAGGTTATCCGCTCCTAGATACACCCTTCGACCTGGGGTAGACACACGCTTGAGCTCTTTTATCACTGGCTCTCCATCGAAATATTTTAAAGCTACCTTAATATTATCTGCGCCTAACACATTTTTTTCAATCTCATAACTCTTAATATAGCCCTCACTTTTCAACACATCTAAAACCCATGCTCGCAATTTTGAGTTTGGTGTGAGAACGTATTGTTTTCGTCTCATTTGAGCGTTTCTAATTCTAGTCAACATATCCCCTAATGGATCGGTCATTGTCATTTTGAATTCTCCTTACCAGCTGGACTTTATCATACCGGGAATTTCACCAGCAGAAGCTAGCTCTCGCAAAGCTATTCTTGACATCTTCAGCTTCCTGTAATAACCCTTTGGTCTTCCTGTGACTACACACCTATTATGTAATCTAGTCGGACTCGAATTTCTCGGCAACTTAGCGAGAGCTAATCTTGCCTTAAAACGCTCTTCATTACTTAAAGATGAGTCCTTCGATATTTTCTTTAATTCTTCTCGCTTTTGCATAAACTTCTGAACTAATCGCTCACGCTTAATCTGTCTGTTCACCATAGAAACTTTTGCCATAATTATTCTATCCTAATCTCTAAAAGGGAAATTAAATAAACTAAGTAAAAACTTAGCTTCATCATTTGACCTTGCTGTCGTGCATACCACAACATCAAGGCCCCAAATCTCATCTACTTTATCAAAGTCGATTTCTGGAAATACTATATGTTCTTTTATGCCGAGTGCGTAATTGCCTCTACCATCAAAGCTTTTTGGCGATAATCCTCTAAAATCTCTTATTCTCGGCATGGCGACATTAATCAGACGGTCAATAAACTCATACATTCTTGTCCTTCTTAGTGTAACTTTTGCCCCTAATTGCATTCCCTCTCTAACTTTAAAACCTGCGATAGATTTTTTTGCCTTTGTAAACACAGGTAACTGGCCTGCAATCAGCATTAAGTCATTGTGCGCGGATTTTACTTTCTTTGTATCTGCAACAGCCTCTCCTATTCCCATATTTAATACTACTTTTTC
>CACJUU010000005.1 GCA_902596605.1 uncultured Alphaproteobacteria bacterium | reverse complement strand
ACTCCAAGAACATACTACTTGGGTACCCTCTATGTCCCATGCGTGAACAAGAGCTTGCCTATTTAATAAATCTTGGGTATCTGTGTACTGTGTATCGAGCATATTTTTATAAGTACTAAAAGCAAAGGCTTTATGGTTAGACTAGTTAAGTAAAACGAGGAAATTCAATTGAAAATGATAGCCTTCGCAGTACCAATCCTTGAAGGGAAATTAGAGGATTGGACGAACATGATCCTTAACAACATGCTTGGAGATAATAAAAAGGCTACTGATGAAAGTAGAGAGAATGCTGGGGTACATGAACGCTCCTATTTACAAAAAATGCCTAAAGGACATGTTTGTATCCTTACCTGGGAAGGTGCAGACCCCTTAACATTTTGGCTGGATTTAATGAATGTTGCCCTTCCAGAATTTACGGACCATCTTGCTGATCTGCATGGAAGAGGAATTTTTAACGAAGAAAACCCAGAAAAAATGTTGGCGGAATTGGTGTATGACAGTGGGGACGGAAAAAGTGATACTGAAGGAACTGATCAGAAGAAATCTTTGATTGCCATTGCACTGCCAATTTTGCCTGGAAAAATTGAAATTTGGAGAACTAAAATTCTAGAAAAAATGCTTGGAGAAAATAAAGAAGATACTGATGCAATACGTTTTGCTGCTCGGGTACGAGAACGTTCATACCTCCAGGAGATGCCAGAGGGACACATGGTGATTTTAACATTTGAAGGTATCAACCCAGAAGCCGGTTATTTGCAAGTAATAAGGAATTCGCCTCCGGAGTTTGCCGAAGCTACAATGGAAATTCATGGTTTAGATGTAAATGCACCCCAACCACCTTTACCTAAATTAGTTTACAATAGCCATGAATAAATAGGATTAATATCCCTAAAAAGAAGGCTCTTATTCAACTGCTCTGTATTGAATGATTAAATCCGAAGAAGTAACTTTGAAAAGTTGCTCCCATTGGCTGAAGAGCTTCTTTCAAATCTAGTTTTGCATTACCATAAATATGCCACCCCTTAAAATCAATTAGATCTGTAATTTCTGCGGCAATAGGGCTCGCGAGATGATTTTTTAGGCGCTGCATATATCCGTCACTATCTACTAACAGTTCTACTAATGTTGCCTCTTTTCCATCATCAGAAAAGTGCCATTCATAGCTTATTAATTTCTCTTCATTTAAATCTAAAACATATTTTGATGATCGGTTTTTAACCCAATTTTTAAACTCATCAGGATCTCCTTTTACGCTTACTTGAATAACGCTATAAATTTGATCTGAGTTTTCTCTTAGTCCTGACATCTTTTATCCATGATTTATTTAAAAGTTTTGTAAAAAATAGTTGGTAACATTGATTACCTGAAATTACGATTAGAAAGGTAAAGCTTTCATATCTTTCAAGCAAAGGAAAAATTTAGTATTTCTTAATAAATTTTTTATTGATCAAGGTTAGCATCCCATCTGCTGCACACTCCAAGAACATACCATCTATAAACTCTTTATGTCCCATGCATAGCAGAGAAATAAAAAAATAGACCATATATGTGTTTTGAAAGTGAGAGATTTTTAGAATTTTTTGATTTAAATATTTAATATTAGTTTATCATGTAGCCGTTAAAAGTGGAGCGTTTGATGCAAGGTTCTGAACTTAAAATTAAAAGATATGTGCATGGCCTTAGATCGGTCTGTATTATTCTTATTTTTGTCGGCTCGGTTGAGTTTTTTTTAACACTTATATTTTCTCATCACATAAGCGAGCTTGCATATACCATCGCAATGGCTCGTTGTTTTGTCGGGAGCGCACTTTATTTAACGATCCTTTATTTCGCCAACGAAAAAAACTATAATTGGCTGCTTGGGGCGCTAATTATCCTGTATTTAGTCACCGGTTTGGTTTACAACTTTGAATATGGTCTTAATACGAAAAATGAAAGTGCTGAAATACTTGGAATAAGGTTGCTTGATTTAAACTTTGTAGGCGTCGGTGTTGGTTGCTTGCTTGCACTTCAATTTGGAAGGTTTTATGTAACGCTTGGTGCTATGATTTTTTTTCAGTCTTTGCTCGCATTAACTTTATATGAAATTTTTCAACTTGATGGTCTTTACTTCACACTTGATCCCACAAAAATCGCATCGGATCCTCTCGCAATAAATAAATTTTCCTTTGTAAGTTATATAACGGCGACAGCTGTAATTATTTTTGGCACTATTCTATTAGCTTGGAGGAATGAAAAAAATATTGAAGATGCTGCAAATCAAGAAAGATCAACGGCAGTGCTGGGAAGATATTTCTCTCCCGAAGTAAGAGAAGAAATAAAGAAATCATCGTATTCAGTAGTCGAAAATAATGAATCAGAACAGTATGTTGCTGTAATGTTTACAGATATTGTCGGCTTCACAAAGTTATCTGAAGGAATGGAGTCTAAAGAAGTGTTGGGCCTTCTGTCACAATATCAATCGAAGATGGTAAAAACTATTTTTGAAAGTGGGGGGACCGTCGATAAATTTATTGGGGATGCTGTTATGGCAACGTTTGGAACTCCTGTTTCCAGAGGAAATGATGCCCAAAATGCTTTGCAATGTGCTCGGCTGATGCAAATAGAAATGAGAGAGTGGGAGAAAGAAAGAGAACATAGTGGAAAGCCAAAAATTGAGCACCGTATTGGAATTCATATTGGCCCTTGTTTTGTCGGAAATGTTGGCAGTGATGAGAGAGTTGAATTTACTGTCATAGGAGATACCGTTAATGTTGCAAGCAGGGTCTGCGATGCGTGTAAAGATCTCAATGCTAAGGTAATAATTACAGATGAAATGAAACTAAGACTTAGTGAAAATATTTCCTCTGAAACTATTGAAAGGTTTGAAATCAGAGGAAGAAAAGAAAAAATAACTCTACATAAGATCGACTTATAAAAGTTATTGAAGCTAAAATAATTTATTCATAATCGGGCAAACAAACGATGCAGCACACTTCAAGAACATACTACGTGTATAGCCCCACTGTCCCATGGATGAACAAGGGCTTGATAATTTGTTATATCTTGGGTAATTCTGAATTATCTATAGAGCATTTTTTTATAAGCTCTAAAAGACAATGACTTTATAATAAATCTAGTTGAGTAAAAGGAGGAAATTCAGTTGAAAATGACTAGCGTAATAGCGATCTCTCCAAAAGAGGGTTCAGCGGATGATGTGAAGCAATTAATAGTAGATAGCCGAGCAGATGGTATAGAGGGTTTAGAAAAATATAGTATCGTATTAACTAGAGAAGAGCAGTTACTTGTTATTAATGAGTGGGTCTCGCTAGATGCTTTTATGGATTACGTGAATGGTCCTCACAATATGATTGAGTTAATTGAACATTTATGTGATCGATATGATGAGGAAAATGTTTGTAAAGCATACTCAGGAACAGTCATTCATGAAGAATTAGCTAAATAACGTATTAAACCGTGTTTGTGTCTTACCCCATATGCTGCACACTCCAAAAACATAATACCTGTAAACACATAGTGGTACTACATAAGGGTAGTCAAATATGTGCTTGGAAGACCAACTAGAGTAAGCGACATTAAATCATCCTACTTGTTTATTTCTAGCATTATTTCATAAATTTGACAATTTAGAGTTTTCTGTGGATAATAAAAACGGAACAAGTCTGTGAGAATGCTGTACCAGTTGGGGAGGAAAATTCCACAGAAACACGATTTCTATACATTATTCTGAAATTAAAACAGGCTGTTCCTCTTTTTTGAAAAAAAGGGCCACACTTTGTATGGCCCAGTGGGGAGGAAATGTCCTATTAGGACAATGATTTGACATTAAACTAAATAGTTTAGGTTGCAAGTATAACGTAACGTTAACGTAAGCAATAAAAATTAAATGTCACATACAATGGATTTAGAAAAATTTTTTAATTTAGTTTATCATTAAACTAATTAATTCCAGTTGAAGTAAATTTAGTTTTATACCCCATCTGCTGCACACTTCAAGAACATACTACGTGAGTACCCCCCTGTGTCCCATGCGTGGCAGGGGTCACTTAAACTGTAAAACAAACTGTGAAACAAATCGTGCCTATTGATATGAACACGGAGATACCTAAGTTACTGTTATTGCTGTATTTCAGTTGCTAGTGGTGCATTTGAAGGGCGTTTAACTGTGTACAAACTGCATCAAGCTCAAATTCGCCATACGGTTACACCGCCTTGTCTGTCTAGAGCTGCAACTGCTCTGTCATCGGGCCGCCAGTACAATTCAGCAACAGTGTCTGCAACTTGACCAACTCCTAATTTAGTTGGAGTATTATTGGGGCTAATTTCCCATAAAACAACAGTTCCATTTCTACATCCTGATACAAGTCTGTTACTATGATTAGAGAACAAAAGAGATGTAATAGCGTCCGCGTGGTAGTCTAACTCCAAAGGACTTGTGCCCTCAGGACCATCTCCCTCGAAATTCCAGACTGTGGCCGCTTCACTACCGCCTGTCGCCAATAAAGTTCCTTTATCATTAAATGATAATGCAGAAGGCTTAAAAGGATAACCCGACATTTTTGAGTCATTGCCTGAAGATCGGCGCCAAAAGTGAACAGAATTATCTTGGCTACCACAGGCTACAATATCGCTATCACTGCTCAGAGCTATCGAGACGAGGGACCCTTTCCATTCTAACTTCTGAATCAAATTACCACTGACACCATCAAGGAACTGTACCTGTCCATAGCAAGCTGTGGCTAATTCCCCTTTATTCGTCCAAGCAATAGTACTCACAGTACTTTGATGATCACTTGTTCGCCAAACTTCTTCACCGCTTGCAGAATATACATAAACGGTTTTCGAAAGCGAAGTCGCAATAAGATTGCCATCTGGTGACCAACTTACGTTTTCAGCCCATCCCTTCCCAATATCTATTACTTTCTCTGTATCAGGTTCCAATAAATTCCAAATAATGAGACGACCATCTTGGCCTGTGGTTGCAAATTTACTTTTGCTTGGATGAACAGATGTAGCAAGAGCTCCACCATCATGTACATTTTTTTTTGCCCAAATAAGATCACCACGCTTACCATCGAACACCGACACTCCTCCGGCTGCATCTACAACTGCAAACTCGTTTCCCTCTGAAGTCCATCCTCCGGACAAAGCGCAATCATCCAAGGTTACAGACCATCCCGTTCGTAATGACCCTAAAGACTGGGCATTCACACTAGACACTCCTCGAACCCTTTACGCATTTCGTCTCCATCAAGATTTCTGCCAATAAATACAAGTTGATTTCTTCGCGGCATATCATCCCATGACCTATCAGGCTTTGCATCAAAAAGCATGTGCACTCCCTGAAAGACAAAACGACGGGAGTCACCAGAAATACTTAAAAACCCTTTCATTCTAAAAATATCAATACCTTTTTCTCCTAATACTTTAGAAAGCCATTTGTTTAACTTCTCTTGATCCACATCACCATCTTTCTCTATCGCGATAGAACCAACCTCATCATCATGTTCATGCTGAGCAACCCAGGTTCTTTCAACAACAGCTGAAACAACTACATCTTCGTCCCTTGTGATTATTTTTATATTAAATTCTTCTGCCGTATGTTGTGCGTAAAGGCCTATTTGCATTGGTTTGTCGATAATTATATCGAAAGATTTACTGCCACCTGATGCGAGGTTTAATTCCACATGTGTATTCATTGGTATAGTTTCATCAGGCAGTATACTTTTCCCGTCTTCAGCATAGTATCGAACACATTTTTCGGCGTTGTCTCTTAAATCAGAATCATCCAATCCCTGATCTGTCGTAATAACTAGGGACATTGAAGGGTCGGGACCTTCGTCAAATTGTATTTTATATTTTCCTGGTTCAACTGAATATACCCCTGTCCATTCAAATGGATACTCCGGCTCAAGAAACGTCGGACGACGTTCTAGTGCTTGATCCAAATTAAAGGCGCTTAAATTTAGAACCGTATCAACGGGTACGTCCGCATTTTCCGCTCTGACAATTTTTGTCATTCTGTTCATTTCACGTATGCGCGTTTCAATTTCATCAAGGCCCTCACTACTTGCTAAGTCGGTTTTATTTAACACGACCACATCAGCAAAAGCGATTTGTTCGGTACTTTCATCACTTCGACCCAATTGCTGATCTATATGGAACGCATCAACTAGCGTGACTATGCCATCGAGCGCATATTCAGAACTGATATCCTCATCCATAAAAAAAGTTTGCGCCACGGGTCCTGGATCTGCTAGTCCTGTTGTTTCCACCAAAACATAGTCGAACTTATCTCGGCGCTTCATTAAATTACTTAAAACTCGTATTAAGTCACCTCTAACGGTGCAGCAAATACATCCATTCGACATCTCAAAAATTTCTTCTTCAGCATCTATCACTAAAGCCTGGTCAATTCCGACCTCACCATACTCATTTTCAATAACTGCGATTCTTTTTCCATGTTCCTCACTTAATATCCGATTCAAAAGTGTGGTCTTCCCTGATCCTAGAAACCCTGTTAGAATTGTTACGGGGACTTTTTGTGGTGCATTCATTTATTTCTCCTTATCAAATTGTTCAAACAAATCTGGTTTGACGGGGTATCCCCATCGAATTGCAATTTCAGTCAAGTCAGCAGCTTTGAATTCAGTCGCTGGTTTATGAATTTTGTGCTGTAATGGATCAGACCCAGCTTTTAATAAAGCCACTATAGTTTCAACTGGAGGACATCCCTCTTCTAAACATGTTAGTTCTGTTACTGTTATGGTTGCATTATTTTGTATTGAAAGGTTCTCACCTAAAGCCTCTTTAATTTTCCGAACTTTTGTTAGGTCCGTTTTCGGTTTTGAACTCCCAATAAACATTATGCAACACCTGCATCACTACACATTGAACAGACACCCGATATTTCAATCATTGCATTTTCAATTTTGAAGTCTAGGCTTAAACTGGAAGCTTTTGGGATGTTTTCTTCGCCTCGTATTTCCGCTACGTTGTCACATTTTCGACAAATAACAAATGCAGGAATATGCGCGCACCCAGCATAAGCGCAGGCAATAAATGAATTCAACCCTTGAATCTTGTGAACAAGTCCATTTTCAATTAAAAAATCTAAGACCCTATAGGCAATGGGAGGCGACGAAGAAAACCCTTCTTTACTTAAAACATTAAGAATCTCGTATGCTCCTAGCGGTTTATGACCTCGGATCAATATCTCAAACACTTTCTGTCTAAGGGGAGTGAGTTCTAAATTGTTTTGATGACAGTATTTTTCAATTGATGCCTTATACCGGTCGCTACAAATGCTATGATCATGTTTTTTAAATGATGACATACTGTGATTTGAGCTCATATTTTTTATCATAGTTATTTAACTATTGCCTTTTAAATTCTGCAGTACTATACGTAATGTTATAACATAACAATGTTACGTGATAACATTACTATATTAACTAATACATGGAGACCTTAATGTCCAACAAATTTATTTTAACCGCTACTGCGTTTTTATTAGGCACAAGTATGGGAATCGCGGACGTACCAAAAGTCGCCGTTGATATCGCTCCTGTACATTCTTTGGTATCAAAAGTAATGACTGGAGTTGGAAACCCCGATCTCATAATTCCTGCTGAAGCTTCTCCACACGCTTACCAATTAAAACCATCTAACGCAGAGTCTTTAGAAAACGCAAATCTTGTTTTTTGGGTAGGAAAAGATTTGACCCCTTGGTTGGAGAAGGGCTTGTCTAGTCTTGCTTCAAATGCGTCGGTGAGCACACTTTTAGACGTAAACGGCATAGAGTTGCTTGATTTCCGAGAGGGCGCGCTTTTTGAGGCACATGATCATGGTGAGCATGACAATCATGATGACCATGAGAAAGGTAGTCATAAGGCACATGGAGAACATGAAGGCCATTCCTTTGAGTGGGCCGGCGTATTTGAGCTTGCAAAAGGAACATACAATTGGTCATTCTCAAAGGTCGACGGCAGTTATGCTGATCCAGCTATGAAAATGGTTATCCTCAAAGCTTCTGATATTGAGGCTGTTGAGGAAAAGGCTGAAGCGCTTTTAGAGTCAAGTTCATTTGAAACAAAGAAACATAATGAACAGCTAGTTGCGCAAGAAAAGTCATTCTCCTTAAACTTTGACAGCAACAAAAATATCACTGTTTTTAAAATTAAGATAGAACAAAGTGGGAAGTATGCCTTTTTCACAGAACATATGCCTTTTGAGTTTGAAACGGATGAGCACTTCCTAAAAGATGCCTCAGGGACTGATATAGAGCCGATTGCACAAGAACCAGATAGTGGTCATCATGATCACGCAAGCCACGATGGGCATGAAGGCCATGATCACGGCGCGCACGACCCACATGCATGGTTATCACCAAATATTGCAAAAGTTTGGTTAAATGTCATAGCGGCAAAAATGTCTGAAGCAGATCCACAAAATGCAAAAATATTTTTTTCAAATGCAAAAACGGCCATAGAAAACTTGGATAATCTTATAGTCGAAGTTAAGACGATTTTAGATCCAATAAAAGACAAGAAATTCGTCGTTTTTCATGATGCTTATCAGTATTTCGAAAATGATTTTGATATCAGTGCATCTGGTGCAATTTCGCTTGGCGATGCCTCAGACCCAAGTCCAGCGAGGTTGGCAGAGGTAAGAAAAAGAGTTGTCGATGAAGGTATTGAATGTGTTTTGGCAGAGCCTCAGTACAAAAAAGGGCTTGTAAAAGCTGTTATTGAAGAAACAAATTCAAATACGACAGTTATTGACCCATTAGGTGTCAAATTGAAACCTGGACCTGAACTTTACGAACAACTTATTAGAAATTTGGCAACTAATCTCGCTGGATGCTTCTGACTTAACTTAACTAAAGCGGCACCAATTATTGATTATTATATGGTGCCGCCGACCATTTGTTTCAAATGTCGTAATTGGTACAAATAGTTCATAAGTTGCAATATAATAAGCTTATATGTGGCGATTAATAGAAAAATCTGAAAGGTTCAATACTATGTCTTTTAAAAGATAATTCTATAAAGATTTATGGTCTCTGATATGCCTGATATACTTGACATACTCGTCGTACGATTATCACGAACATATAAATTCTCATTAGTTTCATTGGCGCGAGAAATACTATTTATCAGCTGCACTTTACCATTATTGAACGTAGCGCCGCAGATTTGAACTGTTTGCCCAAGAGATGAGTGGTTGGCCGGAGAATTACAATTCCAATTGCCTGAAATAAACCAGTTAAGTTTGGAGTATTTGTAGAGCCTCTCAAGATGTCGTCTATTGTAATCATCAAACCTAAAAGCAATATACCTTAATCGTTTATTAATTTTGAAAAAAGCATGATCAAAAACTAAGTCGATTGAAGTTTCTGTATTTTGAAAAGGTTCAGTTGAAAAACTACATTTTTTACCCGAAATTCCTACGTAAATCTCTGTTTCATAATCAATTTTCTTACAATGCTTTTTAAGCAAATTTATTGCTTGCTTTCTCTTCATATCGAAGAAGAAATCGCCCCAAATAGGAATAGTATCTCTAGCATGAGATGCCTGAAAAAAAAGTGACACTAATAATGTTAAGAGAAATATCCTACTCATTAGGACAGCATACAAAAGATTGATTAAAGTTTAAAGAGTATGAAAAATTAAATGCGTAAATCATAGATGTCGAATTTAAATGTTGAAAACTAGGTCCAATACAGTTTTTAAAAAGTACCATGGTACTTTTGTGGGCTCGCTTGTGGACTGAAAGCTATAAATTTGCTAAAGTATAATAAAAACAGAGAGTTAGACGTGAGAAAGACGGACACCTCCTCCGCCAAACTGCTCAATATTACTCGAGTTGTTCACAATCACTTCTCTTGCAAATCAAAGGGCAAGACAATCCTTTATCTGGCTCTCTAACGCATCGAAGTAATTTTTCTACGCCATAGATACCGTTCGAAGAGGGCGCATCATGGAATTTATCACAATTTTCTTGCTCTAATTCCTCACATGAATGCCTCCGCATAATATCCGTGTAATAAATAACTTCGTCTTGTGGTGGCTTTTTGATCGAAAACCTATAGGGGCCAAACTTAAAACCAAGGAATTTACCCTGTGGGCTTAGATCCCCGTTTATTACACCTATCAGTTTTTCATTTATCCAAAATCTTGTTATTTCTTTGCCTTTACGTTTATCGATTTCAAATACAAAATCTAGCCATCTATTTTTATAATTGTTTGTGGAAGCCATATTAGCTACCAATGAAGGGCGTTCACAAAATTCAGACGTTTTACCTTGCATATTTTTAACTTTGCGACACTCTTCACCTAATGTTTTTAACTGAAATGTCACTTGATTATTCGTTATGGTAAAAGATAACGCCGGATCGCGCTGACTACCATTTTTCCTATCCTTTAAATCAAACGGGGAAATCGTATGAAAGTTGCTGCCCACGTTCTTGGGTATAAAAATTGAAAACTTATACCAATACACCTCATCATCTCTCATCTCATGAACTTTTGGCTTTTCCTGTATCTGTACGCGTTGCGCTGCTCCAGCTGTACCAAAGCGTCCCCAATCATCTGGATGACCTTTGTCATTAACGCTTATTGACATTTTAGCTACTTTTCTTCCCTCGAAATAGACTATTTCAAAACCATCTACTCTGGCAGTGTTTCTATCACTGGGTACAAATAGTTTTAATGTTTGGGCATCCATTATTTGTTTAAGATTATTACGAGAGATACCAATTAGCCGTTCCTTTAATTCAATATTTTTTTTAATTGCTATTTTTTTAAGAATTTGCATCTCATTAGTGTCGGCTTGGCCATCGAATTTATGACCATTTTCTTTTAGAGCTTTAATCAATTGTTTTGTGGTATTTTTTCCTATTATGCCATCCAATTTGCCAACGTTGTAGCCAAGTGCATTTAGGTAGCTTTGTATTTTTATATTTTGCTTTGTCTCAGCGTTGCTTGGAGCAAAAGACCAAAATAAGCAGCCAAGCGAAACGATGACGAATCTGAATAAGCTCACAAAAATCTCCTTTCCTCTACCCGACTGAAAAACCACAATAGATACGCTGGATTATTACGAAAAGCGACCTTTTTTAAACGTATAACAAACAATTTTTTTCATCCTTGATATATTGAGTTATTACTTAACTTTTTCTCAACTTACACATTTCATTAATTTCGTATTTTTAGAATTATTGCATTAGCACCTTATCTTATTTGCGATTATTTGAAATTTTGATAGGATTTTTTTAAAAGTCATAATCAGCTAAAAAGGATATACCAATGGCTTACTCCGGAAAATGCGCTTGCGGCGAAATCACCTTTAATTTTGAACTTGATCCCATGATGCACTTCATGTGTCATTGCACAGACTGTCAAGTAATGTTCAATGGTTCATTTGAAGGTTATGCAATTTCCGAAGATGAATTAAGTGTAGAGGGAGACCTTTCTACATTTACCTATTCTGGAGGCAGTGGGCTAAGCCTTCACGTTAAATTTTGCCCGAAATGTAGCACTAAGATATATACTAAACCAGATATTCTTGAAGGTATGATATATGTACCAGCTGGTTTGCTCAGGGATCAAATTGAGTTTAAACCAAAAGTAGAAATATGGGCTGGATCTAGACCATCATGGACTAGTCGACCAGAAAGCTTGGTGGAGTCTTATGATGAAAATGGGACTATAGAACGTATTTCGAGTTTGCTCGAAAATTTAGATCAGCGTACCTAATCTCTTATTTCACCAAGGCAATTCTTTTCCTTTATGATTTAAAAACCGTCCCGTGTCGCTAATATCTGTTTTATAAATTACTTGCATCATACCATCAATACTTTCATCAATCGATACTGGAGCATTCGGTCCACCCATATCAGTTTTCACCCATCCGGGATGAAGTGCGACAACAGTTATTCCTTGAGGCTTTAAATCGACTGAGAGAGATTTTATTACTTGGTTAAGACCCGTTTTAGATGACCTATAAATGTACATTCCACCACTATTATTATCTGCTATTGAACCAAGTTGAGAGCTTAAGAAATATATTTTCTTATCAACACCTTTTTTCACATTATCAATAATTGACTGAGTAACCATAAGAGGCGCAATTAAATTTACTTTAAGCACTTCCAACCAAGGTTTCGGTGTTACTGCCTCGAAGTGTTGATTAGTACTACCTACACCGGCGTTATTGATTAAAATATCTATCGGCCTATCTCCTAAAAAATTTGCTAGAGTGTAGCCCGCTTTTTTTTTCAATAAATCTAACTCAAAAATTTCCAAATTATCGGGAAATCTTTCTTTTAGAGCCAAAAGTTCCTTTGAACCTTTTATATCTCGGACTGTAGCAAGTACATGTACATTTTTTTTAAGACACTTTTTAGCAAATCCAAGACCCAGCCCTCTATTTGCGCCCGTAATAAGAATCTTTTTCATATTTTATCCTTCTGGTTTTTAAGCTACTTATGTTACACCTTCGTAAATGAACATTCTATAATCACAGAAACTAATAGATAATGTCAAAAAACCTGCCCAAATCAGATGAAAGAAACCGAACGCATGCTTTGTCACATGCCAAGCGCGTAGTTTATAAAGGCTTTTTTTCTGTTGAAGAACATGATCTGACTTATCAAAAGTTTAATAACGAGCAAACCAATGTTGTAACCAGAGGTACGCTTGTTTCATCCGAAGCTGTGATTGTTTTACCTTATGACCCCGTTAATGACAGAATATTATTAATTGAACAATTTCGGGCCGGTCCCTACGTCAAGGGAGATCAAACCCCTTGGGTCTTAGAACCAATCGCTGGTTTAATTGATGAGGGAGAGACACCCGAAAGTGCTGGTATGCGTGAAGCCCAAGAAGAAGCAAATTTAGAAATCGAAAGACTAGAATTAGTTGCTCGAAGTTACCCATCTCCTGGTATATCAACTGAATTTTTTCATCAGTATATAGGTATCGTAGAACTGCTCGATAGATCCAACCTTATTGCTGGTTTATCAAGTGAGAACGAAGATATACGAAGTCACATTTTTGAATATGAACAATTTTTTGAAATGATTGAAAGTAGAAAGGCCAAAGTGGGACCGCTTATATTACTCGGATTATGGTTGTCAAAGAATAGAAACAGGCTAAGAAAAAAATATTCTAACTGGTGATCTTAATTCTTATTAGGGCAAGATTTCAAAAGGCCTATAGCATGTAGGAAAGGAACTACTAAAATGACTGTCGCGCGAATATCGATGGTTGAATATGTATCAAAAGAAGCCGCTGATGATTTTGAACCTAAATACTCTGAAATTGCGCCTAAATCGATTCCGGAAGCAGATAACTTAATACTAGTTAGAACCGCAGAAACCTCTGGAATGTCTGTAGCAATCTTCAAAGATGAACAAACTGCTGAAAACGCTTAAGAGAATAGAAAAAAGATGTTAACCTCATTCCCAAATACTTTTATGGATTATTGGCACTTGCAGTGGCCAGTCAGTTTAAACTTCATCAATCAAAAACTAAAGCTAGACTTAGATAACAGCTTAAAAAAGGATGGTTAGACCCGCATCAATAACTAATGTATGCCCGGTAATATAAGATGAGGCATTAGAGGCTAGAAAAACTGCTGCCCCTGCAATCTCTTCAGGTTGGCCCCATCTTTTTAAAGGAATTCGTTTTTCAACAAATTGCTTGGCCTCTTCATTATGGAGATAAGCCGCATTCGCATCAGTGGCAAAGTAGCCTGGTGCTATAGCATTACACCTAACCAGGGGTGCTAGTTCTACAGCCAATGATCTCGTTAAGGCCTCCAACCCGCCTTTTGCAGCCGTGTATGCTGGGTCACCTGGTCTCGCTCGCGGACCAGCAATAGAGGTAATATTTATTAAAGATCCTTTTGTTTGTTGATCCCCCAGCCTAGCAGCAAATCTCCTAGAAATTGCATAAATAGAAGTTAAGTTGGCCTCTAAAACCTCAGAAAAAGCCTTCGGAGATATCTCACTCAATGGTTTTCGAAGCCTAATTGCCGCATTATTTACAAGAATATCTATTGGAGTTTCAGTATAGTCTAAAAATCTATTTATGGCTTCTATATTTGTGGCATCAAAAAACGCAGGTTTAGCATCATAGCCTAAACCCATAAGGTTTTTACATCGAGCTGCCAAGATCTTTTTATCACGACCATTTACATATACTGTGGAACCAGATTCAGCCATTCCTCTGGCTATTGCCCACCCTATACCCCGAGTTGAACCTGTTACTAAGGCTGCTTGTCCATCAAGTCGAAACTTTGAAACATCTTTATTCAATCTATTCACTCTTTTATGACGCCTGCTAATAACACCCCGAAAACAAATCCCCCAAGATGGCCATGCCACCCTATTTGGAATGGAATAATTGAAGGGTGAAGTAAAATCAGGACGATATGTAATACTACTAATCCAAAAACCAAATTTAGAAACGGTAAAATTGTTAAGTGGTTCTTAAGACGAAAGAGTAGCTCCTTACCTTTTAAAAAACCGAAAAAACCAAACACGCCCCCACTGGCACCTACCATCGGCGCTGTATTTCCTGAGGCGAGGATCTGATAAGCAACAGCACCTGTAATAGCTGTTGACACAAATATTAAAATGAAATTAATCATACCTACTCGTTCTTCAATTTGCTTCCCTAAAGCAAACAAGATAGCAACGTTGATTATCATATGAAAAAAGTTTCCATGTAAAAGAGAGTAAGAAAAAAACATAAGTAAATTCTGTCCAAAGAAAAGCTCTTTGTAAGGTGTACTAAATTCTATCGGGAAAAAAGCAAAAAGAAGAAATGCTCCACTTCTCCATTCTAACCCAAGTATTTGTAATAAGATTTCTATGACAACTAACAAGCCACCTACTGCCAATACCCCTGGTGGCACATCATTAAAAAAAGGTTCTCGTTTATTTCGGATCGGAGTATTCTGCATTTCTTATCAAGTATTATCTCTATTATATATCATTTTACGCAATATAAAATTTAGATCAGTCCTAGTTTACAAAAATAGATTTACTATTTAAGCTAAGATATGGATATTGAACATTTATCTTTTTCTTCGGGACCTCAAAAAGTTGCACCCTTTAGTCACGCGGTTCGGGCCGGAGATTATTTATTTGTTACTGGTCAGATGCCTACACTTAAAAACGATAACACCAAACTTGTCGATGGTGGAATTGAGGCACAAACCCATCAGGTTATGAAAAACCTATTAGATGTTTTGAACGCAGCAGGTTCTTCACTTGAAAAGGTAATTTTTGCACGCGTTTATTTAGTGAACTTTGGTGATTTTGATAAAATGAATAGCGTTTATGCATCATATTTTGCAGCAGATAAGCTTCCCGCACGCACTTGTATTGGTGTAACGGGCTTAGCAGTGGGAGCTTCTGTGGAGATCGACTTTATAGCGGCTTGTTAATATTGAACTGAAAGCATAAGAACTTTATATTTAGTATAACTTTATGAGGTAATGATTGACCAAAAAAAATGTTGAAATGTTTTGGGATATTGGCAGTACAAATGCCTATTTTGCACTTCACTTGATAAAACCAATTTTAAAACGAACTAATAGTGAACTAACTTTACACCCATATAATCTGGGCTTTGCATTCCGATCTAGAAACTACGTTCTGATGGAGGAGCCTGCAATAAAGATTGAAAATCGTAAGGTTGATCTAGCAAGATGGGCTAAAAAATATAACTTAAATTTCAAGTTTCCTAGCAAATTTCCAATAAAAACAAGTCGCACGCTGAGGGGTGCGTTAGCAATGCGTGAATTTAACCTGGAGACTCCCTTTATTGAGGCAATTTTTTGTGAATATTGGGAAAACAACAATTCTGATATTCAGAACTACGAAGGAATGGCGCCTATAGTAAAAAGATTAGGAGTAAGCGCAGAGGAATTCGAAGAATTATGTGAAAGTGATAAAATACGACAATCACTAATTGATAGTACCAATCAGGGTATCAAACGGGGTGTGTTTGGTGTACCGAGTATATTTGTAGGCAATGAGATGTTTTGGGGGAAAGACAGAATGGAATTTGTTGAAGATGAATTAATGAATAGACTATAATTTAACGCAAATACCCTGAAAGCTTTATGTATTTTTTACCGGCTATGTAGAGGTTAATCAAATCCAATAGCTTCGTTTTCTCTAATTACTTCGGGAGAAAATGCTTTTCTAGAAAAAACTTCCTCAACCATAGGTTGGAAGTATTCTATTGTCTTTGAGGGATAATTAGGATCGAAAGATTTTTGATCCCATCTCTCACAAAACTTTGAACACATATCAAAACAAGGATGTTCTTTATATCTGTCTCTTGCATCTCTATCCCATCCGTAATGATGTGCATAATAAATCATTTGAAAAATGCCGTGATGCGCTACTGTCCAGGTAACTTCCCAACGAACAAAGGGTCTTATAACCTCGGCGGAAAACTTATCATGATTTTGTGGGGCCAAGCCATCTCCAATATCATGCAATAATGCACCAATAATCCAATCAATATCCACGCCATCTGCCTCAGCCCTTGTTGCAGACTGCAAACCATGATCTAACCGTGTAATTCGATAACCTTCAAGAGTTGACTCACCCTGTCTTTTAAGCTCATCAATTATTCGGCTGGCTGTTAGGTTTATATACGGCTTTTCTAATTTTTTTAGGAGTTGGTAATCTTCAAAATTACCATCTTTCATTTGAGTAAAACTTACCTTATCAATTTCTTTTCTCACTAATAGACTCACAAAGCTTGTTTCAACTGCCTCTCAATTTAGAAACAAAACTAGAAATTGCTTTACCTATTTCATCGGGTGAGTCTTCCTGAATAAAATGCGTGCCCTTAACCGTAACCTCTTCTTGATTTGGCCATGAGCGACAAAACTCCCTTTGTTTACCAATAAGTATGGCACCAGGATCCGCGTTTATGAATAGCTTTGCTAAACCGCTCGAAACCAGCCATTCGCTGTAATTTTGCACTACTTCAACTACCTCTTTTGGTTCTCCCTGAATCGGTATTTGTCGTGGCCAAGATAAAGTAGGCCTTCGGTCTTCGCCTGAATTTAAAAAAGGACGCCTATACTCATCCATTTCAACATCCGTCAACTTGCGCATAATTGAAGAAGGTAGAACTCTTTCAATAAAAATATTTTTTTCTAGTACCATACTTTCCCCAGCATCAGATCGAAAACCTTGAAAGATCCTAGATGATTTTTCTGGCCACTCATCCCAAGATACCGGTCTTACAATTCCTTCCATATAGGCAATGCCTTGGACTCTATCCTGATTTTGAAAGCACCAATCAAATCCAAGTACTGACCCCCAGTCATGAATAACGAAGATCACTTTGTTTCCAATATTTATTTTTTCAAGTAATTCAAAAAGAAAGTCGCGATGTTCAAAATAGCTGTAACTATCTTGACCTGAGTTAGACAGTTTTTCCGAGTCTCCCATGCCGATCAAGTCGCACGCAATTAGCCGGCCCTGCCTTTCCAAGTGAGGCATTATATTTCTCCACAGATAGGAAGATGTAGGATTGCCATGCTGAAAAATAATGGCGTCACCTTCTCCTTCATCGATATAAGACATTATCTTATTATTAATGGTAATTTTTTTCTTCTCTGCGTATGGTCTTGAATTAAAACTCATCTAATAATCTCCAAGTTCAATGTCTACACCTAAGCGTATAAAGTTAGAACGATTAATACAACTTCTATTTATTTAATATATCTGTAACTCCTAAGTTTTTTAAATGTTAAAAGAAATTTAATTTCGTAATATTGTCTAAGAAATGCATTTAATACTTCAACATGCGCACATGCTTTGCAATAGCAATCGAGAACTAAAGAATTTTTGTCGATTTAGCACAAACTTAACAGATAATAATTTAAGTCCAACAATAGCGTCTGCATCCTCATCGATCACAACGACAGAATTTAAAAGCTCCAACGAAACGCTTCCTATAATAGAGACTATAAAAAAATATGCTGGTGAAGCAAGTTGGCGTCAAACTTATTCCATTTCTGAGGTAGGAGAAGATTTTGCAAACCGTCATTGTTATTTTGAGTTAATTGGCCCTAATGGTCATTATTATAATAAAGCGATAAGAGTGTTTGTTTGTTATTGGGGCGAATACTTAAACTATGATTGGCATAGTCACGAGGCAGAGGAGATTTACTACATTTTAGGAGGTAAGGCGCTATTTAAAACTAAAACTATGACAAAAGTTTTAAAAGCCAACGATACACAATTTCATAAAAGTTGGGAGAGCCATGCCACGGAAATATTAGATGAACCTTTACTAGCCTTAGTTATCTGGCGTGGGAATGGCTTAGATAAGTTAGCTCAAATCGACTAATAGACTTTTCGGGTGATGCTAATTAACAGTCACCAAGCAATAATAACCTTTTACGTTTTCTAATTTCATATAATCATCCTTAAATAAAGAAATAACACTCCACTTAAAATTGATTTCAAATTCTTTAATTGTTTCTTCAAATTCATACTTTCGAAATACTCCCTCATTAATGGTGAAACATAAAAAACCACCAGGCTTTGCAATTCTACATAACTCATTAAACCCATCGGAAGAAACATGGCCATGTGTAAAAACACCAATACACATTACACAATCATAAGAGTTGTCGGGTATTGGTAGTTTTTTATTTAAACTACCTGAATATAATTTTTGATATCCCCTCTGACGTGCTATTTGCAACATTTCATCGGAAATATCGAGACCATCAAAATTATAAAATCCCTGTGCCTTAAGATGCTTTCCAACTAATCCAGTACCACACCCAATATCTATTATTTTAACGGCTTTATCTTTTACCTGGCTCAGAAGAAGTTTAACACTTTTTGGCTGTGAAACTGTGCCAAGCTTATGATCATTGTCATAGTCATAAGCCGATGCCCATTCTCTATAGACTTGCTTTAACTTAGTATCATTTTGCTGATCATCTAAACTCAGGTCTTTATAATTTAATAATCCTTTTCTATTGGACACAGAAGTCTACTTTCTTCAAAAATCAGTGCTCAGCTATTATCTTAAATTATGTTATCATATTTGATAGCTTTTATAATTATTTGGTACTAAATAATTTTAGTAAGCTTGCCTTTTGACATTTAATTTATTTTTTGAGAGAAAAGACACATGACTATCCACATAGGGGCAAAAAAAAATCAAATTGCTGACACTATTTTACTGCCAGGAGATCCAATGAGAGCGAAATGGGCTGCTTATAAATTTCTATCAAATGTAATCGAGGTAAATACTGTCAGGGGTATGCTAGGGTATACTGGGACTTGGAAAAGAAATAAGGTTACGATTCACGGCTCGGGAATGGGAATGCCCTCACTATCTATTTATGTAAATGAGCTAATAAGAGATTATAATGCCAAAACATTTATACGTATTGGATCAGCAGGAGGTATGCAAAAAAAAGTCAAACTCAGAGACGTAATTATTGCGATGACAGCCAGTAGTGTTTCAACCCCTTCAACTACAATATTTAAGGAGCTAAACTTTGCTCCTTGTGCGGATTTTGGTCTATTACAAAACGCGACAATGATCGCGAAGACTAAAAAGATAAAAACACATGTAGGTGGGATATATTCCTCTGACACATTTTATGACGAAAGATCAGACCTAAATAAAGAATTAACAAGACATGGGATCCTAGCTGTAGAAATGGAGACAGCTGAATTATATAATCTTGCCTTGAGACATAAACGAAGGGCTCTTTCAATCCTTACAATAAGTGACCATCTTCATACAGGGAAAGCCTTAAGTTCGAAAGATCGCGAGAGAAGCTTTAGCGATATGGTAGAAATTGCTTTGGAGAGCGCCTTTAAATAAAAAAGATTATAACGCATATTTCCTTTGACAGATAAATACGTACCTTTGATAATCACCTAAGGGGGAATTAGTTTGGAAATTTTGCAGCTTATCTTTAGTGGGCTTTCTAGCGGCTGTATCTACGGATTGATCGCACTTGGTTTCGTTTTAATTTATAAAGCCACCGAGGCCGTAAATTTTGCCCAGGGAGATATGATGATGATTGGCTCTCTTTCAATAATATCTCTTACGAGCTCAACTGCCCTAGGCCTTTCATTTATCGTCGCTATACCTTTAATGCTTATTATTATGGCCTTAATTGGTTTTTTGATTGAGAAAATTTTCATAACGCACATTACTGGAGAGTCACAAATTGCGATAGCTATACTCACAATTGCAATAGGGTTTGGATTGCGGTTTATTGCAGGAGTTATTTGGGGTTATGACCCTCAAACGTTAGAAAGCGCTTTAATAGGGACATATTATAATTTTGGCGAATTAGTTATAAGCATATCAGAGGTATTAGTGATAGTTACCACCATAGCTCTTACATTATTGCTCTACTACTTTTTTGCCAAGACAAAAATTGGGGTAGCCATGGTTGCCGTTTCACAAAATCAATTGGCAGCCTACTACATGGGTATCCCGGTAAAGAAAATGCAATCTTTAACATGGATTATAGCTGGCCTTTTAGCTGGGGTGGCGGGCTTTCTCTATTCTGCAAAAAGTTCAGTAGACCCTATAACAGGTCTCTTAGGTATAAAGGCTTTTGCTGCAGCTGTTATTGGAGGCTTTGGCTCTCTCCCTGGAGCGTTAGTTGGCGGTTTAGTAGTGGGATTAGTTGAACCATTTGCTGTACGATTTCTTCCCGTGGGTTATAGCCACCTTATGCCATACATTATTTTGGTTATGGTATTGATATTCAGGCCTCATGGGATTTTCAGTCAGACATATAGCAAAAAGGTCTAGAAAGTGAGAACCATATTTAAAACATCATATGACCCTGACATCAACTTATTCAAAGATAGGTTTCATCGTTTATGTTATGCAGCGCTTTGTATAGTCTTAATTTTATTTCCGTTTTTTCTAAATGAGTATTTTATAGGAGAGCTTACTCTAACACTCATTTGGGCTATTGCTGGAATGGGCCTAATGATTTTAGTTGGCCAAAGCGGTCAAGTAAGCTTAGGGCACTCTGCTTTTATGGCTACAGGAGCATACAGCGTGGTAATCTTGCAGTCAAAATTGGGTCTGCCTTTTATTTTTGCGCTGCCTGCTGCTGGTCTAATATCTGCTCTTTTAGGCGTCTTGATAGCACTACCTACTACTAGACTTCACGGAATATATTTAGCAATTTTGACCCTCGCAATCTCTGTTTTAGTAGAGGACATAATCGTATTAGCAGAGCCATTAACTGGGGGAGTGAATGGTATGTTTGCATCAGATATCGTTATCTTCGGCATTAATTTTGGTCGTTACTCAAACATTGCAAATCTTTACTGGCTAGTTTTATTTACGACAATACTGCTTGTTTTAGTTTACAAAAACATTTTGCGAACACCTATTGGAAGGGCCTTCGCCTCTATACGAGATAGTGAGGTGTCTGCGTCCGCTATGGGAGTTAATGTAGTGCTTACAAAAGCAGTAGCCTTTGGTGTGTCCAGTTTTTTTACCGGAATAGCAGGTGCTTTTTTCGGTCATTTTGCAACGGCGTTTAATTATGAAACGTTTAATGTAATAATGTCCATAACCATTCTTTTAATGATTGTCGTTGGTGGCGTTGGCTCTATTCACGGCGCATTTTTTGGCGCTATTGTCATCACTTTACTTCCAGTATTAATTTCATTTTTGAGAGATTTTATTTTTCAGGGAACGTCGATCAACTTAATGGCATTTCCCGGTATAGAAACGGGTATATTTAGCCTAATTCTAATCTTAGTAATATTATTTGAACCGAGAGGTATTTATGGTGCTTGGTTGAAGACCAGAACATATTTCGAGCTCTTTCCTCTCTACAGAAAAGATATGTTCAGAAGACAGAAGAGTTATTTAAAAACAGAAAGGCTGAGATGATCCTATCTCTTGAAAATATTTCTTTAAACTTTGGAGGAATTAAAGCTGTTGATCAAGTGTCATTAGGTATTAAGGAAGGCGAAATTTTTGCTTTGATTGGGCCAAATGGTGCAGGCAAATCAACAATGTTTAATATAATCTCCCGATATTATACTCAGTCAAACGGATCAATCATTTATCAAAATAAATCTATAGATAAGCTACACCCTCATCAATTATCAAAAATTGGTGTGGCGCGTACCTTCCAAAATATAGAACTGTTCCCTAACTCGACAGTTTTGCAAAATTTGTTAGTTGGTCAAAACTCCTCAAAAACCAGTAATTTTTTGCAGGAAATGTTATTTCTTCCATCTGTAAGAAAAGCAGAAATCGATAGAAGAATTATCGTCGAGGAGGTGATTGACTTTCTGAACTTACAGCCATTTAGAGATAAGCAAATATCTGCATTGTCATATGGCACACGCAAAGTAGTAGAACTAGGAAGAGCTCTTACAATGCAACCACATCTTTTGCTCCTAGATGAGCCTGCTTCAGGTTTATCTGCTGAAGAGACAACAGATTTGGCGTTTTGGATTGAAGACATAAAGAAAATAATGGGTATAACGGTTTTGATGGTTGAACATGACTTAAACTTGGTAGGCAAGGTTGCTGACAGAGTAGGAGCGCTGGTAGAAGGCAACTTAGTCGCAATAGGTTCATTAAAGGAAATCCAAGCAAATAGAAAAGTGGTTGAGGCTTACATTGGTACATAAAAGTGAAATATCTAGTTCATCTTTGTTGGAAACAAAAAATATCGAGAGTTACTATGGGCCTATAATGGCGCTTAAGGGAGTTTCTTTAAAGGTTAAACAAGGACAAATAGTCACTGTTTTGGGCGCTAATGGTGCAGGCAAAACAACATTGTTAAAAAATATCTCTGGAGTTATGTTTCCTGAAAAAGGCAATATTTTACATTATAAAAATAATATACAGGGGTTTGATACGGATAAGCTTGTCCAAAAAGGCATTTCGCATGTTCCTGAGGGTAGAGAGATTTTTCCTCTTTTGTCTGTTGAACAGAACCTGAATTTGGGAGCTTTTACGAGAAAAAATAGTTCTGACATACGTAAAGACCTAGATGTCGTTTTCTCTTACTTCCCGATTCTTAAAAGTAGATTGGCTCAACAAGCGAATACGCTCTCGGGGGGTGAACAACAAATGCTGGCGATAGGTCGAGGGTTAATGTCTCGACCATCCATAATGCTGTTGGACGAACCAAGTTTGGGATTAAGCCCTATACTAGTTAAGGAAATATTTAATATTTTAAGAAAACTAAATAAAGAACAAAATCTAACAATACTATTAGTTGAGCAGAATGCTAAAGCTGCGTTAGACTTAGCAGACTATGGCTATGTGATGGAGTTGGGAAGAATAGTGCTAGATGGAAATTCAACGGATTTAAAGAATTCAAAAGATATACAAGAATTCTATCTTGGAGCAAAAGAAGAAAGTCAATTGACCCAACGACGTTGGAAAAACAGAAAGACATGGAGATAAATACGTGAACGTAAATAATGTGAGAAGCCAAATAATTGATGGGGTAGAAATAAATACTCATTTTGATAAAGGTCCATTTTTTATGGATGGAGTGGACACAATTTGTTCGTTATTTCTTCACAGGTGCAAACAATTACAAGAAAAGGTAGTTCATAGAGAAAAAGAGCTCGGGATTTGGAAATCTTATACTTGGAATGACTTTTATCATAATGTGAGACTCATTAGTTTAGGCTTAAATAAACTTGGCTTTACACGAGGTGATAAAGCTTCGATTTTGGCTGAAGATTGCAAAGAGTGGATTTATGCTGATTTTGCCATTCAGTGTTTAGGTGGAGTATCTACAGGTGTTTATACAACAGACTCATCTGAACAGCTGCTATATCAACTCACAGATTCTGATAGCACATTTTTATTTTTAGATACCGATGAACAGCTAGATAAATATCTAACAATTGCAGTTGATTGTCCAAAAATTAAAAAAGCAATTGTTTTTGAGAGAGAAGATTTATTTGATTTCAAACACGAAAAGGTAATTTTTCTTGATGAGATTTACAAATTGGGAGAACAGGAACTCAAGAAAAAGCCGGACTTATTTGAGACTGAAATATCAAAGAACAAGGCATCCGACGTTGCAATAATGGTTTATACATCTGGTACCACAGGACACCCCAAAGGGGTAATGCTAACAAATGAAAATTTGATTTACGCAATATCTGTTGGCAAAGTTTATCTTCCAAGTAATGAAACCGATGAATTATTTTGCTTTCTTCCCCTTTGCCATGTTTATGAGAGACTTACGTCATGCATGAAGCCCCTCTCGGACAAAAGCACAATTAATTTTGCTGAAAGCATGGAGACAGTTTTTGAAGATATTAGGGAAGTAAGCCCTACTCTGTTTTATGGGGTGCCTAGAATTTATGAAAAAATAAATAGTAATTTTAATATCGCTCTTTCTGAAGCTACAAATTTGTCAAAATTCATTTATGAGCGTGCTCTCAAAACCTCTCTAAAGCGGGTAGAGCTCAAAATGAAAAATAAAAAAATACCAATAGTCTTGAATATAAAATTTTTTATGTACGAATTTTTTGTTTTCAGAAATCTCAGAAGAATGATTGGTTTTGATAGAGTGAAAAGAGCAGTGACGGGAGCGGCGCCAATATCACCAGATTTAGTTAAATGGTTTAATGCGTTAGGAATTCCACTAATCGAAGGCTATGGGATGTCCGAAACAGCAACTGTAATGACCATGAACGATCCTGAAAATAATAAGGTTGGGACAGTTGGCAAATGGGTTCCAGATGCGAATGTTAAGATATCTCCTGAAGGAGAAATTCAGTGGAAATCTCCAGCAGTATTTGCAGGGTATTACAAAGATAACAAGAGGACTTCCGAAGCATTTACAAAAGATGGTTATTTTAAAACTGGGGATAAGGGAAAAATAGAGCATGGACTTTTATCCATTACTGGCAGACTTAAAGATATAATTATTACAGCGGGAGGAAAAAACATATCTCCTGCTTTAATTGAAAACTACCTCAAATTTTCAAAATATATATCAGATGCAATCGTGATAGGTGACCAAAGAAAATATTTAACCGCACTTATTTTAATTGATCAGGAGAATGTTGAAAAATTTGCTCAGCAAAACCGCATTCAGTATTCCGACTTTTCTTCATTATGTAATGCTTTAGAAGTAAAGAAATTGATTGCAGGAGAAGTAGATTTAGTTAACCTAAAATTAGCGCGAGTTGAACAGGTTAAAAAATTTAGGCTGATAGACATGTTATTGACCGCTGAAGATGACGAAATGACGGCGACAATGAAGCTTAGAAGAAGCTATTGCGAAACTAAGTACGAAGACCTTATAAACTCAATGTATTAAATAAAAAAGGGAGGAAATATGTTTAGTAAATTTTTAAAAGTCTTGAGTGTGGTTATGCTTTTTGGTGCTGGAGCCCATGCTTATGCAGAACAAGGCATAACCGACACTGAAATTATAATCGGCTCTAATCAAGATATGTCAGGGCCTTTTGCAGGGTTTGGAGCACCGGGAATGTCCGCTACAAAGCAGTACTTTGATAAGATTAATGCAAAGGGTGGTATACACGGCAGAACTTTGAAATTAATTGTTGAGGATAATGGCTACCAGCTTCCTAAAGCCATGCAAAATATGAACAAACTTATCAATTCAGATAAGATTTTTATAATGTATATGCAAATGGGAACCCACATCAATAAAGCTACTTTTGATCAACTAGAGGCTAAAAAAGTTATAAATTGGATGCCCCTATCAGGTTCCGAAACAATGGCTAATCCTTACAGTGATCTGAGATATGCTGGAGGTGCTGGTTATTTTACTGAGATGAAAACATTAGTGCAGCACGTAAGTGAAACTACCGGCAAAAAGAAGGTCTGCGCAATGATCTTGCCAATTGACTTTGGGAAAGAAATATCATCTGGCTCTAAAGCTGGGGCAGATGCAGCTGGCGGGGAATTTATTACTCAGACCGCTCACAGACCAGACGAAGAAGACTTTGTTGGAGCTTTATCTAAATTAAAAGCTGCTGGTTGTGAAGTAATTTCTCTTGCTTTAGGGCTTAAGCAGCAGATTAAGGTTTTAGGAACTGCTAAGAAAATGGGATTGAATGATATTCAACTTATAGGCTCTTCTGCTTCTATGCATACGGTTTTAGCAAAAGTTCCAGGGGGAATTACCGAAGGATTTATGGTTGCAGCCGGTTGGAGTGATATGCTTTCCAGAATGGGAAACAAAGAGGTGGCGACTTGGTTCACAGAGTATAATAAAGAGTTTAATACGAAACTGCCACCAACTGGAGCTCTTTTAGGTAGAGTTTATGCTGAAATGCTCGTACGTGCTCTAGAAGCGGCTGGCAGAGATTTGAACCATTCTACTTTTCAAAAAGCTGTAGAGAGTTTAGAATATAAAGATGTTTTCATGGATTTGCAGGTTAAGTTTGGAAAAAATGATCATGTGAGTACTGAGGGCTTAATTATTTCTCAAATTGTTGATGGCAATTGGAAAGAACTAACTAGAAAATAGTTTTAGCTCAGGGCGGTGGTGGGCTATAAATTCCCACCGCCCTCAATTTTCAAAAAAGTTAAACAATGAAAGTTTAATAATTGGTAATAAAAGTAGCGATTATTGGCTTGGGTATCATGGGACGAAGAATGCTTCAGCATATGCGGATCCATGAAAAGTTTGAGCCTATCTATCTTTGGGATCCAGATAAAAATGCATGCCAAAAAGCTATAGAAATTTATAGTGAGGCTAAAATTATGAATAGTCCGGAGGAAGCAATCAAAGACGCAGACTTAGTTTACCTAGCTTGTCCACCACAGGTAAGAGAAGTTTACGCAATTGAAACTGCACAGAAAGGGAAAACTCTTTTTTTAGAAAAACCACTAGGTATAGACATCAGTCACAGCAGGTCACTGATAGATAAACTTAAAAGCTTTAATGTTCCATTAGCAGTAAATTTCACACAGGCAGCTGGCCCAGCACTAAATGATTTGATAAGAGCCAAAAACGACGGTGAATTAGGGGAAATGATCGGAGTTGACATTATTGTTACTTACCCAAAGTGGCCAAGAGAATGGCAAAAAGAAGCTGATTGGCTCAGATTCAATAAAGAGGGAGGAATGACAAGAGAAGTGATATCCCACTTTTTATTTTTTTCTGAGCGAGTGCTTGGTTTGCTCGAATTGAAGTGGGCCAAGGTTGTCTATCCAAAAGATGATTTACTTTGCGAAACGAATGTACTTGCACGACTTGAAACTAGAGATAGCAAATGCGTAAACATTTTGGCAAGCGTTGGAGGAGCCCAACCGGATAGACAGGAGATGACTGTACGTGGTACAGCAAAAAGTCGAAGGATTTCTGAATTTTATAAAGACAGCGAAAGTAAAGGCATGGAATTCATTCCTTTAAGAGAAGAGCCAAAGGACCCTCGTGCCGTAAGTCTCAAAGCTCAATTAGACGATTTAGAAAAAGCGTATAATGGTTATCCAAACAAACTAGCTACAGTAGATGAAGCCCTAAGGGTTCAAGTTTTAATTGAAAGTATTTTAGCATCCAAATAAACCTCTGCGTAACATCACGCGGTTTTCTGTTTTGCATTCGTTTAAATTTACTCGATCACCCAATATTCACTAAAAGCCAGCGATTTATTACCTTAATGTAAAATATTTAAGGAGTGTTTATAAACTTTAAAAAGGGCATTGAAAGTTTTATGGAAAATCGGGCATCCCAATTTAGACGATACTGCTTTTTTGCAATTTAAATGAGAAAAATAATGTTACTAAAATTGTAAAAAATAAAATACCAATCAATGGTAAAGGCGAAACAAAGTCCGCAATTATGTAACCTGTTGCATATGCCAAGATACCCCCAATCATAACCTGTATGGTTGCACCTAAGCCAGATGCACTACCTGCCAATTTCGGATTTACGGAAACAATTCCTGCTGCTGCATTTGGAACAATCAGGCCTTGACCTAAGCCAACCAAAAACATAGGAGTAAAGAAACTAAGTGGGCCAAAAGTAAAATTCAAATAAATAAGTGCTTGCAATGACGGTCCAGTGAGCGCAACAAAACAACCCCAAAGCATAAACCTGTTTGGTCCTATTTTCATAGCAAAGCGACCCGTAAGAAAATTTCCTAAGAAAAATCCAAACCCCAGAATAGCAAACAAGTATCCCTGAACGGATGGTGCCAACTCAAAATATTCCGCTGATATTACTGGTGCTCCGGTCAAAAAGCTAAAATAAGACCCTACCGAAAAGCCCATGACAAAAACATAAAACCAAAAATCTTTATTTAAAAACAGCTCTTTATAATCGTCACTCAATTTTGCCTTCGATATCTCATTTATATTAAGAGTTTCTTTCTGATCAAACCAAATCAGTATTAGAGAAATAATCCCCATTAAATACATTAATCTTAAACTATAACGCCAGTTAAGTTGTTCTTCCAAAATTCCACCTAAAGCAGGAGCTAACATTGGCATTATTGTCATAGCCATCGTTACATAGCCAATCATCGAGGCTGCATGTTCCATTGGCACAATGTCTCTTATAACTGCTCGTCCTAAAACAAAGCCGGCTGCAACGCCAGCTTGGAGCATTCTAAAAAACAAAAATAAATAAAAATTTGTGGTTATTTCGCATATTAAAGTTGATGCGGTAAATAAAAGAAAGGCCGCTATCATAGTCGGCTTTCTTCCAATTCTATCTGATACAGGACCTATAATCAGTTGGAAAAAAGCTAGCGACAAAAAGTATCCAGAAATAAAGATTTGCATAGTTCCATAATCTACATCAAAGTCTTTAGCCATACTCGGTAAACTAGGCAGGAATATACTCATATTCATCGCCGATACCCCAGCTAGAATAGCTAGAGTAGAAATATGGGGAGGAGAGCTGCGGTCCAAAAAATGGCTCTGGCTCATGTAAAGGTTTTTACCTGACAAATTTGCATGCTCGTGTTTTGTTTATCTACCTGTATTTGAATTGAGAGCTCTTGTAAAGGAGTTCGTATTTTGAATTTATTCAAGCTACATAGCAGAAAAAATATCAACGTTACTGTTCACGTTCAATGATAGCAATTCTTCTCGCTAGGTCTTTAAGTATAGCTGTCTTAGCAAAAGGTTTGATTGATTTCCATTTCCTAGCCTCGTCACGCGTCCGACCGCAACCTCTACACCAGCCATTTTTACCAGAGAATTGGCAAATATCTATACATGGACTATTTTTGCGTTTCATGATTAATTGCTCTCTATTTTATCAACTGGAGTGTTTTATACTTTGATTTCTCAGTTAAGCCAATCATCGTTTTCCTGTACGAGAATTATAGTTGGACTGTTGGTTGACAAAGCATTCATAAATGCCTTCATGAATACCTCCACACTGTCAGCATAAACTGCTTCGCAGTGACAAGATTTTGCGAGCTTAATAAAATCAGGATTAAGTCCCTCTACTCCTACTCGATCAATTTTCATTACTCCCATATCATCTTGTATCTGTTTGTAACCCCCATTCTCCCATATGATAATTGGAAGGGATAAGTTTTGTTCTTTTGCGGTAAGGAGCTCTGGCATCGAAAACATAAATCCTCCATCCCCAACTAAAACGGCTACGGGTGTCATAGGCAGTGCCATCTTTACCCCTATCGCGTTAGGCAGAGCGTTACCAAGAGCACAGAACCCCACCGGATGAAGCCACTTTCTTGCTTTAGAAATATTAAAATCAAAAACACCCGTGTAAGATAATTGACAGGCGTCTGTTGCAAATATCGTTTCTGAGGGGGCAATTGCCCGCAATATTGTTAAAAGTTTCTTATGTCTTTTCTCGCTTTTTGTTAGGTTTGTGTCTATCTTTCTTTTAATCTCAATAACCGCATTCCTAGCGCTTTCCAGCTGCTCGAGAGGGACAGAATTATCTAGTTTAGCGTTCAGCCTCTTGACTATTTCTTTGGCATCGCCCACGAGTCCCACAGTTGCTTTATAATTATCATTTATCTTTTTGTCATCTATATCTATTCTTACTATTTTTCCATTGATTGAGTATTTACCAACATAGTTATCTGTTTCCGCCATTTCAGTGCCTATAGATAGGATTAAATCAGCTTTTGATAGATATTCTCTAGCCTCAACCCTAACCGTTCCCCCTGAAATAACAAGTGGATGATTATCATTAATTACTCCTTTTCCAGCTGTCGTGGTAATCACTACGGCTCCAAGATTATCCACTAATTTGCTAACCTCTTCTCCAGCGTCACAGGACCCTCCACCCAATATAAATACAATTTTTTTGCTTTCATTTATTAGACTTATCGCCTTCAGTAAATCGTCTTCACTAGCCTTTGGACGAGGTGGGATCTGGATTGGTTCCCAATTCGATTTAACTGGTTGTGCCTGAATATCAATTGGTATAGATATATGAACTGGTCTAGGTCTTTTACTTCGAAAAATAGTAAAGGCTTGCTTTAATAAGATTGGTACATCATTCGGCGTTTTAACGGTTTCTGAAAAAGCTGTAAGAGGTTCTGTAACCTTTTTTTGTTCTGTTATTTCATGTAAAACACCCTGCCCCTTACCTAGGCTTTCACTTTTAGGTTCTGCTGAGATCAAAAGCAAAGGTAAAGAGTCTGCATAGCACTGACCCAATGCGGTGGATGCATTCGTTACGCCTGGGCCAGATATAACTAGTGCGACACCAACATCACCGGTAGCTCTAGCCCAACCTTCTGCCATAAATCCAGCTCCTTGCTCATTTCTAGCCTGAACATGCCGTATTTTACTCGGATCATCAGCTTTATCGGTTAAAGCGCGGTAAAAATCTAGAGTATGGACCCCGGGTATCCCAAAGATAGTCGTTACTCCATACTTTGATAAAAGCTCGATAGTTACTTCAGCGCAGCTCTTCGTCATAGCTTGTTTTGTTCCATATTTGTATTAAAAACAGAGTAGATTATATCCTCGGAATAATAAAATCTAAAAATAAAAGCATCATTTGTGTCGAATTTCGGTGTGATGTATCTTTTAAAAAGGTTTAATTTAATCATGAAAAAAAAATCCTGGGTATATATATCATTTCTTTACAGTGTAACTAGTATTCTTACTTATTTTTTTTTCGGTACTATCGCTTTTGGCCAAATAAAAGTTGTTGATGCTGATACAATTGTCTTTAACGAGGAAAAAATTCGCCTTTACGGAATAGATGCGCCAGAAACAAATCAATATTGTTATGTAAATAGAGAAGCTTGGCCATGCGGCAAAAAAGCAACTAAATATTTAAAAAATTTATTAAAAGATGTTTCCCCTTCCTCATTGAATTGCAAGATATCTTCCAAAGACCGTTATGGTAGATCGATAGGCGTATGCTATATCGAAGATAAGAACATAAATGGAAATTTGGTAGAAAATGGCTGGGCTTTAGCGTACAGAGAATATTCTCAAGATTACATTCACAATGAAAAATTAGCATCCCAAAAAAAAATTGGCATTTGGCAAGGCGCATTTGTAGAACCTTGGAATTGGCGGAGAGGGGTGCGTATTAAGGAAGTTAAAAAGATTGAGTGTCAAATTAAAGGAAATATTTCTTCCCGTGGCGAAAAAATTTATCACCTTCCAAACTCTAAAAATTATCTAAAAACAAAAATCTCAACTTCAAAGGGCGAAAAATGGTTTTGTTCTGAAAAAGAAGCTCAAGAAAATGGGTGGAGAAAACCAAATAATTAAAGCAAACCCCAGAATGTGTTGAATTTTACTGTTAGAAAAAGCAAGATTATCTAGGGTCATTGTTTAATTTTTATGGCTGTTTATAATAATAGTTGGAGCAATGAATGAACGAAAAATTTAAAAAGCTAGATGCTTCGTGTCACTGCGGCTCAATAAGACTGGCGATCAATTTGGAGAAACCTCTTTCAGATATTGTAAGGTGTAATTGCTCGATATGTAGTAAAAATAAGGGGTTCGGGATGCTTTGTACACCTCAAGAAAATATAACTGTGGTTGAAGGCTTTGAGTCTGTTACAGAATATGTGTTTAACACTGCGGAGGCCCCACATTTTTTTTGTATAATATGCGGTACGCATACCCACCACAAAAGTAGGAATAACCCTGGAAATATTTGTGTAAATGTTGCTTGCATTGATGATTTCAATATCGCAGATTATAAGGGAGTTATAAAAAACTTTGATGGAATAAATCATCCTCGAGATTCATAGAACAAATAAAGAGGTTTACATTTGAACAAGCATAATGCGATCAGAAATCAAACATGGGAATGCGATCTCAGAAGTGATACGTTTACCTCTCCTGATGAAGGTATGAGAACCGCGATGGCGACTGCTGTGGTTGGTGACGACGTGTACGGTGAAGATCCAACCGTGAACTTATTAGAAAAGCGACTTGCATCACTTTTAGGAAAAGAAGAAGGCGTCTTTTTCCCTTCAGGAACCCAAAGCAATTTATCAGCTGTTATGGCTCATTGCGGTAGAGGCGAAGAAATCATTGTTGGGAAAAATTACCATGTATACTGGGACGAGGCGTCCGGGGCGTCGGTGCTAGCTGGAATATCTTTATGGCCGGTTGAAACAGAGAACGACGGATCCATTTCACCATCATCGGTTGAAGGGGCAATCAAAGAAGATGACCCCCATCATGCATCTAGTCGATTACTATGCCTAGAAAATACTGTGGGTGGGAAAGCAATATCATTAAAAAAGATGCAAGATGTTTCTGAAACAGCACGAAAAAACAATCTAAGCATTCATCTTGATGGCGCACGCTTTTTTAATGCGGTAACTGCCTTGCGCTGCAAACCAGAGGAGCTGGCAAATTGTGCAGACAGTGTATCAATATGCTTGTCAAAAGGGCTAGGGACACCACTAGGTACGGTACTAGTTGGTTCATCAAAATTTATCCGAAAAGCAAGAAGAAATAGAAAAATTCTTGGCGGGTCAATGAGACAAGTTGGTGTTGTAGCCGCGGCGGGGCATTACGCTTTAGACAACAACATATCTAGGCTTGCTGAAGATCATAAACGAGCAGAGTATTTCGCTAATGAGCTTCGAGGTATGAATATTGGGAATGTAGAAAGCGGAACAAACATGGTATTTTTTACACCTACAGACGGGCAAATCGAAAAACTTCGATCGCACTTAGAAAAATATAGTGTCAAGATTGGTGACCAAAACCCGTCAATACGAATGGTCTTACATCGCGATATTTCAGATGAAAGCCTTGAGAAGGCTATCACGGGCTTTAAGACCTTCTATCAATAAAATACTCATATTAAGTTTATGGTAAGAAGAGGACAGAGAAGCAGAATTCGGTGGGAAAATATCGAAAGCCCCTGTGTTAAAATCTGCAAACTGGAGTATGGAGTTTGTATAGGATGCGGAAGAACTCAAGATGAGATCCGAGAATGGGTAATTATGACCAACAGTCAAAGAGAAGAAATCATGGAAAGATTAAAGACAAATTCCTCAAATGAATAATTCTGACACAGGAAGCCCATCTGATAAACTTATCCATAGCCTTCTAGAGCACTATCAGAACGGACGACTCAATGATGCAGAAAAGCTTGCTGTAGAACTCACTCGAGACTTTCCCAAGCATGAATTTGCGTGGAAAGTTTTAGGGGTAATATTTGAAGCAACAGGTCGAAAGTCCGAAGCATTGAATGCAAATAAAACAGCAGTTAAATTATCTCCTCACGATGCGGAAGCCCACAACAACTTGGGTAATACGCTCAAAGAACTGGGGAGATTGGACGAAGCGGAAGCAAGCTATAATCAAGCACTAGTGTTAAAACCTGACTATGCTGAAGCCCACTGCAACTTGGGTATCATAATTCATCACTCTGGGAAATTGGACAAAGCTGAAGCTAGCTATAGACAAGCGATAATATTGAAACCTGAATTTCCTGAAGCCTACAGCAACTTAGGCATCACACTACAAGAAGCAGGTAAATTGAAGGAAGCTGACGCTAGCTATAAAAAGGCAATAGAATTAAGTCCTGGCTACGCTGAAGCCCACAGCAACTTGGGCAATATGCTGAAAGAATTCGGGCGTTTGGAGGAGGCTGAAGCAAGCTATAACCAGGCGATAGCTTTGGAACCTAACTTAGCTGAAGCTCATAACAATTTGGGCACCACACTACAAGAATTGGGTAGATTAGAAGAAGCTAAAGAAAGGTGGGAACAAGCGCTTATATTGAAACCTAACTTTTTTGATGGAGCACGAAATTTAGTAAAACAACCAGTAGGGCAATTAAGGCCCGATGTTATAAATTTGTGTGAAAAAGCATTAGACTCTTTCGATGGTTCACCAGAAAATCAAATAAAACACCTTTTCGCTCGAGGAAACTTGTTCAAGCACCAGGGACTTATCGAGCGATCGTTTAAGGTATTTTGTAAAGCTAATGAATTACAATTAGAAATTAGTAAAAATGAGATGACTGTTGACTCTAAAAAAAGGATTGCCAGTTTAAAAAGAATAAACAGTTGGATGCCAAGCCTTCCAAAGTTTTCGGAAAAAATATTAGCGAAATTATTCATAATTGGTCCATCAAGATCTGGAAAGTCTATGTTAGAACATATTCTTGCCGAAAATTCGCGGGTTAAAACACTGCGTGAGATAATTAAACATAATGAGCTTTCAATGAACCAGGGTTTCAAAAAATATACAAGCGAATTGCTCTTTCAAAAACTTTTTTCCCAAAGTGAAGGTAACCTTTTTGATGAGGGGTATAAGATAGTAACCTCAACCAATCCAGGGAGCCTATTTTATTCTGATTATCTGCTAGATATGTTACCGAGTGCCTATTTCATAATTGTTAAAAGAGATCCTCGGGATATCTCACCAGAAATATTTACTTCAGAGTACAACAGGGAAAACTTTTACTCATATGATGTAAACGAAATAAAAAAATATTTGGATGATTATTATCAGGTCTTTGAAGCTTTAGTATTAAAGGTCCCCGATAGATGCCTTTCGGTATCTTTTAAGGACCTGCTGCAAGCTCCGGAGGATGTAGTTGCCCGCATAAGTAGGTTACTAGGTACTAGTCTTAGCGTAGGTGATTTCACCAAAAATCTTGCTAACTTTAAATATGAAAGTTTATTTAGAAACTACTATGCCGCCTTAAGCAACTGATCCAAATATTGGGCATGTAGTAGCTCTGTTATACCGCAAAATAATTTGTATCGCTTTTGAGTGGGAATAATGCCTAAATTATCCCTTGCTCCTTTTGGAAATCCTTTAGTGTTTCATTAAGTTTAGATAAAAATTCATCGCAGTGATCTGTGGTTGAGATTAGCGGCGGTGCAATCATTAGCCACTCACCATTTTCACCCTTTGCTGTTTTTCGAGTATAGAGAAGAATTCCATTTTTTATTCCAAGCTCGCTTATTCGATAAATAGCCCTTTGATCCATATTGAACATAGATTTATTGCTTACATCTTGAACTATCTCCACTGCGAGAAGCAGTCCTTTTCCTCTTACATCACCAATAATTGATAGTTGTGACGATAGACGCTCTAAACCTTTTTTTAAATAATCTCCAACAAGTCGAGCATTTTCAATAAGATTATTTTTTATAACCTCATTAAGCACGGCATTTGCTATTGCGCATGACAGAGGGTTTGAGGCATAAGTGTGTCCATGCAAAAACCCACCGGAGGAAACTACCGGCTCAACTATCTTATTGGGAGCCAATAAAGCGCCTAACGGTGAATATCCGGCGCATAATCCTTTTGCTAAGATGACTAAGTCTGGATCGGATCCCTCCCAATGATCGGCAGCAAGAAATTTTCCTGTTCGACCAGCCCCACTCATTACCTCATCGTAAATCAAGATCACCCCATGCCGGTCACAGATTTCTCTAACTTGTTTGTAGTAAAAGTCAGGTGCCACCAGTGCACCAGTAGAAAGTCCCCCAACAGGCTCCATTATAAAAGCTAATACTTCTTCAGGATCTTCATCAATTATAGTTCTTTCAAGCTCATCTAAACAAAATCTAGCATAGGATGATGTATCAAAATTATCTGGTACTCTGTAAGAAAGGGGAGCCGGTACTTTGATCGATACTTTTGTCAAACTTTGGAAGTTATCCTTCATCTCAGAGTCATCAGATGCTGAAAAAGCTCCTAATGTTGATCCGTGATAACTAGGCGCTCGGGCTATTATTTTATGCTTCTTAGTTTCTCCACAAGCAAGTGCATATTGTCTTGAAAGCTTAAATGATGCCTCGATTGCCTCAGAGCCTCCTGATACAAAAAATGCTTGGTCATACCTATTACCCGTTAAATTTACTAAGCTTTTTGCTAAATCCCTGTTTGGTCTATTTTCAAAAAATGCATGGCTTGCGAAGCATACTTTTCCGGATTGATTTTTAATAGCTTCCAATACTTTTGGGTTTGCATGCCCAATATTGCAGGTAATAGGACCTGACGAGGCATCAAAGTACTTTTTTCCCTTTTCATCATATAGATAAACCCCCTCACCCCTTTCAACTACAGGCATTTTTTTGTTGCCAATATAAAAGGTTTGTATCGGGCCTCCCCTTTCAAGTCTCATAATAAGCCACCACTTGTAAAACCAATTTTTAAAGGCTAACTTTTAAATAAGATGAAGTCATTAAAATTATTTCAATAGAAAGATAGATGTAAATGGTTTACCCAAATATGGACCCCTCGCTGAATAACTTTGTTGAAACAATGGCACCGAAAAACAATAACATGCCATATAATTACGCTCCTCAAGCCTTTAGAGAGTCAATGAAAAGGAAAGTAGCATTGACAACTCTCAATAGGCCTACAACATTGGATGTTCGAGAACATTTATTTAACACGAAAAACGGCACAGTAAATTCCAGGATCTATAGACGAAAGGGCGACGATACACAACTTCCTTGTTTGATATACATGCATGGAGGAGGTTGGATCATTGGAAATCTTGACTCTCATGATGGCGTATGTGTCGACATAGCTTTAGGTGGAGACTGCCAAGTAATTTCTCTTGATTATGGCTTGTCTCCAGAAAATAAGTTTCCAACAGCATTGTATCAATGCCACGAAATCTTTAATGAAGTTTTCGAAAATGCTGATACTTTTAACATTGATAAAAATCGACTCTCGATAGGAGGCGACTCCGCAGGCGGAAATCTAGCTCTGTCGACTAATCTCCTTCTTGTAAAAAATGGTGGCCCTCTCCCTTTATATCAATTTTTAATCTATCCATGTGTAGACAAAGATTTTAATAGTTACTCTTACTTAAAGCATTCAGAAGCGCCTTTTCTTACAAAAAAAATGATGCTTTGGTTTTTTGATACATATCTGAACGGACCTGACGACTATTTAAATCCATTGGCATTTCCAGTTTTAGAGAAGAGTTTTTCTGGAATGCCAAAAACGGTAATATTAAATGCAGAATTAGATCCGTTAGCTACAGAAGGTAAAAAACTAGCTAAAAAGCTTATAGATGACGGGGTGCCGGTATTTCATAGAGAGGCTCAATCACTAATCCATGGCTTCATTAGATGTCGCGATCAAAGTCCTTTGGGACAGAAAGTTTTTAAAGAGATAGTCAATGTTTTAAAGTCTTTTCATTAATTAAAGTTTTCCTTTTGAACTAAAAGAAATTGGTTTATTATTTTACAAATTTAACAAGGGGGATTTTGACATGGATCAAAATATAAGAGCATCATTGCAAACTGCAGCATTATATAATTTTTTAATTATTGTGTTCATTACTATGGTAAGTCAGTCCATTACACTGATGGCTATAATTTTTGGAGATCTTTCTGGAAAAGAGAGTGCGGTTGCCGCAACTATTATTCTAATGGCTTTCACAGGAGCATTTGGTGTCTTAAGGCAAATGGGTACCGTACAATTACTGATAGATGAAATGGATGATAAGACTTCAAAGACCAATTATGGAAAAGAGGTAAAAGCTATTCCACTTGGAGTACTAAAATTTATTTTTGCTGGTGTTTTTGTAATCATTGCGATTTTTCAACTACTTGCACTTTATTAAATCTTAATATGATGTGACGAAGGGAACTTCCATAGTTTCCTTTGTCACTCCTAATTATTGACTCTCTAACTATCCGCATTCAAAATAAGGAAAAATGCTGGTGGTTATTGTGCCTATGTCCATATTAGAATTTTCATACACGTCTAAAAAAACAACTTTATTTAAGGTTAAGAAATGAGGTTTGAGGGGATCTATACACCTTTAATAGCTCCTTTCAATAGTGACTTTACAATCAACTCAGGAGCTATGGCTTCAGCCATCGACTTTCTAGTGAATGCAGGTGTTCACGGAATTATCGTGGCTGGTACTACGGGTGAATACTACGCTATGAGTATGAAAGAACGCCTGTTCTTAATGAATAGAGTGAAAGAATTACTTAATGACCGTTTACCTATGATTGTTGGAACAGGAGCTATTAGGACAGAGGACAGCATCGAATATGCAAAGCAAGCAAGAATTGCTGGAGCTGATGCAATTATGATTGCTACGCCACCTTATGCTTATCCAACGGGACGAGAGATTGCACTGCATGCCTTAGCAATCGATAGAGAAGCAAATTTACCTGTAATACTATACAATTATCCAGGGCGAATGAGCGTTAATATGAATGAAGAGACACTTGACCGATTAGGTCGCTCAAAAAACTTTTGTGCAATAAAAGAAAGTTCAGGAGATCCAAACCGATTACATATGTTGGCACGAGATTATCCTCACATATCTTTAAGCTGCGGAATGGATGATCAGGCATTAGAGTTTTTCGCGTGGGGTGCTGAAAGCTGGGTATGTGCTGGTTCTAATTTTGCACCTGAAGCCCATTTAGCTCTTTATAAAACATGTGTAATCGAAGGGAATTTCACTAAAGGAAGAGCTGTAATGTCAGCCATGCTTCCTCTCATGCGAGTTCTGGAACAGGGAGGAAAGTTTGTACAATGCATTAAGTACGGGCTGAATTTAAGAGGGATTGACGCTGGGCCTCCTCGGAAGCCCTTACAACCGTTAAATAAAGATGAAAAGCGTGTTTTCGAACAAGTGGTAAATACAATGAATGTTACGATTGATAGAATAATGGGGAGATAGTTATGAGTGAGCTTTTGACACAGGAAGAATATAAAAGTCTTGGGGCATTATTAGACTTTCCACAAAGCCCTTTTGTTGATGGGAAGTATTACAAGGGATCAGGAGCACTGTTGGCCACACTTAACCCCTCAACGGGCAAGGAATTAACAAGTATTACCACTGCTAACGATAAAGATGTGGATCTTGCAGTTGAAAAAGCAAGGGAGGCATTTGATCAAGGTCGTTGGTGTCGCCTACACCCCTCTGAACGAAAAAATATACTGATAAGGTTATGCAAGTTGTTAACACGAAATCAAAAAGAGCTGGCCGTAATGGAGAGCCTAGAGAGTGGAAAACCAATACGAGACTGCGTTCAAATCGATTTACCGGAAACAATACATACTATTAAGTGGCATGCGGAGCTAATTGACAAAATCTATGACCAAACAGCTCCTAGTGGTGACGATGCGTTGTCTGTTATAATAAGAGAGCCTATTGGTGTAGTTGCGGCAATTCTTCCATGGAATTTTCCATTATTGATGCTTGCCTGGAAAATAGGCCCTGCTCTTGCTTCTGGGTGTTCAGTTATTGTAAAGCCTGCCGAACAAACCTCTCTTACTGCTCTTAGAGTTGCTGAGCTAGCTGCTGAGGCAGGAATTCCTCGAGGAGTTTTACAAGTGTTACCAGGTACTGGACCGATAGTTGGTGAAAAACTGGGGCGGCACATGGGTGTTGATATGGTCAGTTTTACAGGATCAACAGAAACAGGACGGCTTTTTCTAAAGTACTCCTCAGAAAGTAATTTAAAGAAAACTGTTTTGGAATGTGGTGGCAAAAACCCAGCCGTTGTTTTTAATGATGCAGAAAATCTAGATCTTATAGCGGAACACATAGTCAATGGAGCTTTTTGGAATATGGGTGAAAACTGCAGCGCTATATCTAGACTGATTGTTCATAAGGATATCAAATCAGATTTACTTAAGAAAATAGTTAATCGATTAAGAGACTGGAAAACTGGTGACCCTCTAGACCCAAAAAACCACTTAGGAGCACTTATTGATAAAGAGCATTGCAAAAAAGTTTCTAGCTATCTATGTGAGGGAGCAGTTATTGGTGGAAAGATTGATGGCAACTTTGTTACACCTACAATTTACGAAACAACAACAGATGACAAAAAAGCGAGAGACGAAATATTTGGGCCAATTCTAAGTGTTCTAGAGGTACAAACAAATGAAGAGGCAATATCACTAGCAAATAAAACAGAATATGGATTAACCGCATCTATTTTTAGTGCTAATACAAGAAATGCCCTTAGAGCAGCACGAGAACTTAGGGCTGGCACTGTAACAGTAAATAGCTATGGAGAAGGCGATATTACAACACCCTTTGGAGGATATAAACAATCGGGATTTGGTGGAAGGGATAATGGTGTTCATGCCCATGAACAATACTGTGAAGTGAAAACGATATGGATCGATCTTACCGACCCAGAATCGCAGGATAAGATCGAATGACGGTGCAAGCCGTAGGAACAATACGAAAGGGGCGTAGCTCTAGAAGACTAAAGAGCCAGATAAGAAGTTTCACAATGCTGCCAGCATTACAGCACAGCCTTCCGCTAACAGAACCATTAAACCGAGATCAGATCAAACGAATTGATGAGGCCTCCATGGACATCTTGGAAAATACCGGCATTCATTTTAGAGATAAAATTGCTCTTGAAGATTGGAGATCCATTGGGGCAAAGATTGTTGGAGAAACAGTTTTTCTAGATAGATTTCTAGTCAAAGATCTAATTAAATCCATACCCGAGACCTTTACATATCACGCTAGGAACCCAAAAAATAATCTTGATTTTGGAAAAAGTAGCTGCATGTTCGTGCCAATGACGGGAGCTCCATACCTAAGAGACCTAGAAGACACACGTCGTAATCCAACCTTAGAAGATTTAGCAAATTTTCATAAACTTTCACACATGCTTCCCTCTATGCACTCAAGTGCACATCATATTGTAGAGCCCTATGATCATCCTATAAGCCAGCGTCATTTACGTATTACATATTCATCCATGCGATACTCAGACAAAACATTTATGGGAATGACAACAAGTCCCAAAAACGCGGAAGATGTGATTAAAATGTGCGATATTCTGTTTGGCCCTGGTTTTATCGACAGTCATCCAGTGGTTACAGGTAACTGCAACGGAAACTCTCCTTTAGTTTGGGATGAAACGATGCTTGGCGCGATGAGAGCTTTTTGCAAAAGAAACCAACCGGTATTATGCTCTCCGTTCGTTTTAGGAGGAGCAAACACCCCCGCATCGGTAGCTCCAACAGTTGCACAACTTAATGCTGAGGCGTTATCGGCTCTGGCGTACACACAAGTCATTAAAAAAGGTGCACCGGCAATTTATGGTCATTATCTTTCTACGGTGTCAATGAAGTCAGGAGCTCCGATGGCAGGAACACCTGAGATTAGTTTAATGAATTTTATGATTGGTCAAATGGCACGTTATTATAAGGTGCCGTGGAGAACATCAAACACATTAGGAGGCGCAAAGACTTTTGATGCGCAAGCCGGCTATGAGAGTGCAACAACACTGATGGCCGTGATGATGTCTGGTGCAAATTATATTTGGCATTCAGCCGGATGGAATGAGGCTGGTATGCACTGTAGTACAGCTAAGTTTATTGTTGATGCAGAGCAATGCGCGATGGCATATCGAATGGCTCAAGGCATCAATTGGGACGACTTTGATGAGGGCCTAAACGCAGTCAATGATATTGGACCCGGCGGTCACTATCTCGGTCATCCCCACACACTAGAAAACTTTCAACGGGCTTTCTTTATGCCTGAGCTTTTTGATAATAACTCTATTGAGCAATGGCAGGCCGAAGGCTCAACCGAGATTACTGAAAGAGCGCTAAAGTACGCAAAATCTCTTTTGGCAGATTATGAAGAACCAAAAATCAATGAAGCAATCAATGATGAGTTATTGGAATTTATTGCTCTGAGAGAGTCGCAAATTCCCGCCACCGACTCCCTTAATCAGGAGTTTTAATAAAAATGAGATTTCACGGAAAAAAAGCTCTTGTAACAGGTGCCGCAGGTGGAATTGGCAAATCGCTTGTAAGAAAATTAAGAGCGGAAGGAGCATCAGTTGCAATTACAGATATTACCCTTAGTAATGTTGAAGCGGAAGCTCATTTCCCTGGCGACCTTTCTGCTGCTCAGTTCTGCGACGACTTGCCTAATAAGGCTAAAGATGCATTGGGGGGGCTAGATATTCTTATAAACAACGCAGGCATCATTCGAAGAGGAAAAATTACTGAAGCAACGGATGATGACTTTAAATCAACAATGGCCGTAAACATAGAAGCTCCGTTTAGGTTATGTCGATCCACAATCCCTATTTTGGTAAAAAATGGAGGTGGATCAATTGTAAATATAGCTAGTTGCTGGGGTTTAAATCCTGGCCCTGATCACCCGATATACATTATGTCAAAAGCCGCTTTAGCTTCATTTACACAGTGTTTAGGTCGTGATCACGCACATCAAAATATACGGGTAAACGCTGTTTGTCCAAATGAAGTAAATACACCTATGATACGTTCTGGTTTTTCAATTCGTGGTCTTGATCCAGAGAAGGCTATAAAAGAACTCAATGAGTCCGTTCCTCTAGGCCGTATAGCAGAACCTGATGATATTTCAGACGTAATTTTGTTTTTAGCCTCTGATGAAGCTCGGTATATGTGTGGATCTCTTGTCGAAGTAAACGGAGGAAAACCCGTATCATGAGAGAACTGGAAGGTAAGATTGCGTTAGTTACTGGGGCGTCACGCGGGATCGGGCTTAGCACAGCAAAGCTCTTAACTGAAAAAGGTGCCAAGGTTTACACAGCGCAAAGAAGTAAAGGGGAGCATCTTTGGCTTGAGGCTGACTTTAATGACTTGAAAATGCCAAAAAGAATTCTGTCACAGATACGAGACTTGGAAGGGCAACTTGATATTTTAGTGAATAATGCAGGCATTATGCGTGAGGGGAATGCCGAAGAAACAACTGAAACTGATTGGTTTGAGCAACTTCAAATTAATTTAACGGTTCCCTTTCTTCTTATAAAATATGCTCTTCCAATGTTAAAGGTAAGAAAGGGCTCCATTATTAATGTAGGTTCTATAGAAGGTTTAGGAAGCAATCCTCGCCATCCAGCTTATTGTGCTTCAAAAGGAGGACTTCATGCATTAACGCGGGCGGTCGCAGTTGACCATGGACCTGAAGGCGTACGGTGTAATGCTGTTGCTCCTGGCTGGATTAATACTGAGTTGAATGAGAAGTTCATAAAATCTTTATCAGATCCCAAAGTTTTTAAAAATAAAATTGGTGAAATTCATCCCTTGAAGCGAAGTGGAGAACCTCTTGAAGTGGCTGAATTAATTGTTTGGCTTGCATCTGAGAAGGCATCTTTTTTGACTGGTCAAGTCCTGACTGTTGACGGGGGTAGAACCGCAAAATTGAGCTTACCTTAAAATGATAAGTGTTTCCCAAAACCCTGGCCCTTCTGCATGGAACGAGTTGCTTCCCAACAGGAAAACGCTTCCTAGCCTCTTGGGCAACTTAACATCTGATTGGCTTATTGTCGGAGCAGGCTTTGCTGGGTTATCCGCAGCAAGAAGGGTTCAAAAAGAAGCGCCAAATGACCGTATTGTCATTTTAGATGCTCAAGGACTTGCTTCAGGACCAGCAGGAAGAAATTCTGGCTTTATGATTGATTTACCGCATGACTTGGCAAGCGATGATTACGGAGGCCAATTAGAAAATGATCGTCAAACTATTAAGCAAAATAGGTTTGCCATTAAGTTTGCAAAAGAGACCGTTGTGGCTCTAGGTCTACCTACGGAATGTTTTAAAGAAATCGGGAAAATAAATGGCGCTGCAACCGCCAAAGGCATGCGTCGTAACACTGATTATGCAAAACATCTTTCACAACTTGGCGAAAGATATGAACATTTCGATGCAAAATCAATGAAAGGTATTACCGGAACTAGTTATTATAAAGGAGGGCTTTTTACGCCTGGAACTGTAATGATCCAACCGGCTCTATACATTAGAGCTTTGGGTGAAAAAATGCTTTCTAATAGAGTTCAAATATATGAAACGTCACCGGTAGAAGAACTAAATAAAGTTGGATCTGATTGGCAAGCAAAAACACCCAAAGGTGTTATTACCGCCTCTAAAGTAATTCTTGCGGTTAACGGAAACATAGAGAATTTTGGTTATTTCAATAACTCACTTCTTCATATCTACACTTATGGCTCCATCACACAAAAACTTACGCCTGACCAAATTAAAATTCTTGGAGGCAAAAAAGAGTGGGGGATAACTCCGGCAGACCCTCTAGGCACCACAGTAAGACGTATATCTGGGATTGGAGGGGATAGAATTGTAATTCGTAATCGCTTTACATATAACCCAAATATGAGACCCAACAAATCGATACTTGATAATGTGTTGAGAAGTCATGTCAAAAGCTTCTCAGACCGTTTCCCCATGCTGAAAGATATAAAACTAACCCAAACTTGGGGTGGACACTTAACCCTTTCAAGAAATAATGTAGCAGCTTTTGGCGAACTAAAACCTGGTCTTTTTTCTGCCTGTTGTCAAAATGGGTTAGGTACTGTCAAGGGGACACTTCATGGGTTAGCTGCTGCTGACTTGGCTATGGGAAAAAAAACGCCCCTAGTTCAACACTTGTTAAATAACCCGAAGCCAAAAAAGCTGCCGTTTAAACCTTTGACGAAAATCGCAGTATCCTCCCGGATAAAGTTAGGGGAATTGCTGGCAGGGAAAGAACTATAGAAATTAAGAGAATAGATAAGAGGAAGAATAAATGAAAGCCGATAAAAATTTAGTGAATATGCCAACCATTGGTTTTGGAACTTATTTAATCCCAAATGAGGAGGCACAGAAAACTATAAAAACAGCACTCAAAATTGGATATAGGCATATTGATACTGCTGAGGTTTACAGAAATGAGGTGGGTATTGGGTTAGGTCTTAAAGACACATTCTCTCAACTTTCTCTTAAAAGAGACGAGGTTTTCATTACCAGTAAGGTTTTTCCTGGAAATCCAAGTTGGGGCAGAGCGCCAAAAAATTATAAGATGTGTCTTGAGGCTTGTGACAGCAGTCTTGAAAGGCTCAATCTTGACTATCTTGATTGTTATCTAATTCACGCACCTTTCTGCAAGGACTTAAGACTAGAGCAATGGCAAGCATTATGTGATCTCAAAAAGGAAGGGAAAACCAGAACTATAGGTGTCTCAAACTATAGCCAGTTACATATTCAAGAGATAATTAATGAAGGACTAGAAGTTCCTGAATATAATCAGATCGAGTTACACCCTTGGTGCCAGAAAGAAGAATTAGTTTCCTTTTTGAAAGAGAAAAATATAAAGGTAGTAGCCTATAGCTCATTAGTTCCCTTGGAGGGATGGAGGGCAAAACCCAATCAAGATAGTGCAAAATCTCAAAGCATGAAAGAGCATGGTGCTGATAATTCTTCTCCGTTTAAGAGAATGTCAAAAAAGTATGGCGTGTCTGAGGCACAGATATTACTCAAGTGGGGACTTCAAATGGGCTTTGTGATTTTACCAAAATCTTCTGATGAAAACAGAATTAGAGAAAACTTTGACCTTTCCTTTCAAATTGATGATTCCGATATGAAAGAAATAAGCACTATGGATAAAGGCGACGGTATTGCATGGCCAAATGGCGATCCTTGTAACTCTGAGTAAATGTAAAATCATTAATTTTACTTGCGTTTTTTCATTTTATGTGTAAATCCGTTCCACGAGCAGCAACTTTTATCAAAAAACTGGAAAGCATATGGAATTACGAAATATTGCGATCATCGCACACGTTGATCATGGGAAAACAACATTAGTAGACGAGTTACTGAAACAATCTGGAGCTTTTAGAGAGAATGAAGCGACAGTTGAACGCGCTTTGGATAGTAACGATCTTGAACGTGAAAGAGGTATCACAATATTGGCAAAAGCTACTTCAGTCGTTTGGAACGATATTCGATTTAATATAGTTGATACGCCAGGACATGCGGATTTTGGAGGCGAGGTTGAGCGTATACTCTCAATGGTAGACGGAGTAGTACTGTTAGTTGACGCCGCAGAGGGCCCGATGCCTCAGACAAAATTTGTTACTTCAAAAGCTCTTTCACTCGGACTCAAACCTATAGTTGTATTAAACAAAGTTGATAAGCAAGATGCCGAGCCAGATAGAGCGCTAGATGAGGTTTTCGACCTTTTTGCTAATTTAGGTGCAAATGACGATCAATTGGATTTTCCCATTTTATATGCATCCGGACGCTCCGGTTGGGCGGACGAAAGCTTAGAGGGGCCTAGAAAAAATCTAGACAGTCTTTTTAAATTAATTTCAACACATGTTGCTCAACCAAGCCAAATTTCAAAACGTAACGAACCATTTAAGATGCTGGCTACAACACTAGGTGGGGATAGTTTTCTCGGAAGAGTTCTTACTGGACGAATTGAGTCAGGTACGCTCAAAACAGGGCAAAACTTGAAAGCAATAAGCATCAATAATGAGCTCATAGAAAATTTTCGTGTAAATAAAATTTTGGCATTTAGAGGATTAAAACAGCAAGCAATAGATACCGCTGAAGCTGGAGATATAGTATCCCTAGCTGGAATGAGCAAGGCAACTGTTGCAGATACAATAGCAGACCAATCAGTTGAAGACCCAATACCAGCTCAACCAATAGATCCTCCAACTATTACAGTCACATTTGGAATTAATGACAGCCCTTTAGCGGGTAGAGACGGCAAAAAAGTTCAGAGCAGAGTAATTAGAGACCGTTTGCTAAAAGAGTGCGAAAGTAACGTCGCAATCAAGATGGTGGACACACCAGGCGGTGAAGCCTTTGATGTCTCGGGTAGAGGTGAATTACAAATGGGTGTTTTAATTGAAAATATGAGGAGAGAGGGATTTGAGCTCTCTATTTCAAGACCACGCGTTATTTATAAGGACGTGGATGGTGTTAAAAATGAACCCATAGAGGAAGTTACTATAGACGTCGATGAAGAATTCTCTGGTGCTGTGATAGAGAAACTGTCCTCTAGAAAAGGAGAAATGGTTGACTTGAAGTCTTCAGGCTCCGGAAAAACAAGAATTATTGCATTAGTCCCATCGCGCGGATTAATTGGATATCACAGTGAATTTATGACCGATACAAGGGGAACAGGAATATTAAACCGTGTGTTCCACTCTTGGAGCCCGCACAAAGGCTCAATTGCAGGGCGCCGCCAAGGTGTTTTAATCTCCATGGAAAACGGAAGCTCGGTTGCGTATGCTATTTTTAACCTTGAAGAAAGAGGAAAGTTTTTTATTGGGTCAGGAGAGGAAGTTTATGAAGGGATGATTATTGGTGAACATAACAGAGACAATGATCTAGAAGTCAACCCTCTTAAAGGCAAAAAATTAACTAATATTAGAGCCTCTGGTAATGACGAAGCAGTGCGATTGACACCTCCAACAAAGCTAAGTCTCGAGCAAGCAATCGCTTATATCGATGATGACGAGCTAGTTGAAGTTACACCTAATCATATTCGCTTGAGAAAACGAATACTAACTTCAGTTGAAAGAAAAAGAAGTCAAAAAATCGCAAGCTAATAATTTGTAAATGTTCATTAATCAGACCGCGTAAACACTCGCTTTTTACATAGTTTATATATTGTTGTCTTGAGAAAGATAACTTACACTGTGAATATAAATGTAAGAGGAGTGAACAATGCCCAAAGGTTATTTTATAAGCGCACATAGAAGTACCGCCGATCCCGAGAAAAGAGCTGCGTATCTCAAATTGGCTGGGCCTGCTATCGAAAAATATAATGGAAAAATACTAGCGAGTACGAATAAAATCAAAGTTTTTGAAGATGGGAAAGTAGAACAAACCGTTTTAATAGAGTTTGAATCATTTGAAAAAGCTGCGGAATGTATTGATAGCAAAGAATACCAAGACGCTTTATCAGCGCTCGATGGAGGTGCTAACAGAGATTGCAGAGTATTCGAGGGACTATAAAATGTACCCAGGAAAACTAGCTAAGAAGTATGAAGATCGACCAGCCTTTATAATGGCTTCAACTGGAGAAACGGTCACGTATAAAGAATTCGAGGCGCGGTCAAACCAACTTGCTCATTTTTTTAGAGAGGAAGGCTTAAAAAAAGGAGACCACTACTCGGTTTTTATGGAAAATAATAACAGGTATCTTGAGTCAAATTCAGCAGGTGAGAGAGCTGGGTTAATTTATACCTGTATAAATTCATATCTCAAAGAGGAGGAATTAGCATATATTTTGGTGAACTCTGACTCTAAAATACTCATTACATCAATATCAAAATTAGACATAGTCAAAAAAGCAGTGAAACAATGCTCTTTTCTAAAGAAAATTTTGGTAGTGGGGGCAGAAGAAGCACTGCTACCCGATGGTATGCATGATTTTGTGAAAACCATTTCTCAAAACCCTACGTCACCAATTCCAGACGAAAACCTTGGTGCAGCTATGCTTTATTCCTCAGGCACAACCGGACGACCAAAAGGTATTTTGCGCCCGTTGCCCGATCAAGAACCAGATGAACCACTTCCTATAATGGGTTTTTTGTCTAATTTATGGAATTACAGTGAGGATATGATTTATCTCTCCCCTGCCCCACTTTACCACTCAGCGCCCCAAGCTGCGAACAGCCTAGCAATAAGAAAGGGCGCAACAACTGTAATAATGGAAAAGTTTGAGCCGCTTGAATATTTAAGTTTAATAGAAAAATACTCAATTACGCATTCTCAATTAGTGCCAACAATGTTTAGCAGAATGCTCAAACTGAGTGACGAAGAAAAAAATATGTATGATCTTTCGTCACTAAAATACGCACTTCATGCAGCTGCTCCCTGCCCAGAACAGGTAAAACGACAAATGATTGAGTGGTGGGGACCAATTATTTGTGAGTATTATGGAGCCACAGAGGCCTTTGGTTTTGCTTATTGTGATACAAAGGAATGGTTAGACCACCCTGGAACAGTAGGCAAAATAATGATCGGCGAGTTAACAGTAATGGACGATGAGATGAATGAAATGCCAGTAGGTGAGCCAGGTACTCTTTGGTTTAAACCTGCTTCCGAATTTAACTATCATAAGGAGCCTGAAAAAACAGCAGAAGCCTATTCCGCAGATAAAAGCTTAACTACAGTGGGCGATGTTGGTTATTTAGATGAAGATGGATTCCTTTATTTAACAGACAGAAAAGCCTTTATGATCATATCTGGAGGAGTAAATATTTATCCCCAAGAGTGTGAAGATCTCCTTATATCTCACCCAAAAGTTTTTGATGCTGCCGTTTTTGGTGTTCCAAATCAAGATTTGGGAGAAGAAGTAAAAGCAGTTGTCCAACCCGTTGAAAGCTCCGTTTCGAAGGAGGAACTAGCTAGCGAATTATTAGAATATCTTCACAGTAACCTATCAAGACAAAAAGTTCCACGTTCCATAGACTTCGTCACAGAACTTCCAAGACTTCCAACCGGTAAACTATATAAAAGAGTGTTGAGGGATAAATACTGGGGTGAGGGTAAAAGTCGAATTGTCCAGGAATAGTATTATTTAAGAGAATAAAATATGTATCCAGGAGAACTCGGAAAAAAGTATGCTGATCGTCCTGCTTTTATTATGGCATCGACTGGAAAAGAAGTCACATATGCAGAATTTGAGAGTCGAGCAAACCAACTTGCCCACTACCTGCGATCAATAAATCTGGAATTCAAAGATCATTACGCAATCTTTATGGAAAATAATGACAGATTTTTAGAAGCAAACTCTGCTGGTGAACGTGCAGGTTTATATTACACATGCATAAACTCTTATTTAACCGCAAGTGAGGTATCCTATATAATAAACAACTCAGAATCCCAGGTATTGATAACATCTTCGAAAATGCTTCCAACAGTGATTGAAGCGGAAGACTCTTGTCCCGGTCTTAAGAAGATTCTTGTCGTAGGGGCAGAAAAGCAATCTTTATCCAAAAAAATATTAGATTATGAAGAGACTATTTCGAATTTTCCGACCCATCCAATAGATGACGAATGTCTGGGAACTTCAATGCTATATTCTTCGGGAACAACTGGACGCCCAAAAGGTATATTAAGACCACTACCATTTCAAAAACCAGATGAACGGTTACCCGTATTCAATTTTCTTATGAAATTATGGTCTTTTGACCAAGATAATGTCATATATCTTTCACCGGCACCTTTGTATCACTCCGCACCTTTAGCCGCTGCTAGTTTTGCGATAGGTACCGGCGCAACGACTATAATAATGGAACAATTTGATCCATTAGAATTCTTGAGGCTCGTTGAAAAGTATAAAGTTACCCATTCCCAACTAGTTCCAACTATGTTTTCCAGAATGTTAAAACTATCAGAAAAAGAAAAGGGTATGTATGACCTGTCGTCCCATAAATATGCCATTCATGGCGCTGCACCCTGCCCTGAGAAAGTTAAGTATCAAATGATAGATTGGTGGGGGCCAATCATATATGAGTACTATGGGGCTACAGAGGCTTTTGGCTTTGCATATTGCAATAGCGAAGAGTGGCTTGAACACCCGGGCACCGTAGGAAAGATTGTTTCCGGTGAGTTGGCAGTTCTGGACGATAATATGAAGGAACTTCCTAGTGGAGAGCCTGGCACTTTATGGTTTAAACCAACTTCAGAATTTGAATATTTTAATGATCCCGAAAGAACTTCAGAGGCGTACTCCGAAGATAAACAACTAACCACTGTTTGGGATGTTGGTTATACCGACAGCGATGGATATCTATATCTAACGGATAGAAAAACATTTATGATTATTTCAGGAGGTGTGAATATTTACCCTCAAGAATGTGAAGACCTACTAATCCCACACCCAAAAGTTTTTGATGCCGCTGTTTTTGGAGTTCCGAATGAGGATTTGGGAGAGGAGGTGAAGGCTGTGGTGCAACCAATTGATGGAATTAAGGGAGATGAAACGCTTACAAAGGAGTTATTTGATTATCTTTCAGAGCATCTATCAAGACAAAAAATACCGCGTTCGATTGACTACATAGATAAAATACCAAGACTTCCTACTGGCAAGCTATACAAACGACTTTTACGTGATGAATACTGGGGCCGAGGTAGTAACAAGATTGTGAAAAATTGAGTAGCCCGGCTATGCAAAATATCTTAGAGGTTCAAAAAAAAGCATTTTTGAAAGAGGGGCCGCCTTCTTTAGAAAAAAGAACAGATCTTTTGAAGAGATGTGTTGCATTAATTGAGACACATCAAGATAAAATTATAAAAGCATTAAATCAAGATTTTCAAAATAGATCTGTTGATGAAATTAAGATTTCGGAGATCGACCAAACGATACGGAATATCCTCTTTACTATAAAAAAATTAAATAAGTGGATGCAACCACAGAGGCGATTTTCATCACTTGGAACTGATCTACTAGGAGCAAAGAGTTTTTTACAACCATCGCCATTAGGAACAGTGGGTATAATTGCTCCTTGGAATTTTCCTGTGGGTTTAATTTTTTATCCACTTGCATCAATTTTCGCTGCAGGTAATCGCGCTATGGTAAAACCATCAGAAATCACTCCTGCTACCGCCAATATTATTAAAGAGGGTGTTGAAAAATATTTTGATATTTCCGAACTTGCCGTGATAACTGGCGGACCATCGGTCGGGGAACAGTTCAGTGGCCTAGAACTAGATCACCTTCTCTTTATAGGAAGTAATAGAGTTGCAAAAAAAGTAGCAACTCAAGCAGCAAAAAACCTAGTGCCAACAACACTTGAACTCGGAGGTAAGAGCCCAACCATAATTGGAACTAATGCCAACATGGCGCTAGCTGCTGAACGAATATTATTTTCAAAAACGCTAAATGCCGGTCAGATCTGCCTTTCGCCTGATTATATATTCGTTAAGAAAGATGAGGAAAAAAACTTAATTTCAGAATTACAAAAAGCTTATTCAAAATTTTTTCCTGAACCGAATAGCCATAATCAAACCTCAATGGTTAATAAACACCATTTGAAAAGAATGAATAGTTATTTATTGGATGCCACTAAAAAAGGAGCAAAGGTTGAAAGCTTAGGCAAGAATGATGATCTTAATAGAAATATGCTTTCAACAAAAATAGTCACTGAAGTTAATGATGGCATGGATGTTATGAAACATGAGATTTTTGGCCCAGTCCTTCCTATAATGACTTATGACACTATTAGTGATGTTGTTAACTACATAAATAAAAATGATAACCCATTAGGACTATATTATTTCGGCGGAAGCCAATCTGAACAAAACTTTGTTATAAATAACACAAGATCTGGAGGAGTGACTGTGAACGATACAATGTTTCACATTTTACAGTCTAGACTTCCTTTCGGAGGAGTGGGTCAGTCAGGGCATGGGTGTTTTCATGGATATGAAGGATTTTTAAATTTTTCACATTTAAAGTCCATTTATCATCAAACCAGTATTGATTTTATTCTGGCTATGATACGGCCCCCGAGAAGCAAAGCATTTAGCTTGCTCTCAAAAATTATGAAAAAGCTTGGATAGAAATTTGGAAGAAGCAGATTTCGTAATAATTGGTGGCGGGTCAGCAGGAGCAGTAATCGCATCCCGTTTGACTGAAAAAAGCAAATTTAAAGTTTGTATTTTAGAAGCTGTTGGCTGGGGCAGCAATTTGGTATTTAGAGCCCCCGCGGGTGGACTTTTGATGCTAAGAGACAAACCCAAATTTAATAATTGGGCTTTTCATACAACGCCGCAAAAAGGTCTGAATAATAGGAGAGGTTATCAACCAAGAGGCAAGGTACTCGGTGGGTCAAGTGCAATAAATGCTATGATCTACATTCGGGGGCAGAAAGAAGACTACGACAGTTGGGCAAAAGAGGGAAATAATGGCTGGAGCTGGAATGAAGTACTTCCATTTTTTAAAAAGGCTGAAAATAATGAAAATAGAAGTGAAAAGTTTCATGGAACCCTTGGTCCTTTAGAAGTGTCCAATCAAAAAGCAGCAAAACCAATTTCACATGCGTATATTGAAGCCTGTGCGAACTCTCAGGTCAGAATAAGAGAGGACTTCAATACAGGGGATAACGAAGGTGCCGGTTTTTGGCAATCAACAATATTCCATTCAAAAAACAAAAATGGCCAACGATGCTCTACTGCTGCGGCTTACCTTTTGCCCCATGTAAAAAATAGACAAAATCTAGAGATTATTACTAAGGCAAATGTAATGAGAATAATTTTTGATGGGAAAAAAGCAGTTGGCTTGGAATATATGCATCAAGGTAAAAAAAAGAAAATCAGGGCACATAAAGAGGTAATTCTTTCAGCAGGCTCTTTGATGTCACCAACTATTTTACAGCGCTCTGGAATTGGTGCATCAGAGGATATAAAACATCATGGTATCAAGTTAATCCATGAACTACCAGGTGTTGGAAAGAACCTTCAGGATCATATTGACTTTAACTTCTGCTTTAAAACTAATGATAAAAATACACCAGGATTTTCTCCAGGTGGCTTTTTTAAAATTTTAGGAGAAATGGCAAAATGGCTAACTCATGGAAACTCTATGATTTCCTCAACTCTTTCAGAAGCTGGAGGATTTTTGAAAACCGATCAATCTTTGGACAGACCCGACATACAAAATCATTTTGTTATAGGTCTTATCGACGATCATCTTAGGAAACTACACTATGGATATGGTTATTCATGCCACGTCTGTCTGCTTAGACCTTATTCCCGAGGCACAGTTTCTTTAGCTTCAGCTGAATACAATGATGCCCCTTTAATAAATCCTAATTTCTTAAATGATAATCGAGACGTAGATAGCTTAATAAAGGGTGTAAAGATAACTCAAAATATTTTAAACACTCCACCTCTCAAAAAATACCAAAAGAGAGAAATTTATGGGGTTCATAGTAATCTCACAGATAAAGAGTGGGAACAGCATATTAGAAATCGTGCTGATACAATTTATCATCCAGTTGGGACCTGTAAAATGGGAAAAGATCCTTTAGCTGTTGTTGATAGTTCATTAAAAATAAGAGGGCTTAATAATATCCGAGTAGCAGACGCATATATTATGCCCACTATCACCTCAGGCAATACGAACGCTCCAACAATTATGATTGGAGAAAAATGCGCTTCTATGATTACGGACGATCATACATGACCATAGTTATTGGGCTATTTAATTATCAAAAGAATACTTTTGACTCTTTAGCGCCAAGTTTAAGCTGGCAACCTCTTTGGACAAGCGTTACGTCTTTTGTATGTCATGTTATCGGTATTTATCAGCGAGAATGTCAGGGTGCGGTTTTTGTGGTATACGCGACAGTTGGGGTGTTTACAACTAAGTCCATTGAGTTCATTATAAAAACTAAATTGGGGAGACTGTATGAACACCGAAATAGACCGTAAAATAGCTGTAATCTTAGTAGCTGATGTTGTTGGGTATTCCAAGCATATGGAAAGAGATGAGAATGCTACGCTTAAAGCTTATGCCGAATGTGAAAAGATACTCAAAGCATGTCTCAAGAAATATAAAGGATCTATCTTTAATACAGCAGGTGACTCTGCTTTGGCTGAATTCCCAAGTGCGGTAAACGCGGTAGAATGCGGTGTTGCCTTTCAAAGTGATATTAAGAAAAGAAATGAATCGGATAAAACAGAGGTAAAGCTCGAGTTCCGTATTGGTATCAATATGGGGGATGTTGTAAAGAAAGAAGGTAATCTCTTTGGTGATGGCGTAAACATTGCAGCGCGGTTAGAAGCATTAGCCCAACCTAATGGTATCTCTATATCCAAAAGTGTGTATGACCTTGTTGTTCCTAAAACCAAGATGACCTTTAATGATTTGGGCGTACAGAAGGTAAAGCAAAATGAGTTTCATGCTTTTGATATCCTTCTTGATCCGTCGCAAAAGAGAACATTAAAAACAAAATCGAGCTCTATGGCACCTATCATTGGTGCTGTTGCGGCGGCTGTGGTAGTAATAGTCGGAGTATTTTTCTTCATCAATTCAAACGAAAATGAAGCTCAAAAACCTTTGGTTATGGATACCTCAAAGCCAGTTATCATGGTTGCACCAATAAAAGCTACAGGATTGTCAGACGATCAACAGGGATTTGCTAGAGGTATTACTGAAAGCATGATTTCCACATTTGCAAGTTATAATGGGTTAAGAGTTCTTTCTAGTAGCACGAGCTACCATAGCGAAAAGACCAGCATGACTGATAAAGCTATAAGAGATGAGTATGGCGTGAATTTCATCATAAGAGGCTCAATGCAAGTGATGGGCAAAAATGCCCGATTAAATTTAGAAATTTCAGATCTTAAAATTGGTGAAATCGTGGAAACAAAAAAACGTGACTTTGTTTTAGAAGATATCTTCAAAGTACAAGATGAACTAAGTAATCAAATTCTTGAAATCCTTCAGATAGATCTTGGGTCTGGTAGTCATCTCAAAATGTGGGTAAGCAGATTTGACTCCATGGAAGACTTCACAAAATTTTTAAATTGGATCCAATTATGGAGAACTTACGATCCAAAGAGCCATGCAAAAGCTCAAGAAATTTTGGATGATTTAAGGAACCGGTATGATGAAGAACATACTACCATTTATGTCTTAGAGTCTTGGCAGATCCACCAACGACTTGATTTGAATCTTTCCAAAAATAAGCAAGAAGATCTCGAACGATTAAAATACATAGTTAATAGAAACATTGACCTTCACCCAGAAAACTCTGATGCTTACAACGCACGCGCATTAATTGGCCTCAGACGCTTTGGGTTCTCTTGTGAACAAGCTATTGCTGATATTGATACAGCAGAAAAAAATGGTAGCAATCAAGAAACACTGCTAATTGGTTCTGGTGTTTACAGCAGATGTGGGCAAATAGAGGAAGCTATTGAACGTCTACAAGAGCTATTAAGAATAGTGCCGAATGATCCAGGTTGGTTTCAAACTGGACTATTGGTAACTCTACTTTACGAAAACGGTCAACATTCCGAAATTTATGACTTAATCGGGCAAAGAATAGCAGCGAGTGACATGAACTCAAGGGTTTTAGCCATTTATTCAATATTAGAGTTTAAAAAAGGAAATAAAAAAGACTCAGTAAAATATTTCCTCAGATCTAAAAAAAACGGTTTTAATGACAGTCGACTTGATTCTATAAGAAACGAGAAGATAAGAACAGAGGCTTTGAAGATATTAGAAGAGGTTCAAAAACTATCTAAAAGTTAATGCATTTAGGCTCAGCATATTATTATCTTTATAAACTTCGTCCCTCTTCAGAAAGTTTTTTATTTAGTAGCTTTCTTACCAATATACCAGCACCATCTGCTCCAAGAGTTACCTCAAGATAGTTCATGCCGGTAGGATCATCCTGAATTTGCTTCTGCATTATTTCTAATAGGTGCTTATCTTCATCGAATGCAGCTGTAACGCTATTTTTTGTCTTATTAATAACGTCCTCGTTTAGTTGAGGCACATCAAACGCTGCCCCCCAAAAATAATGTGTCTCTCCTTTTTTCCCGGGAGTAACTATATGGCAACCGCGCATAATAAACTTTGATCTAGCTCCTTCTTCTGGATTAGGATCGGTCACGTTCCAATCAGAAAATGATATGGCCAAGGTAGGCATTCTACCTACTTGCTTTCGCAAAATTGGTTTATCCTCTGGCAGGCCCATTCCAGCACAAAACAAAGGGGAAAGAGGTGCTAAATCAAATTCTTGTTCATAACAGATTGTTTCACCATCTAAATAACTATCCGGAGCTGTTATCCAGTCATTTTGCTTGAAAGTATTCTTATGGAGAAAAGCAATGTGTGTTAAATCCATGACATTTTCTCTTATTAAAACCCAATTTGCTTTTACATCATAGTAGCCGCCTAAAAAGGTCCAATTATTGTCCGTTTGATAGTTAACATCTGGGGGTTCACAATCTATGGCGTCCTGATCACCCATCCAAATCCAAAGAAAAGCGCCGCGTTCTAAAACCTTGAATGAGGGTATTTGGGCAGTCTTTGGCATCATCTTTTGAGTTGGGGCTTTTGTGCAATGACCTTCACTATTAAATTGCATACCGTGGTAAGGACAAATAATTTTGTTTCCCTCAACATTTCCTTCAGATAATGGTGCCCACCTATGTGGACATCTATCATATAGTGCTGCAGGAGTGCCGTCCTCTAAGCGGTATAGTACAACTGGAGTTTCAAGTAGCCAACGTGCAACCGGTTTTTCTTTTATCTCGTCGGTGTGCGCTGCTACCCACCACATATTTCTGGGATAGTTATCCTCTAGCATACCATTTGGTATTCTTTGTCCTATAAACTTTTGTTCGCTAGAGTCTTTCAATATCTTATCCCAGTCTGAAAAATCTATGCCCATAATAACATAAGAAGACAAAGAGCTGAATTGGTTTTTGTTGAAAATAGATTTTAAAATATCAGCGAGAATATAAACTCAATTGTTATTGGATATAATTAATTTAATTAAGGAGAAGGGTATGAGTGTTGCACGAATAAATATGTTAGAATTTGAGACAGAGGATGATCTAAATAAAAGAGCTGAATTGTATGAAAAGAATGCGCCTATGCTTTTTCCAACTGCTGAGATCCTATTGACTATAAAAACAGTACCAACCACAACAATGTCGGTCTCCATTTATCCAGATAAGCAATCAGCTGAGGAGTCTCTTATCCCAAGGGATAAACATTTTAATACTGCAGAAATACAGCCACGAGAGGCTTGGTATCTAGAAGGAAAAGTAGTTCAAAGGCATATAAAATAATTATTCTTGATTATGTTCAAATAACGCTTCGAGATTTGGCTCATAAATTCGGGCAGGTCTGTGATTACCTTCTCTAAACTTATCCGTTTCTCTAACTAATCCCTTACCGTCAGAATAATTTTTCAGCCATAAACGAAAATTCCTTTTGTTCTCAGGACTAAATTTTTGCCCCCCGAAAGCAGCAAATGTTTGTTGTAACTCAGTTAACGTAAAACCATCTTTATGAAAAGCAAAAGCTAGAGAGGGCTTTCTCTCTATTAATAACCGTGAATATTTAATTCCATCACTACAAATTTTATTATGATCAAAACACAAGTCTGGCAAACTATCCACATTAAACCAATTAACATCAAAAACATCAGAGTTTGCCCTAATCCTTAACTTCCCTGAAGGATGTACCGCTAAATAGGCAACTGAAATTACTTGATGTCGATTGTCTCTACTAGGATCGCTATAATTAGCAAAATGACTAATGTAGGGAACTCGGATTCCTGTTTCTTCGTATAATTCTCTTTGTGCGCATTGATCTAGATCTTCACCTTTTTCTAAAAAACCACCAGGCAGTGCCCAGCCATTTTCATGATCCAAACGTTTGACAAGTAAAACTGAGAGTTTTTTTTGTCTTAGAGACAATAAAACAATATCTGCTGCAACGGAGGGGTGCCAATAATTTGATTCAAAGAAAGCCATGTAAGTATTTTATACATACTATGTCAAAATAACATATTTTTTCACTTAATTAAAGTAATGGTTGCACTTCACATCCAAATTTCCTAAACGAAAGGGTAAATTTTAAGAGCAGCTGATGTCCAATGAAATTCTTTTCTCAATTAAAAAACGCTTAAAGCTACCGGCGGTAGTAGCTCCAATGTTTCTTGTTTCAGGGCCCGACGCTGTGATCCAATCATGCAAAGAAGGCCTTATGGGATCTTTTCCTGGCCCAAACGCCCGTACCATTGACGATTTAAGAAGTTGGTTTGAAATAATCGATACTAAATTAAATCAAGAAGATGCCCCATGGGCATTTAATATGATAACCCACAACAGCTATGGACGCTTTGATCAGGAAATTACACTTGTTGAAGAATTTAAACCAAAAATAGTTATCACAGCTCTTGGAGGACCCCATAGGGTGACACAGCAGGTTCATGCATATGGTGGTCTAGTATTTGCGGATGTTAACTCTCCTTCTTTTGCAAAAAAGGCAATTGATAGGGGTGCCGATGGCTTGGTGCTTGTTTGTACTGGCGCTGGTGGCCACACTGGCGAATATGCCTTAATGCCCTTTCTCGATGAAGTAAGATCGTTTTTTGATGGCCCTATAATGGTAGGTGGTGGAATTAGCAATGGCAGGAGCATACGTGCTGCTGAAACCCTTGGTATTGATTTTGCCTATATAGGTACAAGATTTCTGGCAGCGCAAGAAACTTTAATATCCGATGCTTACAGACAAATGGTCTGGGACAGTAAAATGGAAGACTTGATCCAATCACGTGCCATCACGGGAGCACTCGGAAACTGGATGAGAGCAAGTGTCGAAGCTTCTGGGCTATCTCTTGACGATACAAAGAAAATAGCAAAAATTGATTTTTCAGGAGATATGCATGCGGGATCAAAAGCATGGAAAACAGTCTGGAGTGCTGGGCAAGGCGTTGGAAACGTTAGAAAACCAGAAACAATTAAAGAAATTATAGACATTTTGAAAAAAGAGTATGAAGCAGCAGTTGAGATTCAATCTAAAGGAAGTCAATATTTATAGAGTATTTATTTGATGCTTGAAGCTTATGATTTGTAGTTTCAAATAAAATGTAATTTATGATATTATCTGAGTTGAGGACAAGTCTTAAAGAAAAAAAATGGTAACAAAAGAAGAAAAACAAATTATTGAGCAAATACTTGAGTTTTGTGAAACCGGTAAAACTTCTATGACTGATGAAATAATGCATAATCCGGTTTCTAATTATAATGATCCAAAAAAATTAAATGCTGAAATCAATACGCTTTTTCGCGAGTTTCCAATTATTGTTGCGCATGTAAGCGAATTATCGGAACCCGGACAGTTCATCACCCACAATGATACCGGTGTACCAATATTAGTTACAAGAAATAATGACAATGAGTTAAAAGCTTTCATGAATGTTTGCCGACATAGGGGCGCAAAAGTCGAAGGGCGTGAGTGTGGAAAAGCTAAGACTTTTTCATGTCCATATCATAGCTGGACCTATGACCTTAATGGAAAATTAAGAGGAATGCCACAACCATTTGGATTTGATAACTTAGATAAAAGCAAGTATGGACTCAAGGAATTGCCAGTATACGAGCATTTTGGAATGGTGTGGGTTAGACCATCTGCAGACGCAAAGCGGGTAGATATGGCAAAATGGTTGGCTCCAATGGAGAGTCAATTTAATGCTTTGAACTTAGATAATCATATAATTTACAAAAAATGGACACTGCCAAGAAACATGAGCTGGAGATTAGCTTTGGAGGGCTTTCAAGAAAATTATCATTTTTGCTCAGCACACGAACATACTGCGTGTTCTGGGTACCTAGATAATCAAAGCGTTTTTACCAATCACTATCCTCACGTGCGTCACTCAGTTCCATTATGGAATATAAGGGAGCTTAAAGACAAACCACAAGAAGAATGGAATTATAGAAAATATTTTATGACACAAAATTATTTATTTCCCTGTAACTTTGTCCAAATTATGACAGATCATGTCTATGTGCATTCAATAATTCCAACGGGACCAGGCACTTGTGTATTTAAATGTATGATGCTTATATCTGAACCAGCAAATACAGATAAGGCTAAACAATATTGGGAAAAAAATTACAATGTTGTCAAAGAAGTGTTTAATGAGGATTTTGAGATTGGCGAGGCCATTCAGGCAGGCTTGTCAACTAATGCAAATGATAACTTTATTTTTGGCAAATATGAATGTGGATTGCATTGGGGACAACAAGCTATAGATGATGCTCTAGAGGGACGATTAAAAGCAAGCTAAGTACTCCTTCATTTTTTAAAAACAGCTAATTTTCTTTTGAAAACTCCTTTATGATTTCCAAACATAAATGTGTAGCTTTTTCCATATCTTGAGCGGAAATCCACTCTAAAGGGCCATGAATGTTTTGCATGCCCGTGAATAGGTTTGGCGTAGGTATACCCAACTCAGTTAACAATGATCCGTCTGTGCCACCTCTAATAGCTTTTGAGAAAGGAACAATATCTAAGTTTTCCATAGCTTTCTTAGCTATCTCAACAGGCCTCATATTCTTCTCAAGCCAATAACGCATGTTTCTGTATTGTGGTGTAATTTCGCAGGTAATTTCTGCTCTGGGCTCTGACGTGTTTATCACCTCACATACCTGCTTCAAAAGATCACCTTTCTCTTTTAAGCCCGCAAGCTCAAAATCACGCAAAATAAAGCGAAGCTTCATTTCAGAGGACCCTCCAACCATATCAGTAGCATGAATGAAACCTTCGTTATCTTCCGTAGTTTCTGGGGTAAGAGTGGTTTGAGGCAAAGTACTAATAAGCTTTGCTGCAATGTGGATAGCATTTACCAACTTATCTTTAGCTAAACCTGGGTGTATTGATACACCTTTAATTTTGACCTCCGCTTTATCCGCAGAAAAGGTTTCATATTCTAAGTCTCCGATTTTACCTCCATCAAAGGTGTATGCCGTTTCTACGCCAAGATCAGTGGCCAGTTGTTTTTTTACACCACGACCTATTTCTTCATCTGGGGTAAATGCGACCCTGATGGGACCATGCTTTAGTTCGGAATTTTGTAACAGGTGATTAATGGCTGTCATTATTATCGAGACACCAGCTTTATCATCAGCTCCAAGTAATGTAGTTCCGGATGCGGTAATGATATCATCACCCTTTTTATCCTTTAGGTATTCAAACTCATTTGGCGAAAGGGTCAATCCAGGATCATCGGGAAATGAGATGTCTCCCCCATTATAGCCTTTAATTAACCTCGGCTTAACACCTGAAGCATTGAATTGTGGTGCTGTATCCACATGCGCTAAAAATCCAACAGATGGTGCTGATATATTTCCGGGCACAGTCGCTAATACTACTCCATAGTCCGTGAGCCTAACGTCTTCAACTCCTAAAGCAAGAAGCTCTTCCTTCAATAAGTTCAGCATATCAAGCTGTTGATCCGTGCTCGGCGATTTATTGGAAAGCTCATCACTCTGGCTGTCTATAGCAGTATACCGCATCAACCTTTTTGTTAGCTCGTCTTTAAGTCCATTTTCCATTAGTACTCCTAATCTTTTTAGCTATTATCACGATAAATACGCGCAATTACTTCCTTCAATAATTTTGCGGCAACCATTGCCGTCAAATTATGAAAATCTCTTTTTGGATTATACTCCACAATATCGGCGCCAATCAGCCGTCCCTTAAAACCATTAAGACAATCTATTAACTGTCGCGTAGATAGGCCACCCGGTTCAAAATGAGAAACTCCTGGAGCATATGCTGGATCTAAAGCATCGATATCAATACTGCAGTAAACAGGTTTTGAAAAGCTTAATGAACTAAGTTTAGAAAGGTCTTTCATTTGATATATCTCGACTCCAAATTTTTCTGCCTGTTCACGCTGATGTTTATTTAACGTTCTAATGCCTACTTGAACTAGTCTACTCGCTCTGCCCGTTTCCATTATTCTAGCAAAAGGTGATGCATGACTGAGTTTATTACCCAATAAACTGTCATAAAGATCTGGATGTGCATCAATATGGAGAATATCTAGGGCATCCCATATATCCAAATGAGCGTCTAGAATGGGCCACGAAACCGAATGATCTCCTCCTAAGGAAACAAGTTTTTGATTTGAAACTAAAACATCTTTTACAAAAGTTTTAATCTTTTTAAAGTTTTCTACTGCCACCTCACCTTCGAATTCGATATCGCCCAAGTCCTCCCAGATACCTTTTTGATCCAAGTTCAAACCTGATTCAGAAAACAAATTAGAAGAAGCAGAATACAGTGCCTCTCTTATTAAAGGTGGAGCAGCACTTGACCCTCTCATAAAAGAGGAGTTTATATCGTCAGGAACCCCAAGTACTTTTATGGCTGGCTTCATTGAATTGCCTTATCAACCTTCACTATTTAAGTATATGTTCCCATCTAAGTAGCGCGCCGTATAGCCTCCAATAAATACCCTCTCCCCTTTAAGCTCGCACATGAGAGCGCCTCCTCTTTCAGAACATTGATAGGCCTTTAAATTATTTTTTTTTAAAATATCTGCCCAATAAGGAATGAGCAGAGTATGAGCCGAGCCGGTTACTGGGTCCTCATCTATTTTGGATTTTGGGTAAAAACATCGTGAAACAAAATCATACTCATCACCCTGAGCACTGACAATCAATCCTCTTGCGTCGAGCTCAGATACTTTGCTCATATTTACGGATATATTTCTAATACTAGCTTCATTATCTAAAATTGCTAAGTAATCATCACGGCCCTTTAACAATTGCTGGATATTAGCCCCTACACTCTCTCTTATAACATTATTAATTTCTTGTTCGGTTGGTTTATCAGCGGGGAAATCTAAAAAGATTTGCTCGCTTTTTTTAATTGTTTTTAGAAGACCTCTTTGTGCAGAAAAAGTAATCTCTTTTTGATCTCTATCCATATATTCATCGAACAAAACCCGAGCACTTGCTAATGTTGCGTGGCCGCACAACCCCATTTCACATTCGGGCGTAAACCACCTAATACCAAAAGGTTTAGTGTTAATGTTTATAAATGCAGTCTCAGATAAATTATTTTCAGATGCTATATCCTGCATTACTCTGTCGGATAACCAATTATCAAGGATACAAACCGCTGCAGGATTACCCGAGAATACTTTCTTAGAAAATGCATCTACCTGGTATATTGGAATAGATTTCACGATAATAGGATCTTTCTCATTGAAAAATTATAAATCCATAAGTTTACTGTTTCAAATAGATTTCTCTATCCAAGAATAGTTAAATTTTATATAACAAGTAGATCATAATTTTAGCCCCAACTAACATGAACTCAATATATAGAAAATCACTATTTAATATCCCATCAGGTATGATCTATCTGGACGGTAACTCCCTAGGCCCTCCACTTAAAGGCATAGAGTCTATATCACAAAACGTAATTGCTAAAGAATGGGGTGGAAAGCTGATAAAAGGTTGGAATGAATCTAATTGGATGGAACAGCCAATAACTGTTGGTAATAAAATTGCTAATATAATCGGTGTGGATAAAGGTTCGATCGTAGCTGGGGACACTCTTTCCATAAAGACTTACCAAGCTTTGGCAGCAGCAATAAAACTTAATCCCCAAAGAAATATAATACTTACTGATATTGATAATTTTCCTTCAGACATTTATATAGCTGAAGGCATCGTTGATAGTGTGAACTCAAATTTTGAGCTTAAGAAGGTAAAAAAAAATGAGCTTATATCCTCGCTAAATGAGCAGGTTAACACAGTATTGCTTACCCATGTCGATTATCGGACTGGGGCGATGTTTGAAATAGAAAATATCACTAATAAAGTTCATGAAAATGGATCAACCATAATCTGGGACTTAGCACATAGCGCTGGCGCTGTTCCTTTAAATCTTAAAGAGATTAATTGCGATTTTGCTGTCGGGTGTACATACAAGTTTTTAAATGGTGGGCCAGGTGCACCTGCCTTCATATATGTAAGACCCGACTTGATAGAAAAATGTTACCCAATAATCAGAGGCTGGCTTGGTCATAAGGCACCATTTGATTTCAATAATACATTTGAGAAATCAGCTTCAATTGAAATGATGCGCGTTGGTACACCTCCTGTTATTCAAATGTCAATCTTAGAAAAATCTTTAGATATTTTTCGGGACCTCGACCTCCATAAACTAAGAGAAGAAAGCATAAAACTGTCAGATTTATTCATCAATATGGTTGAACAAACATGTTCAGATCTTCAGTTAGAGAGTCCTATAAAGTCCTCTGAAAGAGGGTCACAAGTGTCTTTTTCTCATCCGTCTGGTTATGCGATAATGCAGGCATTAATAGACAGGAATATAGTTGGAGATTTTAGAGCTCCTAATATTATTAGATTTGGCATAACTCCACTCTATATCAATGAAGAAGATATAATCCAAACGGTTATGGTCTTGGAGAATATACTGTCTAATAGACTGTGGGATAACCCAGCATATTTAAATAGAAAAAAAGTAACCTAACTTTGAGAAACACGTACCTAAAATGATAGCCTTTGCTTTTGCCGTTTTTTTTATGATTGCTACCCCTGGCCCAGCAGTATTAGCGCTGGCAGGAGTGGGTGCAGCGTACTCTTTTAAAGTTGGTTTAAAGTTTCTTATTGGATTAACGATAGGTTATCTGTCAGTTTGGGCTCTCGTTATTACCGGGTTTGCTTCAGTGATTTTTTCTATTCCAGTAATGAGAACTATTTTTCTTTTTATTGCATCAGGATACCTAGTCTATCTCTCACTTAAAATTATGCTTAGAGGCTCTGAAATTGCTTTCGTTAGCCCTCAAAAAGAACCTACACTGGTCGAAGGCATTTTTCTCCAGTTGGTAAATCCTAAAGCGTATGCCTTTCACTCGATCCTTTTGACTGGTTTTGCGGTCTTTCCAGATAATTTTGTTTTAGAAACAACGTGGAAATTTATCGTTATGAACTTAATCTGGATCCCTCTACATGTGGCTTGGTTAGCTTTGGGTTCAACAATAGAAAAAGTAAATTTAAAACCTAGCACACAAAAATATATCAACATAGTAATGGGTTCTTCATTATTAGTAGTTGCTGTTCTCAGCTTTCTTTCCATGACAAAAATTTGAGTTTATAAAGCATGAATAATGAATGGTTGTACCAAGTAAGAATAAAGCTTTCACAAGACTTAGCGGATGATTTAAGGAGTGAGTGCAATTTGGATATATCTAAGAAAATAAATAACATTGCTAGAAAACATCAGACTAGACCCGTGTGTACACTCGATGGATTTTTAGATTATGTGAAAGAGGCTGAAAGAAATACTATTAAAGATTACCCACTATACCATTGGACTAAGTCAGTAGTTCAAGATCCGGATAAACAGATCAAACACTCAAAATCATTCGCTTTTTACTTTGGGGATGAACAGATATATGAAAAGGAACTTGCTGTTTCTCTATACAATGATTTAGTAGAATTTAATGATGAAAATAAAATTGAGGAGATTAAGATGATTGACTCAAACCCAAGAAATAATCCCCAGCCTCCAAGAATAAAAACTAACTTATGAAATATCGGCAGTGAACTTTTTAATTTTAATTATCCTCGGACTCGGATGGGGCCTAAGCTTTACACTTGGTAAAATTGCTATAACAGCTGGTGGAACTCCCATTGGTTTGACCTTCTGGCAAAGTCTTTTTAGTGGCCTCATTCTATTAGCTTATGTATTTTTTAGGCACGGAAAAATTATTATACCAAAAATAATGTTTCTTCCTATAGTTATAATTACTTTTCTATCTGTTGTTATCCCCAATATTATCTTTTACGCTTGTATTGAACACCTTGACGCTGGTGTGTTATCGATTTCGGTCTCAGTAATTCCCCTCTTTACCTATTTAATTGCCATGGGGCTAAGAATGGATAAGTTTAAGGTAAGAAGAGTGATAGGCCTTATCACTGGTTTCTGTGCTCTTCTAATTTTAATACTTCCAGAAAACAGTTTGCCAGATAAAAGAGATATTCCCTGGGTCTTACTCGCTCTTAATTGCGCTCTTTGTTATGCCCTAGAAAATATCTACATTGATAGGCTAGCCTTACAAAATTTTGGGCCTATCCGCTTAGTTTGCGCGGTTTCCTTTGTCTCCGCAATAATTACCTTTTTGCTTTCTTTAGTAATGGATCAATTTTTCATACTGCAGCCAACAAATTTATATTTGTTTATCTCAACTTTAGGTCTAGGGTTTATCAGCGCTACTGCATACTCAATCTTTATTTATCTCATTGGAAGAGCAGGATCGGTCTTTTCATCTCAAGTAGGATATCTTGTGACGTTTTTTGGCGTCGTATGGGGAATAATTATTCTAGGTGAAAGCCACTCTGTCTTTGTGTGGATATCTTTAGCTATGATAATGATGGGGATATTCCTTGTGCAACCCAAACAAACTAGTGAAAGCATTGATTTTGAAAAAGTTTAAATGCCTCTATGGAATACTATAAACATCACTTGCTGTCTTAAAGAAAAGATTATTCTTATCTGTTTCACTAAAATCCTTTACCAGATTTTTAAAGGCATTCCATAAAACTTGATAGGAAACCGAATACTTATCTACGGGAAAATTGCTTTCAAACATGCATCGTTCTGATCCAAAAAAATCTATAGTCGTTAAATAAAACTGTCTCTGAAGTGCCATAAACTGGTCAGAAGTTGGAGGATTTGGGTTTGCTTCAAAACCAAGACCATTTATTGGCATAGCTAAGCCCCCTAATTTAGCAAAGACATTCTTATACTGGGATAATTCCTTTAGATCTTTCTTCCAATTTTCATAAACCTGTTCTTTTATCGTGGCATAAGAGCCGATCCCCAACGGACCACTAAAATGATCTAAAACAATTGTAAGATCGGGGTTATTCCTTGCCAAATGGGCAACTTGAGGTAGTTGATGATGATATTGCCACGCCTCAAAAACAAGTTCTTTTCCAGATAAAATTTTTAGCCCTTCCCCAAATTCTTTCATTAGATACATGTCTTTCGGTGGATTGTGATGTGAATTATTTATCGCGTCACTAGAATCCCAGCTCCCCGCATGCCGGATACCTTTAAATAGGTTTCCTCCCATCTCGAGATGCCTCTCTAGAACCTCATGCACATCTTTTCCTAGTAACATGTTAGCGTGGCCAATTATTCCTGAAATTGTTGTCTTTTTTCTATTTTCCAGAGAAAGTTGCGCTAAGCCTTTTATGTATTCGGTTTCTCCAACTGGATTAAAATGCTCATTTTCAGAATTCCAAAAAAACTCTGAACATTCAATGTAAACACTATCTGTAACATTATGTCCTGAACTTGTATCTTCCCAAAAATCTTCAAGCATATAGTTATAAAGGCGATGCCGCCTTACATTTGAGGAACCTGCAACGGTCTTTGGCCACAAGTGATGGTGAGGATCAATTATCCTCTGACCGGGGTCGATTATATCTTCCCTTACCCTTTTAAGCCAATCCAGATTTACAGTATACGCACTCATAAAATCATTCTATGAGTGACAGAAAAATAATAAAGGATAAAATAAAGTAATGGAGAATTATGAAAAAAATATTGTAGACCCCAAGTATGTTTATGAGAAACTGGACGCTAAAAATTGCAAAGTGATTGATTGCACCGTCTACTTTGAACTTAAAAAAGTAGGCGCCTCAACGATACACAGTGGATATGAAGATTATTTAAAACGGCATATCCCTGGTTCGGCTTATTTACATATGGTTGATGATCTATCCGAAAAGGATAATCCCATACCTTTTTCAATTGTCTCGCAAGAAAAATTAAATGAAAAACTGTCGAGCATTGGGATAAATAATGAAGATGAAATTATTCTTTATGGGTCTGGGTTTCACATGGCTATTACAAGAGCGTGGTGGGTGTTAACAATGTCTGGGGCCAAGAATGTAAAAATTATGAATGGCGGGTTGGCCTCATGGCAAAAACAGAATTTTCCTCTATCAACAGGAGAAGAGGTGTTTACGAAAGGAAATTTTCAAGGAGCTCGCAGTCAAGAAACAATTTTTGATAAAAATAAAATGAAAGAAGTTCTTAAAGATGACGAATTTATTTTTGTAAATGCCCTAACATATAAGCAATTTTGTGGTGGGGGAACACATTACGGCAGGCCTGGAAGAATACCAAAAAGCATAAATATTCCTGCACTAAATTTACTTAATCATGATACCGGTAAATTCCTTCCTCCATCCGAAATGCATGCTATGATAAAACCCCTAATTGATACTGATAAGTCAATAGTAAGCTATTGTGGAGGTGGTATAGCGGCCACGACTGTTTTTTTTGTTGCCAAGATTTTCGACATTGAAAAACTCTTTCTATATGATAACTCGCTTCTCGAATGGTCCAATGATCCCACCTGCCCAATGGAGCTGGACCAGAAATAAAAGTTTAAAATCTTTATGCTTGCCTATTATTTTTTGAGTGCTACCCTTGATAACAATTTTTAGGAGATATTTCATGTTTTTTTTAGGACTAATTGGGGTATTTGGCGTAATGATGTATGCCGCAGTCACAGGTGGAAACCCTGGTGCATTTATAGACCTTCCTTCTCTTATAGTAGTTGTTGTTGCATCATTCTTCGCTGCACTGGCTATGAGCAAGGGGAAATTTGATGAAAGAACAATTTCACTAACTGGAGATGCAGCCGTTATAGTAGGTTGGCTGGGTTTTCTTATTGGCTTAGTTTTAATGGCAGGTGATCTTAAAAATCTTTTGGCCAATGACGCTATTGGACCAGCTTTTGGCGTTGCTTTTTTAACGGTACTCTATGGTTACTTTCTGAAACTGGTATGCTTCATGTATAGCAACTCTAAATAGTAATAGGGAAACAATTTTCATCTTTAAACTAGATCATTAATGGATCAGAAAAATAGTGTATCTAAATCGTTACCAGTGCCCAAAGGTAGAATTAGTAGGGCATCAAGTTTTGGCAAAATAGCAATAAAATTTGCCAGCTCAATCGTAGTGGACGGCACAAAAGAATTAGTTGGTGGGCGATCTCCAACGTTAAAAAACCTACTAATTCAGGAAAAAAATATCCTCACATTTATAGAAGAACTCGCAAAATTAAGAGGTGCGGCATTAAAAATTGGACAATTATTATCTCTTGAAGCAAATGACTTTTTGCCAGAGCAAATTAGTAAAATGCTTGGTGACTTAAGAAATAAGAGCTTTCATATGCCGAATTATCAACTTGGTGAGGTCTTAAGAGAAAATTATGGCGATAATTTTTTAGATAACTTCTCCGAATTTAGAGAAACGCCAATCGCTACTGCTTCAATTGGTCAAGTTCACAAGTGTAAATACGGCAATAAGGAGTTAATATTAAAAGTTCAATACCCAAAAATTAGAGAGAGCATAGAAAGTGATATTAATAATATTAGACTAGTCACTAAAAACCTTGGAATCTTACCAAAATCTTTTGATTTCAATAAACTGCTTGAAGCTGGTAAAACACAGTTACTAAACGAAACCGATTACTTGCTCGAAGCAGCGCACCAGAAAAATTTTCATCGTCTACTTAAAACGGATAAAAAATTTGTCGTGCCAAAGATTAATGAAAGACTTACCACTACAAAAATTTTGGCAATGGAATATCATAAAGGGGTAACAATTGATCAGGTCGCACATCATGATCAAATGACAAAAAATTCAATAATAAATAATTTAGTAGAACTTGCCTTTAAAGAAATATTTGAATTTAATTTAATTCAAACAGACCCAAATTTTGCTAACTTTCTATTTGATGATACATCGAACAAAATTGTATTACTGGACTTTGGTGCAACAAGTAAAATCTCTAAAAAAAATATCCGAGTTTTTAAAGATATTCTTAAAGGCTTAGCACTTAATAGAAAGGAGATGGTTGAAAAAGCTCTTATAACTTTGAAGATCTTCAGTCCTAACGCTAGTAATTCTGTAAAGAATTATCTTCTAGACATAATTTGGAACTTATCTTTGCCTTTACGGAAAAATAGGGAATTTGATTTTTTACATTGCATTTCTACAGAGGATTTGAACTTGCTTTCATCAACACTGATAAACCAAAAAGATAAATTTCAGCTACCTGATCCTCAAATCCTCTTTATTCAAAGAAAATTAGGAGGTATTTTTCTTCTAGGTCGAAAATTCGGCGCAAGAAAAAACTTTTCCAAATTAGTCACAAAATATATCTAAATTAAATTCGAGTCTTAATCATCAAGGTGCTTTTAGTGAGAAAAACTATTTCATTGTCTTGATTGACTAACTTCGCCTCATATCTAACAAAACCAAGTCCAGGTTTGCTTTTTGATTTTCTACTCTCCAATATTTCTAATTGACCGGTCACTTTGTCATCAGGTCTTACTGGTTTTGGCCAGGTCATTTCCTCATGCCCCGGTGATCCCATTACCGTATCGTAGGATAAAAAGCTTTTATGCATCATTCCAAGCCAAATAAGAGCTGTTAGCCACCCACTTGATATAATACCGCCAAATACAGTTTTTTCAGCCGCACTTTTGTTAATATGAAAAGGAAAAGGATCATACTTGTTTGCAAAATCTATTATTTCATCCTCTGAAAAAGCATACTCCCCAAGATTAAAAATGTCCCCCTTTTTAAAATCCTCTGCATATCTCTTTTCCATCTTTTTTCCTCTCTATTTTTTTTCAAATCGAATAAAAGTATAGCGTGATCTATCCTCACCTAAATCTACAAACTCACTTGAGACATTAAACCCAAGGTTTGATAGCGTACTTATAATTGCTCTTTCATCTTTATTTGGGGCAACTTCAATGTCAAAATTCTTTATACTTTCAAATTTACATCCCAAATAACCAATACCCCCCTTTTTTAATATTCTTTTGAACTCCAGGATATATTGTTCTATTGGTTTTAAGAAATATATTACATTTATCGCTAAAAGTTTATCTATAGACTCATCTGAAACTTTATTGCTCAAATCTTTCGCGTCATTATCTAAAATAACTATGTTTTTAGGCAGATTCATTTTGAGCAGATTTCTTCTAAACTCTGCGCTTATTTCTACTCCAATTATGTTATTTCCACTAATCTTTGCAATTTCCTTTATCGCCAATCCGTTACCTACACCCAACTCCAGGACATGATCAGTTTTTTTCACTTTCATTCTATTTACAATATCAATGCTTACTTGCGCATTTGAATAATTCATTAATGTTCTTGCTACCCAAGCGAGCCCGATTGTCTTTGGAGCCCTCATATTTTCTGTCATCAATTCAGTATGAATAAGAAGCTTATGGATCCATCGAGCTACAATAAGCTTAAAGTTCATTAAATATACTCAACATTATTTAACTTTGCATAGGTTTGATGTATCGTGGTCATATAATATAGTAATAAGTTTTTAAGAATTTTAAAATGATATTGCTGATACTTTAAACGCTCTAAGATAAAGGTTAAATATGAAAACTTACATAATTTACGGAAAAACAAATTCAGAATATGCCAGCGGTATGCTTAACAAACCCCAAGATAGGCTACCAATTGTTAGAAATCTAACAGATCAATTTAGCATGAATATAAGAGAGTTTCTTTTTACACATACTGAAAGTTTTACCTTTTTTTGTGTAGTAGATGCTAAGAGCGATGAAGATATGGAGGCGGGAATGAATATCGCAAGAGCCTCAGGAACTTGGACTAACTTATATTGGTCTAGAGCATTTGACTCATTGGAACATATGAAGATCTATGAAAAAGCTAAAGACGGCATGGCCTCTTATGTAACAACTATGCAAGCCGCCGAGACTTCTTGATGTATGGTAGAGCAATTAATTTCACCCTATTGGCACCATCCTTATGGTCTGTAGTCGAAGCAGTAGCTCAACCTATTGATAATGAAGAGTTAAAAAGGAACCTATTTAAATCAAGTGATAATACGGGTTTTATAATTGAAATATTTCCCTCAAAACAAGTTGCGGGCTCTAATCTTGACGTATTAAAAGCCATGCAAAGTTTAAAAGAGCAGGCAATGGCAAAAGTGTCGGTTTTAGAAGGAAGTAGGTGAAGCAGAAATGACTTTCAAAATTTTAAAATCAAACAACATAAATATACGAGCAAAAATAGAAGGATCAGGGCCACTAATCGTTTTAGTCCATGGATGTCCTGAAAGCTGGTATAGTTGGAGACATCAAATCCCCTTACTAGCAGAGAAGGGCCACACCGTTGCCGCCATTGACGTAAGGGGATATGGAGGTTCATCAAAGCCATATGAAATTGAAGCCTATAGTATGAGAGAACTCACTAAAGATGTAATTGGTGTTATAGATGCTCTTGACTTTGAAAAGGCTATCTTGATTGGTCACGATTGGGGAGGTCCAATTGTATGGAATACAGCTGTTTTAAATGAAAAGAGAATATCTGCCGTTTTAGGCCTTTCAGTACCATTTTTTCCAAGAAGAGATCTCTCATCAATTGATCTCTGGAGAAAGATATATGAGGGTAAGTTTTTCTATCAACTCTATTTTCAAGAAGAAGGAGTTGCTGAAGCAGAGTTTGAAGAGAATGTACGCAAGTATTTGGAGCAGACCTATTTTTCCATCGATGCGCGAGGTATGAAAGTACAAAAGGAAAATGCTATTACAGGAAGTTCAAAAGGTGTAAATGGAAAATATTTAGAAGCATTACCAACATTTGATACCTACCCATCCTGGATTACCGCTGGTGATATGGATTATTTAGTCGGTGAATTTGAATTAAGTGGGATGCGTGGTCCGCTAAATAGATACAGAGCGCAACAAATTGATTTCGAGGATTTACTTGAACTAAAAAACGCAAAAGTAAAACAACCCTCCGCTTTTTTAACTGGTAAATATGATCCTGTAAATTCTTTTATAGGTCCCAACTACGATAGCAGTAAGGACCTTGAGGATAAAATTGGCAGAAATTATGAAAATCTTTTATCAGTATGTCTCCTCGACGACTCAGGGCACTGGGTTCAGCAGGAAAAACCTACAGAAGTAAATAAGTTCATCTTAAACTTTCTTTCGAGACTATAATTGAAATTAGAGTTACTAAACTGAATAAATAAATGAGTCTGATCAAAGAGATTGATACCCCCGCCATTATTGTGGATTTAAATATTGTCAAAGATAACATACATACATATCAAAGATATTGTGACGAGATTGGTATTAAATTAAGACCTCATATTAAGACACATAAAATCCCGGCCTTAGCTAAATTACAAATTGAAGCTGGAGCGGTTGGAATTACGGCTCAAAAAATAAGTGAGGCCGAGGCGATAATTTCCGAGGGTGGTATTAATGATGTTCTTATCACCTACAATATAATAGGAGAACAAAAATTAAAGGCTCTTCGAAATTTAGCTAATAAAGTGAAGACTTCTGTAGTAGCTGATAGCTCTTTTTGCATAAAAGGCTTATCTAAGACATTTGAAGGGGCTAAGGAAGCTTTACCTGTATTAGTTGAGTGTGATACTGGAGCCAACCGTTGCGGGGTCACAAGTCCTCAAGAGGCATGTGAATTGGCAGAATTGATAAATCTAAGCCCTGGACTAATTTTCAGTGGGTTAATGACCTACCCTCCTACTTCTCAAGCTCAGAAAATTAACAGCTTTTTAACTGACGCAAAGAAACTAATTGAAGCAAAAAATATTGCTGTAAATACAGTTTCTATCGGTGGCTCGCCTGACATGTGGAAAGTCAAAGATATTCCAGTTGCGACAGAGTATAGAATTGGAACTTACATATTTAATGATAGATCTCTTGTTAAAAACAAGATTTGTTCGGAAAAAAAGGTCGCTTTGACCGTTTTAGCAACTGTAGTGTCAACTCCAACAAAAAACAGAGCCATAATCGATGCTGGGTCAAAAGTATTAACGTCTGACCTCTTTGGAATGAATGATCATGGTTCTATAGTAAACTTCCCTGAACTTAGAATTGCACAATTAACGGAAGAGCATGGCACGATTGTGAGTGAACAAAACACAAATTTAGAAATTGGACAAAAAATCCAAATTATCCCTAATCATGCATGCGTAGTAACGAACATGCTTAATGAAGTAAATCTTATCACTGAAGAGAAAAAATTTAAAAAAGTTAAAGTTGTCGCAAGAGGTACAGTATGGTGACTTTAAAACTTAACAACAAACTTCTTTTCAAATAAGCGATCAACTTCACAGGAAAAAACATCAGCCTTATTAATATCGTATGCGTCTGTGATAGTACCAGTTGTTATTGGCCCATTGATGACTAACCAATCTAAATTTTTTTCACAAAATTCTATGTAAGATCTCAAGGCAGCTAATGGGCTTTCTTCTAATATATTCTTCGACTTTCCGTGCTCAAAAATTTTGGAGTTTTTTTTCAGAGTAAGATTAAAGTTTTTTAATTTGTCGATTAGATCACCTCTATTGTTTTCATCAGATGGGATTGCCATTTCTTCTAAAATTTTATACTGGCCATGCAAACCAAATCCGGCAACTGTGTCCGGTAACTTAAAAGTCCATCCCTTATAGATACTCTGCACTAACTCGACGCCAATCCCAAAGCTCTCACAGCAAGCGATTAAGTCTATATCACTCATTTCACTATGTGGAATTTTCCTCAGTCTGAAAAAGATCTCAGGCTCAAACTTTGGTTCAAGAAATTTTTCTGGTGAAAATGATTGCTTGGTATTCAAAATCGTTGAGGAATACATAAATCCATAGATTGGTGCGTTTACAGAATATTTATCCCAAATTGTTTTGTTAGTAAAACCTACTTTTATACCAGAAGCTTTTTCCTTTTTGTTTTCACGAATTTCTTTAATCTCTAACGCGGTTCTATAGGCATCTGACAAAGAGAAGTTGGGAATAGTTTTACTTGGTAATTGTGCTTGAGACATATTTTCTAAACATTCAATTAAGTAATTTGAAAGATTTTGTCTGGTGCTCAAGGGAAAAACACCGGGGCTGCAGCCGGCCTCCATTTAACAAATTTTTTTTGCGATTTATCAAACATATTGGATCCAACAAAAGCTGTCAGCCAATTTTGAAGCTTTTGCCAGCCAAATTCATTAAACCAATTTATGTCAATGTTTGCAAATTGCTTGACGAATGGAAATATAGCTATATCAGCTAACTTTGGTTGCTCGCCATAAAGGAATTCCCCCTTTATTTTTTTGTCTAGATTAATCAAATACTCTATGGCCAAATTCTTGCTGACTTTACTATCATTTTGGGAATACCGAGTAGCGTATTTTGTTTTGTCTAAGTTAGGTTTAAATTTTTTCTCAACCTCTTCAATTAAACGGTACCCTTCAGCAGGCATATCTAACCAGCCCTCTGGATCATTTTTTCTTAAAGCCCAAATCATTATATCAATACTCTCATCAATTATTTTATCCTTTAATTTTAGGCATGGAACGGTGCCAGTGCTTGAAGCCTTCAAGAATTCATGTGGCTTATCCTTCAAAACAACTTCTCTTAATTCCACTTCAATATTTGATGAAAGAAGGGCCCACCTAGCTCTTATGGCATATGGACATCTACGAAAACTATATAGTATTGGAACGTCTTTACCCAAAAAAACCTCTTTAATTTTTCATTATTTAATCAATACCTAATCCATTTCCATAGGAAGACACTTATCCATAGCCCATTCACTAAGAGAATTATCGTAAACTTTTAATTTTTGAAAACCAAGTTGGTACAAAACAAAAGCATTCAATGTGGCTGCAATACCACCTCCACAGTAGTTAAGTATCTCATTATCTTTTGTGATATTATATTTTGCAAAAACCGACAATGCTTCTTTAGGTGATTTTAACATATGCGTACTCATATCCATCAGATCACTAAATGGAATATTAATACTACCTGGGATCCTACCTGGTCTCCCATAACGCGTACTTTCTCCATTGTGAATATCACTTGTCAGTGCATTAATTAAAATACACCTATTATCTTCCATGGCATCTAGTGTTTGTTCCTTACCCACAAAAAAGCCTTGATTTTTGGAACTTGAGAATTCTGATTTAGAATAAAAATTTTCTCCAGACTCAAGATCATAATTATTTCGTTTCCACTCTCTTAAACCACCGTTTAATACGCTAACATTTTTATATCCAAGCATGTAAATCATCCACCAAACCCTTGTGGCCCACTGAAGTCCATTTGTTGAATACAAAATAGTATGGTATGAGCCACCAATTCCTAACTTACCAAAACTTTTACTTAAGCGCTCAATGTCAGGCAAAGTAAATTTATATTGACTTTCTGGATCTGAAATCTGGATTTGAAGATCTAGAAATGATGCCCCAGGAATATGTTCCCTTAAATAATCCAGGTGGCCGCTCTCAACGTCATAGGGTTTAGAAGGATGATCATCTGTGTAGTGCAAAAATGTTGTACAATCATAAATACGTAAATTCTTATTTCCTAAATTTTTTTGGAGCCATTCACATGATATTATAGCTTCAGGATACTTCCAGCCTATTTCTATTTTTTCCATTTTATTGAATCAAGGGACTAAATATATACTTCCCCCGCCCTTTCTAGATTCTAGAGTGTCATGCGCATTGGATGCATCTTTCAAATCAAATGGCAAAAATTCCGAAACCTTGATGATTTCATCTTCAAAAGCTTTAAATACTGAAGCTGCCATATTTTCATAGTTTTTCCGATTACCAAAATAATGAAAAAGTATAGGGCGAGAAATAGATAGTGATTTCTCAGCCAATGTACTCATTAATACAGGTTGAACGGGACCTGATGATTGACCAAAATTAATCAAATATCCACAATGCGCTAGTGATAATAAAGAAGACTCGAAGGTGTCATTCCCGACAGAATCGAAAACGATATCAACACCTTTTCCATTAGTAACGTCTAATACTTTGTTACTAAATTTTTCGTCACTTGAAACAAAGGTTTCAAGACATCCATTCAATTTTGTTTCTAGAATTTTTTCTTGAGAGCCCACACTACCAATTACCTTGACGCCCCTAGAGCTTGCCCATTGGCAAAGTAAGCGACCAACACCACCAGATGCTGCTGTTACCAAAATCGTTTTTGACGAATCAACTGATGTTATACGATTTAGAAGCATTTCAACTGTCATGGCTCTCAAAAAATTTGTTGCCACTAATTCATCTTTTAAAGTAGATGGAAGCTTTAATACTTTTTCAGAGACAATATTTATATGGGAAGCATATGCGCCATATTCTCTTGTCAAGTAAGTAACTCTTTCTCCTTCTTCAAAGCCAACTACATTTTTACCAATTTTTTCTATGATGCCACTTGCTTCGCAACCTGGTGTGCCAGGAAGTTTTAAGGTTTTATAGAGACCAGATCTGACATAAACATCGTGATAGTTAACCCCAATTGCCAAGTTTCTAATCTGAACTTCACCTACTTTTGGCGACACAATACTCCGCGTCTTATGGGTTAGAACCGACGAGGAGCCATATTCTTCTATTTCAATTATTGAAGCCATTTTATTGCAAGTAGAATGTTTTAAACTTTAACGGTTTGATGTATGCTATAATTAGAGAATACTATTAGGATTGACTAAAAGTAAAGAACATAAAAATTATGCCACCTATAAAGGGGAACACTTAAATGGATCAGCTAGTAGAACCAGACAAAATAAAGTCAATTGAGCATCCTCTTAATCCTTTGACAGAGGAAGAAATTTATACTGCCTCTAAGATTGTAAAAAATTATTTTGCGGAATCGCGTGAAAAAATATTTTTTGAAACAATTCAACTCGAGGAACCGGAGAAATCTTTTGTACTGAATTTTAAGAAAGGCATGCAAATATCGCGAGCTGCAAGAGTAAATATTTTCAAAGAAGGCAAAATCGGAGTTCATGTTATCAAGGTATCTATTTCTGAAGAAAGAGTTATCTCAGAAGAGAAATATTCTGATGCACAACCAATGATCCAGCTGGAGGAGTTTTTAGATATTGAAAACGCTGTAAAGACCGACCCCCGCTTCATTAAAGGATGTAAAAGAAGGGGTATTGTTGATTTGGACTTGGTGTGCGTGGATGCCTGGTCAGCAGGTTTTGTTGCCTCTGAAGATGAGAAAGGTAGACATATAAGCCATATATTTGCTTGGGTACGAAATAGTCCAACAGATCATCAATATGCACATCCAATTGAGGGTTTAAATGCTACAGTCGACATAAAAACTTTAAAGGTTATTGAAGTTATTGATGTGGGCGATATTCCTATTCCCAAAACCCCAGGAAACTACATTCCTGAATTTGAAAAAAATCCACGAGATAATCTGAAACAAATAAATATTAATCAGCCTTCCGGTGTATCTTTTGAGTTTATAGATGGGAAACTTCTATGGGATAAGTGGTCCCTAGTAGTCGGTTTCAATTCCAGAGAAGGATTAACCCTTCACAATGTCTGTTACGATAATAGATCAATATGTTACAGAGCATCGATTGCAGAAATGGTAGTACCCTATGGAAGCCCTAATAAAACTCATGCAAGAAAAAATGTTTTTGATATCGGTGAATACGGAATTGGAAAACTAGCAAATTCTCTAGAGCTAGGTTGTGACTGTTTGGGATCGATTTACTACATGGATTGTTGGATAGCAGACACAAATGGAAATCCAATGAAAATAAAGAATGGAATATGCATTCATGAAGAAGACCATGGCTTGTTGTGGAAGCACTATGATTTTAGACTTGATAGCACTGAAATCAGAAGAGGAAGGCGTCTTGTGATTTCGTCTATTTCAACAGTAGGAAATTATGATTATGCTTCATACTGGTATCTTTATCTTGATGGAGAAATTGAATTTGAAATGAAAGCTACTGGAGTAATTAATACAGTTGGCTGCATACCCCACTCTGGTGATAAATATGGAACAGAAGTAGCCCCGGGAGTTGTTGGTCAGATCCATCAACATATTTTCTGTGCTAGATTAGATATGGCAGTCGATGGCAAAAAAAATTCACTTTATCAATGTGACACGGAACAAGAGACCTCATCAGAATTAAACCCTTTTGGCAACGCTTTCTATGTCCAAGAGAAAGCACTCAAGGTTGAGGGAGGTTTCAAACGCAATCCAGAAAAGCAAAGATACTGGAAGTTTGTAAGTGAGACAAAAAAAAACAAAATGGGAAACAATACCTCTTACAAGCTTGAACCAACAGGCAGTATAGCATCATTTCATGATCCAAACGGGCCTTCTGGATCGCGTATGAAGTTTATTTTTAACTCATTATGGGTAACTGTATTTGATAGGGAAGAAAGATATCCGGCGGGAGAATTTGTTAATGGATCAAAATCTGATGATGGATTACCTTCATTTGTTAAACAGAAGAGAAGTATCAAAGATGAAGATCTAGTTGCCTGGCATGTTTTTGGGCTTCATCATTTACCACGATTGGAGGATTATCCTGTTCAACCTGTAGTGAAGACAGGCTTTAAACTTATGCCAGTTGGTTTTTTTGATAGAAACCCCTCAATAGATCTTGCAGCGCAAAAAAATAAAGCTAGTTGCTCTGTTAAAGATAGTTAATTTTCTTTTTGTTGGATCAAGCTACTAGCTCTTTCAGTTTTTTTTCGAACTGGTATAAAACGTGTTTTGTGACATTACGAAGTTGTCCTCCAGATGGAGCCAGCAGCCGTATAGAAAATCCAGATATGCCATTGAACGCTGCTCTTGCATGAGGAATATCTAGGTCATCAACAACTACCATCAGGTTTTCACTTATCTTTTTCACGGCAAAAATATTTATTGTTCCGACTGCTCCTGACCCCTTTTCAACATATTTTGAAAGACGATGTAGAGAGTCAGCTAACGCTTTTTGTCGATCTATTAAAATTAATTTCCCATCTAAAGACTTAACCTTGGTTTCGTTTTTATAGAATCCAAATTTTTCCACTAAATTTTTTGAATGACAGAAACCATCAAGAGCTATTACTGTCGCACTATCAGATAGATAAAAGGTATTATAAACTTCGCACCTCGCATTGTCTAAAAGGCAATAAGGCTCAGAATCAAGAATTAATACACCGCCTTCATCAACCGTATATTCCCAATGGGTTGACGCGGGACCCTTCTGTCCTGAAAGAACAATCATGGAACCCGAGTCCTGTACCTTGGCTCTCGCATCTTTTCCTAAATAAACTCTTTGAAAAAAGTTATCCCCAGACATTAATCCGGCTCCAGCTACCTGAGGCAATATCCGAACACAATTTATACCACTTTTTTGCTCATAACCTCGTCCCAAAGACCAAGGGAAGGTAACTTTCTTTTTTATTAGCTTGAACTTGTTGTGATTGTTTTTCTCAATCTCAATATTGAAGACAAATTTACTTTCTTGTTTAATTTGGTCAGTATGTTTACTCAAAAATTACCTCTTTTTCAATTATAGAAAACAAGTCATCAACTCCTTTACCAGTTTTGCAATTTGAGCTAATAACTTTCTTACCCTGCCTTACTGACTTTGCGTCTAAAAGCATATCTTTAAGATTAACCCCAACGTGTGGGGCAAGATCAATTTTATTTATCACTAATAAATCACAATTTAAAACACCGGGTCCATTTTTTCTTGGAATATCATCACCCCCTGCAACGTCAATCACAAACATCCACCAGTCTACTAGATCTAGGGAAAATGTTGACGCAAGGTTATCACCACCACTTTCAATTATAATAGCTTTTAAATCTGGGAATTTTTTTTCCAGTTTATCAGCAGCGCTAATGTTCAAGCTCGGATCCTCTCTTATAACGGTATGTGGACAAGCTCCCGCTTGAACAGCAACCACTCTATCTTCTGTTAATTTTCCACTTTTTTTTATCCTCAGCGCATCCTCATCTGTTACTAAATCGTTTGTTATTACCGCAACGCTAATTGATTTTTTTTTAAAATTATCTAATAGTTGCTCTATTAAAGCAGTCTTTCCGGATCCAACAGGACCACCTATTCCTATTCTAGCCGCTGTCATCTGACAAAATAACTTCTATTTAAGGGGACTCTCTTCGCTGGTGGAGAATTCAATAAACGGCCATCAGCTCTCACCTCAAATGTATTGCTATCAATTTCTATTGATGGCGTTGCATTATTACGAATCATATCTGTTTTTCTCAGCGTGCGAACCGATTTGATCGGTAAAAACTTCTTTTTTACATCCAACTTGTCAAATACTGCATTTTCGATTGCTAACTTACTTACGAAGGTAAAACCGTTTTCCGATTTTGAACGCCCAATGGCGCCCCACATAGGTCTCTGGATCAATGGTTCTGTCCCTATAAAGCTTCCGTTTCCGTCACCCATTTTTGACCATACTATTTCTCCACACTTAACTACTTGTTCAGGTTTTGCCATAAAATGATCTCTTCGCCAAATCACAAAGTCTGCATATTTTCCTGGACTAATAGAACCAACATAATCAGAAATACCTGCTGCAATAGACGGATTTATTGTAAGCTTTGCGATGTAACGTAAGATCCTTTCATTATCAGCATTAGCAGTTTTTTCTTCTTTAAACCTTCCAAAATGATCTTTCATAACGGAAGCCAATTGAAAGGCTTTTGTTCCATTTTCTGCAAGTCGTCCCATTCCCTGAGTATCCGTTGCAAATATGGAAATGGCTCCCATATCATGCAGGATATCTTCTGCTGCCATAGTCTGGGGACGTATTCTACACTCTGCAAAAGAGACGTCTTCTGGTAACTCATAACTCATCATATGCGCGAGCATCGTCATGGGCACTCCTTCTTCAAGAGCCGCCGCCGTAAAGGGGTTGGTTGGGTTTGTTGAAGATGGAATTACATTTTCCCAACCGTTGACTGCTAAGATATCAGGTGCGTGTCCCCCACCTGCTCCTTCAGTATGGTACATATGAATTGTTCGATCTTTAATTGCCTTCATCGTGTCTTGATAAAACCCAAATTCATTTATTGTGTCAGTATGGATATGTACGGAAAAATCATTGTTATCAGCTGCAATCAAACACCCATCAATCACTGCTCCTGATGCACCAAAATCTTCATGAATTTTCACTCCAAGAGCGCCACCTCCAACACTCTCTTCAACAGCTGACGGATTAGATGAACCTCTACCCAAGAAACCAAAATTAATAGGAAACTCGTCTGCCGCTTGAATTAGTTTTCCTAATGTAAACGGACCGGAGCAACTGACATCAAAATGTGGACCAGGGCTCATACCTATCATTGTGGTACAACCACCAGCAAGTGCATGCCATGTTTGTTGTGGAGAAAGAAAATGTGAATGTGCTTCTACTATTCCTGGTGTTATTATCATATTGTCACCATGGATAACTGTAGTATTTGGACCAGTGACCAAATTTTTGTTAACAGAATCCATAATGTCGGGATTACCTGCCTTCCCGATATCGACAATCTTACCTCTTCTTACTCCTATATCTCCCTTTATAATGCCTAATATTGGATCAATTATTACAGCGTTTTGAACAACTAAATCTAAAGCGCCTGATTTATCTGTTCCACTTGGACGAAATCCTTCACCGTCTCTCATGTTTTTACCAGCACCCGTTGTCAATTCGTCACCATAGTATGCAAAATCTTTTTCAACTTCTGCAAGCAGTGAGGTATCCCCTAGACGAAAAACATCACCTGTGGTGGGGCCATAAAAGGAGGCATATTGTTCTCTTGATATCTTCATTATTTCTTCTCGGCGATAAAATGGTTTTCCTTTGCTCTCTGTAGCGCCTTTTTTTTCACATCAGTCTTACTCAAATGTCCTCGTGTCAAACCCGAAAAGCCTTCTACAAACTTATTTCCTCCATAAGCGACCAAGGATACCTCTTTTTCTATACCTGGATCAAAGCGTTCCCCTCCCCCAGAAGGCCTATCTAATCTCATACCGAAAGCCTTTTCTCTGTCAAATAACAGCACTCTATTAACCTCGAAAAAGTGGGCATGAGATCTTACTTGAATAGATCGATCTCCAGCATTAATCACTTTTAATTTTATAATTTTTCTATTTTTGTTTAACTCAACATCTCCCTTCGCACAGTAAATTTGACCTGGAATCTTTTCTGCATTATCTGGTTCAATAGGATCAAATATTGTTACTAATTTTGTACCCTCTTTAAGTGATACTTCAATTGAGATTGACCTTATTAGGTTTGCTACTCCTTCCTCAACATTTTCAGCAGTCAAGATGTTACTACCATAGGTTACAAGCTCCGAGTGAGACATTCCCTGTCTTGCACCTAATAATATTTCATCCGCAATAAGCGCTTGTGCCTCTGGCATGCTGAGCTTTACACCATGCTTTTTATACCGCCGTGCTAACTCAGCAACCGTAAATATTGTCAGCCGTTCCATTTCAGTAGGTGTTAAATTCATAATTACTCCTTAATTAACAAACAAAGAATTAGGTTTAAAATTTAGCAACGCTATTTCTCCACTTGGGAAAAAGCCGCCGATATCATCTTCACAACAGTTTCTTGAACAAAGATCTGCTAATTTCGGTATCAACTCAGAATAGTAAATTTGTCCGCTCATAGATGAAACAATATTTAATCTTACCGCTGCAGATATTAAAGATTGTGAATTAACATGGGCACCTATTAGCGTAGTTTCATATCTTGAAAAACCCATCCTTTTATATATAATTCCTTGTAACGCAGATAAATGTCCATAAATCTTATTTCCGTTTAACATTTTCAATAAGTCCGATGACTTTTTTGAGTCAAACCGATTAAGACTCTCTAAATAGACGCGACCAGCACCGATAGAGTCCTTTTTTTGTTTTTTTGACCAAAAAAATTTATCTATTTTTTTCTCCCATAACAGGAAATTGTGAATATTTTTACTCCAAGATTCAGACAATATTATGCGATCAAAGAAGGCCCATCTATCTAACATTTCACTTTCTAACCATAGTGAAAAATTACTTTTTGTTAGCAACCCTTTGTAAACTGCGGTTTCTAAACCCCAGGAATAACCAAAATTTCCTGTTGGGAACCCACTATCTGCAAGTTGAAGTGACCTTAAAAAATCAATTGTCATTTTCTAAATATTCCACTTCAAAATCAGCAAATTCTTCTAATGTCTTTAGCCTATCATAGTAGTTTTGACTCTCACCGGTGAGAATGATCTCTATACCTCCTTGGATAAAGTTTGTTTTCCAATGTAAATTTCCGCAATGATACCCTAACCTTACTGCCGATGTCATATTCTTGGGTATTACCCGAAGTTTTGGACCATTAAGTATTCTGATAACAACTGCGAAATCTTCTGATAACCATAGAATAGATCCATTTTCAATCTTCTGCGATCTTGGGATAGCAAGCTTGTATTCTCTTCCATCAATTGAAACCATCCTCATCCTTCGTCTAAAGGAATCTTCTGCCTTTATTTCAATGTAATCTACCAATGACCTATGAGAAAGTTGATGAAGCTTTTCGGAGAATAATTCGTCGCTCTCGTTTCCCAATATTTTTTCGAAAATCATATAACTTTAAACCATTTAGCGATTAAATTGACCTCCAATCAATTGTCTCTTGAAAAGCGTGTGCTGCTCTGTAGATCGTTGGTTCATCAAAATGCTTGCCAATAAGCATAAGGCTTACAGGTAATCCCGCGGACATTCCGCACGGCACTGCCATTGCTGGATGGTGAGTCGCATTAAATGGCTGGGTGTTTCCATTTAAATATAAGGGCAAAGCTGACTGAATAACTTCCGTGATACTCGCTCCAGCATTGGGAATAGCTTGTGCCTTCGCAGCAGTTGTGGGCATTACTAGTAAATTATAACTTGAAAGTTTTTCATCATATGCTGAACGCAACATTCGAATTAAATTTATAGATTTCCCAAAATATCTACTTCCGTGTTTTTTCCTAATATAAGTTCCCAAAAGGGTAACCAATTTGACTGTTGCTGGGAGCTCATTTGCCCTAGTTCTCCAATTTCTATGAAAGTCCATCAGGCTAGTAGAATAGAGGTCAGACCTGCTTACACCATAACCATCACCATACATCATAGTCTGAGTCCCCCCTTCAAAATATATGGGGGCAAGAAGTGCTGGAGCCTTTAAATGAAGTGGAATAGATACCTCTTCTACGACGGCACCAGCTTCTTTAAAATGATTAAGAGCACTTCGTACCTTAAAGTTCACATCATCTTCATACCCTTCTTGCTGAAAGCCTTCTTTTACAACTCCAATTCTTAAATTCTCTAACCCATTTTTTCCTAATAACGACTTTGTATATTTGTGGGTTTTTATATCAATTTGTCTTGGATCAAGTCCGTCCGACCCTGCAATAACTTCAAGCATTAGCGCATTGTCTTCAACATTACTTGTCATTGGGCCAGCATGATCTACCGTAATTTCGATAGGCATAATTCCAGTATAAGGAACCAATCCATGAGTAGGTTTCATACCATAGATACCGCACCAAGAAGCTGGCATTCTAATTGATCCACCCTGATCTCCTCCAATAGCCATATCAGCTTCACCAGCAGCCACTAATACAGCGCTTCCTGAAGAAGATCCCCCTGCCATATAACCCATTTTATGTGGATTATGGCAAGGTCCTGTTGAATTGGTATGGCTACCGCATGAGAAGCAAAAATTTTCACAATGTGCTTTACCAACTATGGTAGCACCCGCATCAAGCAATCTCGTCACAATCGTAGCATCCATATCGGGCTGGTAGCCTTCAAGAGTGGCTGATCCATTCATAAAGGGAACTCCTGCCAGCATTACATTATCTTTTAAAACAACTTTTTTGCCAACAAGTTTTCCTCTAGAATTACCATTCACCGTAGTTTTTACGTGCCACGCATTGTATTTATTTTCTTCTCCTCTAGGTTTATAACCAGGTGTTCTGCTGTATTTCACTGACGGTATATTATCAGGGACTGTATCAATGAAATTGTAGGACTCGATAGTGGGACCCATAAGCTCTATATATTCGAGAATTTCCTCTTCTTCTAGGTCCAAACCAATTTCCTCTGAGATAGCTTTTATATCCCAAGTATTTGGTAACTTAATCACCATAACGTTGCCCTATTACACTTACATATTTTTCCAGTCTGTGCCTTCTTGAAATCCATGAGCTGCTTGGTATATCGTACTCTCATTAAAATGTTTTCCTACCAACTGAAGACTAACAGGAAGCCCATCTGACATACCGCAAGGTAGAGCCATAGCTGGATGATGTGTAATATCAAAGCCCTGAGTGTTAGCCAACATTTCAAACCCCCTTTGCACATATTCTTCCCGACTAGCATCCGGAGCTGGTATAGGCTGAGATTTTACAACAGTTGTTGGCATGGCAAGCAAATCGTAGCTATCTAACACCTTATCATAGGCTGCTGTTAGCATTCTCGTAAGATTCATCGCTTTTCCATAGTACCTACTTCCATAGTAATTCCTTATGTAGGTACCAAACATTGTCAATAGTTTCGTAGTTTCAGATAACTCATTTGCTCTTGACCTCCAGTTCCTATGAAAATCCATTAGGCTGGTAACATAAAGATCGGGGCGACTTACGCCGTAACCGTCACCCCACATCATAGTTTGGGTTAAACCCTCTGTTCCAATGGGCGTCCAGAGTGCCGGCCCTAACGCATGCATGGGTATCGAAACTTCTTCCACAATAGCACCCATTGACTTAATTTTGTCTAAGGCTGCTTTAACTTTTTGGTCTACATCTTTTTCTGTATTTTCGTGTCCAAACCCTTCTTTAACCACTGCAATTCTCATACCTTTCAAGCCATCTACACCCTTCAAAGCATCCGTGTATTTTTGCGTTTTTACATTGTATTGCCTAGGATCATAGCCATCGCTGCCAGCTATAGCTTCTAACATTAATGCGTTATCCTCAACATTGTTTGTCATAGGACCAGTATGATCGATATAAATTTCAATCGGCATAATTCCTGTATAAGGAACTAATCCGTGTGTTGGTTTCATTCCATAGATACCACAATATGATGCGGGCATCCTTATAGAACCGCCTTGGTCTCCGCCCATAGCCATATCTACCTCTTCAGCAGCAACCAGTGCTGCACTTCCAGAGGACGAACCGCCGGCCATGTAACCCATTTTATGCGGATTATGAACTGGACCCGAGGCACTCGTATGGCTTCCCCCTGACAAACAATAAAACTCGCAGTGCGCCTTGCCTACTATTGTTGCACCAGCATCAAGAAGCCTATTGGTCACAGTTGCATCTATATCCGGGACATATCCTTCAAGGGTAGAAGCGCCATTCATCATAGGCACACCAGCAAGCATTATGTTATCCTTTAAAACTACTGTCTTTCCCTTCAGTTTTCCTCTCGAATTCCCATTAACAGTAGTTTTTACGTGCCACGCATTATATTTATTCTCCTCGCCTCTTGGCTTATACCCAGGTGTTCTAGGATATTTAACTTCTGGGAGATTATCGGGCATCTCATCAACTGCATTATAAGCATCTACACTGCCCTGAAATAAACCTTGAAACGAACTCACATCCTCTTCACTCAAGTCAAGACCGACTTCTGCAGCAATCTCTAAAATTTGTGCTTTTGTTGGTAATTGTACAGCCATTTTTTCCTCCTTTAAATTTTACGGTGCTAAATGCCGCATCAGTTCAGAACTCTTTTTTACATCTTTTGATTTGCCTTTCAGAGGTATTTTCCCTCTATCCATCACAAAAACATAATCACAAACCTCAAACGCTAACTCTATATGCTGCTCTACTAATACAATAGAAATCTCTTCTGACAACTGTTTTAGTCGATCCGCTATTTCTTCAATAACACCAATCCATACTCCCTCAGTTGGTTCATCCAACATTATCAATTTTGGTCTGGCAATGAGCGCTCTACTGATGGCAAGCATTTTTCGTTCTCCCCCGGATAATGTGCCTGCTTGCTGATCCAGCCTTTGAGATAGTTTAGGGAAAAAATCAAGTACCATCTCCATATCTGAGGGTGAATAATCGCTGCTTGAAGAAGTTCCAAGCAGTAGATTCTCTTCAACAGACAATTTTAGAAAAACAGAGTCCTCTTGTGGCACGTAAGCCATCCCACTACGTGCTCTAGCGTCCGTAGTCACGCTCGCTATGTTTTTACCGTCAAAAATAATTTTCCCATTGTTGGGCGTGATCTCACCAGCAATCGTTTTAAGCAGTGTACTTTTACCCGCGCCGTTTCTACCTAGAATGGCTATTGATCCTCCATAGTTATCCAGCGAAACATCGAACAAAACCTGGCTTATTCCATATCCAGCATCAATATTTTCGAGAAACAAATTAACGTTTTTTTTAGACACGGGTTGTATATACCTCTTTAACTTTATTAGATTTTTCTATCTTATCTACGGTTCCAGAGTCCAAAACTTTACCCTGGTCTAGCACCGTCAAATTATCACAAATGTCTTTAATCCATTCTAAATCATGTTCAACAATCACTAGGGTCGTTTCTTTTCTGATAGGTAAGAGTAGTTCCCCGGTAGCCCTCCTCTCCTCGGGACTCATACCACCGGTTGGCTCATCCAATAACAGTAGTTTGGGTTTACGGATTACGGACATCGATATTTCTAACCACTGCTGTTGCCCATGACTTAACTCTCCAGCTAGACTTTCTGCCTTGTCTAGAAGTTGAAACTGTTCTAGGGTCTCTAAAATTTTATCATTTAAAGATGCTCTAGAGCGTGATCGAATTAATTCCCAAATTGAAGCGGTTGATTGGACTGACAGTAGAATATTATCATAAACGGATAATTCTGGGAAAATAGCTGTTATTTGAAACTTAAAATTTAATCCGATGGATGCCCTATATTCAGGGGGTTGGTGGGTAATATCTATACCGTCGAAAGTTATTGTTCCTTGATCTGCGAAATGGTCGCCTGCTAACGCTTTTAATAAGGTGCTTTTACCGGATCCGTTTGGTCCAATTAATCCGTGAAACGTGTTTTTTTCTACGTTAATATCGATGCCATCTAGGGCTTTTAGAGAACCAAATTGTTTTCCAATATTTTCAATAGCTAAAATAGTCATCTTTTATCAGTCCTTAGTTTCTTTACGACCATTTTTTTCCTTTTTGTCTATCCTCCCAAAAGTCCCAATTCGTTCTCTTCTCGAAACGATAAACCCTGTCAGCCCGTCAGGCTTAAATGTTACTACGACTAGCAATATTGCACCAAGAATCACTGGCCAAAAACTTTTAAATGCATCGACGCCTGAAAGTGTAAAAGATATTGTCTCTAGTGCAAACACACCTATCAGAGGTCCTATAAGTGATCCAACTCCACCGAAAAGAGTATAGAGAACCGCCATGGTAGAAATACCAATTCCCATGTTATTCGGTCCGATAAATCCTTCATGATGAGCATACAGTGCACCTCCAAGACCAGCAACAGCTCCTGCAAAAGTAAAAACAAGTGCTTTAAAACCTCGCACTCTATATCCCAAAAATAATAATCTTTTTTCATCCTGCCTCATTGCTGCTAGCACCAAACCAAGCTGGGATCGAACCAAGTATCTACTTAAGAGATATGAAACTAAGAGAGCAATGCCAGCTATATAATAGAACAACACACCTGGTTCAATTTCATAACTACCAAAGCTAAGAAATTCAAATATTGAGAGTCCGTTACCTCCACCGACATAATACCAACCAGAAACTAATCGCTCGGCTGCATATGAAAAGGTTAATGTTCCTAGGGCTACAAAAATTATCTCTGGGGCTTTTTTCCCCAGCAAAAGCAACCATGCCAGCAAAAATGAAACTATAGTTCCGACGAATATCCCTATAGGAATCACACCCCATATTTGGACAAAGCCAACTTTGTTTGCCAACAATGCAACCGCATATCCAGCCATTCCAAAGAATAAACCTTGGCCAAAAGTCATTATACCAGAATAACCCCAACAGAGTTCAAAACTTATAGCGAGAAGGCAAAGTATCAACATCCGAGTCAATATTACAGTGTAAAAGTCACTAAGGAACAGAGGTGCAACTACAAGAAAACCCAAAATTATTGCTTCAAGGAGCGGTAGCCTTTTGAAATTTGCCTTTTTATCTTTCATAAATAATTCCTAAGTTTAATCGGTGAGTGGGATGACCCTCTTTAAAGGATCATCCCAAACTAATTTAACCGCACTCTTTGGGAGGAACCATATCTGAGCTGGAAATAATATCCCATTTCCCGCCGTTATTCTGAGCTATGTACATGTTCATCGCACAATGCCCAGTACCCGGCACAGTTTTATAACCACCTCCTGGTCCATTTGCCACTGATATGTCGTCAAGAGCCTCAGAGACAGCTTCTCGTTTCAGGTCTCCGTTTGTTTTTATAACGCCTTGTTCATAAAGCTTGATTGCCCGATACATCCCAGTAGCAGCGGCTCCAGCAGTGAAAAGGAACTTATCATCCCACATAGCGTTATAGTCCGCCAAAAGCTTATTACTAAATGGATCGTCTACAGTGTGGAAATAGTCAAGACAACTGTATGTACCTTCCAAGGCATAAGGTTCCACGTAGAAAGGAGAGTTTTCATCATAATATACACAAGAAATAGTGCCACCATCATTCTGCCAGCCTGATTCAAAAAGCTGTTTACCAAATGGCCCTAATCCAGGTGGAATAATGGTAAGAAACACATGGTCAACTTTTTCACTTTTAATCTTTCCTATGGTTGCAGAATACTCCACTTGATCCAATGGAAAATACTCTTCAAGAACAACTTCTCCGCCATTAGCTTCAATGACTTTTTTTGTTGCTTTATTGAGCAGCTGTGGCCAGAGATAATTCGCAGATGGCATAGCAAAGCGTTTATTACCTTGTTTAATCAAATAGGGAATTAGTTCTGACACCTGTTGAAAAGGCGTTGGTCCGGTACAATAAAGGTGTTGTGTACACTCTTGGCCCTCATATAATTGTGGGTAGAGATACAATGTTTTACCTCTCTTTACGATTGGATTTTTTATTGCCTCTCTCATCGCGCTAGTAATACCTCCAAACACAACGTCTACTTTCGCTTGTTGAATAAGACGTCTTACATTACCGACGGCAACACCTGGATCTGATGCGGTATCTTCTAGTATGAGCTCAATGGGTCTACCCAAAATTCCACCGGCATCGTTTATCTGCTTAACTGCAAATTGAGCTGTTCGCCAGCAGGAGTTCCCTCCGGCAGCAATAGCACCAGTGATATCTGTTGCAATGCCCATCTTAATTGGATCTGCAGCTAACCCCCACTCGGGTTTTAGCACAAAAGTACCTGTACCAGCAGCAACCCATCCTGCCGCTGCTAAAGCGCTCGAGCCAAACAGAAACGACCGTCTGTCGGTTGAACGACTAGTTAATCTAGTTTTATGTTTCATTTTCTATCCTTTCTAATTATTAAAAAAGTGCTCGTTTTATATTCTGCCTCTTTTTATTAATCCCTGAGGTCTAAATTTAACAATTATGATGGCCACTATAAATACAAGCACCTCAGAAAAAATTGGGCTTAAAATATCGACAATGACAGGAGCCTCTCGTATCCATTGAAAGCCTGGAACCATAGCACCTATCATTGCACTACCAAGAAGGGGACCCTCGAAGGTACCAACGCCTCCCAGCATCACCGACAAAAATGCCATTACAAGGAAGCGTAACCCAAGATCTGCAAATAGAGTGTAGAGGGGTACCATCAAAGCACCTGCTAATCCTGCGAGAGCGGCTCCGAACGCAAAAGTAAAGGCATACAATCTTGTTGTTGAAATTCCACTTGCTCTGGCTAGGGAAGGGTTTTCCATTGCTCCCCTTATTTTTAATCCAAAAAGTGTTTTTGTGAGGAAATAGTAACAACCATACATTACAATTATTGTGATTATTATTATAACACCTCTCCATATGGAAAAACTCATATCACCTATTTGAAAAAGACCCGGAATTGGCTCTGAAACTTTCCAGAATCGCCCTGATAAGGCACCTCTGGTCAACTCTCTAATGATCAAGCCGATCGCGTAGGTTGCAAGCATCGCTACGATGGTAGCGTTATAAAATCGTCTTATTATAGAAACTTCAAGCAAAAAGCCGAACATTCCAACAAAGAGGGGAGCACACACCATACCTAAACCTACCGGTAGTCCCATTGCTTGAAAAAGGAAAGTTACGTAGGCACCTAAAAGAACAAATTCGCCGTGAGCAAAGTTAAATATTCCCATAAGGCTAGCTATGATTGCTAAACCGGATACAATTAACACCATTATGCAAGAAAACGACACTACGTCGAAGACAATTTTTAAGATCTCTTCCATTACATCCTTTGCGACACAAATTGGGGACGGGTCGCCATTTATAGGCTATACCGACTCACCCGCTAGATAAAAATAGTTTTTTTAAATTTTTGTAAAAAGCTGTTATTTGTTGAAATTTTTATATTTTTTTGCACAATACATAGGCAAATTTTCTTTTTTGTCTAAATGTTAGGCATAAAAATTATTCAATTTTATTTTTTAAAGACTTTTTTTAATTCAAAGAAACTGTTATCTAAGTCTTCATTAGCTGAGTCGTATCACTAAAAATGGAGCAACTTATGCAAATTCTACCGGTTATTGCGTATTCTAAAGATGAACTTATTTCATTATTTAAAAAACTTCATCAGAATCCAGAACTTGGCTTCGAAGAGTTTGAAACTGCCGAACTAGTAAAACAAAAATTATCGGAGTATGGCGTTGACGAGATAACTAGTGAGCTAGGCAAAACAGGTGTTGTGGCGGTCATAAATGGCAAACAACGAGGAACAAGGCAAATCGGGCTTAGAGCTGACATGGATGCCCTTCCAATAGAAGAAACTACTAAACTCAACTACGCATCAAAAAATCCTGGCAAAATGCATGCTTGTGGCCACGACGGGCATACGACAATGTTGCTAGGAGCAGCAAAGCATCTATGTGAAACTCGAAACTTTAAGGGCAAAGTTGTCTTAATTTTTCAACCAGCTGAGGAAGGCCTAGGAGGAGCGCGACTCATGCTGCGAGAGGGTTTATTTGAAAAATTTCCGTGCTCAGAAATTTATGGAATACATAATTCTCCAAATGGTAAACATAGCGAGATTTCTATATGTAAAGGTAAAGCCATGGCGGGTGCTTCTTTTTTTGATATAACAATCAATGCGAGAGGAAGTCATGCTGCTATGCCGCATCAATCAATAGATCCGATAATTATTTGCTCAAACTTGATTGATCAAATGCAGGCCATAGTTTCAAGAAATACACCCCCCCTAGAAAGTGTTGTTTTATCAATAACTCAGATACATTCTGGTTCCGCCTATAATGTTATTCCTGAAGAGGCTAGACTATGCGGGACAATACGATATTTTTCCGAAGAAGTTTTTACTTTAGTTGAAGAACGTATAAAGGCGATATGCAAGGGGCTTGAGACAGCTTATCATGTTCAGGTAATTCCTGATCTAAGAAATACTTTCGACGTTCTACATAATGATGCTGATCTAAGTGATTGTTATATGGATGCAGCAGAAGAGATAGTTGGAAAAGATAATATTATTAGAACTGCAAATCCTGCTACCGGCTCTGAAGACTTTGCGGATATGTTACAGCATGTTAGAGGAGCATACTGCAGGATAGGCCATAATGGAACTCAACCACTACATAGCCCTAACTTTATGCTAGACCCAGAAATAATTCCGGTTGGAGCATCTGTTTTAGCAAGGCTAGTAGAAAAGCAATTGCCCACCAATTGATTTATAAGATTAAATTATTTAGCTAGGACGCCTGTCTTTACATTATAATCAACGGCAATTTGGTAAGTTGGATCGTCATCGCTATCAACCATAAGCTGGCCTGTTTTTGTCAAGAGGTCATGACAATCACGGCTTAAGTGACGTAATTTAACCTCTCTTCCCGAACTTTGATATTTTTCAGCAATATCTTCAATGGCTTTCAACGCCGATTGATCAACCACCTTTGACTTAGCGAAATCTAAAATAACTGTTTTAGGGTCATCATCTGGTTTAAAAATTTCAACAAAACTCTCGACGGATCCAAAAAAAAGAGGTCCTTCTATATCATAAACCTTAGCTCCCTTTGTTCTTATAGAGGGGCGTTCAACGGCTCGTATCCTTATAGCGGAGTTCCAGGCAAATACTAAAGCAGAAACGATAACACCCACTAAAACGGCGACAGCTAAGTCTTCGAGAACTGTGACAACAGTTACTAAGACGATAACAAGTGCATCAGATTTTGGGATTTTTGTAATTAAGCTAATAGAATTCCAAGCAAAGGTACCAATTACTACCATGAACATAACGCCTACCAAAGCAGCTATCGGTATGGCTTCAATAAGCGCACTGCCATACAAAATAAAGAAAAGTAGAAAAAGAGAGGCGGCCGTAGCAGCAATTCTTGTTCTACCGCCTGATTTTACATTAATCATAGACTGCCCAATCATTGCACATCCGCCCATACCACCAAAAAACCCCGTAATCGTATTTGCAGCACCTTGTGCCATGCACTCTTGTCTTGTTCCACCTCTTTTATTTGTTATTTCCCCAACAAGGTTTAGGGTTAAAAGACTTTCAATTAATCCAATAGCAGACAGCACTATCGCATAAGGGAAAATAATATATAAAGTTTCTAAGTTAAGAGGAACCATCGGAATAGAAAAAAGTGGCAAGCCACCAGCAACCGGAGCGAGATCTCCCACAGATGGAACAGGAATGTCAAAATAAATAACAACTAGGCTGACAATAATTATTGCTGCTAAGGGTCCAGGCAATAGTCGTGTCATTTTTGGGGTAAGCCAAATTAAAACCATTGTAATACAGACTATCAAGACCGAAGTACTTAGTAGCATGCCACTCATCCATTCCAAATTGCCATCTGCAGTTTCATATTGAAATTGCCTTATTTGGGCGAGGCCAATTACTATTGCGAGCCCATTAACGAACCCCAGCATCACTGGTTGTGGAACCATTCTAATAAATTTTCCCAACTTAAAAACACCAGCAAGTATCTGAAGTATTCCCATAAGGATAACAGTCGCAAATAGGTATTGAACACCGTGCTCCGATACAAGGGAAATCATAACTACAGCCAAGGCACCTGTCGCACCCGAGATCATCCCCGGCCTTCCTCCAAAAAGAGCAGTAATCAAGCCAACGGTAAAAGCGGCATATAATCCAACGAGAGGCTCTACTCCGGCTACAAAAGCAAACGCAACTGCTTCAGGAACTAATGCTATAGCTACCGTTAGTCCAGCAAGTAATTCAACTCTCAATAGTGAGATAGAAAGCTTGTTACTAAGAGAATTATTTTGATAGCTTTCAGCTAATACCGAAATTGCTGTTTTTATCACTGGCGGCCTCTTTGATGTTTAAAAAAAATTCGTACCACTTAATATGGACTTTAGAGAAACATGTAAAGCCTGTTTTCTCTATTTAGATAGAATATAAAAACTTTGTTAGGACTAATTAAATCACTGGCCATTTAAAAATACCTTCAATTGATAAGCTCGTTGACAAAAAAATCCTTGCTTCCAGGCTCCAAAAAGAGGAGCGTTTTCTACTTTTTTGGAATGAAAAAGATTTATCAAAAGTCGATTATATAAGGACACTCGTTACCGTTGCGTCTGTTTCAAATAATCTTTCATGGATCTTTTTCTCTGCTTATCAATGTGCAATTAGATATCATTTCAAGCAAAGAATAAGAGCAACTATTTCGCTAGCGGTCAGAGAAATTTCCGATGCTCCTATGAAGACTACTTTTAATGAACGGAAAAATAAATTATCACTAAGTGGCATCAAGTCATGGTTGGTGAGCACTAATGTGGACATGATCCTATTGTATGTAAAGCTAGAAAACTCGATCGAAATACCACTGAACGATAAGTCGCATTTCTTTAACTCAGTCTTAGCACCGGTGAATAAAGAAAAATCTGCAACGCGTAAAACTTTCGAGAAAAGAAAATTTTTAAAAAATTTAAATCAAGGCAATTTGGAACTAAAAAATACAGAAATTATGATTGAAAAAATTTTTTCTGGGAAAAATATCCGAGGCTTTGGAGATGTAGAGCAATTTTTTGTTATGCTGTCCCTTGGAATTTTTTTTGTTACAAAGGTAAAAAGTCTTAAACTCAAGAAATTTTTTCTTAAAGAAATAAGAGCGTTAATTCAAGGTTATAATGCAAGAAAATCAGTTAGATTATTGGTAAAAAGTAATAAAAAAACATTTAAAAAGCTAATTGATCGTTTCGACCAATTACCGGAGAAAAAAGCAATAATTGATTGGAATAGCGATAAGTTGATCTTTCGAAGTATTCTGAAGTAAATCAGAAAGTTCAAAATATAAACCTTTACGCTTCACAGCTTTTATGTTATTTATGAAATTCGAACGATTGGAGGCTTATTATGAAACTAAAATTATTATTCACCGCTAGTGTTTTTTGTCTGGGCACTGCGTCCTTTGCTGGGGAAGGATGGAATGCAAATTGTGGTGCAAAAACAGCGTTATTCACTCACAAAATAAGTAAAGCTCTAGAGGTAGCATCTCTTGATAGCGCAACCCTACGAAAGGTTGATCAGTTAACTACTGAATGTCATTACAATGTAAATTTGGGTTTATCAACATATGAAACTGATAAGTGCAAAGAAGCACTTGATTTGGTTGGCGTGAACTAATATTTAGTTTGCAACTTTCATAGTTGTTCTACCAATACTCACCAAAGGGTCTTAATTCGACACGAAATGACCACGCCGATTTGTCCTGCTTTACGACATTAAAGATTTCTTTTGCAATGTTTGTTGGAGAGGCAAAAAATTTATCTGGCTTATCTGGAGCAAGCCTAGGCCTCGTTCTTGGTGTATCAATTAACGCGTCTATAATTATGTAAGCTACGTGAATTCCTTTTGGTCCAAATTCCCTAGCTATGGATTCTGCTAGGATCTTCTGAGCAGATTTAGATGCAGCGAAAAAACCCCATCCATCTTTTCCTCTTTCCGCAGCTGTGTTGCCAGTTACAATTATTGTTCCGCTCTCTCTTTCTAACATTTTTGGAAGGGTCATCTGTGATAAAATAAGTAACGCGGTTGTGTTAACTCTTAAATTTTTTTCCAAATCTTCGTAGCTCAAATCAAGGATGGGTCCTCGCGTTCCCAAAGGAGCATTATGTATCACAACCTCAGCTGGCCCAAGGTCGGTTTGTATTTTTTTAATTGTTTTTTGAAAATCCTCTATTTTCCCGACATCGCAAGGATAGGCCGAGGTATTGCCATACTTTCTTTCTAAATACTTAAGATTTTCTTCAGTTCGAGCAATCATGGCAACATGGTAGCCATTCTCCGAAAAGTAACGCGCAATTTCGGCACCTGTACCAGTTTCCGGTCCGACCCCTGTTAATATACATACTTTTTTATTCATATGACTTGAACCTTTTATCCAGTTTTTTATGCCACGCTTTGACTTCTTCAAATTCATCAAAATCCATTTCAATAGCAATGGCTAGCTGTACTACCTCGTAGCCCGTAATATCAGCGATACTAAACGCTTCACCCGCTACATATGAGGTTGTATTTAAATGAGCGTTCAGTCTCTCGAACAATATTCGGCACGACTCTATCGCTCTTTTTGCAATCGCCGGGACTTGTGGTAAATCGTTACGCGTTCCCGGTAAAACTTTTCCTTTGTATCTCTCAAATTTATTTCTGATGCCATTAATAAGTGGAATATAACCATCTATTTCAAGTCGTCTATTCCACATTTCAATGATTGCTCTTTCTTTAGAAATCTTTCCAAATAACTTTTTTGAAGTGTTATTAGTCTCTTCTAAAAATCGACAAATTGCCACACTTTCGGAAATTGTAGTCCCATCCTCTAACTCAAGAAAGGGAATGCAATTAAATGGGTTAAGTGAGTTAAAAGGTTCTTGAAATTGATCTCCATCTCTAACATTAATTTGCACCATTGGTACCTCAATTCCTGTTTCTTTGAGAAAGAAATAAACTCTCTTTGAGGCTGGAGCCATATCAAATTGATAAAGTTTCATGAATTTTTTCCCTTTTTTTCGAAAGCAAGCTTAGTTCATTATATGAATTAAATAAAATATAAAAATATAAATTCAGTAATTTTTGCCGTTTATAGGATTGGGATAATAGGTTTGGAATGTCGTTAACTATACATAATGACAGTGCAATTGGATTTGCATTGATTGCGTTGAATCGTTTATCAAGTTCGATGAATGAAGCTATGGAACGTTTGTCTACTGGAAAAAGAATAGACAAGGCATCTGATGATCCTGCCGGAATTCATTAAGTAATGAGACTAAATGCAGAAAACCAAGGAATAGAGACCGCATCGAAAAATGCAGCAGACGGACAAACTTTAATAGACACTTTGGAAACAAGTTTATCTGAAGTGCAATCTATCTTGCTAAGAATGCGCGAGCTGACTATCCAAGCTATAAGTGATACGAATTCTGCTGCTGATAGATTGGCGTTAGACTCCAAGTTATCGCAACTAGAGCTGGAAATTACTCGCATCGGTAGCAATACCTCTTTTGGAGGCAAACCAGTATTTGATGGAAACCTGAACTATATTCAGATTGGACCTCGTTCCGGTAACACGCTAGAATTTCAAGCCTATACTCTGAGCTCCTCTACACTGGGATTAACACAAGATTAAACGATGAGAAGCAACGCGGAGAACTATTTGGGCATAATTGATACGGCGATAGAAGATATTAATGAAAAAAAGAGGTGCTGCCGGAGCATTATCAAATAGACTGGATTTCATAATGTCCAACCTAGATAATACTAAAGTAAACCTGATCAAATTCAGAAGTAGTATTGAAGATGCAGATTTTGCTGCGGAGAGTATGAAATTGGCAAAAGCGAAAATATTGAAACAGGTTGCAATAGCAATGATCGCTCAGGCGAATACTAGAACGCATTGGATACTAAAGCTTTTGGAAAAATAAAAAAAATGTTACATAAAGTACATGAAGTCAAATGTCGAAAAAATAAGTAACTTTCTTTTTAAGGCGCACGAAGCCGGTGATAGATTTGTAAATCTTGAAAAAGATATGAAACCGAAAGATTTCGATGAAGCTTACGAAGTTCAGACGCAATTGCGGCAAAAGTTACCCCGAGGAGCACTTGGAGGATACAAAATTGCCCTATCTTCTAAAATACAACAAAGCTATCACAAAATCAGTCACCCAGTTTATGGTGGTCTCTTTAAGAATGAAATTTTCAATAGTCCTAAGACAATACTTTTAAAGAACTACCATAGAATGAGTGTTGAGTTTGAATTAGCCTTTGAACTATCTGAACGCATTATAGATCCCTCTATCCAACGAAACCCAGAAAATATTGTTCATGATATTCTAAATGTTTTACCCGCTATCGAGCTTGTAGATGATAGGGGCGCAAATTATGAAGGTCTAGATCCACTTTCTCTAGCCTGTGATAATGCGTGGTCCGGTGGCCTAGTTTTAGGAGATCCAATAAATAATTGGCAGCAAAAAGATTTTCTGGACATACAATCGACCTGTGAATGGAATAATGAACCAAGGTTAACAACTGGCGTGCTTGACGCGAAGCCTTTTGAAAATCTGTGCTGGTTGATCAATGAGCTACACTCGCGTAAAAGTGAACTAAAATCTGGGATGATTATAATAACGGGAAGTGTCTTTAAAGTGAGACAAGCAAAAGTGGGGGATAAAATAAACCATATTCTTTCTGATCATGGGAAAGTTAGCATTGCAGTAATTTAGGAATTAACTGTTTAATTTGGAGATAATAAATGGAAAGCAACACAAAGTTAAAAGATGAGCTAACGCAAAAGATTGGGGTTTTAACACGGCGCGAAACAGAAGCTAGGATCATCGCACCTTTTGTAGATGCCCTTGTAAAAATCTTTGGCAAAGAAAAAATAATACCGATTTTAGAAAAAACAGTTATGGAGCTAGCTCGCAATCAAGGCTCATCTCTGGCAAAAGAATATGGCAATGATGTTTCTGCTTTTTTAGAAACGCTAAAGTTCTGGACTCAAGATGGAGCTCTGGAAATAGACTTGCTCGAGAAGAATGATACAAAACTAGATTTCAATGTAACAAGGTGTAGATACGCCGAAATGTATAAGGCGTTAGGAATACAAGACCTTGGGGCTGTTTTGTCTTGCAATAGAGATGCCGCAATGATTGAAGGATTCAACCAAGATGCAAGACTTAATCGAGAAACCACTATCATGAGTGGTGGGAAATGCTGTACTTTTAGATACACGTTTGAGAATCCCAGCGCGCAAGGATAAGTCGTATTTGTTTAAAAGCTCTAAGAACTCTATATATAAAGTCTCTTGCCTTTTATTGATTTCCACAGCCCTATTTGCGTTTTGGAAACTCGATTTTTCTGAAAGAAATTTGACCAGTGTTAGAGAGTTCGTCAATAAAACTCCCGTTACTCTAACTTTCAAGGACAATATAAAAACTAAGGGCATAGTATTTTTAGCACATGGATTTGCTGGATCTACTAGTTTCATGAGACCAATAGCTGTAGCTCTTGCAGAGGCTGGCTATTTAACAGTTCGTTTTGATTTTTTAGGGCATGGACGTCATCCTCTACCATACTCAGGAGATATTACCACGATTGAGGGAGCGACGCAGAAATTTGTTAATCAAACAAATGAGATAATATCTAATTACTTATTAAAATATAGCCCCAGCTTTTCAATGATAATTGGCCATTCAATGGCATCCGATATAATAATCAGGTCAGCCTCTTTGAACCCTAGTCTTAATAGCGCAGTTGCTATTTCCGCTTATACTGACGCTTTAAAAGCAAAAGAACCTAAAAATGTCCTCATTCTTAATGGTCAGTGGGAACCTCAATTGAGATCGAAATCTTTAGAAATTTTACAAAATATTGGAGTTGATAATCCAAAAGAGGGAAAATTATATGGAACCCTTAATGATAATGCCATAAGAAAAGTGGATTTTATAGAGAACGCCGATCATGTAGGCGTTTTATATTCTGTTCACACTCAGAGAGAGCTGGTAGGTTGGATTAATTTCCTTGAAAAGGACAACCAAATATTAATTGGCAACAACATTGGAATATGGACAGGTGTTTTATTTTTTAGTATTTTTTTCCTCACTATATTACTGACCAAGTTCCTTCCAAAAAAAACCTTGAGGAAATATCGGCTTAGCTATACACGGTTCTTTTCCATAAATATTATCGCTTGTGCACTCCCGCCAATTATTTTGTATAGCTTTACCTTTAAGTTTGTTATTTTCCCCGCCCATAATCATCTCATTAATCAAATGATCCTAATATCAATAATCCTTTTTTTCAGTATTCCATCTACTCAGTTTAAGGAGTTATCAAAATCATTTAATTTTCCATTACTTGCCTTTTTATTTATTTTGTTTTGTATTGTGTTTGGGTCCATTTTGGATAACTACGTGAGCTCGTTTCTTTTGAGTGGGACCAGAGTACCTGTGTTTTTCTCTTGCTTAATTGGGTCTATTCCTTTGATGGTGTTGATGCAAATGTATTATGACAATTATGCGAATGGTTGGATAGTGGGAAATATATTTAAATTGTTTCTGATAATCTCCATATCAGCTTCAATACTTTTAGATATCTCTCAGTTGTTTATTATGGGCTATGCAATAATTTTATTTCTTGCCTTCGCTTTAATATTTGGATTTTTAGCAAATATGATAAGTAGAAAGTACAATAACACTCTTTCGGTAGGGTTAGCCAATGGAATAGCTTTGGCTTGGACATTTTCCACAGCACTACCGATGTACGTCAATTGAATGAAGGCTTATTATGGTCCACACATACGTCACTCAAATAGAATTAATTTAAAATGACAGTTCTGATTAGTGGAGCAGGAATAGGTGGTTTATGTTTAGGGCTATCTCTACAACAATTAAAAATACCATTTCAAATATTTGAGACCTCAGTATCTATTGAACCCCTAGGAGTTGGAGTCAACCTTCAACCTAATGCCGTAAGGGAACTTTTTGCATTAGGATTAAAAGATAGTCTGACAAGAATTGGGGTGCAAACCGAAGAATTTGGATTATTTTCCAAAAAAGGTTTGGAAATTTGGATTGAAGCACGGGGCTTAAAAGCAGGGTATAATGTACCACAATTTTCTGTCCATAGAGGAGAACTCCAAAAGTTACTTTATGATACTCTTATTGGACGTTCGAAGAAAAGCTCTGTTAATTTAGGTGCTAGAGCTACTGGCTTCAAAAATTTATCCTCTTCAGTAGAATTGCAATACTTGAATAAGAATACAAAAAAAAATGAAACCTTTTACGGCGCTATTCTTGTTGCTTGTGATGGGATAAATTCAAATATTCGAAAACAGTTATTCCCAGATGAAGGGGACCCACTATGGAACGGAGCAATTTTATGGCGTGGGCTTACAGCTGCTTCTCCTTTTAGGACTGGTGCTTCTATGGTGATGATTGGACATGATACGCAAAGATTTGTTTCATACCCTATAAGTCACAAAGACAGTCACGGGAATGCAAAAATAAACTGGATAGCGGAACTAAAATTTAATCCTGAAAAAATATATATGAAAAGTGACTGGAGTAAAAAGGTAGATAAATCAAAATTTATAGGTAGCTTTACAGAATGGTCCTTTGAATGGATAAATCCTCTAAGCCTTATTTCAGAAACAAGCTCAATCTATGAATATCCAATGGTTGACAGAGATCCATTAGAAAAATGGACTTTTGGAAGAACAACATTGTTAGGTGATGCTGCCCACCCAACATATCCAGTTGGATCAAATGGTGCCAGCCAAGCTATTATTGATGCTAGAAAACTTGCGTTTCATTTAAAAGTAAATGGACTTAATGAAACAGCTTTATTGAGCTATGAAGAAGAGATGCTTCCCCTAACTGCCAAAATAACATTAGCAAATAGAAGTTCTGGTCCCGATGCTCTTCTACAAGTAGTTGAAGACCGTTGTGGGGGAACTTTTAATAATATCCAGGAAATCATTAGCCAAAGCGAACTTATAAATCACTCAGAAAAATATAAATCTATTGCCGGTCTTAACATTGAGAGACTAAATAACACAGATAGTATTTTGAGTTCATTGATTTAAACTTTGATTAAGAAATTTTCCATATTCACAATAGTCTGAATGCAGCGGTCTTTTGCTCTCGTTCAAACACTCGCTAATATCTTGCAAGGTCGGCTCTATCCAGGTGTCGTTAGTTTTGTAGTCAATTAAAGTTATCTTAAAGTTCATAGATGCGGCAGTACTTGATAAAAAATCATAATCACTAAACCTATCCCCATCGCAATATAGGAAGTAACCCACATCATCAACATGAAAGCCTTTTTTTCTTAAAACCCAGACATAGAGGTCCATTTGCCTTTTATAAGAAGCTTTCCAGGGATCATCCAATGTAATAGGCCCTTTATCTGATTTTTGCGACGTACTTTTATAATCAACTACATGCAAACAATTAGTGTTAATATTTAACCAAACGTCATCGAGACCACCACCAACTTTAAGATTTGTTTTAGGATCCACAAAATTAAGCCTATCTTTTGCTCCAAAATGCAAGCTTTGCGTCCATAATTCAAAGTGTTCATGAGAGAAGGGAATGAGAAAGTCTCGTTCTTTGGCGACCAAAAATGGATGAGGCTCTCTAATTTCTCTGTATTTATCAAAATCTCTTTTAAGCAATATATCTGTAGCCTCATTTATATTAAACCCCGGAATAGAAGGGAACTTTATGCCCTCCACTTGTTCCATATAAAAACAAGCTCTACATTTAACAAAGTTTTCAATTCTGCTTCTACTTAGTTCATAGGGCTCAACCTTATTTTTATCAAATTTTCCTCGATGCCTTGCCATATTAATCCCCTCTTATTAATTCGATACTAGAATTTAATTTAATTTCCTTGCCAACAAGAAAAGGAAATCCATTGGCGCCAAAATCATATCTGTTAATAGAAGACATTATTTCAAACAAAAGAGTTTTTGCATTTTTTCTGTATTTGTCTTTGGTAAAAACCATAATAACAATATTTTTCTGTACTCCATTCAGTTCGAGTAGGCCGCTTACTCGATATCCCTTATCTTTTTTAGAAATAGTAGTGCTTTTAAACTCCATAAATGGATATTTGTTTGCATTTAAGACACTTTTTCCTAACATGGCGCTGGTAGCCAAAGGAAAACCTGCGGTACTTTTTCTGATATCTACTTTAATGTAAAACTTAGATTGCTGTTCTTCAGTAAAATCGATAGTAAAATGAGATGTTTCTACATGAAACTCACCATATAAAGGAATGCCACTCACAAAGTAGGTAAATTTAAGTGCTTTTGAATTTGCAATTGTATATCTTTCACTTGCAAAAACGTTATTTACAAATAAAGAAAATGCAAAAAAAATTAATATAATTTCAAACAGCAATAAATTTTTTAAATGCATTAATAGACCTTTGATCAGAAGAAAGTATGTTTTAATATATAACTATGGAGCAATTATTTAAAGAACTCACGTTTTCAAATGGGGTAAAAGCAAAAAATAAATTTCTGCTTGCGCCACTCACCAATATGCAAAGTCCTGATCAAGGGAGAATTTCTAATGATGAGTTTATTTGGCTTACAAAAAGGGCAGAAGGAGGTTTTGGGATAATAATGACATGCGCCATGCCAGTGTTAAAATCTGGAATTGGTTGGAAAGGACAACTTGGCATATATGATCCTAAACAAGAAGATGGCCACTATCGTTTAAATGAGAGATTACACAATTTAGAGGCACTTTCTATAGCGCAAATTTTCCATGCAGGGATAAGGGCAGACATCAATTATTCAGGAGATAAAATAGGTCCGAGTATGAATTCAGAAAAGTCTGCGAGAGAGATGTCGATATCAGAAATTGAAGAAATGAAAGTGGCGTTTGTAGAATGTGCCATTAGAGCACACCAATGTAACTATGATGGCATAGAACTGCATGCTGCTCATGGCTATCTCATTGGTCAATTCCTTTCTAAAAAGTTCAATAAAAGAGAAGACGATTATGGAGGTTCCTTCAAAAACAGAGCCAAGTTTCTAATAGATATTATCGAGGAAATCAAAGAAAAGACTTCCTCGAACTTTCTGATTGGTGTGAGGATTTCTCCAGAAAGGTTTGGTTTAGATACAAACGAAATGATAACACTGTATAAAACGCTTTGTAAAAATAATAATATTCATTTTATCGATATTTCACTCTGGGATTCGTTTAAATTGGTTGATGAAGGACCTTTCACAGGTGAGAGCTTGTTAAAACTATTTACGACTATCGACAGAGGTTCAAAGTTACTAACCGTGGCGGGAAAGATTTTTTCTTATGAAGATATAGAAATTTTACAAAATAATAATGTTGATTTTTTCTGTTTAGGGAGAGCTGCAATTTTAGATCATCAATTTCCAAACCGCCTCAAGGTTGAAGGATCAAACTTTCAGCCCTACTCTGCTCCTATTACAAGGGATCATCTTTTTAAAGAAGGTTTGTCAGAAACATTTGTTAACTATATGGCTACCTGGAAAAATTTTGTAAGTGATCCAGCATGAACTACGACCCATCTGATCCAAATACTTTGGCTAATCCATATCCCTATTTCTCGGCACTTAGAAATGAAGATCCTATACACTGGAACACGAAATTGAAATCATGGATAATTACGAGATACGACGACGTTAGATATATACTTTCCAGTGATAATATTACTGTTGACAGGTTAAACAACTTTTATAGTAAACTCCCTACCAAGGAAGCAAAACTATTGGCAGAAATTGTAAAATATTTAAATCTATGGGCTGCATTCAGAAATCCCCCCGATCATACCAGAATGAGAAAGATAATGATGGTTGCATTCACAAGAAAATCCATTAACGAAATGCAGCCAAAGATAAGTGCTATAACGGATGCCACATTATCTAAACTAAAAAATATGACGGAAATTGATTTAGTTAATCATTATGCTTCTCCCATTCCTGCACTTACTATAATGCACCTTCTAGGCGTTCCAATAGACATGCTAGACGAATTTAAATTGTGGTCAGATGATATGTCAAAATTTATTGGCGGTGCTAGAAATGATAAGCATAAGTATGAGAAAGCGTCTCGTGGATGTAGAAAAATGGTTTCTTTCTTTAGGGAAATTATTGAAGAGCGCAGAGCAAATCCTTCTGAGGGTTTTCTAATGGATTTGATAAATGCATCTGTTGAAAACGATAAGTTTTCTGATGATGAGTTGATTGCGACTTGTATGTTAATTTTATTTGCGGGTCATGAAACCACTACCAATCTTATATCAAACGGGATTCTCACTCTTATTAAAAATCCATCAGAACTATCAAAACTTCTTAAAAACCCTGATCTACTTGATCTTACTATAGAGGAAATAATGAGATATGACGGGCCAACAAACTCACTTGTCAGAAATGTGGAAAAAGAACATGAGCTTCATAATAAAAAACTCAAAAAAGGTGATAGGGTGTTTGCCATGATTTCTAGTGCAAACAGAGACGAAAATATCTTTGACAAACCAGATGTTTTTAAAATTGATCGTTCACCGAACAGGCATTTAACATTTGGGTATGGTCCTCATCTTTGCGTTGGTGCTGCTCTCGCCAGAGAGGAAGGACGTATCGCTATATTAAATTTCTTTAAGCAATTTCCAACAACTAGGCTGAAAACGAAGAATTCCTATGATTGGATTGATGCAATGGTACCCCGTGGCCTAAAAAAGTTGGACGTTAATTTGACCTAAAAAAGGAGGATAAATTGGAAGCCTATCTCATTGCCACCGCGTGCACCAAGTTTGAGAAAAAAGCAGATCAGACATTTAAAAGCCTTACAGAGGAGGTTTATTGCGACTTACTAAAATCAGCTAAAGTAGAGAATGGTAATATGATTGGACAAGCATGGTTTGGTAATTGTGGGATGGGTACCTTCGGACAAAATAATATCAGAGGTCAAGTTTGCTTTACTCCTCTGGTACAAAAAAAACTATTCCCTGAAAGAGTTGGCATTATCAATGTAGAAGGAGGTTGTGCTACCGGGTCAATGGCATTCCATGGAGCATGGAAAGATGTTATTTCTGGAACAGAGGATGTATCTTTAGCGATAGGTGTTGAGAAAATTTACCAGCCAAATCAACCGGAGAAAATTCAAGAAATATACGACGGAGGCATTGATCAATTCGATAGGAATGAGTGGCTCGAATTTTATGAGTCAATTGGTAATGAACTTGGGAAACCATTTGACCCTGAAAATAAAAAAGGGACAATTTTTATGGATACTTATGGTCTTCAGGCACTCTGGCATATGAAGGCCTATGGAACCACACAAAGGCAAATTGCTTTTGCTGCTTCGAAAAATCATTTTCATGGTTCATTAAATGAAAAAGCTCAATATCAATTTAAAGTGAGCGTAGAGGATGTATTAAAAGATAGAGAAATTTCATATCCACTAACAAGGGCAATGTGTGCGCCTATTGGAGATGGAGCAGCGGCAGCTCTTATTTGTTCTGAAAAAGGTCTAAAACACTTTCCAACAGAGATTCAACAATCAGCGATAAAAATTAAGGCAAGTGTACTATCTGGTGGAAAGTACCGAACCCCTCAAGAAACGGGATTATCCAGAGTGGCTGCAAAAAAGGCCTATAGGCAAGCTGATCTAGAACCAAAAGATATTAATTTTGTCGAAGTCCATGACGCAACGTCGTTTTGTGAAATATATCAGCTGGAAATGCTTGGTTTTTGTGAGATTGGTTCAGGAGGAAAATTTGTTGAGGAAGGTCATACTCAACTTGGTGGCAAATTACCCATTAATTTATCGGGAGGATTGGTGTCGAAGGGTCATCCTGTAGGTGCAACTGGATTGTCTATGATACATGAACTAGCTGTGCAGCTAAAGGGAGAAGCAGGAAAAAGGCAAAGCGAAAGAAATAAGATTGGGCTTGCTGAAAATGGTGGTGGCGTAATTGGCTTTGAAGAGGCTGCGTGTTCTGTAATAATTTTAGAAGGATCTCACTGAGACCAGTAGGACTCTCTTAGAACTCTTTTCAAGACTTTTCCCAGGGCATTTCTAGGAAACTCCTCCCTAGTTTCAACGTTATATAATCTTTGATGTTTGGCCAACCTTTCGTTTGACCAATTTTTAATTTCATCGCAATCTATCTCTACCCCCTTCTTTGGAATAATGAGCGCTACGCACGTTTCCCCCCATTTTTCATGAGGAACGCCAATAATTGTAACGTCAATAATATCTGGGTGCTTGCCAACCACCTCTTCAATGTCTACAGGAAATACGTTTAGGCCTCCCGATATTATCATATCTTTTTTTCTATCCAGGATGGTCAAAAATCCATCTTCATCCAAGCTACCAATATCCCCAGATTTTATAAAACTTCTGCCCCTAGTATCACTCCAGATAAGGCTATTTGTTAGTTCGACTTCCCTATAGTATTCCTTCATCATTCCGGCTCCATAACCCGCTATCTCTCCAGCGACATTTGGAGGACACTCATTGCCTTTTTCATCAATAATTTTAATTTCAAACCCTAAAACGGGAGTGCCAACTGAGGCAAATTTTTTCCTCTGATCATGAGGTTTTAACATTGTAGCGAATCCTTCAGAAAATCCGTAAAGCTCAAATAGGTTTTTACTCATACTCGTTAAAATATTTTCCTTTACATCAAGCCTTAGCGGAGACCCTGCTGATAAGATAGTCTTTAAAGAACTAAAACTATCTTTTTCTAAGTCTTGTAGAGATAAGATCGCGCTAAATTGTGGTGGAACAAGAAATGTATGTGTAATTCTTTCTCTCCGGACCAAATCTACAAAAGCTTTCGGATCAAAACTATTCATAACATGAAGGGTGCCTCCGACAAATAATGTGGGAAGCATCATTAGCCATGTGCCATTTGAATAAAGTGCTGTTGTCGTGAGAGACTTACATTCTGAATTGAATGACATTTCGATCGCATTAGATGTTGCCCAATGACTTCTTGCCCTATGCGTTTGAACTATGCCTTTTGGGACACCAGTTGTTCCTGATGAATAAATAATATTAAAATTATCTTCCGGCTTACAATTATAGTCGAAACCATAATCTTTCTCTTCAGAAGAAATTTTTTCCCAACAATCTAACTCGCCGCCTAAAAATAGTAACTTACCTTCGTCAATGATTTTAAATTGTGATAAATCTGAAGTGACTAAATCTATAAGTTTATTGTCTATAATAAATAATTTTGCATCACTATTATTTACTAAAACAGTTATTTGTTCTTTAGTTAAAAGGCCAGAAAGAGGTACAACACACGCTCCCATTTTTACTATACCAAAAATAAGCTCTAGTATTTCAGGCCGATTACCTATTAAGAGCGCGACGTTATCTCCCTTATGAACACCCATTTTCTTAAAAAAATTTGCTACCTTGTTGATATTTTGTCTAAAATCTTTCCAAAGTCTCGTTATTTCACCACAACATATAGCTGGCTTCTCAGGTTGATAGATACCGTGTGTCTCAATTACATTTAAAATATCGAAATGGGTATTATCAATCATGTTCAAGACTCCGATTTTAATATTAAAAGCAATATTTATAATTTATATTAGGCTTTATAATAATAGTGAATTTAAAATTTAAGAAATCAATTTATGGCGAAATTATTTATTTTTACTGCTTTTCTTATTTGCGTCTGGAGCACTATAGCTCTTGGGTTTTCCACGACTGCTAAGACAGCGTTGGTTATTGATAATACGACTGGCGAAGTTTTACTCTCTAAAGATATTGATCGACCAATCCCCCCAGCTTCAATGTCAAAATTGATGACACTGTGGATGGTTTTTGAAGGTTTGGAGGAAGGCAAAATAGAATTGGATGACACTTTCAGAGTATCAAAAAAAGCGTGGAAAAAGGGTGGCTCTAAGATGTTTCTCAGAGAAGGGGAATACGTCACAATTAAAAACCTGATTAAGGGCGTTATTATCCAATCAGGAAATGATGCATGCATCGTATTAGCCGAGGGAATGGCTGGAACAGAAGCGAATTTCGCGGAACTAATGACCATAAGAGCAAAGGAAATTGGGTTGAGAAGCTCAAACTTTACAAATTCAACAGGTTGGCCTGACCCTGAACACAAAATGTCTTCGAAAGATCTCGTTACCTTGGCAAACAAAATAAGGGAAGAATATCCTTCCTATTACAGAATATTTGATGATATAGAGTTTACCTGGGATAATATTTCTCAAAAAAATAGAAATCCTCTACTTTTCATGAACCTAGGTGCCGATGGATTGAAGACCGGATATACGAAGGAGTCTGGTTATGGATTAATTGCTTCAGTAAAACAAAATAAAAGACGAGTAACTTTTGTTATTACCGGTCTTAACTCGGTTGAGCAAAGAGCACGCGAAGCCAAAGGCATAACAACATGGGCTTTCAAGAAATTTAAATTGAAAACATATTTTAAAAAGAACTCTGTCATTTTGGAAGCACCGGTTTGGAGAGGTAAAAAGGAAAGGGTGAAGATATCTGCGACAAATGATGTTCAGACACTTCTTGCTTCTGATGCTAAAGAAGGTACTGAGATCCAAATTGTTTTAAAAGAACCGCTAGTAGCGCCTTTAAATAAAGGGCAAAAAATAAATGGTCACTTGGTAATAAAAACACACCCCCTTGCTGAAACAGGTGTCGAGAAAAGACAATTGATTTTTCCAATAGAGGTTGGTGAAGATCTAGAAAGAGGAGGTTTGGCGAATAAACTATCAACTAATCTGGATACTTTGAAAATTAAACTTTTCTCCCTTCTTGGATCTAAATAATGAAAGGTAGATTTATTAGTTTTGAAGGAATTGATGGTTGTGGAAAATCTACTCAAATAAATCTTCTTGCAAAACACTTTGCTGAGCAAAAAAAATCTTTTGTTAAAACCGAGGAACCGGGAGGGACTGAAGGAGCAAATGAAATAAGAAAAATCCTTCTGAGAGAGAATAATTTTCAGTGGTCAGTAGAGACAGAAGCATTACTTTTCATGGCTGCCAGAAATGATCATGTCGAAAAAGTTATTAAACCAGCCATTGAAGACAATAAAATTGTTATATGTGATAGATTTATGGATAGCACGATAGTTTATCAAGGAATGCGAAGCCCCCAGGCTAAAAAATTGAGCCTAATATTATTTGAACTTATAGGCATTAATCCAGACATCACATTTCTGATTGATATGGACCCTAAAATCGCTTTAGACCGTGCGTTGAAACGGGCAACTGACGAAGATCGATTTGAAAACTATGGAATTAACTTTCAACGCCAACTGCGACAAAACTTCTTAGATATTGCAAAGACACATCGTGACAGAATAAAGGTAATTGATGGAAATCGATCGCCACAGCAAGTAGCAGCTCAAATAATCGAGCGCATAGAGATCCTAATTAAGTGATATGATAGAAAAAGAAAATCATAAGTTTTCAGTACCGTCACATGACAAAAATTCCTTTCTTTTTGGGCATAAAGAACAGATAGCTTTTCTGCTTAATTGCATTAGGGCTAACCAAATTCCTAACGCGTGGCTTTTTCACGGACCAGTGGGGATTGGTAAAGCTTCTCTTGCATTAAATGTGGCAAAAGTGTTATCTAATAATAACGTGTTCAAAAAAGACAGTCTGAGTTATCTTTCTGAAAAAGATATAAGAAATCCAAATGCTTCCTTACAAGTAACCAATATTTTCTTCTGCAAGAGAAAATGGGATGACAAAAAGAAATTTTTTCAAAAAAATATTTCTATTGAGGATATACGAGAACTCGGAAGAAAATTCTATCTATCATCGGCTGACTACTCATACAAAGTCTGCATAGTTGATACGACAGAAGATCTAAACATTTCTGCATCAAATTCCCTATTAAAAATGCTTGAAGAACCACCAAAAAATACTCTATTCATTTTAGTGTCAAACAACAAGCAATCTATCCTGCCAACCATTCTTTCCAGATGTCAAAAAATTAGCTTTCAAAGATTGAGTGAAGATGACCTTCGGAATATAACTGTGGGCTTATTTGAAGAAAATTACTTTGATCTGCTTAAGAGGACTGGTGCTCTGAAATCTTGCGATGGATCTATAAAAAAGCTTCTTAACTTTCTAGACAAAGATTATATAAAATTTTTTAATGGGATGAAGGAGTTATTATTGGATCTACCAGACCTTAATAAAAGAAAAGCTATTAAATTGATAACAGGTAACAAAGAATACCTCGGTAACGACGATCCTGATAAATCCGCTTTTGGTGTTCTCTTAAAGTTACTTGCATCTCTCGCAAAAAATGAAATCGATTTATTAGTCGAAAATAAATCAGTTAGGGAAGAGATCAAACTTATAGCGGCTCATTTGTATCCACAAATTTCACTTTTGAGACATCAAGCAATGGAGTACAATGTTGAAGCTAAAAAAGTTCTCTTTCTAGCCCTAAACATGATAGATTTGGCCTTTGGAAAATACAAAAAATAATACATCAGTTATAGTTGACAGCCATTGTCATTTAGATTTCAGGACTTTAAACAACGATATGTCTGGTGTTCTGAGCAGGGCGAAGTCTGAGGGCGTACATAAGATGTTAACTATTGGGACAAACTATAGAGAAATAAGTGAAACCATTTCTTTAAGCGAAAGGTTCGAAGAAATATTTTTTGCGACGGGGGTACATCCTAACCAACCATCAGATGATCTAAAATTTAACAGCGACGATTTACTATCGATTTGTGCACATAAAAAAATGATTGGAGTGGGAGAAACCGGTTTAGATTTTCACTATTCTCGAGATAGTAAAAAAGATCAAATAAAATCATTGATACAACATATTGAAGTAGCTAAAGAAGCAGATCTACCAGTTATTATTCATGCAAGAAATGCAGATAAAGAGATTGGGCAAATTTTATCTGAGCAATATCATAAAAGTTCTTTTAAATGTGTTATGCACTGCTTTTCTTCCGGTTCCTATCTAGCAGAGGAGGTAATTGACTTAGGTTTTTATCTTTCAATGTCTGGCATTATTACTTTTAAAAATTCTCAAAATCTTAGAGAAATATTTGCAAAGGTGCCGATAGATAAAGTCTTAGTTGAAACTGACAGTCCATATTTAGCCCCTGTTCCACATCGTGGTAAATCTAACGAACCAGCTTTTGTTTCCTTTATTGCTAAAAAGGGGGCAGAAGTTCTTGATGTTGACGAAGACTTTTTTAGAACTCAAACTACAAAAAATTTTTTCACTTTGTTTAAGAAAGCGTTTTAGCTGTGTCATATCAATTTAGAATTTTGGGTTGCGGGTCATCTGGTGGAGTTCCAAGAGTCGGTTTTGGTTGGGGCAATTGTGATCCAATGAATAGAAAAAACAGGCGGTTAAGGTGCTCTTTGCTTGTAGAAAGAACTATAAGATCAAAAAAAACAACCGTGCTTATAGATACTGGTCCAGATATGAGAGAACAACTTTTACAAGCAAAAGTTACTAATTTAGATGCCGTATTATACACCCACTCACATGCCGATCATGTTCATGGTATAGATGATTTAAGGACACTAGCCTACAGAAAAAAAGAAAAAATTCCTGTATGGGCAGATAAATTAACCCAGGAAAGATTATTACAAGGTTTCTCATATATTTTTCAAACTCCAATAAAAAGTAAGTATCCACCTATTTGTAAATTGAATCTTATTAAGGCAAAAGATGTAAAAGTTGAGGGTGCTGGAGGCGAAATCACCTTTCGACCTTTATCAGTTAATCATGGCGATATAGACTCCTTGGGTTTTAAAATAGATAAGTTGGCATATATTCCTGATGTTCTAAATATTCCGCTTGCCAGTTGGAGGGAACTAGAAAATCTTGACATTTTAATAATTGATGCGCTTCGTAGAGATCCTCATCCATCTCATACTCACCTAGAAAAAACACTTCACTGGCTAAAAAAGTTGGACCCAAAACGAGCTATTTTAACTAACTTACATAATGATCTAGATTATTCTGAACTGAAAAAAGAGCTACCAAAAAACGTTGAACCAGCATTTGATGGGCTTGAAGTAAAACTGAAATAATGCTTCTCGAGATAGCTCTTGTAGTTCTGCCGGTTTTCATATTAGTAATGATAGGCTTCATTTCCTCATATATTCAGCTATTGAAAAGGCACTCAGTTGATGGCCTGACAAAATTTTGTCAGGATTTTGGCATACCTTTTCTTTTATTTTTCAACCTAGCAATACTTGACCTAGATAAAGCCTTTGATTTCAGAATCTTAATTTGTTTCTACTCCTCAATGGTAATTTCATTTTTTATAATAAGCTGTGCTAGCTATTTCATATTTGAACAAACTTACAAAAGTTCAATAATACTCGGATTTTGCGCGATGTTTTCTAATGGAGTTTTATTGGGCCTACCAATTAGTGAGCTCGCCTATGGAACCGACAGTCTCTTCATAAATTATACTATTATAATTGGACATGCGCCACTATGCTATTTAGTTGGCATAGCATTTATAGAGGTCGCCAATGCTAATAATAAAAAAAACACATTTCTACTTTCCCTAAAAAGTGCCTTCAAAGCAATTGTTTTAAATAACCTAGCTATTGGAATTTTATTGGGTATAAGTTTCAACTTATTAAAATTAGAATTTACAACACCTACTGAGGATTTATTAAAAAGAGGAACAGTATGGATCATACCTATTTCACTTTTTACGATGGGAGGCGTTTTATATTATTATAGAATAACCAACTCTTTCAAAATACCTTTTACAATAATATTAACTTCTCTATTTATTCAGCCTGCAGTTGTTTATCTACTCGGAGTATATTCTTGGAATATTGAAATAGAATTAATAAGAAATGCGGTAATAATGGCTGCAATGGCTCCTGGATTAAATGCATATTTTTTTGCTAACATTTACGGGCAATGCAAAGATATAGTAGCCACTACTATTTTAGTTTCAACTGTACTTACTATCTTTACTTCGTCTTTCTGGATCTACTTCTTATCCTAGACTAGTTTCCATAGTGGGTCTTAAATGACTGTTCGCATAGTTTGTAGATCAAGTTATCCTTACCCTCTCCAGCCTTTCTAGCGCAGTGCGTTTCTACAGCAGCTGCCCTATTTCCACCAAAATAGTCGGCGGGACTACTGAATTTACTTGGTCCAGAACAACATGTTATTAAGCTTAATGTGATCAAACCAAAAAATATATTTTTCATTCTACTGCCTTATCTTCAACTCCGAATAATTCATACACTCTTTAAACTTTTTTTCAATACATTTTCTCGACAGCTTTTCAGCTCTCTTTATTTGATCTGCTGACATCTTAGTTTCTAGCTCAGTTCTTAACTGAATACTTCTACTAATACTTCCAATATCTCTTGAAAGTAAAGTTGCCAAATTGCAACTGACGTGTGCAAGAATTAAGTTTTTGTCTACGCCACGTCCTAAAATAAAATTTGTAGCTAGCGCTAAGTGTGCCTCTGGATTTCCTAGTTGAGCTGATTTTGAAAACCAGAAGTGACTTTCTTTAAAATTTCCAAATTCTTCTTGTAATAAAGATGCGAGCCTAAATTGAGCAATATCGTGTTGATTAAATGCCGCTTGTGAATACCAATATAGAGCTTTTTCTTTATCAATCTTTGTTCCCTCTCCCTTTTCGTACTTCAGTCCAACATTGATTTGAGCCTGTATGTGACCAGAAGAAGCTGCTTTTTGGAAAAAGGATAATGCTTCTTTATCATTCTGCAAAACTCCATCATACAAAAAGCCCAAAAGAAAATCAGCCTCTCTACTGCCGACTTCGGAGGCAGATTTCCAACTATGCAACGCATCAGCGTAGTTTCCTTTATCATAAAATGTCAGTCCTTCCCTTATTAAGCTTTTAGGAGAGTCTGCTAGAGTAAGCCCGCTGTACATATAAAGCCATAAGAATAAAAAGATCTTGGTTATTTTTAAAAAGGCAATTTTAGCAAATATTGTTGACATGAATTTATTACTCTGTAGCGAGGTCCTTCAGCTATATAGATAAATATATTTAAATCATATTGTATTCATTTTGTCTTTTATTGAATGTTTTCCATATAATCTGTGGAAAACCCTGTGAATTAGTAAGAAAATATTTTACCAGACCATTGTTCAATAATAACTTCAACCTATATGCCTAAAACTTAGGCACCATTGAAATAAATACTTGAAAAAGAGAAAAATTTTTGTAGTTATTCACTATTTAGATTGGATTGGAAGTATGGTCAAAGAAATAAAGCACGATGAAATGAGTGAAGCAGCCGAATCTGGCAAGATGCACAATATTACCTCAAAGGCTGGAAGACTGGCTATGGAATTAGCAGCAGAAAAAAAGCGTCTTGCACAAGAACTTGAAGAATTACAGGGAGAATACGATGATATTAAACCCCTGACTCCAACAGGAACAAGAGATTGGTATGTGAAGTGGAGCTCTATGATTTTAGGAGTTATGGGTGTATTTCTTATCTCTGCCGAAGTATACCTTTTTGGACAGTTAGCTTACTTGATAAGCGCGATAGGATGGATTTATGTAGGTATGCAATGGGGCGATCGAGCCATTATGATTGGTTCTGCGATAAGCGCTACTGCGGTCGCAATGTTTTTAATAGAAAATCCTTTGCTCTTTAGCCAACTTATTGGTTAAAAAACTAACGGGCTTACTATGAAACTTAAATCGATTTCAAAGACCTATTAATCTTTTTAAAGGACTCACTTGCTACATTGAGAGGCCTACCAGCCAATAAGCCTCCATCTACAACAAAATCTTGGCCAGTTACAAATGTACTTTCATCACTGGCAAGATATATAGCCAAGTTAGCAATATCTTCTGGTAACCCTGCTCGGGATATTGGTTGAAAATCATTAAAGGCTTCGCTTGATTTAAGATGATCATCACTCAAAGAGAGCTTTTCACCCGATAGTTTTTGCCCAACACCAAATATTTCGGTTATTATTGCTCCAGGAGAAATTGAGTTAACTCTTATATTATATTTCGCTAATTCAAGAGAGGTAACCTTGCTGAAATGTATAACCCCTGCTTTGGCTGCCGAATAAACGGAACCACCACAGCCTCCCCAATGGCCCGCAATACTCGCTGTGTTCACTATGCTGCCGTTGTTCTGCTTACTCATAATTCTTGTCACTTCTCTTGTCCCAATAATGACACTAGTAAGAAGAAGGTCCAAACTATGCTTTATTTTATCATAAGAAATATCTTCAATATTTCTTACAAAATCTGGTGCGCCCGCATTATTGAACATAGCATCAATTTTTCCGTATTGCCTAAATACTTCTTCAACAAGTGCGCAGATCTGATCTTCATATAATACATCACACTTGATAAATCGGCACCTCTCTCCTAGCTCCATTACTATTTTTTTTCCTTCATCTTCTCTCCTTCCAGAAATCACCACTTCAGCTCCCTGAGAAATTGAATATTTTGCTATTTCAAGCCCTATGCCGCTAGTTGCTCCTGTAATAACAACCACTTTATCAAGTAATCTTTTTACCATAACCAATCCTATCATTTACATTTTTTTTTATTGAAGATATTTCTTTTCTTTCATAAATATTTTAATTCTCTCTATACCATTTAATATCTCGGGCGTGCTCCTAGCATAAGATAACCTAATCTTTGACTTTCCATTTATTGGATCAAAATCTATCCCAGGTGTTATAGCTACCCCTCCAACATCTAACATTTTTTTTACAAAATCATAGCTATCAGACGAAAATTCACTGATATCTATGTATAAATAAAATGCGCCGTCTGGCGGCGCTATATTTTTAAAACCAAATTCAGGTAACGCGTTTAATAAATTCTCTCTATTCTTTCTGTAGGTCATGAGGTTTTTTTCTAATTCCTTTTTACTCTCAAACGCTCCAATTGCTAAAATTTGACTTGCATGAGAAGCACATATAAACATATTTTGCTGTATCCTTTCAACTATCCTTATGTGTTCTTTAGGAACAATAATCCAACCTATTCTCCAGCCTGTCATCGAAAAATATTTTGAAAATGAGTTTATGATATAGCAGTTATCACTAAACTCTAGTACAGTTGAAGGTTGCATATCATATTGTATGCCGTGGTATATTTCATCACTTATTAGTGAGATCTTTCTATCTGCACAATAATTCACTAAAGCTTCTAAAGGCTCTCTCTCAATCATAGAGCCGGTAGGATTTCCTGGTGAGGCAATTAATAGGCCATTAATATTGTAACGGCATAGATCACTGGGAGTTGGTTGAAATTTATTTTTTTTAGTAGTATTTATAAGTACCGGATCTAAATTGAGAGTTTTCATAATTTGCCGATAACTGGGATAGCCTGGATTAGCTAACCCCACTCTGTCAAGCTTGTCAAAGAGTGCGGTAAAAGCAAGGATAAAACCTGCCGATGAACCACTAGTTATTACAATCCTGTTCCAATCGATGTCCAGTCCATACCAATTACCATATAATTTAGCAATTTTTTTTCGTAAATCAGGGAGGCCTAGAGCTACTGTATAACCCATTGTATTATCTTCCATAGCTTTCTTTAAGAAATCCTTGGCAGCTTCTGGCGCTGAGGTTCCTGGCTGCCCAACTTCCATATGAACCACTGTTTTACCTTTTTTCTCAATTGAATTAGCTCTTTCCATGATATCCATCACAATGAACGGGTTTATTATACTTCTCTTTGAACTTTTCATATTCGTTGATTATTAAAAACTTTCAGTTTTGCCATAATATATAATGTAATCTGCTCATTCTTTAAGTAATTCACAGTTTTCTAGACCAACTGCCATACAAGCTTCAGCCAGTTCCTTAGATTTATTAATATTAGCCTCAGAAATGCCAAACTCATCTTCAATCATTAAATGATAACCTATATCAACTTTATTATCGATCAAAGCTGCAAGATAAAAAAAAGTATGTGCAGCAACTAAGTCATTTTTTACCTTTTCGTTGTAAGCATATAGATTCCCTAAAAACTCAAGTGCTGGTAAATAACCGGCTTTTGCAGACATTTTTAAATAACTTACTCCTCCAAGAATGTCTGTCTCAACAGTCTGATCTATAGGTGAAATGAGCATATTACCGATAAAATATGTAGCAAATTTATTGCCTCTTTGTGCTAGGGGAAATAATACTTCATAAGTTTCCAAATGACTCTTTGCGTAAAAAAGGGATATGATGTCCTCCTCATTCATGATGCACTCTTTTTTACTACCTGTCCGAGGAGTTGTGGTTTTTGGTTATGGTTTTCTCTCGACTTCCCCTTGGATCAATCCAACCAATGTTACCATCCTTCCTATAGTAAACTAAGTTTAATCCTGAATGCGAAGCATTTCTGAAAAATATGCAGTTTTCATTTTCTAATTCTAGGCGAATAACAGCTTGTTCGACTGTCATTTCGTCTATCTTATAAGATAATTCTGCAATCACAGGCATACTATCTCCATCATTACCATCTATCTCATCTTCATCTAAATTCAAAACACTTTGATAAATCCTTAACGGTTCATCAGTTGATGAAATATGTTTACTTTCGAAATTCCTGTGACTTTTCATCCGTCTATGATAACGCCTCAGTTTTTTTTCTATATGATCTAAGGCATCCTCATAACTGGCATTTGCATCCTTTCCTCTACCGGTTGCATCTAATTCAATCTTGTTTTTGAGATATACTTTTAACTTAGCCTTAAAGTTCCCAATTCTTTTTTCTAAAGTTATTTGAGTGCTAACGGCGTCATATGAATATTTATTTAGAACTTCGCCAATCCTAACACTACTGTACGCTTGAAACGATTCTCCCAGTTCAATATTTTTGCCAACTATTTTTATATTCAAATTTAATTCGTACTCCCTAATATTATTATATATCAATTCATAAAAAAAAATAGCCTTTGTTAATGATCAAACGGTGGCTTACACCATATCTACGCTATTATAATTATGATCTTCGTAGATAATTTTTCTTTATTTTCTGATTGAAATGGTAAATAAAGAATTTGAAAACGCTCTGACGAGAAAAATGAAGATCAATATAGACACAATAACGCGCGCTAGCATGGAACTGATAGGTAATATAATTAGAACACCTACTATTCGATCTCAGCATTTAAGTAGTGAAATAAATGGAGAGGTTTTTCTTAAACTAGAAAACCTTCAATATACATCTTCTTTCAAAGTTAGAGGAGCTTACACTTCCATAACACGTTTAAAAGAGGAACAAAAAAAAAGGGGCGTGATTGCTATGTCTGCGGGTAATCATGCCCAAGCTGTAGCATGGTGGGCAAAAAAAGAACGTGTTAACGCGACAATTGTTATGCCAGAGCATGCTCCTTTATTCAAAGTAATGAAAACAAAAAGTTTAGGTGCAGATGTTATCCTGAGAGGACGTACTTTAAATGAGTCTCAAGCTTATGTTTCCGAATTGGCAAATGATAAAAAATTGACCCTTATACATCCATATGACGATTCTAACGTTGTAATTGGACAGGGCACCCTCGGACTAGAGTTTATGGAGGATATTAAAGATTTAGACCTATTAGTCATTCCTATTGGAGGGGGTGGATTGATATCAGGCGTATCAATCGTGGCCAAGGCTTTAAACCCCAACATAAAAATATATGGAGTGCAAACTGAAAAATTTCCCTCTATGTATAATGTGCTTCACAAAAAGGATCTTGCAATTTTGGGGGACACCTTGGCTGATGGTATAGCTGTAAAAAGGCCTGGGGAAATTACTTCGGAGATAATAAAAGATCATGTTGATGATATTTTGCTCATTAACGAATTTGAGCTCGAAAAAGCAATTAGCTCTTTATTTGAAAACGAGAGAGTGATTGCTGAAGGAGCAGGTGCTGCAGGTGTGGCGGCAATAATGAACAATAAAGACAAATTTTCTAGTAAAAAAGTAGGAACAGTTATTTGTGGAGGTAACATTGATGCTAGGCTATTTGCCAGCATATTAAACCGAAAGCTCTTGATGGATGGAAGGATGACAAAAGTGCGGATCGATATAATTGACGAGCCTGGAATGTTAGCAAGAATTTCAAATTTAATTGCTAAGTATGGGGGCAACATTATCGAAATCTATCACCAAAGAATGTTTAATGACGTTCCAGTTAAGAATGCAAAAATTGATGCTATTATCGAAGCGTTAAGCGTAGAACATATTGCCTCTATCATTAAGGCTCTAAGGGAAGACGGGTTTCAGGTTTCAGAAATAATGGAAAGATCCTAACTTTCTAATTATTTGACATATATCCACTTTTACTTATTTTTTAAGGAATGAAATTAAAAGATATTGTTTTTAAATCAAAAAAAATAAATAAAGCGTTCGCATGGGCGGCTCACATTTTTACTGCGTCAGGACTAATTTTTGGGTTTCTAGGCCTTTTAGCGATATTAAATGGTGAACAAACTTTTGCATTTTTATTTATGGGTTTTGCTTTAGTTATCGACGGCGTAGATGGTACTCTAGCCAGATACGTAAACGTGGAAGAGGCACTTCCAGAAGTAGATGGAAGTACTTTAGACAATGTTATAGATATGTTTAACTACTCAATACTTCCTGTATTGATGATTTATTGGTTTTCAATGGTACCATATAATCTCGTTCATTTAACCTGCATTTCTATTTTGCTGGCTAGTTGTTACACGTTTTCTGATAAGAATATGAAAACAACAGATTATTATTTCAAAGGCTTTTCTGCGCTTTGGAATTTACTGGTGTTCTTTCTTTTTATTTTAGACTTCGCACTGTGGTTTAATTTCGCTGCTATATGCTTATGTTTAATATTGACGTTCATTCCGATAAAAATAATTCATCCATTCAGAGTTAAAGAGCTACGCAATTCTTCAATAATAATGGTAGCAGTATGGTCCATGAGCGCAGTTTTTCTGATACTGCATAAACACAGTTTCTTATTACCCCAATTTCACGCTATGATTTTTGGACTATGGCTATTGAGCACAGCTTATTTTGTATGGATCTCCCTAAGGAGATCCTTTAAACAAAATACTTAATTAAGAACCGACTTGGCTCAAATATTTTTCGAGCCGTTCTTTAGATTTTTTTGGAACTTTTTGTCCTTTGAGAAAATCAGTAGGATTTGCAGAGTCTCCAACTTGTATTAAAGCCACCATGCCATTCGCATAATGCGGTGTACAACGGATTCCATAAAGTCCTTCAACTTCCACTGTATAACTAAATTTCTTGTTAATTTTACTCTTGAACTTTTTTGCCCCGTCGGGGATTAGTCCTTTAATGGACGCAGCCATATGCCCCTTATCCGTCGGTAAAAAAACTATGTTGTCGCCTACTTGGGCCTTTATAAACGAAGGCTCGAATATCATTTTTCCTTCTTCGCCCTTATTTAGCATTTTTACTTCAATGTCAGCTGCGATAGCAGCAGCAGATACTAAAAAACTAGCCAACAATGTTACCGTTAGTGAAAAAAGTCTCATATTATCCTCCTATACAATACGTAACCCACAAGCTGTAACATGGAGTAAATTTAAGTGGTGTCAACCAAAAATATAAAAACCCAAGGAGATTATTTTTAATTAGACTGCAGTTTTCTTTTTCGTCGCACAAATATGAAACTTTGGACGCAAAAATATACATAAACAAATCCTGTGATCAAAAGCATAAGCTTTGATAATCCAGCATAATAATTATTAAACATGCCTCTAAAAAAATCGAGCCCACCCAAAAAAGCGATTATGCCAATAACTACTGCTATATGCATCAAAGCCTTCCTAAATGTCGGTTTTA